>CABJCJ010000001.1 GCA_902364065.1 Veillonellaceae bacterium SB90
TTGTCTGGAGACGGACTGGGAGGATAGGAAATTGCCGGTTTCATGGCGGCTTTGGTGAAGCGGTTAACACACTGGATTGTGGCTCCAGCATGCGTGGGTTCGATCCCCACAAGTCGCCCCATTTTTATATTAGGGGTATAGCTCAATTGGTAGAGCAACGGTCTCCAAAACCGTAGGTTGTGAGTTCAAGTCTTACTGCCCCTGCCATTTATGGAGTGGTACTCAAGAGGCTGAAGAGGACGGTTTGCTAAATCGTTAGGCTGGGTAACTGGTGCGGAGGTTCGAATCCTCTCCACTCCGCCACTTCAAAAAGATGCTCTGACATTCGTCAGAGCTTTTTTGTTGTCCAGTCCTTTCTGTCCGTCTGGACTGGATTGACAGTATCTTGTTTTTCTGATATTCTTAGTGCGTTATTTCTTGTATAAGCCCATGGATAAGGTGTGGGCGTTTCTACAGGCAACCGTAAATTGTCACAGGCTACAGGAATGAGGCGTGGAGTCTCCCTTTTACTGTGCCTTGTCTTTTGCGGTGCTATCAAAAGAGGAGGCTTTATTTTTATGCAAGCGCAAACAAGCAAGGAATCCTTCCTGGAACGGTTCTTCGGACTGCGTGAGAAGAATACGACCGTGCGGACAGAAATCCTGGCTGGCTTTACGACGTTCATCGCGTTGGCCTATATCATTTTTGTCAATCCGAATATCCTGTCTGAGGCAGGTATCCCGAAAGAAGCGGCCATTGCTTCGACCATCTGGATCGCGGCACTTTCAACCATGGTCATGGGTGTGGTGGCGAATTATCCGGTGGCCCTGGCTCCGGGCATGGGACTCAATGCCTTTTTTGCTTACTACGTCTGTGGTACGCTGGGGCTCCATTGGACCGTCGCTCTCGGTGCCGTCTTCTTCTCGGGTATCCTTTTCCTTCTGCTGACGGTCAGCCACGTGCGTCAGGCCATCATCAACGCGGTGCCGCAGAATCTGCGCGTGGCCATTGGTGTCGGCATCGGACTCTTCATCGCATTCATCGGCCTCAAGGGAACGGGACTCATCATCCCCGACAAGGCGACCTTTATCGGGCTGGGCCATGTGACGCAGCCGACGACGCTGCTGTCGCTCTTCGGTCTTGTCCTCACGGGCGCACTGATGGCCCGCAAGGTGCAGGGGGCCATCCTCATCGGCATCATCAGCACGACACTGCTCTCCATGATCCTCGGGTATTCTCCGGTACCGCACGGTATTTCTGACATCATCAGCATGAGCCTGCCGCATATGGGCGAGACGTTTGGCAAGCTTGACATCGTCGGTGCCTGGAATTACGGCATCGTCTCGATCATCTTCACCTTTACGGTCGTCGAGCTTTTCGATAACATGGGCACGCTGATCGGCCTGACTTCCAAAGCGAAGCTCGTCAAGCCAAATGGGGAGATTGAGAACCTTGACCGCGCGCTGACGACGGATGCCGTCGGCACGATCTGCTCGTCTATCTTCGGTACGTCCACGGTCACGAGCTATATCGAAAGTGCGGCAGGTATTGCAGCCGGCGGCAAGACGGGACTCACGGCTGTCACAGTTTCCATCTGCTTCTTCATCGCACTGCTTTTCGCGCCGCTCGTCGGACTCGTCCCGGGATTTGCCACGGCTCCGCCGCTCATCCTGGTCGGTGCGCTGATGATGAGCGAGGTCGGCAAGATCAACTTCCAGGATTTTTCAGATGGACTGCCGGCTTTTCTGACCATCATCATGATGCCGCTGACAGGCTCCATCGCCAATGGCTTTGCCTTCGGCTTTGTCAGCTATGCGTTCATGAAGACGGCCGTGGGCAAGTATAAGGAAGTCAGCTGGATCATGTGGCTGGTTTCCCTGGCATTCGTCGTCAATCTCGTCATGCGTTCGTAAAAATCTTTTTTCTTGACATCAGGTTGACGCTATGCTATGATTTTTAACTGTAGACGCTGAAAGTGCGTCTTTCCCCAACCGCACAGTGAGGTTTGTCAAAACGAGCAATCGTACCGTAACTGGCGAGTAATCTTTTAGGGAGGTGTTTTCATGTACGCAATTATCAAAACGGGCGGCAAGCAGTACAAGGTTGCTGAGGGCGATGTCATCACGATCGAGAAGCTGGCTGCCAATGAGGGCGAGGCTGTCGTATTCGACCAGGTCCTGACGGTTGTCAACGATGCAGACGTCAAGGTCGGCAAGCCCCTCGTTGAAGGTGCCAAGGTAACGGGCAAAGTCGAGGCTCAGGGCAAAGATAAGAAGATCCTTGTTTTCAAGTACAAGGCAAAATCCAATTATCGCAAACGTCAGGGTCATCGTCAGCCGTTCACGAAGGTTGTCATCGAGAAGATCGAAGCTTAATTTTCCATGATTAAGGTCAAGATCTTTTATCAGGACGATGGGAAAATCACCGGTTTCGATGTCGCTGGTCACAGCGGCACGGCAGTGGCAGGCGAGGATATTGTCTGCGCCGGTGTCTCATCGCTTACGGATTCGGCATTCCTTGGGATAACAGAGTATCTGCATCGAACAGTCAGCTACGAAGACTCGAGTGGAAAGCTCAAAATGCAGCTCAAGGATCGTCCTGATGACAGGACGGAAGCAATCCTGAACACGATGCTTTTGGGGCTTACGGCAATCGCCGAAGCGTATCCCAAGGCTGTACGGATTCTGAAATAGTGGAGGTGAATTCCATGTTTAAGTTTGAACTTCAGCGTTTCGCACATAAAAAGGGCGTCAGCTCCACGCGTAACGGCCGCGACAGTGAGTCCAAGCGCCTCGGCGTCAAGGAACATGCTGGCACGATCGTAACGGCTGGCAGCATCCTCGTTCGTCAGCGCGGCACGCATTTCCATCCGGGCCACAACGTTGGTATCGGCAAGGATGACACGTTGTTCGCAAAGGTTGCCGGCAAGGTTGCCATTGAGCGCAAAGGCCGCTACAACCGTCAGATCAGCGTATACACAGCTGAAGAAGCTATGTAATCAAAGGATACCTGCGCTTCTCCTTCGGAGAGCGCAGGTATTGTTATATGGAATATAAACGGCGTTAGGTTGCGTTGTGATGGATAAAAAGCCGGTATTGGGTATCACAATGCCGGCTTTTTATGCATTACAACTACGAATGCAGCGCAGAGACACGTTCTGGATATGATGAATAACAGACTGACTATATTTTTTAAAGGAGGCTATCATGCAGTTTATTGACAGGACCCGCGTTATCGTCAAGGCGGGTGACGGCGGCCATGGCAAGTCCGCGTTCCGCCGCGAGAAATTCGTGCCGAACGGCGGCCCCTCTGGCGGCGACGGCGGTCGTGGCGGCGATATCATTTTCGTCGTCGATCAGAATATGAACACACTGCTGGACTTCCGCTATCACCGCAAATTCAAGGCGGAGAATGGTGAAAACGGCGATATCAAGAACCAGTACGGCCACAACGCACCGCCCTGCTACGTCAAGGTGCCGGCCGGTACAATCGTCAAGGACGAGGACACGGGTGCCGTGCTCGCGGACCTCACGGAAATCGGCCAGGAAGCCGTTATCTGCAAGGGCGGACGCGGTGGACGCGGCAATGCCAAATTTGCCAATGCTGCCAACCGTGCCCCGACGTTTGCCGAATTCGGCGAACCGGGCGAGAGCCGCAATCTCGTTCTCGAACTCAAACTGCTTGCGGATGTCGGCCTCGTCGGCTATCCGTCGGTCGGCAAATCGAGCCTGGTGGCCAGCGTCAGCGCTGCGCGCCCGGAGATTGCAGAATACCACTTTACGACCATCACGCCTGTCCTCGGCGTCGTCAAGACGGACTATGAGAAGAGCTTTGTCATGGCGGATATCCCGGGCCTCATTGAAGGCGCAGCGGATGGTGTCGGACTGGGGCATGATTTCCTGCGCCATGTGGAACGCACGAAACTGATCCTGCACATCGTCGACGCTTCGGGTCTTGAGGGACGCGACCCGGTCGAGGATTATTACAAGATCAATGCAGAACTCAAGAAGTACAGCGAAAAGATTGCCCGCCGCACACAGATCCTCGTGGCCAACAAAATCGATCTGCCGAGCGCACAGGAGAATCTGCCGCGTCTGCAGGCACTGGCTGAAAAGGAAGGGCATAAGTTCTTCGCAATCTCGGCCGTCACGCGTCAGGGACTCAAGGAACTCATTTCCTATGTGGGCGAGTGGCTCGACAACTATGTCGAGGAACCCGAGAAAGAGGATGAGGTCAAGGTCTACGATGAGACGGCGGAGGACCCTGAGAAGGTGACAATCAGCCGCAACGATGCCGGTGATTTCATTGTCCACGGCAAGGCCATCGAGAAACTCGTCATAATGACGAATTTCAACAATGATGAAGCAGTGCGCCGTTTCCAGTACATCTGGCGCATCAAGGGCATTGATGAGAAGCTCCGGGAGCGCGGCATCAAGGACGGCCAGACCGTCCGCATCGGCGAGATGGAATTTGAATACCGCGACTGAGTGGTTCGCGGCTACAGCATGGATTTTTTTAGGAGGAATACCGTTGATCCGTAATTCACTTACAGGCAAGCAGAAGAGCGTCCTGCGCTCCATGGGCATGAAGCTCGAGCCCGTCGTGCAGATCGGCAAGGAGGGCGTGACGCCTGCTGTCGTACAGGCGGCCCGAGAGGCCATCAAGAAGCGTGAGCTCATCAAGGTGCGCGTGCTGCAGAACTGCATGGAGCTGCCGGCCGATGCCATCACGATGCTGGCGGAACGTGCCGATGCAAACCTCGTACAGCTCATCGGCCGCAATGGCCTGCTCTTCAAGCGCAATTTCGAGAAACCGAAAATCGAACTGCCATAACTCATCTGCATCTTTGGAGGGATTCCTATGTTAGCACGGGAACGTTTGCGGGAAGCGAAGCGCATCGTCGTCAAGGTCGGGACGAGCACGCTGGCTCACGATACGGGCAAGCTGGATCTGTATCGGATTGACCATCTGATCCGGGAACTGGCGGACCTCATGAATCAGGGAAGAGAGATTGTCCTGGTTTCTTCCGGCGCCATTGCCGCTGGCCTCAGCAAGCTGGGGCTGCCGGAGCGGCCCGCCTCCATTCCGGAAAAGCAGGCCGTGGCGGCCATCGGTCAGGGCGTGCTCATGCATATCTATGAGAAGTTCTTTGCGGAGTATGGCAAGACCATCGGCCAGGTGCTGCTGACGAAGGAGAATGCCGTGCGCCATAACCAGTACCGCCATTCCCGTGATGCCCTTCTGGCCTTGCTGGATATGGGGGTCATTCCCGTCATCAATGAGAACGATGCCGTGGCTGTCGATGAAATCAAGATTGGCGACAACGACAATCTCTCGGCCATGGTGGCGACGCTGGTCGATGCCGATGCCCTGGTCATCCTTTCCGACATCGAGGGGCTTTACACGGCGAACCCGGCGACACATCCCGATGCGCAGCTCATCCATGAGATTCCCGAGATTACGCCGGCTGTCATCGAGATGGCCGGCGGGGCCGGCTCAAAGCTCGGTACGGGTGGCATGGCCACGAAGCTCCAGGCCGCCCAGATTGCGATGAGCACTGGGGTGACCATGGTCATCGCCGCGGGGCAGCAGGAGGGCATCCTGCGCCGCATCCTGTCAGGTGAGACCGTCGGTACCGTATTCCCGGCCCGCGAGTCCCATCTGAAGGTGCGCAAGAGCTGGCTGGCCTTCGGCAAGCGCCTGCAGGGAGAACTCACGGTCGACGCCGGCTGTGTCGAGGCCCTGGAGCATGGTTCCAGCCTGCTGGCGGCCGGCATCGTCGATGCCGATGGGGATTTTACTGCCGGCAGCACGGTGCGCGTGCTCGCAGAGGACAATCGCGAGATTGCCCGCGGCATTGTCAATTACAATGCGCAAGATCTTCGTCAGATCCTTGGTCATCGTACGGAGGATTTTGCAGACCTCGTTCATGGTCCCATCCATGAGGAGGTCATTCATCGGGATAATATGGTCCTGATGGTCTGAGTGTGGGGGAGGAATCCTGGATGGATATTCAAGCAGAAATGAAACAGAAAGCCGAAGCGGCGCGCGCTGCTTCCCGCAAGCTCGCGGTGCTGTCTACAGGGGTTAAGAATGCCGCGCTGATGGCCATGGCTGACGCGCTCGAGAAGCGCAGTGAGCTCATCCTGAAGGCCAACGAACTCGACCTCGAGGAAGCGCGTCAGAAGAAGGTCAGACGTTCTTATCTGGACCGTCTGATGCTCGATGAAGGGCGCATTGCTTCGATGGCGGAAGGCCTGCGCCAGACGGCTTTGCTGCAGGATCCCGTCGGTCAGGGGGATTATTCGACCGTGTGTCCGAACGGCCTTGAGATCCGCCGCGTGCGCGTGCCGCTCGGCGTCATCGGCATTATTTACGAGGCGCGCCCCAATGTGACGGCTGATGCAGCCGGCCTCTGCCTCAAATCGGGCAATGCCGTGATCCTGCGCGGCGGCTCGGAGGCCATCCGCTCGAATACGGCCATCAGCTCTCTTTTGGCCAAGGCGGCCTATGGCGCCGGCATCCCGGAAGGAGCGCTGCAGTTTGTGGACTTCACGGACCGTGAGGCTGTGGATGTCATGATGCATTTGCGCGGCTCCATCGATGTCATCATCCCGCGCGGCGGCGCCGGACTCATCCGTCATGTTACGGAAAACAGCAGCGTACCGGTCATCGAGACCGGCACGGGCGTCTGCCATACCTACGTCGATGCTTCGGCGGACTTTGACATGGCCACGGCTATTGCCGTGAATGCCAAGGTCAGCCGCTGCTCGGTCTGCAATGCGATGGAGACGCTACTCGTCGATGCGGCCATCGCGGAGGAGTTCCTGCCGCAGCTCGCGGCAGCCATGCGGGAGAAGCACGTGGAGCTACGCGGCTGCGAACGCACCCGGGCCATTTGCCCGGATATGGTGCCGGCGACGGAAGAGGACTGGAGCACGGAATACGGCGACCTGATTTTGTCGGTCCGCGTCGTCGATGGCATTGATGCGGCCATCGCACATATCAACCGCTATAACACGGGCCATTCCGAGACAATCGTGACGAATGACCTCGCGCATGCGCACCAATTCCAGCGTGAGGTGGACGCGGCAGCCGTTTACGTCAATGCGTCGACGCGCTTTACGGATGGCTTTGAATTCGGCTTCGGGGCTGAGATTGGCATCAGCACGCAGAAGCTCCATGCCCGCGGTCCCATGGGCCTCCGTGAGCTCACGAGCATGAAGTATCTGATTTACGGCGAGGGGCAGATCCGGAAATGATCGGTTATCTGCGGACCCTGCGTCAGTACCTGAAGACACCGAAGGGGGCCTTCGATGCCAGAGATTATCTGCGGGCCGTGCTGCTCATGCTGCTTTCGATGGCAGCGGCTGCCTGCCTCATGAGCTGGATTCTGGAGGGGTGATTTCTTGATGGAGCATCGGATCGGCATCATGGGCGGCACGTTTGATCCCATTCATCACGGCCATCTGTTGACGGCCGAGTATGTGCGGGATGCCTGCGGCCTCACGAAGATCCTGTTCATTCCGGCTGCCAATTCGCCGTTCAAGCTGGAAAAGAAGGTGGCACCGGCGTCCGACCGGCTGGCCATGACACGCCTGGCCATCGCAGACAATCCGTATTTTGAAGCTTCGGATATCGAGATGTGCCGTCAGGGCGTTTCCTATACATCGGATACGATTGACGAATTGCATCGTCTGCTCGGGCAGCAGGCGGAATTCTTCTTCATCACAGGTGCGGATGCCATCAATGATCTGCCGTCGTGGCATGAAGCAGAGCATCTGCTCGCATCCTGCCACTTCATTGCCGCCACGCGCCAGGGCACGAAGCTCGACATGGCGCATCTGCGGAAGGCATTCGGTGCTCTTTGCGAGTGCCATATCCATCAGCTCACAACGCCGGAGCTTGAGATTTCTTCGACGGAAATCCGTGAGCGCATCCGCTCGGGGCATTCCGTCCGCTATATGCTGCCGGCCGCTGTGGCAGACTATATCAAAAAAGAAGGGCTGTATCGATGAGTTTTGCAATGGATTATGAAACGATGAAACAGGAACTCAAGGGCCGCCTCAAGGCGACCCGGTTCCGCCATTCTCTCGGTGTGTCTGAGACAGCGGTCCGCCTGGCCAGGCGTTTCGGGGTGGATGAACAGCAGGCACGTGTCGCCGGTCTCCTGCACGACTGTGCCCGTGAGTTTCCCAATGAAGCGATGATTGCCGAAGCGGAGAAACGCCATCTCCCCATCGGGACGGTGGAGCGCTCCATGCCGCTCCTGCTGCATGGCCCCATCGGTTCGCGGCGCGTGCGGGAACTCTACGGTGTCGACGATCCGGCCGTGGAGCAGGCCATCGCCCGCCATACGGTGGGCGGAGAGCATATGACACCGCTCGACAAGATCATCTGGTTTGCTGACATGATCGAGCCGAACCGCGACTATCCGGGGGTTGAGAAGCTGCGCAAGCTTGCACGCGAGGCGACGCTCGACGAGATGCTGCTCGAGGGGCTCAGCGATTCCATTGCCTTCGTCCTCGCCAAACGTCACCTGATCCATCCGGATACGGTCCTGGCGCGCAATGAGATCCTGTTGAAGATGAAGAAGGAAGCATGATGGGGAAACGGGAATCGGAGAATATTACCCGCCGCCATATCGAGCAGAAAAAGAAGGCGATGGCGCGGGCCAGGCGCAGGCGTTTCCTGCGATGCATGTTTGCACTCATCATCTGTACGTTCCTGCTCCTGCTGTCAGCCGGCGCCATTTACGGGCTCATGCGCGGCGCACAGTATCTTACACAGGAGTACCATGCGCTCTACGACGGGTATACCCAGCGGCAGCAGGAACGGCGCGGTACGGTGAATCCAAACTTTGACGGATATACGAATGTGCTGGTCCTCGGGCTCGACGATGGTGCCGGCCCGACGAATACGGAGGGCAAAAAGGCTGATACGGTGCTCGTCCTGAGCATCGAGAATGAGACGGGCAGGATGCGCTTTATCACGATTCCGGGCGGTACCTGGGTCAAGGTGCCGGAGCGCGCGCATTCAATGCGGCTGAGCTCGGTCTACACAGAGGGCGGTGCCCCCATGATGGTCCGCCAGGTCAATGCTCTGCTCGGCATATCCATCCACCAGTATGTCGTGGTCGATCTCAAGGCCTTTGCGGAGCTCATCGATGCTTTGGGCGGCATCGACCTTTACGTGGAGAACGATATGGATTATGAGGACCCGGAGTCCGGGCTCAGCATCCACCTCAAGAAAGGCTATCAGCATCTGGATGGCAGCGAGTCCGAACAGTATCTGCGGTACCGCGGTACGGAGCTCGGGGACTTCGGGCGTGCCCAGCGGCAGCAGAAATTTGTCAAGGCGCTCTATCAGCAGGTCATGCGCCTTGAAACCATTCCGAAGCTGCCGTCCGTGGCGAGGATTTTCCAACAGGATGTCGACACGAGTGCCGAATTCTTCGATTCGGCGCATCTCGCAAATGTCCTGCGCCACCTGAGCAGCGACGATCCGGTGAGCATGATCCTGCCGGGATCGCCTGCGCAGAATGACGATACGATCTGGCTGCCGGATTCCTCCGGCATCCAGAAGAAGATGGAAGAACTTTTCCCCGGGGACATGGGCGATCATACGGCACCGTGACCGGCAGGATGAGAACATAGAATGGATCTATCTACATAAAAGGAGTTATCATGACAGAAAAAGAAATCTGCACTGCCATCTGCAAGGCAGCCAGCGACAAGAAAGCCCGTGACATTGTGACGATGGATATGGAAGGCCTGATGATCTCGCCGGATTATTTCGTAATCTGTTCGGCCAATACGGCCACGCAGGTGCGGGCCATTGCCGACAATATTGAAGAGGAGCTGGCAAAGCTCGGCGTGGCGTTCAACCACAAGGAAGGCTACCGCGAGGGCGAGTGGGTGCTGCTCGACTTCGGCGATGTCGTCGCCCACGTCTTTATGCAGGAAGCCCGTGAGTACTATGCACTCGAGCAGCTCTGGGGCGATGCGAAACTGACTGCCTATGAAGATTGAAGATAGGGATGGTAGGATGATGGAGAGAACAGGAGATACGGGCAGGGAGGCAAAGAGAAAGTTCGGCCCCAGCACGGTGGCGCGCCTGCAGGTCGCACGCGTCAGTGAGATGGGCGCTTTCCTCGATGCGCAGACGGGCAATACCTCGGATGATATCCTGCTCCATAAGACCCAGCAGACCCACCCCGTGCAGGTGGGAGATTTCGTCGATGTGTTCCTGTATCTGGACCCGAAACGCCGCCTGACGGCCAGCATGCGAGTTCCAAAAATGAAGGAAGGGCAGATCGCAAGGCTGCGCGTCATCAACGTCAGCCGCGACGGCGCCTTCTTGGATGTCGGCGCAGAGCGCGGCATCTTTATGCCGTATGCCGGCATGCGCGGCCGCCCGCAGGTCGGCGAAGTGGTATGGGCCAAGCTCTACACCGACAAATCCGGCCGCCTGGCCGTGACGATGGAAGTGGAGGACGAGATGCGGCGCGCCTCTGTGCCGGCCACGCATGTCAAGGTGGGCGATATGGTCACGGGCGCCATCTACAACTACACGGACAGCGGCGCCTTCCTGTTCAGCAAAGAACGTTACATCGTCTTCATCGCCAACAAAGAGATGAAGGAACGTCCGCGCGTCGGCGAGGTCGTGACGGCGCGCGTAACCTACGTGCGTCCTGACGGGCGTCTCAACGCCTCGCTGCGGGAGGCCAAAGAAAAGGCCCTGATGACGGACTCACAGCGCATCCTGGAACTCCTGGAGAGCCGCAAGGGGCGCATGCCGTACAGCGATGAGTCTTCACCGGAAGTGATCCGTGACAAGTTCCAGATCAGCAAAGCCGCCTTCAAGCGGGCGCTCGGTCATCTGCTCAAGGAGGGCAGGATCGAGGAGAAGGATGGCTGGACGTATCTGAAGTGAGTATGCCGTTTCGAGAAGGCAGCTGCCGGGAGCAGCTGCCTTTCTGCATTGGCGGCCAGTCTCGTGCACCGGTCTTGTGAAATCGTGTAAAGTCCGATATAATGAAGGGTAAACTAGTTGGTACTTTAAGATAGTGAGGTTAAGAACATGAGGCGGTATACGTCCTTACTGCTTACGGCGTTCGTCCTCTTCCTGATCGTGCTGGCCGGATCCGCGTATCTGGCTGGTGCGGATTACAGCGGCGAACATCGCAGCCGGCATGAGATCACAGTGCTCACGACACTGCCGGCAGAACATGCGGAAATCCTGTCACAGGCTTATGAGGAGACGTCTGGCGTGCACGTCAATTTCGTGACGCTTTCATCGGATGATGCGCTCAAGCGCATGCAGGACCAGGCCTCGTCATCCGGCAGCGGCGATGCCTCCCTGGTACTTGCTGACCGCCAGACCCTGGAAAAGGCAGCGGCCAAAGGGTATCTGGCACCGTATATCTCGGAGCGCAACGATATGATCCCAAATTCCTTCCGCCAGCAGGATGGTTATTGGACCGGCGTCTGGTATGATCCGATTGTCTTCTGTGTCAATCGCGATTACCTGAAGACGCTGCGGGACGACATCCCCGATTCCTGGCAGACACTGGCCGGGCTGGATGCCCGCATCGGCGTGACGGATTTCATGGCGGCGGATGCTTCGGCGGATCTCCTGTACGCGATGACTGCGCAGTTTGGTGAGACGGCGACGATGGATATCTGGCGCCAGCTGCACCCGAAGGTCGTCCAGTACGCAAGGTATCTTTCCAATCCGGTGCGTCAGGCCGGCATGGGCGAGGTCGATCTCTCCATTGCCGTGGAGAGCGAGACGCTGCGCTACATCCACGATGGCTATCCACTGCAGATCATCTATCCATCGGATGGCACGACGGCGCGCGTGACGGGCACCGGCCTGCTCGTGCACGCCAGGAAGCAGGATGGCGTCATGGCGAAGGCGTTTGCCGACTGGCTGCTTTCTGATGAAGTCCAGATTGCGCTGCAGAGCCATAATTATTTCTTTATCCCGACGAATCCGGGCACGATTGCCTACAAGTCCTTTGCAGGCAAGAACCTCGTGCTGTTTACCCAGCCCGTCACGTTCACGGATGCGCAGAAGCATCATTTGCTCGACGAATGGGCCCGGGATATCCGTTTCAAATGAGCCGCGAGGATGCTGCCTGTGCAGCATCCTCTTTTCGGGAGCATTGCGACCATATATTTAGTAGGAGGAGTTTTTCAGTGAAAGCAGGTTTCATCAGTCTTGGCTGTTCCAAGAATCTTGTCGATACAGAGGTCATGCTGGGTATCCTGAAGGAACACGGCATCGAGATCACGGCCAATCCCGCCGAAGCCGATATCCTGATCGTCAACACGTGCGCCTTCATCCAGTCGGCGAAGGAAGAGTCGATCACGACGGTGCTCAACATGGCGGAATACAAGGAAAGCGGGCGCTGCCGCAGCCTGATCGTGGCCGGCTGCCTCGGCCAGCGCTATAAGCAGGAACTCCTGGACGAGATACCGGAAGCCGATGCCATCATCGGCACGGGAGCCTGGGGACGCATCATGGAGGCGGTGGAGGAGACGCTCAAGGGGCACCGCCTCGTCATCGCCGGCAAGGATGAGGCCCTCTACGATGAGCACACGCCGCGCATCACGACGACGCCGGGGTATACGGCGTACGTCAAGATTGCAGAGGGCTGCAACAACCGCTGCGCCTTCTGCGCCATCCCGTATATCCGCGGCGATTACCGCAGCCGGCCCATCGAGGATATCTGTGATGAAGTGCGCAACCTCACGGAAAAGGGCGTGCGCGAAATCGTGCTGATCGCTCAGGATTCGACGGAATACGGCAGGGATCTCTACGGCGAGCCGAAACTTGCGGCGCTGCTCCGGGAAATCGTCAAGGTGCCGAAACTCCGGTGGGTGCGCACTCTCTACAGCTATCCGAAGTACTTCACGGATGAACTCATCGATACGATTGCGAGCGAGCCGAAGATCTGCAATTACGTTGACCTGCCGCTGCAGCACGCGCACGATGCCGTACTGCGCAGCATGCGCCGCCCGGATACGCAGGCGGATATGCGCAGGCTCATTGCGAAGCTCCGCGAACGCATTCCCGGCGTGACGATCCGCTCGACTTTCCTCGTCGGCTTCCCGGGGGAGACGGATGCCCAGTATCAGACGCTGCGCAACTTCATCGAGGAGATGCGTCTCGACAAGGTGGGGGTCTTCACGTATTCGCGCGAGGAAGGGACTCCTGCGTACGACATGCCGAATCAGGTACCGGAAGAGGTCATGCAGGAGCGTTATCACGACCTCATGAGCCTCCAGTGCAAGATTTCCGAAGAGATCAATCAGTCCCTCGAGGGCAAGGATCTTGACGTCCTCATCGAAGGACGCGACGAAGAGCAGCCGAACATTGCCGTCGGCCGCTCGTACCGCGAGGCGCCCGATGTCGATGGCCAGGTCTACGTCGAGAATGATACGGACAGCAAGCCCGGCGACATGGTGCACGTCAGGATCCTGCAGGGGTTCACGTATGATCTCGTCGGAGAACGCCTGGATGACAGGGCGGATGCGGAAGGATGAAATGAGGCGAATGCATGATGAAGATTGAGGAACAGGCCGGAAAACTGCTGCTCGCGCAGGGGATGACAATCGCTTGCGCGGAGTCCTGCACCGGCGGGCTGCTGACGAGCCGCTTGACGGATATCGCGGGCAGTTCGGCTTACGTCATGGGCTCTGTCGTTTCGTATACGAACCGCATCAAGGAGAAGCTCGTCGGTGTCCGCCATGAGACGCTGCTGGCACATGGTGCGGTATCGGAAGAAACGGCCCGTGAGATGGCGGAGGGCATCCGCCGTGCAATCGAGACGGACATGGGGGTCGGCATTACGGGCATTGCCGGCCCCGGGGGCGGAACGGCGACGAAGCCCGTCGGCCTCGTTTTCATTGCCGTTTCAGGTCCCGATGGTACGATAGTCAAAGAAAATCATTTCCGTGGTTCGCGTACGGAAGTCAAGCGTCAGAGCACCGAAACGGCACTGCAGATGCTTTGCTTCTACCTTTCCCGGCGGGATTCTTCGTCCAGCCCATTGAACGCGGATACACGGAAGATAAAGGAGTAATCACGATGAAATTTTATACCTGTCTTGCCGCTGCTGCCATGGGCGCATCCCTTTTGATGGCCCCATCGGTGCCGGCCCTGGCTGCCGAACAGACTGCCGCCAAGGATCCTTCCGTCCATATCCAGCAGCCCATTGAAGCATCGCTGCCGTATACGTATACGAGCAAGCAGTACGGCTTCACGATAAAGTGCCCGCAGAAGCCGGTCGGCGTCATCCCCGCCAATCTGCTTTACGAGGATAAGCAGGGCGAAGTCCTCGTCTTTGACAATGAGGAATACAACATCAAATACGCCTGGGTCATCCTGACGGATGCCTTTGACGACAAGAAGGTGCCGGATCTCAACAAACTGAAGCCCGAGGAGGCCGAAAAGCTGCTCTCGGGCATCATGGGCAGCAATGGCTATGAGGGCATCATGCTCGTCAACCTCACGCCGACCAACAAGGCCATTTATGCCGTGACGGCCAAGGAGGTCGAGATCGATACGGATGGTGACGGCAAGGCCGACGAGGTGGCCAAGGCGGACACGCAGATGGCCGTGGCGTTCTTCCGCACGCCGTCCGGCAAGCGCTATGGCGTTGAGCTCATCGACAATCCGAACCTGCGCGCGTATTCGCTGGCTGCCTTCCAGAAAGGCATTGCGACCCTGACGGATTCGCAGGACAAGGCCGTGACGAACTCGTCGAACGCCAAGAAAAACAAGAAGAGCAAGAAATAAAAGCTGCCCGCTTGTCGGCAGCTTGCAGCAGAAATCCCCGCAACACATGGCGTCTGCCATGCGCTGCGGGGATTTTGTCTTATGCCTGCAAACAAAAAAGCATCGCTTGCGCGATGCTCATTTTCATATGGCAGGGGTAGCTGGACTCGAACCAACGCATGCGGGATTCAGAGACCCGTGCCTTACCAACTTGGCGATACCCCTGTGTCTTTCGACATTTATATATTATATGGACGATGCAGCTATTTGTCAAGAAAAATTTTTCAGGCTGGTTGCGTTGAAGTGCCAAAAGATCAGGCTTGCATTTTTCTGCTGATTTGCTATAATCTAATTAACAAATGAACCGATGTTCATGCGTTTAATGAGACAGGAGTGTGGAAGATGAACCCGAAGCAGAAAAAGAATATGATCCGCATCGTGGCGGCAGCTCTCTTAATGATTGTGCTGGCTTTCCTGCCACTCAGCGGCATGGCCCGCTTTGCCGCGTATCTGGTCCCGTACCTGATCGTGGGCTATGATGTCATCTGGAAGGCAGGCAAAGGTCTCTGGAAGCGGCATCCCTTTGACGAAAGTCTGCTGATGGCTGTTGCGACACTTGGTGCCATGGCGCTGGCCATCTACGAGGATGGTGATTATACGGAAGCGATTGCCGTCATGCTGTTCTATCAGATCGGTGAATGGTTCCAGTCGTACGCTGTGGGACGCAGCCGCCGCAATATCAGCGACCTCATGGATATCCGTCCGGACTATGCCAATATCGAGCAGCAGCCGGGACAGCTGACGCGCGTGGCGCCGGAAACGGTGGCCGTGGGCAGTACGGTCGTGGTTAAGCCCGGTGAGAAAGTGCCGCTCGATGGCGTGATCACCGAAGGAAGTTCCACCCTCGATACGGTTGCTCTGACCGGTGAGAGCCTGCCGCGCCGCGTCGAACCTGGTGATGCGGTCGTCAGCGGCAGCATCAATCAGAGCGGCCTGCTCCATATCCGGACGACTAAGGTCTTTGCCGAATCCACGGCCTCGAAGATCTTGGCTCTCGTAGAGGATGCCGGTTCGCGCAAATCGAAAGCGGAGCATTTCATCGCGAAGTTTGCACGCGTCTACACACCGATTGTCGTTTATGCCGCCGTGGCTCTGGCCCTGCTGCCGCCGCTCGTGAACATGGCGTTCCTCGGGCTGCCGCCGGCTTGGGAAACGTGGATTTACCGCGCGCTGATCTTCCTTGTCATCAGCTGTCCGTGCGCGCTCGTCATCAGCATCCCGCTGTCGTTCTTCGCCGGCATCGGCGGCATCAGCCGCCAGGGCGTACTCGTCAAGGGTGCCAATTACCTTGAGACGCTCTCGAAAGTCGATACGGTGGTTTTCGATAAGACCGGCACGCTGACGAAGGGCGTCTTTGAGGTCACGGCCATCCATCCAGAAGTCATCAATCCACAGGAGCTTTTGCATCTGGCCGCGCATGTGGAGCGTTTCTCCACGCATCCGATTGCCGTCTCGCTGCGCAATGCGTATCGACAGGAAGCCGATGCCTGTACGGTGGAGGACGTGGAGGAAATTTCCGGCCATGGCGTCCGCGCCCGGGTCAATGGCTCTGTCGTCTGCGTCGGCAATGCGAAGATGATGGAAGCCGTCGGCGCCAAATGGCGTCCGTGTGAGCAGACCGGCACAATCGTGCATGTGGCCATCGACGGCACGTACGCCGGCCATATCGTCATCGCCGATGTCATCAAGGATCATGCCGGCGCCGCTGTCGAGGCCCTGCACAAGAACGGCGTGAAGCGTGCCATCATGCTGACGGGCGATGGCCGTGCGGCAGCAGACCATGTGGCTTCGGTCCTGGGGCTCGATGCGGCCTACAGCGAGCTCCTGCCGCAGGACAAGGTCAGCAAGGTTGAATCCTTCCTGCAGGAGGAACAGGGGGATGGCAGGCTGGCATTCGTCGGTGACGGCATCAATGATGCGCCCGTGCTCTCACGCGCCGATGTCGGCATCGCGATGGGCGCGATGGGCTCCGATGCCGCCATCGAGGCGGCGGATGTCGTGCTCATGGACGATGATCCGCTGAAGATCGCCCTGGCTCAGCGCACGGCCCGCAAGACGATGTGCATCGTCTATGAGAATATCGTGTTCTCCATCGGCGTCAAGGCTGTCGTTCTCGTGCTCGGCGCCCTGGGCCTGGCCAACATGTGGGCGGCTATCTTTGCCGATGTCGGCGTCATGATCCTGGCGGTCTGCAATGCGACGCGTGCGCTCTTCGTGCCGAAAGACCTGCGTGGTTATGGCAGACTGCAGCGGCAGGATGAAGAGACGGCACGGCCGGTTCCGTCAACGCAGCAGTCCGTCATCAGCTCTGGCCCGCGTGCCTATAAGATCGAGGTGGATTGTCCCAACTGCGCCGGTCTCATGGAAGAGGCTGCCCGCAAAACGAAGGGCGTGCGCTCGGCAACCGTGAATTTCATGGCGCAGGAGATGAAAGTGGAACTCGAGGACGGCGAGAACTGGGATCAGGTGATGACAGCCGTGCGCGACAACTGCAAGAAAGTAGAGGACGACTGCGAAGTTTATCTTTGAGCCTTCTCAACGCGTCTTCCGGTGATGATACGGGAAAACGGCCAGCCTCCGCCAATCGTGCGGCAGGCTGACCGTTTTTTTCGCATCCAGCTGTCTGACTGCCACGGTTACGGCACCATCTCGAGCAGCGGCGTGCTCTCGAGATAGATCTCGAAGGTGCGCGGCCAGGGGAAGCTCATATCGGCCCTGAGGTCTTTGATGCGGAGATGACGAATCCCCTCTGGCGTCTGCACGGGGAAGGGGGCCTCGAGAGACGGCGTGTGCTTGTAGGCCTGGATCTGGCGCATCATCAGGCTCTGGAGCATGCGGTTGGCCCAGCGGTAATTGTGCTCGAGGTCGAGATCTGCGGTATTGAAATAGCCGGCTTTCTTCAAGCTGCCGTTTATGAGGTCGATATCTTCCTTCAAGTAGAAGTAATCTTCGAGGATGCGGTTCTGCAAGAAGGTGACCTGGCTGGCGGCCCGTGCCAGGGCTTCCTCCGTGCTGAAGGCTTCCTTCTGGGCAGACTGGTACAGGCAGGCTTCGGCAAGTGCCGTGCCGACAGCGTTGCTCGTCGTGTTCCAGCCGGCGTAGGCGAGCAGGCAGTTCAGCGGGAAATCGCCGGCGATGAGCTGCGGCAGCACGGTTTCCGTGGCGGTGAAGTGCTTGCTGAGATCGACGAGCCCGATGGGATGACCGGCCTCGAGCGAGTCCGTAAGGAACTGCACGGTTTCCTGGCGGCTGCTCATCGTATTCTTGTCGGCATCATTCGTCGAGATCAGCAAGGTGAAATCGGCCTCCTCCGGCGTCGCGGCGAGACGGCCGCCGAGGAGCCGGACCTTCTCCTCGGCACAGACGCCGGTCGAAACAGCCATATAGGGCATGACGCGATCCCGCGCCTCAGGCGTGTTGTAGCGCAGGCAGATGCGGGGCTGGATGCCAGATTTCTCGTTCTGCCAGGCAGCGAGCAGCGTCAGGGCGATTTCATCGGCGCCGTGTGTCAGGAAGACCTGCCGTTTCGTAAGACCATAGCTGCCGATATAGTCCTGCAGGGCGTATTTCTCGATGTTCGGGATGCCGTATTCTTCGCCGTCATCCTGTCCGAGGACGAGGCGCGCGATGACGCCTTCACGCGTGAGATCGATGAGTTTTTCGTTGAGGACGGCATTCTCTTTGAAGTGGGACAGATAACGCGCGAGGCTGTCCGCCGGGATCCTGTCGTGCAGTTCCTGGAGCTTTGCTTCATCGATCGTGAGGCCTGCGGCCTTGCGGCCGGCCAGGCGGGAATACGCCATGATGTCACGCCGTTCCTCGTAGCCGTCAATCGTATCCTGGGGGGTCAGACGCGGCAGGATGCTGAAGGCGTAGATGGGGACGCCCGGATGCTTTTCGTGCAGGTTTCTGAGGAAGGAGAGCAGCGTTTCCATCTGGGCTTCATCGGCCTGGTGTTCGCGCGCTGCCAGCAGGCCGCCGTAGAGCAGCTGGTCAACGGACAGGATGATGGCGTCAGCCGGCTGCTCCGCCGTGACCTCTTGGAGCCAGGCCATCATGGCACGCGTATCGCCGGGCTGCGAATAATAGTCCTGGATCTCATGCGGCGGCGTCACGACCTCCGTGCCGCTGATGCGGCCCGCATCGATGACGAACTGGCGGCAGGGCGGGCGTCCGTCGAGCGGGATGAGGATGACGCGCTGGTGCATCGTCTGCTGCGGGTAGACGAGTGAGGCCTGCGGGTCCTGCGGATGGCGCAGGAACCAGACGGCCAGTGAAAGCAGCGGCAGGGCGAGCAGCACGACGAGCAGGCGTTTGTCAAGTTTTTGGAATAATGCATGCATATCCGATAAATTCTCCTGATTTTTCTATAATCTCCCCGCTATTATATCATAGGCAGGTTCACGAACGCGGGAAAATATGTTAGAATGAATTTGTTTATGATAAAATATCCGGGCACGAATGATTGAGGTGGAGTAGAAACGATGAGAATCATCACGGGATCGGCGCGCGGCTGCCGCCTGAAGACGCCGAAGGGGCAGGACACGCGTCCGACGGCTGACCGGGTCAAGGAGTCCCTGTTCAACATACTCGGCTCCCTGGTCGCAGGCCGCCATGTCCTCGACATCTTTGCCGGCACGGGCAACCTCGGGCTCGAGGCCCTGTCACGCGGCGCGTCAAAGGCCGTCTTTGTCGATCAGGCTACGGCGCCGCTCATCCGGGAGAACGCCATCCATACGAAGTTCCTGCCTGCCTCAGAAATCCATGGCGGCGACGTCTTCGCGAGCCTTGCAAGGCTCGCGGCGGCGCATCGAAGCTTCGACCTCGTCTTCTGTGACCCGCCTTATCATAAAGGCCTGTGGCAGCGGGCCCTCCAGGTCTTTGATACCACGGAGCTGCTTGCACACGACGGCATCCTCGTCGTGGAGCATGGAGCTGATGAATCGGAACTGCCGCCGCTGTCGGGCCTTGTCTGCGTGGAGAACCGCCGCTACGGTCATACGACGCAGCTGAGCTTTTTTCAATGGCGTTCTTACGTAGAGGAGGATGACGCATGAGGCGTGCCGTATGCTCGGGCAGCTTTGACCCCGTGACGAATGGCCACATCGATATTTTTGAGCGGGCCAGTGCCATGTTCGATGAAGTCATCATCTGCGTATTCCACAATGTGAAAAAACAGGCGTTCTTCCCCGTGGAAGAGCGCGTGCGCTTCCTGCGGGAGGCGACGAGGCATCTTTCCAATGTGCGCGTCGCTTCGTTTTCCGGACTGATTACGGATTACATGAAGGAGGCCGATGCCCATATCATCGTGCGGGGCGTGCGCTCCGTCAAGGACCTGGAATACGAACAGAATGAAGCATACATGATCCGTCACCTGGAACCCGATATCGATACGATTTTCCTGCTGACCCGTCCGGAGTACTCCTTCGTGAGCTCTTCGGGCATCCGGGAGCTCATACGGTTTCATGGTGATGTGCATGGCTTGGTGCCGGCCTGTGTAGCGCAGGCGATAGAGAATCTGGAACAAGAAAGGAAGTAAGCGGCATGGGAGTACGCGATACCTTGGAAAAAATCGAAAGCATGGTGGCTGGTGCCAAGAATGTGCCTTTTACGGGACGCATCATGATCAACGACAATGATCTGGTGCATTACGTCGAGGAACTGCGCCGCGATCTGCCGAAGGAACTCGAAAAAGCAGAGGTCATCATGAAGCAGCGCGATGAGATCATTGCCGATGCACAGCGCGAGGCGGAGAGGATCCGCAAGCGTGCACGCGAGTACGCCACCCAGATTACGGATGAGAATGAGATTGTCGTGCAGGCCAAGGAAAAGGCCAAAGTCATCCTGCAGCAGACGCAGCAGCGGGAAAATGAGATCATTGCGCGCACGCAGGCGAATGCCACGCAGCTGCAGGACGATGCGGATGCCTATGCCAATCAGGTATTCGATCAGCTCATCGCACACGTCAGCAGCACGTTCCAGGGCGTACAGCAGGCAGAGGGCGGCCTGCAGCAGGCGCTGTCGGTTCTGCAGCAGGCAAAGGCGCAGATGAGCCAGCAGCGTCCCAAGCAGGCGGCAGCGCCGCAGCAGCCGGAGGGGCAGGCACCGGCAGAGCCGCAGGAGTAAGCCGGCCACCGGGATGATACCAGGGTCTATGATGCAGCTTGTGTCATGGGCCTTTTTTGTCTATCCTGCATCATCGTTGTAAAGGAAAGCGAGGGACTTTTTTGACGGAACAGGAAATCGCCGCACTCCTGCGGCAGTACAAGGCAGGGCAGCTGTCAGAATCACAGGCCGTCGCCCGTGTGCAGCAGGCCGGCGTCGAGGATATGGGATTTGCCGAGGTCGATCAGGCCAGGGAGCGCCGTCAGGGTTTCCCCGAGGTCATCTATGCGGCAGGCAAGACAAAGGAGCAGGTGGCAGCCATCATGGCTTCGCTGCTGGCGGGCAGCCACAAGAGCGTCATGGCCACGCGGGCGGACCGCGAGATGTATGAATTTGTCAGGGAGAAGATCCCTGCGGCAGAGTATGAGGAAGCGGCTCGCATCATTTTCGTCAGGCGCCCGCGGCAGGATGTCAATCCCGATAAGAAGATCCTGATCCTGACGGCCGGGACCAGCGATATCCCCGTGGCCGAGGAGGCTCGCCTGACGGCGGAGCTCTGGGGCAATGCGGTCGTGACGCATTACGACTGCGGCGTGGCAGGTATCCACCGGCTGTTTGCCCACATGCATGACATCGAGGAAGCGAGGGTCATCATCGTTGTCGCCGGCATGGAAGGGGCGCTCGCGAGCGTCGTGGGCGGGCTCACGGACAAGCCGGTCATCGCCGTGCCGACGAGCGTGGGCTACGGCGCTTCCTTCCACGGGCTGACGGCTCTTCTGGCCATGCTCAACAGCTGCGCTGCGGGCGTATCCGTCGTCAACATCGACAACGGCTTTGGCGCCGGCGTGCTGGCCAGCAAGATCAACCGGCTGAGCTGACGAATCCTTTGACCGCTGCGAGCAGACGAAGGCGGAGCGGCGGCATGTATGAGAGGAATACCATCATGAAAGCAATTTACCTGGACTGTTTTTCCGGCATCAGCGGCAACATGCTGCTCGGTGCTTTCCTGCAGGCGGGTGTGCCGCTTGCGTTCCTTGCTTCCGAGCTGCGGAAACTGCCCTGGGGCAGGGAATTTGAGATCGTGGCCGAGCCCGTGAAGAAACAGGGCATCGCCGCTTCCTATGTGCGCGTGCTGCCCGTGGAAGAGGCGCATGAACATCATGACCACCATGACGACCATGAACACGGTGCTCATCACCATGTGCACCGTACGATGGCGGATATCCGCCGTATGATTGACGCATCGTCGCTGTCATCCGCCGTGAAGGCGCGAAGCCTCTCAATCTTCGGCGTGCTGGCCGAGGCCGAGGGCAGGGTTCACGGCAAGCCGGCGGAGGAGGTGGCCTTCCATGAAGTCGGTGCCGTGGACTCCATTGTCGATATCGTGGGCACGGCCATCTGCCTCGATTATCTCGGTGTTGAGAAAGTCTTTGCGTCCCGCGTCAACACGGGCAGCGGCTTCGTGCACTGTGCGCACGGCGTCATGCCGGTGCCGGCGCCGGCTGTGGCGGAGCTCCTGCGCGCCTGGCCCTCGTATCATGCCGGCGCGGAAAAGGAGCTCACGACGCCGACGGGCGCAGCCGTCCTGCGCAGTCAGGCCGACTTTGCCGCGAGCCTGCCGGATTCGTTCACGGCTGATTGCATTGCCTACGGGGCCGGCACCTGGGATACCGAGATCCCCAATGTCCTGCGCCTCTATCTCGGCGATTATGCAGAGCGTGAAGCAGCGCGGCCCGCTTCGGATATCCTGCTGCTTCAGACGAATATCGACGATATGGAGCCGCAGATCTTTGGATATCTCTATGAACGCCTCTTTTCAGCGGGTGCGCTAGATGTCTGGACGACGCCAATCGTCATGAAGAAGACGCGTCCGGCGCATGAGCTCTCAGTCCTTTGCCGGGCACAGGCGAAGGAGGTCTGCGCGGACATCATCCTGTGCGAGACGACGAGCATCGGCCTGCGCGTCTTCCGCGCGGAGGAACGCCTGGAGGCCGCGCGCAGGCTCGTCAAGGCGCATACGCCGTATGGGGATGTGACCTGCAAACTCTCGAGCTGGCGGGGGCAGGTCATTAGCTGCAAGCCCGAATACGAGGACTGCTGCCGCCTGGCGCGCGAGCATCATGTACCGCTCAAACGGGTGGAGGAACTCGCACGAAGAGATTGTGGAAACGATTGCATATGATAGGGAAGAAAGGAAAAACGAAAAAAGTGCTTTACATCACGAGAGGGTTCGTGTATAATACGTCTTGTTAAAACAGGAATATGTTGTAACGAGATCGCGTGTTACTGGTCATGCAGGCATCAGCGAAAAGCAATGGATTTCCCGTTTTCTGCAGAGAAAGCGGAAGGAGTCTGTCGTGCTTTTTGTTGATGCCTTTTTTGCGTGTCCCGTGACGCAGCAAGAGAAAGGAAGGTCTTTATGAAAGACGAAATCTTCAGCGTATTGCAACGCGTCGGCCGCAGCTTCATGCTGCCGGTTGCAGTACTGCCGATTGCAGGTATCCTGCTCGGCATCGGTGCTTCGTTCACGAACCCGACAACCATCAAGACGTATGGTCTTGAGGCGATTTTCGGTGATGGCACCATTCTCGGCGGCCTGCTGACCATCATGGCCAGTGCGGGCAGCACCATCTTCGGCAACCTGCCGATTATCTTCGCTGTCGGCGTTGCCATCGGCATGGCCAAGGCGGAACGCGAGGTTGCAGCCCTCGCCGCTATGATTGCTTTCTTTGTCATGCACAGTGCCTGCAACGCCATGCTCAAGCTCAACGGCCAGATTCTGCCGGACGGCTCGATCGCGCCGGGCGTGCTCGAGGGCACAATCGCGAGCTCCTGCGGCATCATGTCGTATCAGATGGGCGTTTTCGGCGGTATCATCGTCGGTATCGGCGTTGCGTACCTCCACAATAAGTTCCACAAGATCGTGCTTCCCAATGCGCTTTCCTTCTTCGGCGGTTCGCGCTTTATCCCGATCATCTCGACCGTTGTTTACCTCTTCGTCGGCATTGCGCTTTACTTCATCTGGCCGATTGCTCAGGACGGCATCTTTGCGCTCGGCAGCCTCGTCACGGGCACGGGCTACATCGGCACGCTGATCTTCGGTATCATCAAGCGCGCCCTCATTCCGTTCGGTCTGCATCACGTCTTCTACCTTCCGTTCTGGCAGACGGGCGTCGGCGGCTCGATGATGATCGACGGCCAGCTCGTACAGGGCGGCCAGAACATCTTCTTCGCGCAGCTCGCTTCGCCGAATGTCACGCACTTCAGTGCAGACGCAACGCGTTACTTCTCCGGTGAGTTCATCTTCATGATCTTCGGCCTGCCGGGCGCGGCACTCGCCATGTACCGCTGCGCGAAGCCGTCGAAGAAGACGGCGGCCAAGGGCCTGCTGCTTTCCGCAGCCCTGACCTCGATGCTCACGGGTATCACGGAGCCGATTGAGTTCTCCTTCCTCTTCGTGGCACCGGCTCTCTTCGGTGTCCAGGTTGTCCTCGCCGGTGCGGCCTACATGATCGCACACATGCTCAACATCGCCGTCGGCCTGACGTTCTCGGGCGGCCTGCTCGACCTCTTCATCTTCGGTATCCTGCAGGGTGAGGCCAAGACGAACTGGATGTACATCATCCCGGTCGGCATCATCTACTTCTTCCTTTACTACTTCATCTTTACGTGGATGATCAAGAAATTCGACTTCAAGACGCCGGGCCGCGAGGACGACGACGAGGAGACGAAGCTCTACACGAAAGCAGATTACCAGGCCAAGAAGGGCGCTGGCGCAAACGGCGGCTCGCAGCAGAGCGTCGAGGATGCCAAGAGCTCGATGATCGCGCGCGGCCTCGGCAGCAAGAAGAACATCACGTCGGTCGACTGCTGTGCAACGCGCCTGCGCTGCTCGGTGGCGGATTCCTCGCTCGTCAACGAGAAGATCCTCAAGGCCACGGGCGCAGTCGGCGTCATCGTCAAGGGCACGGGCGTCCAGGTCATCTACGGCCCGCAGGTCGCCGTCATCAAGGCCAACCTCGAGACGTATCTTGAGACGGCTCCGGAAGTCGAGCCGGAACTCGATGCCCCGGCAGCAGAGCCGGCCAAAGAGGAAACGGCTCCGGCAGCTCCTGCTGAAGCGGCTGCACCAAAAGCGGCCAGCCATGCGCTTTACGCGCCGGTAGCAGGCTCCGTCCATCCGATCACGGAAGCACCGGATGAAGCATTCGCCAGCAAGATGATGGGTGACGGTTTCTTCGTCTACCCGTCGGAGGAAACGGTCTACGCACCGGAAGACGGCGAAGTCGTATTCGTCTTCGACACGAAGCATGCCATCGGCATGAAGGCTGCGGACGGCACGGAGTATCTGCTGCACATCGGCGTCGATACGGTCGCACTCGGCGGCAAGGGCTTTGAGGTCTTTGTCGAAGCGGGCCAGAAAGTCAAGAAGGGCGACAAGCTCATGCACTTTGATGATGCGTACATCAAGGAGCATGCGAAGTCGGATGCCTGCCTCGTCATCTACACGGGCCTGCAGGAAGGCCAGTCCGTCACGATGGAAACGACGGGCGATGTCAAGGCTCTGGCTGAAGTTGCCAAGTTCTGATTACTTGTCCTCCAGGACTTGCACGGGAAATGGTCATAACCATTTGTTCCAGTAAAAAATAGTTTCTTTCACGAATAAAAAACTTCCTTGTATGGCGCATGACCTCCCAGATAGGTTATAATAGTAGCATCATATAAGGAGGTTTTTTATGTTTCGGGTCGTCAAGCCATTGAATAACAACGGCCTGCTGGCGCTGACCAGCGAAGGCCGCGAGGTCATCCTGCTCGGCAAGGGCATCGGCTTCGGCAGGAAGAACGGGGAGCGCGTCGAAAGATTTCCCGGGGCCAAGGTCTACACCCTCGTGCCCGATGGGAAGCGCAGTGCCCTGCAGGCCGTCAACGGCATCAATCCGCAGGCTGTGGAACTCGCCGCGCGCATCCTCGAAGAAGCGAAGATCGTCTTCCCGGACATCGCCGATGATATCCTGCTGCCGATGGCCGATCATATCGCCATGGCGCTCGAGCGCAAGCGCCGCGGCATCCGTCTGCCCAATCCGCTGCAGCATGACATCATGGCGATGTTCCCCGATGAATACCGTGTGGCAGAACAGGGCCTTGCGGCCATACGTGAGGAGAGCGGCGCCGAGCTCCCACCGGAAGAGGCCGGGTACCTTTCGCTGCACATCCATGCGGGCGTCAGCGAGCAGAATGCCGGCGACAGCCTGACGAATATCCGGCTGGCCTCTGAATGCATTGCCATGCTGGAACGGGAACTCGGCATCTCCTTCAAGCGCACGGAGCTCAAGTACACGCGGCTCATCAGCCATGTCTGCTACATGATCCTGCGCATCCGCGCGCATGAGGATGTGCCGATCCAGATGGATGAATACGTGCAGAATATGTATCCGGATGCCTGTGCGCTCGCCAGGAAGATCTGTATCTTCTTGGAAAAACAACTGAAGCTGCCGGTGGCATCTGCTGAAGTCACGCTGTTGGCCATCCATATCCAGCGCGTACTATGAGAGACAAGTACTTTCCCTTGACACTTGACAAAGGAATGGGCACATCGCTATAATGAATTGAGGTTGATGCTGATGAAAGTGAATATTGCTGAATCGAATGCGGATTTCACACAGGAAATCCCGTTTGCGTTCACGGTCCAGCCGTCGGATATCGGTGCTGTGGCCGATGATTACACCTTCGAGGGTCCTCTGACCATCGAGGGGAAGGTCATCCACACGGGCTCGTGCTGGCGGGCGGAAGGCGTGATTCGCTGCGAGAAGTCCTTTGTCTGTGACCGCTGCCTGAAACCGTGCCGCGAGGCGCAGGAACATCATTTTTCCGAGGAGTTTCGCCGTACGGGTGATGAGATGGCCGATGAGGATACCAATCTTTTTGAGGGGGATCTCATCGATCTCACGGAACTCGTCCGTGATACCGTCCTGGCGGCTCAGCCGCTCAGCAAGCTCTGCAGGCCCGACTGCAAGGGACTCTGCCCCGTCTGCGGTGCAGATCTCAACGAAGGGGACTGCGGCTGCGACCGGTTTGTACCGGATCCGCGCATGGCCGCCCTGCAGGAACTATTAGCGAAAAAATAATCTGAGAAGATCCCGTTAAGGAGGTGTATCCGAACATGGCAGTACCAAAGCGTAAAACGTCCAAGGCACGTCGCGACCAGCGCCGCGCAAATTGGAAGCTCACTGCTCCTGGCTACGTAGCATGCCCGCAGTGCCACGAGCCGAAGATGCCTCATCATGTATGCCCGGAATGCGGCTATTATGATGGCAAAGAGGTTGTCAAGGCAGCTGAATAAGGAAGAAAGATCGTAAGCAGGACATCTGTCCTGCTTATTCTTTTTTGGAGAACGGTCCAAAGCAGGACACACAGGCTTGCTTTTTTGTCAGCCAGAACGTATAATAAAATGATATAAGGTTGTAATAGCAGGTACTAATTTCAGAGGGGAGATGAATGAATGGCACGAGTCAAGAAGAAGGTGCGCCAGGAGATGCTCTTGCAGCAGGTCAAGGAAAAGCCGTTTCTGACGGATGAAGAGCTGGCACATAAATTATCGGTCAGCGTCCAGACCATCCGCCTGGACCGCCTGGAGCTCGGCATCCCCGAACTCCGCGGGCGCATCCGCAAGATGGCGGAGAGTGCTCAGAACAAGGTGAAATCCATCAAGAGCGGCGAGGTGGTCGGTGAACTCATCGATCTTGAACTGGGCCACTCCGGCATTTCCCTCCTGCGCGTGACCGATGACATGGTCTTTGCCAAGACGAAAATCGCCAAGGGCTACTACATGTTCTCGCAGGCGAATTCTCTGGCTCTGGCCATCATCGATGCACCGATGGCCGTCACGGGCATTGCCAATGTCAAGTACAAGGTGCCGGTCCATGTCGGTGAGAAACTGATTGCAAAAGCAGAAATCGTCCGCGTCCGCGGCAATAAATACTTTGTCTGGGTCAAGACGCGCAATGATACACAAGAGGTCTTCCGTGCGAAATTCATCATGGTTTCGTGGGGAGAGGAGTGAGGGGGAAGTTAGCAATGAAGATTGCAGTTGATGCCATGGGAGGCGATTACGCGCCGCTTGAAGTTGTATTCGGAGCGGTGCGTGCTGCGCGCAAATATCACTGCGAGATCGTGCTCGTGGGGGATGAGCCGAAGATTCGCGAGATCCTGGCAAAAGAACCCGGCTGGGAGAAGCTCGGCATCACGATCCATCATACGACGCAGGTCATCGAGATGGGTGAGCATCCGGCCGATGCCGTGCGCACGAAGAAGGATTCTTCCATCGTCGTGGCGACACGTCTCGTCAAGGACGGCGAATGCGATGCCGTGCTCTCTGCCGGCAGCACGGGCGCAGCCGTCACGGCGGCACAGCTTATCCTGCGGCGCATCAAGGGTATCGGGCGTCCGACCATCGCGACGCCGATGCCGACGCCGAAGGGCGTGACGCTCCTGCTTGATTCCGGCGCGAACGTCGACAGCAAGCCGGAGCACCTCGTCCAGAGCGGCATCATGGGGTCCCTTTATGCGGAATACGTCTTCGGCGTCAAGAATCCGCGTGTCGGGCTCCTCAACATCGGTGAGGAGGAAACAAAGGGCAACGAGCAGGCAAAGGCGACGTATGCCCTGCTCAAGCAGATGCACACCATCAATTTCTGCGGCAACGCCGAAGGCCGCGATGTGCCGAAGGGCAACTTCGATGTCGTAATTTGTGATGGATTTGTAGGCAATGTTGTGCTAAAATTTGCAGAGGGACTTGCAAAGACCATTCTGAAACTGCTTAAGGAAGCAGTGCGCGAAGGCGGTATCCTCGCAAAACTCGGCGCTCTGCTGCTGATGCCGGCGATGAAGAAGCTGGGCAAACGCCTTGATGTCACGGAGTACGGCGGTGCGCCGCTCCTGGGCGTCAACGGCTGCTGCATCATCAGCCACGGGTCTTCCAACGCCAAGTCCATATGCAGCGCCATCGGTGTGGCGAACGATTATGTCCGGGGGGATGTCCTCGCTCACATCCGTGATACGCTGGCAAAGGAGGAGATACTGACGAATGACGCAGAAAAGAACTAGTGCAGGCATTCTGGGCACCGGCTGGTGCATACCGGAAAAGACTGTAACGAATTCCGATCTTGAGAAAATGGTAGATACGAGCGATGCATGGATTGTCGAACGCACCGGCATCCGTGAGCGCCACGTGGCAGCCGAGGGCCAGCCGGTATCGGACCTGGCGGAGCGCGCCGCACGCATGGCGCTTGAGGATGCCGGTGTCGCGGCCGAAGACCTCGACCTCATCATCGTGGCGACCCTGACCTCGGATCGCATCATTCCCTCTACGGCCTGCATCCTGCAGGACCGTCTCGGTGCCAAGAAGGCTGCTGCCTTTGATCTGTCCGCTGCCTGTTCCGGCTTTGCCTATGGGGCGGCCGTGGCCAGCCAGTTTATCGCGGGCGGCGTCTACCGCCACGTGCTCGTCATTGGCGCCGAAACGCTCTCGAAGGTTGTCGACTGGACAGACCGCAATACCTGCATCCTCTTCGGTGATGGAGCAGGCGCTGCTGTCTTCGGCCCGGTTGAGGACGGATATGGCCTTCTGGGGTTCGACCTCGGCAGCGACGGTTCGGGCGGCGACGTGTTGGATATCCCGGCAAGCGGCAGCCTGCATCCCGTGACGAAAGAGGCCCTTGAGGCTCATCAGCAGTACATCCATATGGATGGCAAGGCCGTCTTCCGCTTCGCGGTCAAGATTATGGGGCATACCGTGGAAGAAGCCTTGAAGAAAAGCAATCATACGAAAGAAGAGCTCGATTGGCTCGTCCCGCATCAGGCGAATATCCGCATCATCGATTCGGCCGCTAAACGGCTTGAATTGCCGATGGAAAAAGTCATCATCAATATCGAGAAATACGGTAATATGTCAGCGGCGTCCATACCGGTTGCCCTGGCGGAAGCGGCACATGCACACCGCTTCAAGAAAGGCGATCTCATTGCCCTGGCTGGCTTCGGCGCCGGCCTTACGTGGGCATCCTGCATCGTGAAATGGGCTAAGGAGGACTAATCTGATGTTTGAAAACAATGCAATCTGTAAATTACTCAATATAAAGTATCCGATTTTCCAGGGAGGCATGGCCTGGATTGGCACGGCCGAGCTCGCTTCGGCCGTCTCAAATGCCGGCGGCCTCGGCATCATCGGTGCCGGCCACATGCCGCCTGAGGTTCTGCGCGCAGAGATCAAGAAGTGCAAGGGCTGGACGGATAAACCCTTTGGCGTAAACGTCATGCTCATGAGCCCGTACGTCAAGGAAGTCATGCAGGTCGTGCTCGAGGAACGCGTGCCTGTCGTGACGACAGGTGCCGGCAATCCGGGTGAATACGTGCCGGAACTCAAGGAAATCGGCACGAAGGTCATCCCGGTCGTCGCCTCGGTCGCACTGGCGAAACGCCTCGTGCGCAGCGGTGCCGATGCCGTCATCGCGGAAGGCACGGAGTCGGGCGGCCATATCGGCGAGATCACGACGATGGCACTCGTGCCGCAGGTCGTTGATGCCGTTGACGTGCCGGTCATCGGTGCGGGCGGCATTGCCGATTCCCGCGGCATGGCCGCAGCCTTTGCGCTCGGCGCACAGGCCGTGCAGATGGGCTCCCGCTTTGTCATGAGTGAGGAGTGCATCGCTCACCCGAATTACAAGAAAATGGTCCTCAAGGCCAAAGACCGCTCTACGGTGGTCACGGGCCGCACGCTCGGTCATCCGGCCCGCGTGCTCCACAACAAGCTCACGCGCAAATATGAGGAACTCGAGGCAGCTGGTGCTCCGGCCGAAGAGCTCGAGAAGCTCGGTGTGGGCTCCCTGCATCGTGCGACGCACGAAGGCGATGTGGAGAACGGTTCCGTCATGATTGGTGAGATTTCCGGCATGCTCAAGGATATCAAGCCAGTCAGGACGATCATCGAGGATATCGTGGCAGGTCTTCCGGGCGTCATCCAGACGATCCAGGACGACTGCAAATAAGATATAGATTCCAGTATCCGGGACCGGATGGTCCTGGCAGGAAACGAAACAGGAGGTAGTGCAACGTGAATAAGCTCGCATTTGTATTCCCGGGTCAGGGAGCCCAGACGGTAGGGATGGGCAAGGATTTCTTCGCCGAGTATGACGTAGCCAAGAAACTGTTCCAGGAGGCCGATGAGGCCCTTGGGTATTCCATCAAGGATATGTGCTTTGAAGGCCCGGCCGAAGACCTCAAGCTGACGGCCAATACGCAGCCGGCAATCCTGACAGTAAGCGTTATCGTCAACGAGATCCTCAAGGAGCATGGCATCCAGCCGGACATCGCCGGCGGCCACAGCCTCGGTGAGTACTCTGCACTCGTGGCAGCTGGTGTACTTTCCTTCCAGGATGCTGTCTTGCTCGTCCACAAGCGCGGCCAGTACATGCAGGAAGCCGTCCCGGTCGGCGAGGGCGGCATGGCAGCCATCATCGGCCTTGGCGACGAAGTCATCGCGGATGCCTGCGAGAAGGCAACGGCTTCTGCCGGCGAAGTGCAGCCGGTTAACTTCAACTGCCCGGGCCAGACGGTCATCGCCGGCACGACGAAAGGCGTTGAAGCAGCCGTTGAGACGCTCAAGGCCGCCGGTGCCAAGAAAGCCGTCATCCTGCCGGTTTCGGCACCGTTCCATTCCACGCTCATGAAGCCGGCTGCGGAGAAACTGGCTGCTGAGCTCGAGAAGGTCGAGATTCACGACGCAGCATTCCCGGTTGTCTCGAACTTCACGGGCAAGCTGGAGACGAAGGCCGATGAAATCAAGGCCAACCTCGTCGCACAGGCCGATCATCCGGTCAAGTGGATTGCCTGCGTCAACACGATGAAGGAGTTTGGCGCCGATACGTTTGTCGAAGCCGGCCCGGGCAAGACGCTCTGCGGTTTCAACCGCCGCATCGACCGTGCGCTCAAGAGCGTGAACGTTGAAAATCTTGAAACTTTACAAAAAACGCTTGACTATTTCAAGGAGGTTCGCTAATATGCTTTTAGACGGAAAGGTTGCTCTCGTAACGGGAGCTTCGCGCGGTATCGGCCGTGCCATCGCCCTCCGCCTGGCCTCGGAAGGTGCCAAGGTTGCCATCAATTATGCGGGCAATCAGCAGGCAGCGGAAGAAGTCAAACATGAGATTGAGAGCGCCGGCGGCGAAGCCCTGCTCGTCAAGGCCAATGTAGCCGATGCGCAGGCTGTTGAAGCGATGGTCGCGAGCGTCGTCGAGGCGTTCGGCACGATTGATATCCTCGTCAACAATGCCGGCATCACGCGCGACGGTCTACTGATGCGCATGAAGGATGAGGATTTCGATGCCGTCATCGACACGAATCTCAAAGGTGTGTTCTACTGCACGAAGGCAGTGGCCAAGCTCATGATGAAGAAACGCACGGGACGCATCGTCAACATGAGCTCGGTTGTCGGGCTCATCGGCAATGCCGGCCAGACGAACTACGCTGCGGCAAAAGCCGGCGTGCTCGGCTTCTCGAAGTCGGCAGCCAAGGAGCTGGCCGCGCGCGGCATCACGGTCAACATGGTTGCGCCGGGCTTCATCGATACTGACATGACGTCAGTGCTTCCCGATAAGGTCAAGGACGCCATGGTACAGGAAATCCCGCTGAAGCGCATGGGCCGTCCGGAAGAGGTGGCAAATGCCGTGCTCTTCCTCGTATCGGATTGTGCATCCTATATCACCGGCCAGGTCGTTCATGTAGACGGCGGCATGGTTATGTGATATAACTATATGATATAACTATATATGGATATTAATTTAAGGAGGTGAAACTTCATGTCGACTTTTGAAAAAGTAAGAGATATCGTTGTTGAGCAGCTTGGCGTTGAGCCGGACGAGGTCGCAATCGATTCTACTTTTATCGATGATCTGGGCGCTGATTCGCTGGACATCGTTGAGCTGATCATGGCTTTTGAAGAGGAATTCAACATTGAGATCCCGGACGAGGCTGCTGAGAAGATCAAGACGGTTCAGGATGTAGTTACCTACATTGACCAGCACAAATAAGATTGAGCGTCTTACCTTTTGAGAATCCCGTGAAGTTGCTTCGCGGGATTTTCTTAAGAGGTGAGATCGATTGGAGGAGTAACATTGAAACTTCCAGAGCTGAAGATTGGCAACAAGATTGCACGTGTACCGATCCAGCAGGGTGGTATGGCGATCCGCTTGTCAACGGCCCGTCTGGCGGCAGCTGTAGCGAACGAGGGCGGTATCGGCCTCATTGCCGCATCTGGTATGAGCCACGACGAACTGCGTTATGAAATCCGGCTCGCACGTTCGCTCACATCTGGTATCATCGGCATCAATATCATGGTAGCAGCCAGCGATTTTGCCGGCGTTGTCAAAACGGCAATCGATGAAGGCATCGATCTTGTCGTAGCAGGTGCAGGTTTCTCTCGTGATATGTTCGGACTCGGCAAGGAATCGGGAACGCCAATCGTTCCGATTGTTTCTTCCGTTAAATTAGCTAAAATCTCAGAGCGTCTTGGCGCCGCGGCTATCGTGCTTGAGGGCAAGGAAGCCGGCGGACACCTGGGGACGAATACGTCCGTGCGCGACCTCATTCCTTCGGTCAGCGCTGCGGTCAAGATTCCGGTCATCGCGGCCGGCGGCGTTCTCCATGGCCAGGACATCGTTGATATGATAAAGATGGGCGCTGCTGGCGTCCAGATGGGCTCACGCTTTGCTGCTTCGGTCGAATCGAATGCGGCGCCGGCCCTCAAGGAATATTATCTGAAATCCAAACCGGAGGACATCGTCGTCATCCACAGCCCTGTGGGCCTGCCCGGCCGTGCCGTGCGCACGCCGTTCTCAGCCCGGGTCATGGAAGGCCCCGTACCTCCGAAGACTTGTGACGCATGCCTCAAGGCCTGCCGGCACAACTTCTGCATCATCCGCTCGCTCATCCGCGCACAGCAGGGTGATGTCGAGACGGGCCTTGTCTTTACCGGCGAATACATGCCGCGTATTGACAAGATCCTGTCCGTTCATGAGATTTTTGAACAGCTCTTGTCTGAGGCAGCAGCTGCGAAGTGACCGCTCTTGAAGAAAGCATCAGGAACGGATTTTGAGAGGAGTATTTGTTTTGAGTAATCGTGTAGTAATCACAGGCCTTGGCGCCATCACCCCAATCGGTACTGGTAAGGACGCATTCTGGCAGGGCCTCATGGAAGGCAAGAATGGTATCGGCAAGATCACCCGCTTCGATGCATCGGAATATCATGCCCAGATTGCCGGTGAAGTCAAGGATTTTGATCCTACCGCTTATATCGACAAAAAAGAAGCAAAGCGTATGGATCGTTATGCCCAGTTTGCTGTAGCTGCAGCCAAGCTCGCGATCGACGATGCCAAGCTCGACCTCGAGAATGAGAACCGTGACCGCATCGGCACGTACATCGGTGCCGGCATCGGCGGCATCGAGACGATGCATGCCCAGTACAAGAAGCTTTTCGACAAGGGACCGAGCCGCATCTCGCCGTTCTTCATCCCGATGATGATCGCGAATCTTGCCGCCGGCCAGGTTGCCATCACGTACAAGCTCCATGGTCCTTCCTCCTGCATCGTCACGGCCTGCGCAACGGGCACGAACTGCATCGGTGATGCCTTCCGCGTCATCCAGGAAGGCAAGGCGGACGTCATGGTCGCAGGCGGCACGGAAGCTGCCATCAGCGAGGCTGCTGTCGCCGGCTTTGCTGCCATGAAGGCACTCTGCATGGATCACAACGATGATCCAGAGCATGCATCGCGTCCGTTCGACAAGAACCGCAGCGGCTTCGTCATGGGCGAAGGTGCCGGTCTCGTCATCCTCGAGAGCCTCGAGCATGCCAAGGCACGCGGCGCGCATATCTATGCGGAGCTCGTCGGCTACGGCGCCAACTCCGATGCATACCATGTCACGAGCCCGGCTCCGGGCGGCGAGTACCAGGCAAAATGCATGCAGCTCGCACTCGATGATGCCGGCCTCAAGGCGGATGAAGTCGATTATATCAACGCACACGGCACGTCCACGCACCTCAACGATGAGGGTGAGACGATGGCTATCAAGTCGGTATGGGGCGAGGCCGCCAAGGATGTCTCCGTTTCCTCGATCAAGTCAATGACGGGTCATCTGCTCGGCGCTGCTGGTGGTGTCGAAGCCATTGCCACGGCTCTGGCTGTTGAGAACGACATGCTGCCGCCGACGATCAACTACGAGACGCCAGATGAGGGCCTCGACCTCGATTACGTCCCGAACAAGGCCAAGGCGAAGAAGGTACGCGCAGCCATCTCCAACAACTTCGGCTTTGGCGGCCACAATGCCTGCATCGTCATGAAGAAATACGCGGAGTAATTCGCCATGGGAACTGTTCGGAAGGAAAGCCGCCGCCAGGAACTCCTGACGCTCTCTGAGCGCCTCGGGGTCACGTTCCGTGACCTCGGGCTCCTGGATCAGGCACTGACGCATACCTCTTATGCGAATGAATCCAAACGGAACACCGCCCATAATGAACGCCTCGAGTTTCTCGGGGATGCTGTGCTGGAGCTTGCCTCCAGCACTTATCTTTATGAGCATTTCCCCGAGATGCCGGAAGGCGAGCTCACGCGCACGCGGGCGAGCATTGTCTGTTCGACGACGCTCGCCGGTCTGGCTGCGGGGCTGGGGCTCGGCGATTATCTGCTGCTGGGACACGGCGAGGAGATGGGCGGCGGCCGCACGCGCCAGACGAATCTCGAGGATGTCTTCGAGGCTGTCATCGGTGCGGTCTACCTTGACCAGGGCTGGGCTGCCGCCAAAGATTACGTCGTGCGCCAGCTCCGGGGGGAATTCCAGAAGGCGGAGCGGGGTGCCATCCTCAAGGACTACAAGACCATCCTGCAGGAGCGTGTCTTCCGCCGGGAAGGGCAGAGCATCGTCTACCGCCTCGTGCGCGAGGCGGGCCCGGACCACGACAAGTCCTTCACCTTCGAGGTCGTCGTGACCGGCAAGGTCATGGGCGAGGGCACCGGCCGCAGCAAGAAGGAGGCCGAGCAGCATGCAGCGCGCATGGCGCTCGAGCGGCTGGAAGCGAAGAAGTATACAAAATGAAATCCGGCAAGGTGCTGACAAGTGTCAGCACCTTGTTTTATAATAAAAAGAGTTAGCCAGAATGGAGGGCGATTTCATGCGAAAACTTACGATGCTCGGTACGGGCAATGCCATGGTGACGAAATGCTATAATACGTGCTTTTATCTGGAACTGGATAATGGCGGCCTGTTCCTGACGGACGCTGGCGGCGGCAACGGCATCCTGCGCCAGCTGGAACTGGCGGGCTTTGACTACCAGAAGTGTCATCACATGTTCGTGACGCATGGTCACACAGACCATGTGCTCGGCGTCATTTGGGTCATGCGCAAAGTGGCAGACCTCATGAACAAGGGCAAGTATCAGGGAGAATTCCACATCTACTGCCACGACGTCGTCATGGACATGCTGCTGACGATGACAAAGATGACGCTCAAGAAGAAGGATTTCGCGCGTGTCGGCACGAGCATCTTCCTGCATGAAGTCACGGATGGGGAGACGGTCACCTTCGAGGATGTGACGCTCACGGCCTTCGATATCCTTTCAACGAAAGCCAAGCAGTTCGGCTACGAGCTGCGCTTCAAGGACGGCATGCGCTTCACGTGCCTCGGCGACGAGCCGTATAACGAACACGACAGGCAGTATGCGGAGGGGGCAGACTGGCTGCTCGCCGAGGCATTCTGCAAGTACGGCGACCGCGACAAATTCAAGCCGTATGAGAAGAATCACAGTACGGTAAAGGAAGCCAGCGAGCTGGCAGAGGAACTCGGCGTCAAGAATCTCGTGCTCTATCATACGGAAGACAAGAGCATTGATACGCGCAAACAGGCTTACACGGCGGAGTCAAGGGAATATTATCACGGCAATGTCTTTGTGCCGGATGATCTCGATGTGATTCCGCTTGCCTGAGGCATCAGAAAAGGGACTGCAAGGCAAAGCAGTCCCTTTTCTGATGAAAAGCCGCCACGAAGGGCGGCTTTTTCAGGAAAACATTTTTTCAACGGATTCATTGAGGATCTGCATGCTGGTGTCGAGTGCATCTATCTGCTGCGGAGACAGCCGTGCGAGACGCTGGTCGAAGCGTTCGCGCACGCAGTCATCCTGTAACTCGAGCAGCTGCCGACCGGACGTCGTGATGCTCAGCAGGCTGCGCCGGCGGTCGTCGGGGTCGCTGTGACGTTCGATATAGCCGATCGTCGTGAGTTTTTCGACGATCGTCGTCATCTGCTGCTTGGACAGATGCAGCGTGGAGCAGAGCTCGGAGATGCAGGCTGTATCGCGGCTCTGCAGCATGACGAGCACGCAGAACTGATTGAGCGGTATGGGAATCTGTCCCTGCCGGTAAAAGTAATTGTGGATCAGGAGCACCATTTCCGTAAAACGCCTGGACAATAACGAATGGGGCTGCTTTTCTTTCTCTTCCATAGTAAATAACTCTCCCTCATGATCTGTTTCTTTTATCTCTTTTTTATCTTTATCATTTACCATAAAAAAGTCAGTGAAATACAGGATATCACTGGTCGAATATTGACTTTTGTTCAAATATAATATACTATAGATTCTATCGATAGTAAACATTTATTTACTATTCTAGAACAAGACAGATGGGAAATAACCGCAACGGAATGCAGGCGACGGGTGACCGGACCTCGTTCCAATATCAGAAAAGGAGGTCATCTGTTTGTTTTTTACGAAAAACAAAAAACTCAAGGCCCTGCTGCTGGCGGCGGCACTCGCCACCTCACCGGTGTTCATTGCCGGCTGCGGCGGCAGTCAGCAGGCCGCACAGTCCAAGGCCACCCAGGTCAAGGCCATGCAGGTCCTGCAGACCGATGCACCGATTTCCAGCGAGTATGCTGGCCAGGTCGTCGGCAAGGACGAGGTAAAGGTTCAGTCCAAGGTATCGGGCAAGATTGTCGAGAAGTATTTCCACGGCGGCGATCATGTCGATGCCGGACAGCCGCTCTATCGCCTCGATTCCCGCCAGTACGAGTCGGCCGTGCTCCAGGCTCAGGCCAATCTCGCGCAGTCGCAGGCAACGCTCTCGAATGCCGAGACCGATCTCTACCGCGATCAGTCCCTCCTGGCCGCTGATGCCATCTCGGAGCAGACGGTGACGACGCAGCAGGCGAACGTCAACGCCTATGCCGCCGCAGCCGCCGCCAATCAGGCACTCGTACAGAAGGCCCAGCAGGACCTCGATGATACGGTTGTCTATGCACCGATGTCCGGCCAGGTTTCCGTCGATGATGTCGCTGTCGGTACCTTTGCCACGGCCGGCAACACGAATCTCGTGACCATCGGTACGGTGGATCCCGTTTTCGTCCAGTTCAGCATTTCGGAAGCGGAGTATCTCAAATTCCGCAATATCCAGGTCATGCAGAGCGGTTCCGGCGACGCGATTAACGTCTCCGTCAAACTCTCGGATGGCACGACGTATCCGCTCGACGGACGCATCGTGCAGGCAGACCGTGCCCTCGCACAGAACACGGGTACACTGACCATCAAGGCCCTGTTCCCGAATCCGAACGGCCTGCTGCTGCCGGGAATGTTTGCCCGTGTTAAACTCACGGGCGAGACGATTCCGAATGCCATCCTCGTGCCGCAGCGCGCCGTGCAGCAGCTGCTCGACAAGACGTTTGTCATGGTCGTCGGCGAGGACGGCAAATCGGAGGCACGCAGCATCGAACTCGGCCAGCAGATTGGCAGCTACTATGTCGTCAAGAGCGGTTTGTCCGCCAGCGATAAGGTCGTGGTCGAAGGTCTTTCGAGCCTGACCGAGGGCAAGGAGCTTGCCGTCACGATGGTAACACCGGAGGAGATGGGATTCTCCTTCGATGAAGATACGACGCCGTACGATACGATGACGAACAGCGACAGCAGCAGTAACTAAGGAGGCGGCATCGTGTCTAAATTCTTTATTCACCGCCCGATATTCGCCATCGTCATCTCGCTGATCATCGTCATCGCCGGTTCCATTGCGGCCACGCAGCTGCCAATCGCGCAGTACCCGCAGATCTCGCCGCCAACGGTCAGCGTCAGCACGACGTATACGGGCGCCAGTGCCTCGGTCGTCAACCAGACGGTCGCGCAGATTGTCGAGGATCAGGTCAATGGCACGCAGGGCATGGATTACATGTCCTCGAGCTCCGATGATACGGGCCGCTACAGCCTGTCCGTTACCTTTACCGTCGGCACGGACGGCGATATGGACTCTGTCAAGGTGCAGAACAATGTTGCTTCGGCGACGAGTCAGCTGCCTTCCGAGGTCCAGCAGGTCGGCCTGACGACCAAGAAATCGACAAATGATATGGCCTACATGATGGCCTTCTATTCGCCGGACGGCATGTATGACCGTGCGTTCATGAAGAACTACGCGACGATTTACCTTCTCGATAAACTTAAGCGCATCGATGGTGTCGGTAATGTCCAGGTCTTTGGTTCCGACTATGCGATGCGCGTTTGGCTCAACCCGGACCGCCTCGCGGAACTCGGTCTGACCGTGGCGGATGTCACGGCAGCCATCAAGGAGCAGAATGTCCAGGCCCCGGCCGGTACGGTCGGCGCCATGCCAGTCAACAACGGGCAGGAAAAGCAGATGTCCGGCAAGATTGAAGGCCGTCTGACGACGCCGGAAGAATTCGGCAATGTCATCATCAAGTCGAATGGTGATGGACAGTTTGTCCGCCTCAAGGATGTCGCGAAAATAGAAACCGGTTCGCAGTCAGAAGCCATCATTTCGAAATTCAAAGGCTATCCGGCCGTTGGTTTCGGTATCAATCTGACAAGTGATGCCAATGCCATGAAGACCATCAGCGAAGTCCGCAAGGTCTTTGATGAAGCAAAGGGAACTTTGCCGCCAGGCATGGAGATGTCGACAATCTTTGATTCGACGAACTACATCAGTACATCGATTGAAGAAGTCCTCATGACATTCTTCGAAGCACTGCTGCTCGTCGTCTTCGTCATCTTCATCTTCCTGCAGAACTGGCGCGCTACGATCATCCCGCTGCTCGCCGTCCCGGTTTCCCTGGTCGGTACGCTCGGTGCCTTCATTGTGCTCGACTTCACGATCAACACACTGACGCTCTTTGCCATGGTTCTTGCCATCGGCCTCGTCGTCGACGATGCCATCGTCGTCATCGAGAACGTCGAGAAGCACATGGAGGAGGGCTTGATGCCGGTTGATGCGACGGAACGCGCCATGGACGAGGTCCAGGGCCCGGTCATCGCCATTGCCGTCGTCCTCTCGGCCGTCTTCGTGCCGGTCGCGTTCCTCGGCGGCATGACAGGCGTTCTCTACAAGCAGTTTGCCCTGACCATCGCCGTGTCCGTCTGCCTTTCGGCCTTCGTGGCCCTGACGCTGACGCCGGCACTCTGTGCGATGATGCTCAAGAAGCATACGGAAAAAGACGATGAAGGTGTTCTCGGACGTTTCTTCGTCAAGTTCAACAACTGGTTTGAACGCATGAAACGCGGATACGTTGGTGTCGTGGCCAAATTCATTCGCCATACACGCCTGGCGCTGATTTTCCTGCTGATCGTGGCAGGCTGCGCGGGCATCATTTTCCAGAAATTGCCATCCACCTTTGTGCCAAACGAAGACCAGGGCTATATGTTTGCCGCTGTTGAGATGCCGGATGGCACCTCAGCCAACCGCACGCAGGAGGTCATCGACCGCCTCAATACGGCGCTGATGGGCAGCATCAAGGGCCTCGACAGTACGATGGCCATCACGGGCTTCTCGCCGCTTTCTGGTGGTTCCTCGTCGAGTGCCGGCATGATTGTTGTCGGCATGAAAGACTGGTCACAGCGTGAGAATGCGGATGAATCCATTGATGCTGCTGTGCGCACGGCCTTTGGCATTGGCGCCAAGGTCGCGCCGGAGGCCACGGTCATCGCCATGAATCCGCCGGCTCTGCCGGGCCTCGGCATGACGGGCGGCTGGACCCTCCAGCTGCAGGATATGACGGGCCACAGCGAGACGGAACTCAACGACATCACGAAGAAGATTGTCGCTGCGGCCAACCAGCGTCCGGAACTCGCCGGCGTGCGTTCGACGTATTCGGCAGGCTCGCCGGTCGTCCAGTACGAGGTTGACCGTGAGAAGGTCAAGAACCTCGGCATCACGCTTTCCGATGTATTCACAGCCATGCAGGTCAACTACGGCGGCTATCAGGTTAATGACTTCAACCGCTTCGGCCGCAGCTACAAGGTCATGCTGCAGGCAGACAATGATTATCGCAGTTCGACCGATGCGATGAAGTTCATTTTTGTCAAGTCGAACTCGGGCACGATGGTACCGCTCGATACGCTGCTGAAACCAAGACTCACGTCGGGCCCGTCGACGATTTCCCGCTTCAACGGCACGCGTTCCATTCAGATCACGGGCCAGACGGGCAACGGCTATTCCTCTGGCCAGGCCATGAATGCCATCAAGGAAGTCGTCCAGCAGAATGCCGGCACGGGCTTTAACATCGAGTGGTCCGGCCAGAGCCGTGAGGAGGCCAAGGCCTCGAGCTCGACGCTGCAGGTCCTCGTGCTCTCGCTCGTCTTCGTCTTCCTCTGCCTCGCAGCCCTCTACGAGAGCTGGAGTGTCCCGTTTGCCGTCCTCTTAACGGTGCCGACGGGTATCTTCGGTGCCCTCGTTTCGGAGTATGGTCTTTCCATTCTTGAAGCGATGTTCGGTCATCAGAACGCCGGCCTTCAGGACAGTGTTTACATGCAGATCGGTATCATCGCGATCATCGGTCTGGCTGCCAAGAACGCCATCCTGATCGTCGAGTTCGCGAAGGTCCGTGTTGACCGCGGCATGGAGCCTGTGAAGGCAGCACTTGAGGCTGCCGGACTCCGACTGCGTCCAATCCTCATGACTTCGTTCGCCTTCATCATCGGCTGTATCCCGCTGGCTGTTGCCACGGGCGCCGGTGCAGCCGCGCGTAACGGCATGGGTGTCGCCGTCGTCGGCGGTATGCTCTTTGCGACGGCCATGGGTATCTTCCTGATTCCCGTCTTCTTCGTCGCCATGGAGTGGATTGCCGCCAAGCTTGGCCTCGTCAAGCAGGAGCGCAAGAAATCCACGGCCGATTATATGTAAGAACCATCCCGTTCATGCCGCTGGCATGACGGTCCTCTGGAACAGCCTTCCTTGTCAGGAAGGCTGTTCATTGTTATAATGGATATACTCAGCTGATTACAGTTCGTGAAAGGAGCGATACGATTGGCAGCAGATAAAACGGAAAAGAAAGATTTAAACAGCCGCCAGGAAGCCCTGGAGAATGCCTTGAAGAAAATCGAGAAGGATTTCGGCAAGGGCTCGATCATGCGTCTCGGCGATGCCAAGGCCAACATGGACATCGAGGTCATCCCGACGGGGATCCTGCCGCTCGATATTGCACTCGGCGTGGGCGGTGTGCCGCGCGGCCGCATCATCGAGGTCTATGGCCCGGAATCTTCCGGTAAGACGACGGTCACGCTGCACATGATTGCCGAAGCACAGAAGAATGGCGGCATCGCGGCCTTCATCGATGCCGAGCATGCACTCGACCCGGTCTATGCCGCCAAGCTCGGTGTCAATATTGACGATCTCCTGATCTCGCAGCCGGATACGGGCGAACAGGCGCTTGACATTGTCGATGCGCTCGTGCGCAGCGGTGCCATCGACATCATCGTCGTCGACTCGGTCGCTGCACTCGTGCCGAAGGCCGAGATCGAAGGCGATATGGGCGACAGCCACGTTGGCCTGCAGGCCCGCCTCATGAGCCAGGCCATGCGCAAGCTCACGGGTATCATCGCCAAGTCCCGCACGGTCGCGATCTTCATCAACCAGATCCGCGAGAAGGTGGGCGTCATGTTCGGCAACCCTGAGACGACGACGGGCGGCCGCGCACTGAAATTCTATTCGTCCGTGCGCCTCGATGTCCGCAAGATCGATACAATCAAGCAGGGACAGGATGTCATTGGCAACCGCACGCGCATCAAGGTCGTCAAGAACAAGGTCGCGCCGCCGTTCCGCACGGCAGAGTTCGACATCATGTACGGTGAAGGCGTCTCGAAGCTTTCGAGCATCATCGATATGGGCGTTGACCTCGACATTGTCGACAAGAGCGGCGCCTGGTTCTCGTACGAGGGTACGCGCCTCGGTCAGGGCAAGGAGAACGCCAAGCAGTCGCTGCGTGAACAGCCGGAGGTATGTGCAGAAATCGAGGAGAAGATCCGCGCGAAGCTGCTTGACAATCCAGAAGCCGGCGACTCCCTGAAGCAGGCGGAAGCGGAAGTCCTGCAGGAACAGGAAGAGCATGCAGGCGCGGATGACGAAGCATGATGTACCGCAGCTATCATGCGGGCTCGTCTTCCAGGCAGGAACCGGAGATGGGGAAAAGCCGGCGCACGCGGCGCTCGCGCCGCGCAGAGTCAGAGGACGGTAAGCGGTCAGGGCGCCCGCAGAAGACGGCGCTCGTAGCGGCCGTCGATATCCTCGCGCGCCAGGAGCAGAGTGAGCAAAAGCTGCGCGAAAAGCTTTTGCGCAAGGGCTACGCAGAGGCGGATATCCAGGCTGCCATCGAGCGGCTCAAGGAACGCCACTACATTAACGATGCAGATGCCTGCGCACGCCAGTTCCAGTTCCTCTACGAGGAGAGCCGGAGCTCCGTGCGGCAGATCTGCCTGAAGCTCGTGCAGCGCGGCTTTGACCGGGAACTCGTGAAGAGCTGCGTGCCGCGCGATACGTACGCGCGCGAAAAGGCCGCGGCTCTGCGCGTGCTGGCACTGAAATCCCGCACCGAGGACCGGCAGAAGCTCATGGCCAGCCTGTTCCGCAAGGGCTTCGATGTCCGCGCCAGCCGCGCGGCGGTGGAGGCCTATCTGATGGATTCCCACGAAGATGCATGAATGGAAAGAGGGATTTGGTTTGAAAATCGCGAATAGTTACTTGGATGCGCAGGCGCTGCGCGAGAAATTCTTCAGCTGTGAGGGGCGGTTGAACCGCAAACCCTTCATCATGCGGCTCTTCGGGGTCATCATCGTTTCAACCATTGTGGCGCTGCTCCTGTATTCCCTGTTTTTCAAGGGATTCGGCAGTCAGACGGCTGCCGAGGCCGCGACGACGATCGTTTCGATCATCGAGGTCATCTCCATTTACACGCTCGTCGCGCGCCGCCTGCACGACATCGGTTTCGGCAGGCCGCTGGCCGTATTCTATCTCGTGGTCGGCATCCTGCAGCCGTTCTTCTTCCGTGCTATTGCGGGCCTGCCGCAGGACAGCATGGAGGCCGAGCTCGTGCAGGGCATCAATCTCTTCATGATGCTGCTCGTGGTCTGCCTGATGATGATCCGCGGCAACCGCGGACCCAATCCGTATGGCGAGGACCCGCTGGGACATTGAATGATATACACGATACATGGCGCTGCCGGGATGTCCGGCGGCGCTTTTCTATGCCGTTCGTTGGAGCGGACGCGACGCTGAGATGTGCCGCGCGGCACAGGAGGCGTTTCTTTTTTTTCGCGGCTATGATATAATTTGGAAAAAGATAAGGTTTTTTGATTGGGAGGAACAAAATTGAGCAAGCCTGCAAATGAAATGATTCTCGTGCTGGACTTCGGTGGCCAGTACAATCAGCTCATCGCGCGCCGCGTGCGTGAAAACCATGTTTACTGCGAAGTCCATCCGCAGTCGCTGTCCATCGAGAAAATCCGCGAGATGGCCCCAAAGGGCATCATCCTGACGGGCGGTCCGAACAGTGTTTACACGGAAGACGCCGTGACGTGCAGCCCGGAACTCTTCGAGCTCGGCATCCCGGTGCTCGGCATCTGCTACGGCTCGCAGCTCATGGCCCATCTTCTGGGCGGCAAGGTCGAGACGGCGCCGACGAGCGAGTACGGCAAGACGGAGGTCACGCTCAATGCGGCTGGCAAGAGCTCGAAGCTCTTCGCGGGTGTCCGGGAAAAGAGCATCTGCTGGATGAGCCATACGGACTACATCGCCGAGGCTCCTGAAGGGTTCACGGTCACGGCTTTCACGCCAGTCTGCCCGGTCGCTGCAATGGAGAATGAGAAACGCCGTCTCTATGCCACGCAGTTCCATCCGGAAGTCATGCACACGGAGCAGGGCAAGGAAATGCTCCATAACTTCGTCTACAGCGTCTGCGCCTGCAAGGGCGACTGGAAGATGGATTCGTTCGTCAAGACGACGATTGCAGAACTCAAGGCAAAAATCGGCACGGGCAAGGCACTCTGTGCCCTGTCCGGCGGTGTCGATTCTTCCGTGGCCGCTGTCCTGCTCTCGAAAGCCATCGGCAAGCAGCTGACGTGTGTCTTCGTCGACCACGGCCTGCTGCGCAAGGATGAGGGCGACCAGGTGGAGTCGGTCTTCGGCCCTGAGGGTCCGTATGACCTCAACTTCATCCGCGTCAATGCCAAGGACCGTTTCTACGAGAAGCTCAAGGGCGTGACGGAGCCGGAGAAGAAGCGCAAGATCATCGGCGAGGAGTTCATCCGCGTCTTTGAGGAAGAGGCCAAGAAGATCGGCGCCGTGGATTTCCTCGTACAGGGCACGATTTATCCGGATGTCATCGAAAGCGGCCTCGGCAAATCGGCTGTGATCAAGAGCCATCATAATGTCGGCGGCCTGCCGGATTTTGTCGATTTCAAAGAGATCGTCGAGCCGCTGCGCCTGCTCTTTAAGGATGAGGTCCGCGCTGCCGGCCGTGAACTCGGCCTGCCGGAATACCTTGTCAACCGTCAGCCGTTCCCGGGCCCGGGCCTCGGCATCCGCATCATCGGCGAAGTTACGGCTGAGAAAGTCAAGATCGTTCAGGAAGCCGATGCGATTTACCGCGAGGAAGTGGCCAAAGCCGGCGTCAAGGGGCTGGGCCAGTATTTTGCCGCTTTGACGAATATGCGCAGTGTCGGCGTCATGGGTGATGGCCGTACGTATGATTACGCCATTGCCTTGCGTGCTGTCATGACGAGCGATTTCATGACGGCCGAGAGTGCGCAGCTTCCGTGGGAAGTCCTGCAGAAGACGACGAGCCGCATTGTCAACGAAGTCAAAGGCGTCAACCGCGTGCTTTATGACTGCACGGGCAAGCCGCCGGCTACGATTGAATTTGAATAAGAGCCTGCTTCATCTGAAGCCGGGCTGGTAAATAGTGCTGCCTGCTTTCGGAAACGGAAACGGGCAGTACTATTTTTGTTTGCAGAGGTGAAAAAAATGGGAAAATTTATTGCTGATTTACATACACATACGTTAGTCAGCGGCCATGCCTATGGCACGATCCGCGAGATGGCACAGGCCGCAGCAGAAAAAAATCTGGAGGTCCTTGGCATCACAGAACATGCACCAGGGATTCCGGGAACTGTGGACCCCTTTTATTACGGCAATCTCAAGGCTGTGCCGCGTTACCTGTACGGCGTGGAGGTCCTTCATGGCTCGGAGGTCAATGTCCTCAATGACGGAACGCTTTCGCTTTCTGAGCATTATCTCGAGCGGCTCGACTATGCCATTGCCGGCATTCACTGCCAGTGCTATGAAGATGCCGGACGCGCCAAAAATACGGAAAACCTCATTTCCTGCATGCAAAATCCGCATATTTATATCGTCTCGCATCCCGATGATGATCACACACCATTGGATTATGAGGCACTTGTCAAAGCTGCCCGGGATTATCATGTGGCTCTCGAAGTCAACAACAGTTCCCTGCGCAAACCGGACAAGCGCCTCAACTGCGTCGAAAATTACCGGCAGATGCTCGCCCTCTGCCAGCAGTACCGCGTCATGGTCGTCGTGGATTCCGATGCGCATGACCCGAGTGCTGTGGGCGACCAGTCCCTGGCTGCGGATTTGCTGGAGCAATTTTCTTTTGATTTTTCCCTGGTACTCAATGCGGAACGTTCGCGGCTGTTTTCCTTTTTGCCGCCTCTTAAACCGCATTATGAGGCGCCCTGATTTCTAAATAGGATTGATAAAATCTCTCTTTCGGCAATTGATGCAAGACCGGGGAGAGATTTTTTTATATTTCTAAAAAAACATATTGACATATCGATAAAAATAGATATAATAAAAGCATGAACGAAATAAACATCTTCAAAGCACTCGCGAATGAGACGCGGCTGAACATCCTGAAATGGCTGAAGGATCCGGAAAAATATTTTCCTCCGCAGGGAATCCACATACCGGAAGGGGAGACATTTGAAAACTGTGCCTGTGTAGGATCCATCTGTGACAAGGCAGGAGTTTCTCAGTCGACGATATCCAGTTATCTGGATATGCTGCAGCGGGCGAATCTTCTGGAATCCAAGCGCTGCGGCAAGTGGACCTACTACCGGCGCAACGAAGAGACGATTCAGAAGCTTGCAGAATTCATCCGCACCGAATTATAACAGTTTTATGTCAAAGCAAAAAACGGCAGGTTCGCCTGCCATTTTCTTGGAGATTACATATCTATAATCAGCGAATTGTAAATATAAAGGAGATCATCATCATGCATTTTCATGGACCAATCATCAGACCGCAGACGGACGCCGACAGCCTTTTCATTGAAGTAACGGCCGGCTGCTCGCATAACGCCTGCACGTTCTGTAATTTCTACAAGGATACGCCGTTCATGGTCGCACCGCTCGAGCAGATTGAGGCCGACCTGCAGGAAGCAAAGCGCGAATGGCCGGATGCAAAAAATATCTGGGCTTCGGGCGGCAATCCGTTTGTTCTTTCCACGAACAAGCAGATTGAAGTCTGGGACCTCATGAAAAAGTATTATCCTGATGCTCGTATTTCAACCTATGCCACGATTTCTGACTTCAGACAGAAATCCGTCGAGGACATCAAACGGATCAAGGAACACGGCCTCGACGAGATCATGATCGGCATCGAGACGGGCGATGATGAGGTGCTGGCTTTTGTCAACAAGGGCTATACGGCCCAAGATATCCTTGATGCTGGCAAAAAGATGGATGAAGCCGGCATCACGTACCGCATGATTTATCTCGGCGGCCTGGCCGGCAAGGGCAAGCTTGTCGAGAGTGCGAAGAAGTCAGCGAAAATTTTCAATCAGATTCATCCGTATTATATGATGCTGACAAATGTCGCTGTACTGCCGGGCACGAAGCTTTACCAGCAGATGATGGCCGGCGAGTGGACGGAAGCTTCCGAAAAGGAACGCCTCGAAGAAATCCGCACGCTCATCGCTGAGCTGCAGATTCCTATCACGATCAATTCGGGCACGTCGACGAGTACGGTCCGCTTTGAGGTCACTCTGCCGCAGGAAAAAGAGCAGATTCTCAGAGAACTCGATAAGGTTATCGACCGCTTTGATGAAAAGACGGAGCAGGCCCTGCACCGCTGGCGCCACAGCATGCAGTCGGTCTGACCGCTGGAAAAAGCCTGCAGCAGAAATTACGTTACGATAACATATCATATCAATGGGAGAGATTTATCATGCATTTTGCCAGTAATGTTGTCCGTCCGCCCTATGAGGCACGGAGTGCTTATTTGCAGGTCACGAGCGGCTGCAGCCACAACGCCTGCCGCTTCTGTACCTATTATAAAGATGCACCGTTTGGTGTTTCGCCGGAACATGAAATCATTGAAGACCTGCAGGAACTTGCAAGCTATGGCATCCCGTTCCCGCGCATCTGGCTGCAGGGCGCGGATCCTTTCCTGCTGAGTTTTGACCGGCTCAAGCGGATTGCCGAACTCATTCATGAATATCTGCCGTTTGTCCAGACGATCGGCGGTTATGGCCGCGTCAACAGCCTCAAAAATAAAACCGTTGAGCAGCTCCGTCAGCTCAGGGAACTCGGCTATGCGGGCATCGTCTTTGGTGTGGAATCTGGCGACGAGCATGTTCTGACTTATATGAACAAAGGCTACCATGCCGATGAAATCGTGCCGCAGCTTTCGAAGCTCGACAAGGCAGATCTGCCGTTCGAAGTCATCTTCCTCAGCGGCCTCGGCGGCAGAGGTTATGGCCTTGATCATGCGAAAAAGACGGCAGAGGTTTTCAATCAGATTCATCCGGACCGCATCATTATCGCCGGTCTCACGATTTTCCCCGATACGCCGCTCATGCAGAATGTGCGTTCTGGTGATTTCGAGGAAGCCACGGAAGGCGAGCGCATTCTTGAACTCAAGGAATTCCTCAAGGATCTCAAGAATCCGACGCTCATTGATGCGACGAATGCTTCAATCATCACGTCCATCTACGGCCGGATTCCGGAACAGAAGCAGGATATGATCGACCGTCTCGATGCCGTTTATCAGCGATATGGCGAACAAGGACTGCGCGATATGCGCGATTCACTCAATGCTATTTAACATACGGTGACCGGCCGGAATGGCTGCTGAAAACAGAAGGTGATATTTCATGGGAAAAAATGTTCTGATCATAGGTACCAGTCCCAGGATACATGGAAATTCCAATGCGCTGGCTGAGGCTTTTGCGAAAGGAGCGGCAGAAGCTGGCAATCGGGTGGAATTTATTCCTCTGGCTGGTAAAAAAATCGGTTTCTGTGTTGGCTGCTGGGGCTGCTTGCGCACGAAAAGCTGTGTGGTCAATCACGATGATGTCGAAACCGTTGTGCAGAAAATCCGCACGGCAGACGTCGTCGTTTTCGCCACGCCGATCTATTACTATGAAATGTCGGGGCAGATGAAAACCCTGCTGGACCGGACAAACTGCCTGTACACTGCGGATTATAAATTCCGCGAGGTTTACCTGCTCACAGCTGCTGAGGCGACGTCACCGGATACACCGGAGCATGCCATCGGCGGGCTGCAGGGCTGGCTCAAGGTATTCCATCAGGCAAAGCTCAAAGGCACGATCTTTGCCGGCGGCACGACGTCGGATGGCACGATCGCCGGGCATCCCGAACTTCAGCAGGCGGAAGAAATGGGCAGGAGCGTATAAAACGTGTAAAATATGAAGGAAGTGACAGAAATGATCTTACAAAAGCCTTTGGTACATGGCCGTCTGCAGCTCAAAAGCCGGCTGGTCATTCCGCCAATGGCTACACAAAGCTCGGAACATGATCTGCCGGGCCGCGCAACCATCGCGCATTATCAGAAAATGGCCGGCAATCCGCTTGCCGGGCTGCTTTTTACCGAACATCATTATATTGACATGCAGGGCAAGGCCAATCCGTATCAGCTGTCTTTTGCCAGTGACAAGGTGATTCCGTATCAGCAGAAACTGACGGCTGCTGTGCGTGCCGTCAATCCAGAGCTTCGCTTTTTTGCGCAGATCAATCATGCCGGCATCAATACATCCTCGTATATCACGGGCGAAAAAATGGTATCAGCCAGTGCGCTTTCGACGGGCAGCGGCACCAGCCGGGCCTTGCCAGCAGAAGAAATTCTGCAGCTTGAAGAAAAGTTTGCTGCTGCCGCACGCCGTGTAAAAGAAGCTGGCTATGACGGCGTGGAAATCCATGCCGCACATGGCTATCTCCTGAATCAGTTTTATTCACCTCTGACCAATTACCGCACCGATGCTTACGGTCCACAGAATATCGAAACCCGGCTGCGTTTCCTGACGGAAACGATTGCAGCTGTACGCCGGGCCGTTGGTGCTGATTTTCCCGTTGCCGTCCGGCTCGGCGGCTGCGATTACATGGAGAGCGGCAGTACGATCGAAGATGCGGTCAGAGCAGCGAAAATTCTTTCCTCTCTTGATATCGACCTGCTGGATCTTTCTGGCGGTCTTCATATATATACGCGTCCGGGTCATAGCGAAGCCGGCTGGTTTGCCGATATGACAACGGCCGTCAAGGCAGCGACCAGCCTGCCTGTCATTCTGACGGGCGGCGTGCGGACGCCTCAGCAGGCGGAAGAGCTGCTGCAGAGAAAAGCGGCAGACCTCATCGGCGTCGGCCGTGCCATGCTGCGCAATCCCGCCTGGGGCGTGGATGCCTGAAAAATAAAATATAAGTGCTGAAATATCCGCCGTATCGGTTTCCTTCTCCTCAGAAATCGATGCGGCGGATATTTTTATCTGGTGCGTTTTTTTACTGTCTGTTACAAAATCCTTACTTTCGGTTTTTCAGGAAGCGTGCGTAAAGGATTTTTTATTTTGACAAAAATTAAGAATATTGGATATCTTTTAACTTTTATCGGATAGACAAAAATTTGTGATCTGATACAATAGAATTAACAGATATCCACAAGCTGCCTGGCAGATTTAGTGCAGGAGAACGGAAATATTTTTGCCAGGTCATTGGAAAGGAGCGAAAAAAATGCGGATGAAAAAGAAATGGATGATGCTTCTTCTGGCCGCGGTTACTGCTGTATCCGTTGCCGGCTGTGGTGGCAGCAGCAAGCAGAGTGCCTCATCATCGAGTGGTGAAGAAAATGTTTTGACCGTGTATACGGCGCGCAGTGAAAGTCTCAATAATCTGGTGATCCCAAATTTTGAAAAAGACACTGGCATCAAGGTTAATGTTGTCGTAGCCGGTACGGGACCGCTGATCAAGCGCGTTTCTTCGGAAAAAGGAAATCCGCAGGGAGATGTTCTCTGGGCTGCTGACCAGACCATGCTGGAATCACAGAAAGATTTGTTTATGGAATATGTCTCTTCTGAAGATGAGAACATGATGGATGCTTTCCGTAATAAGACAGGCTATTTCACACCGGCTTTTGCGGATCCTACGGTTCTTATTGTCAATACAAATCTGGCAGGAGATACGAAAATTGCGACATTTGATGATTTGCTGAATCCGGATCTTAAAGGAAAGATTGCCTTCGGCGATCCGGCAAACTCCAGTTCTGCTTTCCAGTCCCTGATGGCCATGCTTTATGCCAAAGGCAAGGATGGCGATCCGATGTCCCCGGAAGCATGGGCCTATGTTGATAAATTCATCAAGAATCTCGATGGCAAGATGCTTAATAGTTCTGGTGCGGTTCACAAAGGAGTAGCCGATGGAGAATACACGGTGGGCCTGACCTGGGAAGATCCGGCTGCGACATACGTGAGAAACAGTGCGCCGGTTAAAGTCGTTTTCCCGCAGGAAGGGGCAATTTTCCCGGGTGAGTCTGTACAGATCATCAAAGGATGCAAGCATCCTGAAAATGCCAAGAAATTCGTAGACTACATGATTTCACAGAAAATCCAGGAAATGGCAGGCAAGGAGCTTACAGTTCGTCCCCTGCGGAAAAATATAACTTTGGCTTCTTATATGACACCGATGGATCAGATCCATTTATTCCCGAATTATGATGAAGGCTGGGTTTCGGACCACAAACCAGATATTGTGTCGCTCTGGAACAAGCATCTTGAGGACAATCGCTGAAACATTCCTCACTTATTCGTTTATCCGGTACAACGCAGCAGTTTTTGCGGCAGGATACAGCGTGCAGAAGCAGCGCAGATCCTGCCGCTTTTTTTCGGAGGTAAGAAAAATGAGTGTATCCATTGATATTGACCATGTCGTCAAGCGTTATGGAGATAATACAGTTGTCAAAGGTTTGTCCGCAAAGATCCTGCCGGGCGAATTTTTTACACTGCTGGGGCCTTCTGGCTGCGGCAAAACGACGCTTCTGCGCATGATCATTGGTTTTAATTCCATTGAGGAAGGAGAAATCCGCTTAAATGGCAAGCGGATCAACGAGGTGCCGACGGATCACCGCAATATGGGCATGGTCTTCCAAAACTATGCGATATTCCCGCATATGTCAGTAAAGGATAATGTTGCGTTTGGCCTGCGCATGCGCAAAGTGCCTGAGAAAGAAATCTGGCCGAAGGTAGAGAAGATCCTGCAGGTGGTCAAGATTGACCATCTGCAGAATCGCATGCCAACCGAACTGTCTGGCGGCCAGCAACAGCGCGTCGCTCTGGCGCGGGCCATCGTGATTCAGCCGGAAGTCCTGCTGATGGATGAACCGCTTTCAAATCTTGACGCGAAGCTGCGCGTGGAGATGCGCAATGCAATCAAGAATATTCAGCGTCAGATTCACATTACGACTGTTTATGTCACGCATGATCAGGAGGAAGCTCTGGCTGTATCGGATCGTATTGCTGTCATGAATAATGGTGTCATTCAGCAGATTGGCACGCCGCAGCATATTTATAAACGACCGGCTAATGTATTTGTCGCCGGTTTTATCGGTCTTTCCAATTTTCTGCAGGCAAAACTGGCACGTGGTGAAAAATCTTTTGATCTGATTTTTCAGGATGGCTGGCGTCTGCCCATTCACACAGTGCGCAAAGACTCATCGGAAGAAGATGTAATTGTATCCGTACGTCCAGAAGAATTTGACATTATGCCTTCCGAGCAGCCCGGTATTCCGGCTATCGTCGTCAGCAGTGTCTTTCTGGGTATTGCCACCCATTATTTTATGAAAACGGATAAAGGGCATGATCTTGAAGTCATTCAGTATCAGGGGGAAGGGAGACATCTTCCCGATGGTACTGCGGTCACATTGCAGATGAAGGCGGACCGCATCAATGTTTTTCACGCTCAGAGTCAGGAATCAATGATAGAAGGTGAAGATGATGGAAAGAAAGAATAAAACCTTGACTCTCTGGAATGTCCTGAGTTTCTGGATTTTTGCCTTTTTTGCACTGTTTGTGCTGTATCCTCTGGTATTAGTTCTCTATAAGAGTATTATGGATCCTGCCTCCGGTTCCATCACACTGGAGTATTTTACGCGATTCTTCACGAAACGGTTTTATTGGGAAACAATGGTACACAGCATGGAAGTGACTGTGGTTTCCACATTGTTCGCTGCGATGCTTGGACTGCCCATGGCCTATCTGATGCGCAGCATCAAGATACGCGGCAGCAGTTTTCTTAACATTCTCATCGTTATTTCCTATCTGTCTCCGCCTTTTATCGGCGCCTATGCCTGGATTCAGCTGCTGGGGCGCAGCGGCGTGGTCACGAATTTCTTCAATGAACTCCTGCATACAACATTTGACGGCGTTTATGGTTTTGCAGGTATTGTGCTGGTCTTTACTCTGCAGTCCTTCCCTTTGATTTATATTTTTGTTTCCGGCGCTTTGAAAAACTTTGACAATTCTTTGAATGAAGCAGCAGAAAGCCTTGGCTGCTCTCGTTTTGACCGTATGCGCCGGATTCTGGTGCCGCTGGTACTGCCTACCCTCCTTGCAAGTTCCATGCTGGTATTTATGCGCGTGTTTGCCGATTTCGGTACGCCGATGCTTATTGGTGAAGGCTTCAAAACAATGCCAGTACTCGTTTACACTTCCTTTATGGGAGAGGTAGGCGGTGATGATGGTTTTGCGGCGGCTATCTGTGTTATTATGATTGTCCTGACAGTTATGATGTTTTTTGCGCAGCGTTATCTTGCCAATCGCAATACATACACGATGACGGCACTTAAGCCGATTATCCAGGAAAAAGCAACCGGTTTGCGAAATTTCCTGGCTCATGGTATTGTGTATCTTGTAACAGGTCTTGCTGTCTTGCCACAGGCTGTTGTCATTTACACTTCATTTCTTGCCAGTAATGGCGGCCAGGTATTTACGGGCGGCTATGCGCTTCAGAGTTATGAAGCTACGCTGTTTGCCAAGGATAATACCGTAATATGGAACACGTATTATCTCGGTATCGTGGCAATTGCCATCGTTCTGGTTCTCGGTGTCTTGATCGCATATCTGAGCGTACGCAAGAAAAATGTCATCAATAACATTCTCGATACTTTAACGATGTTTCCGTTTATCGTTCCCGGCTCTGTCCTGGGTATTTCCTTCCTCTTTGCGTTTAACAGTCCGCCTATTGTTTTGAGCGGCACGGCATTGATTATGATCATTGCCTTTGCTATTCGCCGTATGCCATACACAGTCCGTTCGAGTGTCACAGCCTTGGGGCAGATCAGCCCGAGCATTGAGGAAGCGGCGATTTCTCTCGGAGCTTCGGATTTCACTACTTTTCGCAAGATCACACTGCCCATGATGATGCCGGGTGTATTGGCTGGGGCGATTATGAGCTGGGTAACCATCATCAGTGAGCTGAGTTCCTCAATTATTCTCTATACGACAGCTAATCAGACATTGACGGTTTCCATTTATACCGAGGTTATTCGCGGTAATTATGGCAATGCTTCGGCATATGCGACGATTTTGACCTTAACATCTATTATTTCGCTGCTGATATTCTTTAAACTGACCGGCCGGAGGGATATCAGCATCTGAGTGCTGGCAGCAGGAAAGGAGATAGTATCATGCGAGAGCCAAGTACATTTCGTGCTTATCTGCAGAAGGTTTTCACGAAAGAAGCGGCTATGCTTATCGTTTTCCTGCTCCTGCTGTTCCAGGTATTTATTGTTTACTTCTATCATGTTTATTTTGAGGCAGAAACAAAATCGGCTGGAATTTTTGCTGAACAGCAGATTGAATCAGAACTTTCCCGCTGCCAGAACGGGCTCGATGATTTTGCCAAAGATCCCTTGATTATACAGGCCTTGCAAGGCCATATGAATAAGACTGCCATCAGTGAGAGATTGTACGCATTTTCGCAGAGCAGTATGATGCGAGAGGATTTCCTGCTGCTTACGGCGGATGGCAAGCCGCTGGTTTCAAGTCTTTATCAGGATAATGTCGAATTTGCCTTAAAAAATGAAGACTTTATAACCATTTTGCATAAGACAGAACGTCCTTCTGATTCCCTGCTGTCAGCGGCCGTTGACCTGCCGTTCCAGCATGGCCAGCAAACGGGGTATGCATTTTTCCGCTCTGTTTTTGTGGATGGCCATATTGCCGGTTATCTGGTCTTTTTTCTGCGTCAGGATGGTTTCCGCGTTCTGACGGATCAGTGGACGGCCGAGCATATGATTATTTATGACGCGTTTGATCACGTGATTTATTCAACTAATCCTGCTTTTGTTGATCCGCTCGGCAAAATGCGTGTCCCTGCAACAGCTGCTGGCGAGATCAATGTTGAGGGCCGTGCTTATTATGCAAGCCGGGCTGACGATGAAAAAGGCAAGCTGCATGTGATGGCTCTTACTTCTGTGCCGCATCGCCAGGTCTTGATTCAAGCTGTGCTGCTGTTCGTGGCCCTGGCCGGATTAGCGGCCTTCGTCCTCTTGTATTTTGCGGTTGGCAAGCTTACGAATCAAGTCTTGCGCCCGGTAGAGGAACTTCTGGCGGCTGTACGTGAAATCCGTTCCGGCAATCTTGGCTATCAGCTGGAGACCCGATCCGGACTGCAGGAATTCCAGATTCTTTATGAAGAACTCAATCATATGGTGCAGGAGATTAACAGGCTCATGCAGAGCAATGCCGAATTAGCGGAGCGCAAGCGTCTCATGGAAGTCCGCCAGCTGGAGGGCCAGCTCAACCCGCATTTTGCCTTCAATGTTCTCGAAGCCCTGCGATATGAAATCCTTTTCAACCCGCAGCGGGCGTCTGAACTGGCCGTATCTTTTGCGCGTCTGATGCGTTACAGCATTCACCGCGATGAGGGCTTGGTGCCTTTGCGTATTGATCTTCAATATATCAAAGATTACTTGATGTTGCAGAAAATGAGATTGGGCTCGCGCTTATCTTATACCGTGCAGATTCCGGAAGAACTTCTTGCCTGCGAGGTGCCAAAGCTTCTGCTTCAGCCTGTGGTGGAAAACAGTATTGTCCACGGTCTGGAGCGGGCGCGTTATATTCATATTTCCTTAAAGGGCTGGCAGCAAAATGACGATATGATTCTGCTGGTTGAAGACGATGGTACAGGCATGACGTTGGAACGACTGGCCGAGGTTCAAGCCTTACTGAAAAAAGACCATGCATCGCCAGAGCATATTGGTCTTTACAATGTGCATCGTATGCTGCGAGTCCTGTTCGGAGACGCTTATGGCCTGACGATTGAAGGCGATACGAACGGTGTAAGGGTCGTTATGAGATTGCCTGTAAGGAAGAAGGTGGATATCGATGTCGATGTATAAAGTCCTGCTTGTTGAAGATGAGGAAATCATTCGCCGGGGATTAATGTATATTGTTGATTGGAGCCGGGAAGGGTGTGTAGTGGTCGGTGAAGCAGGAGACGGGGAAGAAGGTATTACCAAGATTTCTGAACTTGCTCCGGACATTGTCATTACAGACGTTAGGATGCCGTTTATGGACGGTTTGTCCATGCTGGAAAAGACGCGTTCAGTTCCCTATGAAACAATCATTATTTCCGGATACGATGAATTTGACTATGCCAAGCGGGCAATTTCCTTGGATGTTACGGAATATCTCTTAAAACCGGTAGATTTTTCTGATCTTCATCAGGCTCTGGAACGCGTCAAGGAAAAGATACACGAACGGCGTCAATATCGGAAGGGAAACAGCACAGAGCTGAAAAATAATTCATTTTCTTTTGAAAATATATTGCAGGATATACCAGAACCGAAAAATCCCTGCGTCAAAGCCATGCTGCAGACCATTCAAAAGCAATATGCAAGTAAGTTGTCCATGCAGCAGTTTAGTCAGGATCTGGGCGTATCGAGTGTATATCTTCATACGAAATTTAAACAGGAAATGCATTATACGTTTCATGATTTTTTGAATCGTTACCGCATTGGTCAGGCTGTCAAACAGTTGTGTCAAAAGGATTTGAAAGTATATGAAATCGCTGAACAAGTAGGATTTTCCGATTATAAATATTTTATTTCTGTTTTTAAAAAATATATGGGCTGTTCTCCCAAAAAGTTTCTGGAGCGCATGTAGTCTTGAAAAATAACACAAATGAACAATCGAGCCGATTGCTAATGCAGTCGGTTCGATTGTTATTTTACTGGTTCCCCATAAGAAAGCAGAGGATAAAAAAGTACGTACTTGCTCCTGATGACGAATCTGCTATACTGAAACTATAAAGCATGCATGTGTTTGTATCTATCTTGTGACAGGGGGCGGGAGTATGGATCTTGCCGTATTGGAAAAAAATCTGAAATGGCGCGGCATCAAGCTGGCGGTATTTCAAACAAAAGAGGAAGCGGCTGACTATCTGGTCCGGGAAATCCAGGGCAAAAGCGTGGGTTTTGGCGGTTCGATGACATTGGAAACCATGGGGCTGTATGAAAAACTCAAGGCCAATAACGAAGTATTCTGGCACTGGCGTCAGGACATGACAGCGGATGAAGCGAAAAAACGCGCGTATACAGCCGATATTTATCTTTCTTCGCTCAATGGTGTGGCAGAGACCGGAGAACTCGTCAATATTGACGGTGGCGGCAACCGCGTGGCTGCCACGCAGACAAAACATGAAAAAGTGTATTTCGTCGTGGGTGAGAATAAAATCGCACCGGATCTGCATGCAGCGATTCACCGCGCACGCAATATTGCCGCGCCGCTTAATGCAAGACGCCTGCATAAAAAGACACCGTGTGCCGTAAAGGCGGATCACTGCTACGACTGCAAGAGTCCTGAACGCATCTGCCGCAGTCTCAATGTCATCTGGGAACGGCCGTCTGCCGTTGCTGCCTGTGAACTCGTGCTGATCCGTGAACCGCTCGGCTATTGATCAAGATAAAAGGAAGGAAATCACCATGAAATTCAAGTTTGCACATAATAACTTCAATGTACTCGACCTTGAAAAAAGCCTCAAGTTCTACGAAGAGGCTCTCGGCTTCAAGCCGGCCCGCAAGTTTGAGGGTCCGGGCTTTACGCTCGCGTATCTCACGGACGGCGGGCAGACTCCGCATGAGCTGGAACTTACGTGGCTGCATGACCGCAAGGAGCCGTATAATCTCGGCGAGAATGAATTCCATCTCGCTGTCCGGGCCGATGATTTTGAGGCTGCTTACCGAAAACATAAAGAGATGGGCTGCATCTGCTTTGAAAACAAGGATATGGGCATTTATTTCATCAACGATCCAGACGGTTACTGGATTGAAATCCTGCCTGCCGATATGTGACGTCCGTTATCCGGCCAGTCCTGTCTGAATGTATTTTGCTGGACAGCAATCATAAAAAATACCGCAGCGCATGATTTTATGTGCTGCGGTATTTTTTGTGCCGGAAGCTGCTGTTTATTTGATTTTGGCATGTTCGGCGATGTAAGTTTCCAGATGCTTAAGATGCGGATTTTTGCGCAGTTCCTCGGGTTCATAGGTGATGAGCATGCTGCCGGTTACAAGATTGGCCGAAGCATCCGTCACGCCTGTGAACGTCTTGATATAATCGGTCAGCTGCTGCGCCAGTTTTTCATTGTCGGCCAGCGCGAGGGTGTAAACGCGCACGCGGCCCGGTATGAAACTCGCGATATCCGTGCCGGCGAGCAGAGCGCCGAGTGTCGTCACTTCGGCTTTGCCGGCTGCATGTTCGGCCGCATGGCAGAAACGTGACATATCTGCCTTTATTTTTCCGCGGTGCTGGATGGCATGCAGGATGGAAAGCACACCCCAGACGACGCCGCAGGCAACATGCAGGCGTTTATTGGCAAACATCGTGGCGACGGTAGCCACGCCGCTGAGCGTCAGAGGCACGCCGAATGGAAACTGTTTGATGGCTTGTGCGTTCATGGAAAATCCCCCTTTTTGATAAATATATTCAACATCATGAGGAAAAATCCTCTTAAGATCTTTTCATCTGCCGGAATTTGTGAGAGAATAGGAAGGTATTTGAACGATCTTGAAAGGGGGATTGCCATGATTGACGTGGAACATCTGGTGAAGCGTTTTCCGCATAAAGATAAAAATGGGAAGGACAGCTGGAAGACAGCCGTCAATGATCTGAGTTTTTCTGTGGGCCGGGGCGAAATTTTCGGCCTGCTCGGACCGAACGGTGCCGGCAAGACAACGACAATCCGCATGATGACGATGCAGACCCAGCCGACAGCGGGCAGAATTCTTTACGATGGCCTCGATACCGCCAAGGAGCCGCAGGCCATCAAGTCGTGCATCGGCGTCGTTCCGCAGCATATCAATTTTGATCAGGATCTCACCGTCGGAGAAAATATGGAACTACATGCGAGGCTGCATCATCTGGGGAAAAAGGAACGTCAGGAGCGCGTCGCAGAACTCCTGGATTATGTGGAACTTGGCGATGTCGTTCATGATGGCGTGCGCCGGCTGTCGGGCGGCATGAAGCGCCGTCTTTTGATCATCCGGGCACTCATTCACCGGCCGAAAATCCTGTTTCTTGATGAACCGACCGTGGCACTTGACCCGCAGGTCCGCCGCCGTATCTGGGAACTGGTGCGCCATATGGCTGACCAGGGTGTGACAGTTTTCCTGACGACGCATTATATTGAAGAAGCCGAGGCCCTCTGCAATCGCGTGGCCATTCTGAACAAAGGGAAGCTCGTGGATCTCGACAGCCCGCAGCATCTGCGGGAGAAGACGAATCTGCCGAATCTCGAGGAAGTATTCCTGGCCATGACGGATAAAAAGGAGGCACGGCGATGAAATATCATTACTGGGAAGATGTCTGGACCGTCTTCTGGCGCGACTGGGTCGTGCTGAAACGGCGCATGACGAAATTCATTTTGTCGCGCATGGTGGCCCCGATGCTCTATCTCGTCGCGTTCGGCTGGGGACTTGGCCGCAGCATCCAGGTGGATTCCGGCACATATCTCGACTTCATCGTGCCGGGCATTCTCGCACTCAATTCCATGAACATCAGCTTCAACAGCATCACGCCGGTACACGCGGAACGCATCTACCACAAGAGCCTCGAGGAGTACATCATCGCGCCCATCTGGCCCGATGCCTTCGTCATCGGCAAGGTGGCGGCGGCCGTGCTGCGCGCGCTGATCTCCTCGGCGATCATCGTCATCCTCGCGCTGCTCTTCGGCGCGCATTTCACGATGACGCCGCTCTTCTTCTGCGTGCTGGTGCTCAACTGCATCATCTTTGCCGAGATCGGCTTCCTCGCTGCGATGAAGATCAATACGTACGAGGAGATGGCGCAGGTCAATACGTACATCCTGCTGCCGATGTCGTTCCTCTGCGGCACGTTCTTTTCGACACAGGCGCTGCCTTCTCTGGTGCGTCTGGTCATCGAGGTGCTGCCGCTCACGCATACGAGTTATCTCTTGCGCGGGCTCGGCAGCGGGGCAGAGGTATCGTATCTTTCGCTGCTCGTCCTGCTGATCTACGCCTTCATCGGCCTGGTATGGGGCAGCCGCTCGTTCCGCAAACTCACAGAATGACGCTATTTTGCATACATGCGGCAGCATGTTTCCCGGACTGCCAGAAAGGATAAAGGATATACATTTTGTTCAAGACGATTTTACATCATCATGCGACTTCCTGCACGGACTGCAAGAAGCTCTGCTGTACGAAAATCGAGAATTTCGGCGTGAAGATTGGGCGTCTGACCATCTTCGAGGATGTGAACATCCACATCCACTGCGGCCAGCTCACGGCCCTCATCGGTCCGAACGGCGCAGGCAAGAGCACGCTTCTCAAGGCCATTCTCGGCGAGATTCCGCATACGGGCACGCTGCATTACGTCGATGCCAAGGGCAAGCATACGGGCCATCCGCTCATCGGCTACGTGCCGCAGTACCTGCGCTTTGATGTCAGCGCGCCGACGAGCGTCATGGATATCTTCATGGCCTGCCTGACAAATCGCCCCGTCTGGCTCTGCTCGGCCAGATCCCTGCGGCCGCGCGTCTTGAAGAGCCTCGCGCGCGTCAAGGCGGAGCATCTCATTGACCGGCGGCTCGGTGCGCTCTCAGGCGGTGAGCTTCAGCGCGTGTTGCTGGCGCTGGCCCTCGATCCGATGCCGGATCTCCTGCTGCTCGATGAGCCCGTTTCGGGTGTCGACCAGAACGGACTCGAGCTCTTCTACGAGATCGTGGCGGATCTGCGCGAGAAGGAAGATATGGCCATCATCCTCATCTCGCATGACCTCAACATGGTGGCCCGCCATGCCGACCAGGTTGTGCTGATGAACAAGGGCGTCGTCATGAGCGGTACACCGGAGGAAGTGTTTGCCGATGCGCGCACGAAGAAGATCTTCGGCATGCTCGCCGGTGAGACAGCCGCAGAGGCGGCCGCGGAGAGGGGGAACGCCTGATGGAAACCGTTTATTCCCTGCTCGACCTGCTGCCGTTTGCCTTTCTCGGCAGCGATTTCATGAAGAATGCCTTCCTGGCCATCGTGCTCGTGACGCCTCTTTTCGGCCTGCTCAGCACGATGGTCGTGTCAAACCGCATGGCCTTCTTCTCCGATTCGCTTGGACACGGAGCCTTCACGGGCATTGCCATCGGCGTGCTCCTGGGCTCCGTATCGCCGCTTTTGTCGCTCGTCATCTTCTCCGTACTCTTCGCGCTCTTCATCACCTGGATCAAGAACAAGAGCACGGCCTCGACCGATACGATCATCGGCGTGTTCTCGTCGACGGCCATCGCACTGGGCCTCATGATCATGAGCCATGGCGGCGGCTTCAACAAATTCTCCTCGTATCTCATCGGCGACATCCTGAGCATCTCGCCTGACGATCTTATGGCGCTGGCCGTGGTCTTCATGCTCGTCGTGGCTGCATGGTGTCTGATCTTCAACCGTTTGCTGATCCTTTCCATCAATCCGTCGTTTGCGCGGAGCCGCGGCATCCATTCGCTGCTGGTGGAGAGCCTGTTCGCCTCGCTGCTGGCCATCGTGGTGTCCATCAGCATCCAGTGGGTCGGCATTCTCATCATCAACGCCTTGCTGGTCCTGCCGGCTGCGGCGGCGCGCAACGTCACGAACAATGTGAAGCAGTACCACGTCGTTTCCGTCCTCGTCGCGATGTTCTCGGGCTTTGCGGGCCTCGTCATCGCCTATTACTGCAACATGGCTGCCGGTGCGACCATCGTCGTCATCGCCGCCATCCTGTTCTTCATCACCCTGTTCCTCAAGCCGTTCTTTGCACGCTGAACGGACTGGGCAGAAATATCGCCTGGCTGGCCGGACAAGATTTCTCTTGTCCGGCTTTTCCGATTTCCAGGGTGATTTTACCAGTTGTTCAAGGGTGGCAGAAAAGGATTTCGCCTTGTTTTCGCGAATACTCCCTATATAAGGAGGGTGATTGATATGGAATACAAGAAACTCGATGAAACGCGCTGGCTGCTGCGCCTCGATCCCGATGATGAAATCATCGCTTCGCTGGGGAAGCTGGCAGCGGAAGAAGGCATCCGTCTCGCGATGGTGCAGGGCCTTGGTGCGGTCAAGAAAGTCGTCATGGGTGTTTACAATGTGCCGAAGCAGGCATACAAGGCCAATACGCTCACGGGAGCCTACGAGATGCTCTCGCTTACGGGTACGCTTGACACGATGCAGGGCAAGCCTTACAGCCATCTGCACATCGCGGTTGGGGATGAGGAAGGCTATGCGCACGGCGGCCACCTCAATGAAGCCGTCATCAGCGCGACGGCTGAAATCATTGTGACGGTTCTGCCGGGTGAGATCGACCGGGTGCGCAGTGAGCAGACGGGCCTCAACATCTGGAAATTCTGAGGGAAGCGGGGATGGTCATGACCCAGCAGAATCAGCCGGCTGCCGCCGGCCTTGAGAAGCGGTATGTGGAACTCGGGGAGTTCCTGGAGATCTTTCAGCCCATCTATGCCCGGCGGCTCAAGAAGACGCGGCTGGATACCATGCGCTTTGCCTACTATACGAGCGCCGGCACGGGAATCAATATCCTCAAGGGGCATCAGCTCTGGATGCGGGCGGCAGCCTGCATGAATGACTATCGGGAAATCGATTACGGCATCCAGCTGCTCAACAAGACGATCTATGGCTCCGCTTACCGCCGCGAACGCATCCAGAAACTCGCGGCGCGTCTCGACTGGGGCGATAATGTGCTCGATTCCATGATGAGCGACCTCAACCGCAATGAGCAGCGCTACATCACGCATACGTATCTGGCCTGCGTGGCCGAGCAGCGCCCGCGCGAGAAGGGCAAGGGACGTCTCTCGATGTGGCGTGCCTATGGCAGGAAGACCGGCGTGGCTTTCGTGCTGAAGCCCAAGGCCATTTTTCGCCCGCTTGCTCCGCTGCCGCTGGTGCTGACACCCGTGGAATACCTGAGCCAGTCTCAGTTTACCGAAGGCTTTGACTGGATGCTCGACAATATCGAAGTACATCTCGATGCCCTGCAGCGCTATGAGCCGGCCAAGGTCCTCGAGTACTTCGTCAACATGCTGATGATGTCGCTCTTTTCCATCAAGAATCCGGGCTTCGTGGAGGAACGCGAGTGGCGTTTTGTCTATCATGAGACGGCGAGCAGCCGCCTGCATCACGATATCGTGGTCGTCGACGGCATCCCGCAGATCATCTACAAGCTGCCGTTCTGCGGCCCGGGAGATAAGGAGCCTGGCGTGCCGCTCGAGGAAGCTCTGGAAGAAATCATCATCGGCCCGAGCCAGTACGCCGATGTCATCCAGGCGGCCTTCGTGCGGATGCTCGAGGAGATCGGTATCAACAATGCCAGCGAACGCGTCAGCAAAAGCAACATCCCCCTGCGCTGAAGGCAGGGGGATGGAAGGTGCACGTTTATGTTGATGGTGCATCAGGCGGGATGCCCGGATGGCTCTGCCAGCACTGGAGCTTCCGTACGTCGATGCAGCTGACGCGCCCGTCCGGCAGGAAAGAACCCGTGTCGCAGTCGAGGATGTGATTCTTGAAGAGCAGCGGTGCGGTGTGTTCGGAGGAGAAGTACTGCACGGGTGTATGGCCGATGATGACGCGCGGCCTGCTAGCGTAGTCTTCGTAGAATTCCGTGCGCAGCCAGAGCATGTCGTCGACCTGCTCTTCATAAGACTGCTCGGGGTAAAAGCCGGCATGCGTGAAGATGAAGTCCGTGCCGGCGGCCGCGAGATGGTTGAGGGAGAGCAGGAATTCGAGTACGGCGTGGTAGCGCCCGCAGTCCACTTCGTAAAGGCGGCGCAGCCCCCTGAAGGTGGGCTGCCCGCCGCTGCGAAGCCAGCCGTGTGAGAGATCCATGGGCTCGCGGATGCTGTGATTCTGGAAATAGTGGAGCATCATGGCCTCATGGTTGCCGGTCAGCGCGATGATATGCGGGTGTTTCTCGATGAGCTCCATGACGAGCTGCAGGACCTCGGCACCGTGCGTGCCGCGGTCGATGTAGTCGCCGAGGAAGACGAGCAGATCGTCATCCTGATACTGTATCTGGGGCCAGAGCGAGAGCAGGCGGTGCCAGTTGCCATGGATGTCGCCGATGGCCAGCAGACGGCGGAACCGTTCTGGGGCTGGTATGAGGACGAGTCCGTCATCGTTTTGAATACGGCCGTCTTGTATGTGTTTCTGCTTTTGCCGGATTTCTTCTAAGATATTCATATGCACCAATACCTCATTCAGATCTTGTTATGTGTGCAATGATACATGAGTTCAACTCATATTATAGCAAAAACTGGCAGAATCATCTATCAAAGCAGAGGAAAGGAACGAAAATACGGATATGTATTTTAAGCCAGAAAAAGCTCCGTGACCGCCGCGGCATCTTTTCAGGAAGATGCCGCAGAAGTCATGGAGCTGTCCGGGTAAAACTTGCGGCTGCGGCGATGACGAAATTCCTCGGCATCAACTGCAGTGCGCTTTTGTGTGCGCTTGGTCAGAGTGGGGATGAAGGAGCCCTGCGCATCGAGGGACGCAGATACGGCCTTGCTTTTGCTCAGCCCTGATTCGGATTCCAGCTGCTGGCCCCCAATGGCTCAATCGGATGCGAGTCACTGAATGGAGCCCCGCAGTTTGGGCAGCCCTTTTCCTCACCGCAGCTGTCGCAGTAGAGCATGCCGCAATTGCTGCACTCATATAAGAGTTCCTTCTGTTCTTCCTTCTCCTGTGCGCCGCAGTAGCTGCAGTCATCCTGCAGAACAAATGCATTCTTGTCAGCCATGGTAATCACGTTCCTTTCTCTTGCTAGGGCTGTTCCTGTTTCTTTTTATCATTCATCTGTTGCCCAGGATTCTGGGAACGTTTGCCCTTTACAAGTATCAGTATACGGATTTGATGCTGCTGTTTCTGTAACGTTGGATACACAATCAGATTTCCTGAGACAAAACGGAGTGAATGCTTGAAAAAAACACATATTTAGAGGATAATATTTTACAGCAGTTTAGGGTTCTTTCAGGATAAGGATTGTGATACGATGGGAAACGAGATTGAGATCCGGGTCGCGACACCGGATGATGCCGATGCCTTGCTGGCCGTTTATGCGCCGTACGTCACGGATACGGCCATCAGCTTTGAGTGTGAGGTGCCGACGGTTGAGGAATTCCGGCGCCGGATTGCCCGTACGCTTGAGCGTTATCCGTATCTCGTCGCCCTGCAGGACGGAAAGATTGCCGGCTATGCCTATGCCGGTCCGTTCGTCGGGCGCGCGGCTTATGACTGGTCGGTTGAGACATCCATCTATGTGGCGCGCCATGCCCGCCGTTCAGGCCTAGGACGCGCCCTCTACACGGCGCTTGAGAACATCCTGCGCGAGATGGGGGTCCTCAATCTCAATGCCTGCATCGGCTATCCGAAAAAGGAAGATGAATATCTGACGACGAACAGCGTCGATTACCATCGTCATCTCGGCTATGCCTGGGTGGGCCGTTTCCACGACAGCGGCTGCAAGTTCGGCCGCTGGTACGACATGGTCTGGATGGAGAAAATCATCGGCAATCATCCCGATAATCCGGAACCGATTCGCCCGTTCCCGGAAGTGCGCGCCATCATCCGCGAATGTTATGGCATCGCGTGAAGCCTGCGCGTATGAAGTCAGGGACATGGAACAAGGAGTGTTGATAATATGAGGATAAGAGCGGGAAAAGTCCTGCTGGCTGTTTTTCTGCTGGCGTTTTGCTGGCAGCTATCTTCGGCGGATGCTTCGCCGGAAATCTCGGATGAGCGGGCGACACCTGCCTACTGGGTAAGCCGTCATCCGGAAGGAGAGCGCGTCCTGCTCGATGCGGCCGGGGTCAAGAACGTCAATGCCGTGCTCCGCCAGCACAATGAGATGCTCGTTGATCTTGCCGCCATGCCGGAGACCATCACCGGCAATGAAATCGAGCGGCGCATCGAGGCCGTACAGGCTCTTGGTGATTTTGACACGGCCAGCGTGCCTGGTCTCTACAAGAATGGTGCGGCACTCACGGCTTACAGCTATGGATTTGCGCGCAAGAACTGCAATCTTGCCTCCCTGCCGCAGGAGGAGCATCTGCGCTACGGCATCGTGACCGAGCGCGCCAACCTGCGCTTGCTACCGGAAGCCGCCGGCTGGTTTGAGTCGGCCGGTGACACGCATTACGACATGCTGCAGGCTACGGCACTCGACCCGGCGGAGCCTGTCGCCATCCTGGCGGACAGTTACGACGGCAAGTTCTTCTTTGTCGCCTCGCGCTATTACGACGGCTGGCTGGCGAAATCTTCACTTGGACTCACGGACCGCGATACTTGGCTCGGCTATGTCCAGCCGGCTGACTTTGCCGTGGTGACGGCGAACAAGAAGCAGATTGCAGCGCCGGGCGGCCGCAGTCTGCTCTTTCAGATGGGCGCGAAGATTCCCGTCAGGAGTGCAGAAAGCGGCCGCCTGCAGCTGCGCCTGCCCGGCGCAGAGGCGGGGAAATTACGCGAAGAGCTTGTTACGCTGCCGGCGGACGATACCCTGCATCATGGGTTCCTGCCCTGCACGGAGAACAATTTCATCCGTCAGGGGTTCCGCTTCCTCGGCGATGTCTACGGCTGGGGCGGCCTCGATGACAGCGTCGACTGTTCGGCTTTCGTGGCCGATGTTTACCGCAGCATGGGCGTGGAGATTCCGCGCGATGCCGATCAGCAGGCCAAATCCATGCCGGATGTCACGAATCTTTCCGGCATGAGCGAAGAAGAACGCCTCGCGGCGCTCTCCCGCTGCAGGCCCGGCACGCTGCTGGCGAACAACACGCACGTCATGATGTATCTCGGCGAGGATGCGGACGGCACGCCAATCGTCCTGCAGTCCATGAGCAGCTGGTTCAGCTTCGGCAGCGATTACGGCAAGCATTATCTGCGCAAGGTCATCGCGTCGACGACGACGTTCCTGAATGCCAGCGGCAATCCGTACATCGACGGTGTGCATTATCTCGGGTCCCTGTGACCTGTCAAAAGATGGGAGTAACGAAAGTTCATGAAAAGTCCTTTGCGCTATCAGTTTTCGGAGTATGACTGCGGTCCGACGACGATGCTCAATGCAGTCAGCTACCTGTTCGAGCGCGAAGAGATTCCGCCCGAGATCATCCGCAATGTCATGCTCTACAGCCTCGACTGCTACAGCAATAAGGGGGAACCGGGCCGCGCCGGCACGAGCCGCATGGCGATGATGTTCCTCTCGAACTGGCTGGACGGGTTCGGCAGGGCGACGAACCTGCCGCTCTCGAGTCAATATCTTTCGGGCAAGGCCGTGTACATCGGACAGGAGAGCCTCGTCAACGACGCCCTGCACCGCGGCGGCGCCGTCGTCGTGCGCCTTTTTTACGAAGTGGAGCATTACGCTTTGCTGACCGGCGTACAGGCTGACGGCATCCGCATGTTCGACCCTTGGTATGTGCCGGAGGAAAGCAGGGAGTTTGACGGTACGGGCATTCGTCTGACGCTGGCTGCTCCGAAATCCTACAACCGCATCGTGCCGTTTTCCTGCTTCAACCGCGAGAGCAATGAGCCCTACGCCCTGGGCCCCGTGGACGACCGCGAGGCTGTGCTGCTCTTCAACAAGCGCACGGAAAAGACGGCTCAGGATACCATCGAGTATTTTATCTGACTTGTTTTTTGCCGTTTCTCCTTTACAAGGATGCGAAAATACGGTATAATATAATACGTTGTCGGGATATGGCGCAGTTTGGTAGCGCGCTTCCTTGGGGTGGAAGAGGTCGGGAGTTCAAATCTCCCTATTCCGACCATTTAGCAAAATGAGTCCTCTATGTGATGTAGAGGGCTTTTTTATTGTTTCGTGATAAGACAATATATGATATGCTATAGGCAGGTAATCTTTACTTTGAACGGAGGGGGCTGTGATGCTGAAGAGAATGTCAGAATACTCTTATTACGCTGGCGCTTGCCTGCGGTTGTATCCAAGCCATCGTCAAAAGCGGCTGATCAAGAAGAACGCAGATGCTGCTCGTTTTGTATACAATGAAATGGTGGCCTGCAGTAAGGAAATATCATCATTTGGCTCTTTAAATATTTACATCAAAGGAATCAGTGAACGCATTGCCTGCCTGCAGGAGAGAATGAAGTCCGTTACAGCGTTGAAGGCCCATTTTTTGTGGATGGACGATCCGGAGCTTGATGCTAATATGATTGCCAATGCCAAGAAAAATTATGCTCATGCCTGGCATTGTTACCGACAGGGAGAAACGACATCCCCTCCGGCTTTTCGACGCAGGACGTATGGACAGACGTATCAAACAAATCCGCATTATCATCCCAAAAGAGTGTTACGGGCTGAATTGACAAACGGCAGTGCTGGCTTTCGTGATAAGCATCATGTTTATATACCGAAATTGGGATTGATGCGCTGCAAGGGATCACGCAAATGGATGGATAAGCTTTTTGATATGAAAACGGTGCGTATCGGAACGATGACGATTCGCAGGGATGCCTGTGGCGATTATTTTTTGTCCATGCAGTTGGCATCAGATCAGCCATTTTTTGATGTTTTGTTCCATAAGGAGGACAGTCTGGGCATTGATTTGAATCTTTGCAACTTTTATACGGACTCCAATGGCGAGACGGTTGAAATGCCCGTACGGCAACACTTGCTTGAGCGCTTGAAACGAGCGCGTCGTATTCTTTCGAGAAAAGCTGTGTCTTGTCGCAGGAAAAAAATCATGTTGAAAAATGGGAGAAATTATCAAAAACAGCGTCAGAGAGTGGCGCGTCTGTAACGACAGATCAAACGGCAGAGAATGGATTTCTTGCATATTCAGTCTTGGCATCTCATCAAGAACCACGGTGTGATTGTCGCTGAAAAACTTGATGTTCGTCATCTGCTTCATGTAAGTCGCAGCAGGCGGGTAATCCAACAGGCAGGATGGCAGTCATTCTTAAAGTTATTGGCCATGAAAGCAGATAACTACGGACGGATTTTTTTACAGGTTGAACCTGCTTATACGACACAGAGATGTTCTTCGTGCGGTCATATACTGCCTTTGAGAAAGCGGTTGAAACTTTCGCAGCGCATCTGGACGTGCCCGGTTTGTCATGTAAGCCACCAGCGTGACCATAATGCAGCACAAAATATCCTGCAGCGTGGCCAGATGCTGTTCCGTGTATAAAATACTTGTCCGTTTGGCGGCTTGCGGACGATAAAGGGCTGGTCAATTGGTTTACTGCTGCATTTTCACGATGAAGCAGGCAAATTCTACCCAGTCAAACTCCAGCAGCATGCTTCCTGGAGGCCTATATGGCAGCCGACATCACGTCGTTCCGACTTTTTTAGAGAAACGATGGATTTCTAAACGAGTAAAGAAAAGAACTGCTCATGAAATGAGGAAATGATTTTATGAGCAGTTCTTTTATTATGGATTTTTTTGTTTTAGGCGTATATAATGGAGGTACGTATCGCTAATGGATAATGTTTTTTGATTATGGAGGGAACGTCATGGGCATGGTGCCGAAACTCAATACGATGCATTTTGATAAAGAAACGCCATTTGAGGTAGTGGCACCGTTTGAACCGATGGGCGATCAGCCCGAAGCGATTGCTGAGCTGGCGGCCGGTGTGGAAGCGGGACAGAAAGCGCAGGTCCTGCTCGGCGCGACGGGCACGGGCAAGACGTACACGATCGCCAAGGTCATCGAGAAGGTGCAGAAGCCGACGCTCGTCATCGCGCACAACAAGACGCTGGCCGCGCAGCTTGCGAGTGAGTTCAAGGCGTTCTTCCCTCATAATTATGTAGGCTATTTCGTCAGCTACTACGATTTCTATCAGCCTGAGGCCTACATCGCTTCGACGGACACGTACATCGAGAAGGACGCCTCCATCAATGACGAGATCGATGAGCTGCGTCACAGTGCGACGTGTTCGCTCTTTGAGCGCCGCGACGTCATCATCGTCGCGTCGGTTTCGTGCATCTATGGTCTGGGTTCACCGGAAAGCTACCACGAAATGGTGCTGTCGCTGCACAAGGGACAGGAGGTCGAGCGCGATGCCATTCTGCGCAAGCTCATTTCCATCCGCTATGAGCGCAATGACGTGGCGTTTGAGCGCGGCCAGTTCCGCGTGCGCGGCGACGTCATCGAGGTCTTTCCGGCCGGCTACAACAACCGCGCCGTGCGCATCGAGCTCTTTGGCGACGAAGTCGACCGCATCCTCGAGTTCGACGTCGTGACGGGAGAGGTCTATGGCGAGCGCACGCATTCGATGATCTTCCCGGCTTCGCACTACGTCACGGAAGACGAGGACCTCAAGATTGCCATGAAGGACATCGAGGCGGAGATGGAGGAACAGGTCCGGAAATTCAAGGCCGATGGCAAGCTCCTCGAAGCGCAGCGCATCGAGGAACGCACGCGCTACGATCTCGAGATGATGCAGGAGGTCGGCTACTGCTCGGGCATCGAGAACTATTCGCGCCATCTGACGCACCGCAAGGCCGGAGATGCGCCGTATACGCTGCTCGACTACTTCCCGGAAGATTTCCTGATTGTCATGGACGAGTCCCATGTGACGCTGCCACAGCTCCATGCGATGTATGCCGGCGACCGCAGCCGCAAGGTGTCGCTTGTAGAGAACGGCTTCCGCCTGCCCTCGGCCTTTGACAACCGCCCGTTGACCTTTGAGGAGTTTGCCGCCCGCATCAACCAGATCATCTATGTGTCGGCAACGCCCGGCAAGTACGAGCTCAGCCAGGCGCAGCAGGTGGCACAGCAGATCATCCGCCCGACGGGCCTGCTGGACCCCGAGATCGAGGTGCGGCCGCTCGAAGGGCAGATCGACGACCTGCTGGCGGAAATCAAGCTGCGCATCGAACGGCAGGAGCGCGTGCTCGTCACGACGCTGACGAAGAAGATGGCCGAGAACCTCACGGATTACTTCAAGGAAGTCGGCGTCAAGGTTCGTTACCTGCATTCGGATATCGCGACCATCGAGCGCGCGGAGATCATCCACGACCTGCGGGCCGGCGAATTCGATGTGCTCGTCGGCATCAACCTCCTGCGTGAGGGCCTCGACATGCCGGAGGTATCGCTGATCGCCATTCTCGATGCCGACAAGGAAGGCTTCCTGCGTTCCGATACGTCGCTCATCCAGATCATCGGCCGTGCTGCCCGCAATGCACATGGCCATGTCATCATGTACGCGGATCGTATTACGGATTCGATGCAGCGGGCCATCGACGAGACAGCCCGCCGCCGCGAGATCCAGGACGCGTACAACAAGGCCCATGGCATCACGCCGAAGACCATCGTCAAGCCCATCAAACCGCTCATTGAGACGACGCTCGTCGCCGAGACGGGGGGCAGGTACGAGGTCAAGAAGGGCAGGAAGAAGCTGACGAAGAAGGATAAGGAAAAGCTCATCAAGACGCTGACGCGCGAGATGCAGCAGGCTTCGCGGGCCCTTGAATTTGAGCGGGCGGCGGAACTCCGCGATATGATCCTGGAGCTCGACGGCAGCCTGCCCGGCGCGAAACCGAAACAATCATGACGCGTATCAGGAAACAGGTTACGATTTGGGAAAGGAAGATTCTTTTGCGATTGAGTCCAAGGCAGAAGTTGTTTTTGACGGTGTTTCTCGGCATCATGACGGCGATGGCACCGCTTTCGACGGATATGTATTTGCCGGCTTTGCCGGAACTCGGCGGGGATTTCGGAATATCGGCCTCGCTGACACAGCTGACCTTGACCATGACGATGCTCGGCATGGCCTTCGGGCAGATCTTCATGGGGCCGCTTTCCGACCGCTTTGGACGCAAGCTGCCCCTGCTGCTGGGCATGCTGGTCTTTACGGCCGCGAGTGCCGGCGCCTGCCTGTCCGAACACATCACGGCCTTCCTCGTATTCCGTTTCCTGCAGGGCTTCAGCGGCGCGAGCGGCATCGTCATCGCCCGGGCCATCGCGCGCGATGTGGCGGAGGGGCCGGAGCTCACGCGGTTCTTTGCCATTTTGATGCTCGTCAACGGACTGGCACCGATTGCAGCGCCGGTCGTCGGCGGCCAGATCCTGCGCTTCACGAGCTGGCGCGGCATCTTTGCCATTCTCGTGCTCGTCGGCATCGCCCAGTTCGTTTCCACGGCGCTCTACCGCGAGACGCTCAAGCCGGCCGAACGGCTGCACAGCATCGGACAATCGTTTGCCAAATTCCCGCAGCTCCTGCGCGACCGTTATTTTCTCGGCCACTGCCTGCTGCAGCTCTTTTTCTTCGGTTCATTCTTTTCGTATATCGGCGGCAGTTCGTTCGTCTTCCAGAATGTTTACCACGTTTCGGCTCAGGCCTACAGCCTGATCTTTGGCGGCATCGGCGCGGGCCTGCTCGTGGCCGGCACCGTTCCCGCGCGTTTTGCCGGACGCGTGCCCGATGAAAAGCTTTTGGCAATCTCGCTGCGGATCCCGCTGATTGGTGCGGTTTTCCTGCTTGTGGGCTTCCTGTTCGGCGCGCCCATCTGGTATACGCTGCCCGTCCTGTTCGTGACGATCGTGCCGCTTTCCATCATGGGGACGGCCAGCTTTTCGCTCGCACTTTCGCGCCAGGGCAGGAATGCCGGTTCGGCCAGTGCGCTGCTGGGCTTCAGCCAGATGATCCTGGGCGGCGTGATGATGCCGCTGACCGGTATTGCCGGCGACAGCAATCCGCTGCCGATGGCCATTTTGATGCTCGCCGGCTACCTGTTGAGCGAGCTCGTTTACCATTTGATGATCCGCCGCCATGCTGAGGCCTGAGGGCGGACATGCAGATACATGAAGGAATATGATTATGGAAAACAGCATCAGAATCAAGGGCGCGCGCGCCCATAATCTCAAGAATATCAGCCTCGAGATCCCGCGTGACAAGCTCGTGGTCATCACGGGGCTTTCGGGTTCCGGCAAGTCTTCGCTGGCTTTCGATACGATTTATGCCGAAGGACAGCGCCGCTATGTCGAATCGCTTTCGTCGTATGCGAGACAGTTCCTTGGCCAGATGGACAAGCCTGACGTTGATCAGATCGATGGCCTTTCGCCGGCCATCTCCATCGACCAGAAGACGACGAGCCACAATCCGCGTTCCACGGTCGGCACGGTCACGGAAATCTACGATTATCTGCGCCTCTTGTTCGCAAGGGCCGGCCGCCCGCACTGCCCCAAATGCGGCAAGTCCATCACGCAGCAGACGGTCGATCAGATGATCGATCAGATCAAGGAACTGCCGGAACGTACGAAGCTGCTCATCATGGCGCAGGTCGTGCGCGGCAAGAAGGGCGAGCACAAGAAGATCCTGGCGCATATCCGCCATGAAGGCTATGTGCGCGTGCGCGTCGATGGCGAAGTCATGGATGTCGGCGAGGATATCCAGCTCGAAAAGAACAAGAAGCACACGATTGAAGTCGTCATCGACCGTCTCGTCGTGCGCGAGGGCATGGAAACGCGCCTCGCTGATTCGCTGGAGACGGCGCTGAAGCTTGGCGATGGCGTGGCCTATGTGCAGATCGTCGATGGCGAACTCCTGATGTTCAGCGAGAATTTTGCCTGTGTCGACTGCGGCATCAGCCTGCCTGAGATCACGCCGCGCATGTTCTCCTTCAACAATCCGTACGGCGCCTGCCCGGTCTGCATGGGACTCGGCAGCCATATGGAATTTGACGAGGAGCTTGTCCTGCCGGATCCGGAGCTCAGCGTGGGTGGCGGCGTCTTTGCGCCGCTCTCAAAGAACCTGCATTCCTATGCGATGTGCGTCATGAAGGCACTGCTCGAGTCCCGCGGCTATACGCTGGAGACACCCTGGAACGAGATCGACAAGAAGACGCAGGATGTCCTGCTGCATGGATCTGGCGATGAACGCTACAAATTCCATTACGTGAATATGTTTGGGGAGAACAAGGAGTATTTCGTCCCGTTTGAAGGCGTCATGCCCCTGCTCTCGCGCCGCTATCAGGAGACGGACTCCGACGAGATGCGCGAGTCCTACGAGAACTACATGACGGAGATCCCCTGCAAGGCCTGCCACGGTGCGCGCCTCAAGCCGGAGACGCTTTCCGTCACGGTGGGCGGCAGGAACATCTATGAAGTCACGACCATGACCATCCGTCAGGCCGATGCCTTCTTTGAGAACCTGGAACTCACGGCACGCGAACAGAAAATCGCCAGTCAGATCCTCAAGGAAATCCATGCGCGCTTGAGCTTCCTGCTGAATGTCGGCCTCGACTACCTGACGCTCTCGCGCTCGGCTGGCACGCTCTCGGGCGGCGAGGCCCAGCGCATCCGTCTGGCCACGCAGATCGGCTCGGGCCTGCAGGGCGTCCTCTACGTCCTCGACGAGCCGAGCATCGGCCTTCATCAGCGGGACAACAACCGGCTGCTCGCGACGCTCAAGCATCTGCGCGACCTCGGCAACACGCTGATTGTCGTCGAGCACGACGAGGACACGATGTACGCGGCGGACCACATCGTCGACATCGGCCCGGGTGCCGGTGCGCACGGCGGCCAGGTCGTGGCACAGGGCACCGTCGAGGACATCATGAAGGTGCCCGAGTCCATCACGGGGCAGTATCTCTCGCGCCGGAAATTCATTCCCGTACCGGCCAAGCGCCGCCCGGGCAATGGAAAGTTCATCGAGATCGTCGGCGCGGCGGAGAACAACCTCAAGAACCTGACGGTGAAATTCCCGCTCGGTACCCTGACCCTCGTGACCGGCGTATCGGGCTCGGGCAAGTCGACGCTCGTCAACGAGATCCTCTACAAGGGTATAGCCTCGCGCCTCTACCACGCGAAGGGCAAGCCGGGCAAACACAAGAAAATCAAGGGCCTCGAGAACATCGACAAGATCATCGACATCGATCAGCAGCCCATCGGCCGCACGCCGCGCTCGAATCCGGCGACGTACACGGGTGTCTTCGATGCCATCCGTGAGCTCTTCAGCCAGACGAGCGAGGCGCGTATGCGCGGCTACAAGGCCGGACGCTTCAGCTTCAACGTCAAGGGCGGCCGCTGCGAAGCCTGCAAGGGCGACGGCATCCTGAAAATCGAGATGCACTTCCTGCCCGATGTTTACGTTCCCTGCGAGGTCTGCAAGGGCGCACGCTACAACCGCGAGACGCTCGAAGTGCGCTATAAAGGAAAGAATATCTCGGAAGTGCTCGATATGACCATCGACGAGGCCGTGGACTTCTTTGCCAATGTGCCGCGCATTGCGCGCAAGCTCAAGATCATCCAGGATGTCGGCCTCGGCTACATCAAGCTCGGCCAGCCGGCCACGACGCTCTCGGGCGGCGAGGCCCAGCGCGTCAAGCTGGCGACGGAGCTCTCGCGCCGCTCGACGGGCAAGACGCTCTACATCCTCGATGAGCCGACGACGGGCCTCCATACGGCGGATATCCACAAACTGCTCGACATCCTGCAGCGCCTCGTCGACGGCGGCGACACGGTCGTCGTCATCGAGCACAACCTCGACGTCATCAAGACGGCGGACTACATCATCGACCTCGGCCCCGAGGGCGGTGACCAGGGCGGCACCATCGTAGCGACGGGGCGCCCCGAAGACATCGTCAAAGTCTCAGCGTCGTATACCGGGAAGTTCCTGCAGCCGCTGCTCCAGGAAAGGAACGTCTGAATGCGTTGGCATCGGCCACTCGTCAGACGGTACTTGACAAAGGCAAATATTCGTTCATAATAAGAAGAAAACAAGAGTTTTGGGGGGTGTGATTGATGGATCTTTTGAAATCGCTTTTGGCGGCCTTTGCTGCCATCGGTGTGGCGGTGGGGGGCTCGCTCTTCATGCTGGCCATTGCCGTCATCGTCATCTGTCTGATCCTGACCGGTTTCGGCGCGATGCTGGGACTCTCTGTCGCGATCCTCTGGTTCATCATTCAGCTGGGCCTGGCTTATATCGTGGGCAGTATCATTCATTTCGTCGCAGAAAAGATACTGGCCTGGCTCTACGATACGACACAGGTGGGGTTCCTGGCGTATCCGTATCAGCGCCATCGCGTATCACTGGCCGTGGCCGTCATCGGCGTGCTCTGGATCTGGTTTGGCTGAGCACAGGCAGGACAGGATGCCATCGTGGGAAGATTGTACCATCCCACGATGGCATTTTTTTCATCTCAAGCCTGTATCATGGTCATGCAGAAAAGGCATGAGCGATTTCCCGCTTCGTAATTGACTATTCCCTGTCGTTGACCTAATATATGATATATATTTTCATTTCCCCTGTGTCTCGAGACGCCAGAGGAAGAATCTCTGGAATGAGGTGTATGTTTTCATGGAAGTCTCGTTCATACAAATTGCCATCATCTGTGCAACGATTGCCGTGGTCCTCGGCTTCGGCATCCGCGCCGCGCGCTCCGTCCATTCGACGAAGGGCTTCAGCGTCGGCGGGCGTTCGGCCGGCGTGCCGCTCGTCGCGGGCGGCATCGCAGGTACCTGTGTCGGCGGCGGCGCCACCGTCGGTACGGCGCAGCTGGCCGCGACGACCGGCCTTTCGGCTTGGTGGTTCACGATCGGCTCGGGCGTCGGCCTCATCATCATGGGGCTCTTCTATGCCAAGCCCCTGCGGCGCACAGCGCTGGAAACGATTCCGCAGTTCCTGGCTCAGAATTTCGGTCTGACCTGCGGCGTGTTCTCGAGCATCGTCTCGTCCATCGGCATCCTGTTCAGTGCCGTGGCCAGCTGCCTGCCGGCCATCTACATCATTTCGGTCCTGTTCGGCATTTCCTTTGTGCCGGCGACCATCCTGCTCGTACTGGCCGTCGCGGCCTATGCGTTCTTCGGCGGCATGAAGAGTGCCGGCGTCGGCGGCATCCTCAAGATGATCGTCATCTGGGTCACGATGGCCATTGCCGGTTTCATGGCCGGCCATGCGGTGCTGACGGATCCGGCCGTCTCGTCTTCCCTGCCTGCCGGCACGTTCAATCTGTTCCACGGGGACATCAGCCATATCCTGGCCAACTTTGCCTCGGTCGTCATCGGCATGCTCTGCACTCAGTCGTATATCCAGGCAATCTTCTCGGCATCGAACCCGCGCACGGCTTCGGTGGCCGCGTTCACGGCGGCGCTCATCAGCCTGCCGGTCGGCCTGCCCTGCGCGATGGTCGGCATCTACATGGGCGCCGTGCACCCGGAGGTCACGCCGATCCTTTCGCTGCCGGTATACCTCCTGACGGAACAGCCGACGCTGCTCGGCGGCATCGCGATGGGCGGCATCATGCTCTCGCTGATCGGCTCGATTGCCGGCCTTTCGCTGGGCATCGGCACGATGCTCTCGCGCGATATCTTCCACCGCGCCCGCGTCACGCTGCGCGCCCGCAAGATCCATAAGCTGGCCGGGAATCCCGAGCAGCAGGAGATCGACATCACGGAGATTCCCACGGTCAATCATCCGTACCATCTCTCAGAGCTTGCGGTCACGCGGCTCATCGTGCTGCTGACGATTGCACTGGCGGCGTTCATCGCCCTGCTCAACGAGGGCTCGCAGGTCCTGTTCTGGAATTATCTCTCGATGGCGCTTCGGAGCGGCGGCATCTTCCTGCCGCTGAGCTTTGCGATTTTCGCTTCGGGCACGATCACGAACCTCAGCGCCACGCTCTCGATGGCATGTTCCACCGCCGCCGCACTGCTCGTCGTTTTCCTCGGTGCCGCCGGCAATCCGCTGTTTTTCGGCCTGGCCGTCAGCGCGCTGTTCCTCGTGCCGTGCTATCTGCGCCACCGGTAAGAGCATACGTTTGTTTTGTGCATTACGGATGACCATACAGCAGGATTTTTCCTCCAGGCGTGGAATATTAAAATAGAATAAAGACGTTTGGCATCCCTGCTGTCTTTGGCGGCAGGGATGTTTGATACTTGGCATAGGGGGCGGCTTCATGGAATCCAATTTTTTATTTCTGCTCGAACGGTTTCCCGTGCTGGCGCGCTTCGGGCAGCAGGCTGAGCGTTACTGGCAGTCGGACGCCAACGCGTGTCTCATGAAGCTGGGCATGATCGGGGAAACCATCGTCCAGCTCATCTACGACATCGATGCCATCGAGCATCCGGTGCCGGACGACGCCGTACACCGCATCCGCCGTCTTGAGCGCGAGGGCTACATCGCGCCGGATATTGCCGCCATTCTTCACACCCTGCGCAAGAAGCGCAACCTTGCCGTTCACGAAAGCTATGAATCGGTCGAGGACTGCAGGCTCCTGCTGCCGCTTGCCTATACGCTTACCGAATGGTTTTACGAGACGTATGGCGATTACCGCTATGAGCATCGCGACTTCGTGCCGCCGGAAGTCATGGAGGCGCGCGAATCCGCTGCCGAGCGCCGGAGGGAAGCGGCCCATGATGAAGAAGTGGCAGCAAAGGCTATTGAGACGGCAAAGGCCGAACGCCTGTCGCGCGCCAAACGCCAGCAGCGTGCCGGCCTCGCTGCCCTGCACCGTCACAAGAGCGAAGCGGAGACTCGCCTTGCCATCGACGAACAGCTGCGCCGCGTAGGCTGGGAGGCCGACACGCAAAAGCTGCGCCACAGCAGGGGCACGCGCCCGCAGAAGGGCAGGAACATGGCCATTGCGGAGTGGCCGACCAGCACGGGACCCGTTGACTACGCCCTGTTCTGCGGGGAGAAGATGGTTGCCGTCGTCGAGGCCAAGGCGGCGTACAAGGACGTCGCTTCTGTGCTCGACGGGCAGGGCAGGCGCTACGCCGTTGTCGCGGAAGACCAGGCTCCTTACGCCGCCGGCCGGTGGGGGGACTATCAGGTCCCCTTCACCTTCGCGACGAACGGCCGCCCCTACATCGAACAGTACAAGGAGAAATCTGGCATCTGGTTCCAGGATCTGCGCGACCCGATGAACATCCCGCACGCCCTGCGCGGCTGGATGTCGCCCGACGGCATCCTGGCACTCCTGCAGCAGGACAAGGCAGCGGGGGAGAAGCGTCTCGCCGCCGAGCCCTACGATGAGCTGCGCGACCCGCAGGGCCTGAGCCTCAGGGACTATCAGGTCAGAGCCGTCGAAGCCGTTGAGCAGGCCCTCTCTGACGGCCAGACCTCGATGCTGCTCGCGATGGCGACCGGCACGGGCAAGACGCGCCTGATCCTCGCGCTTATCTACCGCTTCCTCAAGACTGACCGTTTCCGCCGCATCCTCTTTCTTGTCGACCGCAATGTCCTCGGCGCGCAGGCGGAGGATACCTTCCGCGAAGTCAAGCTCGCCGAGCTTCAGACGCTCACGCAGATCTACAATGTCCAGGGCATTGCCGACGATGCCGTCGTCGAACGCGAGACGAGCGTGCAGGTCGCGACGGTCCAGAGCCTCGTGCGCCGCATCCTCTATCACGAGGGCGAGGCGATGCCGGCCGTCACGGACTTCGACCTCGTGATTATCGATGAGGCGCACCGCGGCTACATCCTCGACCGCGACATGAGTGAGGACGAGGTGCTCTATCGCGACCAGCGCGACTATTTGAGCAAATACCGCAATGTCGTCGAGTACTTCGATGCCGTGAAGATCGCGCTGACGGCGACGCCCGCGCTGCATACGACGCAGATTTTCGGCACGCCGGTTTTCACGTATTCCTACCGTGAGGCCGTCGTCGACGGCTACCTCGTCGACCACAATGCCCCCATCCACATCGAGACCGAGCTTTCCACCAGGGGCATCCACTATGAGCAGGGCGAGCAGGTCGTGATGCTCGACCCCGAGACGGGCGAACTCCTCAATGGCGCGCAGCTGGCGGACGAGCTCGACTTCGATGTCGACGACTTCAACCGCACGGTCATCACGGAGAATTTCAACCGGGCCGTGCTGAAGGAGATTGCCGACCGCTTTGATCCGGCCGAACGCTCACAAGGGAAAATGCTCATTTTCGCCGCCAACGACCAGCACGCCGACCTCATCGTGCGCCTGCTGCGCGAAATCTATGAGGGCATCGTGCCCGCGGGTGCCATCAGCAAGATCACGGGCACCATCGAGAACGGCAATCAGAAAAAGATACGCGAAGCCGTGCTGCACTTCAAGAATGAGCAGTATCCGAGCATCGTCGTGACGGTAGACCTGCTCTCGACGGGCATCGATGTCCCGGAGATCACGACGCTCGTCTTCCTGCGCCGCGTGAAGTCTCGCATCCTCTTTGAGCAGATGCTCGGCCGTGCGACGCGCCTGTGTCCGGCCATCCACAAGGAGGCCTTCGATATCTACGACCCGGTCGGCACGTATGCTGCTCTCGAAACCGTCAGCAATATGAAGCCCGTCGCCGCCAACCCGAAGGAGACGTTTGCCAAGATGCTCGACGGGCTCGAGCAGGAAGCGCTGGCAGCTGACGGGGACGATGACCGGGCGAGGCAGAAACGGCTCAGTGTCCGTCTCGACCGCTTCACGAGCCGCCTGCGCCGCAAGAGCAAATTGCTCGACAAGGCACAGGACAAAGAAGCGGCGGCCTCGCTGACCATTGCGGGAAAAGTGCCGGCCTCGCTGACGGATTTCATCAACCAGGTGCACGCACTGCCCAGCGAGCAGGCGCGCACCGTCCTGCTCGCAAACCGCGAGGCCGTTACGAAGCTGGAAGCCATTCACCGCACGCGCAGGGGCATTGTCATCGACAGCCACGAAGACCGTGTCATCAGCGTCCGCTCCGGCTACGGCGAAGGGGAGACGCGGCCGGAGGACTACATCGAATCTTTCACCGCGTGGGTCCGTGAGAACCGTGACAAGGTCGAGGCGCTCAGAATCATCTGCACGCGGCCGCAGGACCTCACGATGCAGGAACTCAAGAGCCTGCGCAAGCAGCTCAGCGAGCTGCATTTCACCGAGCGCCAGCTGTCGGAGGCCATGGCGGGCGGCGATGGGGCAGCCGTCACGGCCGATATCATCAGCCTCATACGACGCGCGACCATCGGCACGCCGCTCAAGAGCCACGCGGAGCGCATTCACGATGCCGTCAGCCGGCTGATCGATGAACTGCACCGGCAGAATCAACTCACCAAGCCGCAGGAAAATGTTCTGCGCAAAATCGAGAAATACTTCCTGGCCGATGAGAATTACGTCATCGGCATGCAGATGTTCAGCGAAGACCGCCGCTTCAAGATGGAGGGCGGTCTGCCGCGCCACGACAAAATCTTCCATGGTCATCTGGCGGAAGTCATCGACAAACTCAACAACTATCTCTATGACGATGGAGGAAAATCGGCATGACCACACAAGAAATCGTAGCGAAACTCTGGAACCTCTGCAACGTCCTGCGCGATGACGGCATCACCTATCATCAGTACGTGACCGAGCTGACCTACATCCTCTTCCTCAAGATGGCAAAGGAGACGGGCGCCGAGGACACGATACCTGAAGACTGCCGCTGGGATGCCCTCCGGGCCCTGAAGGGGCTTGAACTCAAGAACCGTTACAAGACCGTACTCGACAAGCTCGGTACGGAGACGCAGGGCCGCGTGCGCGAGATCTACGCCGGAGCCGCGACGAATATCGACGAGCCGAAGAACCTCGAGAAGATCATCGCGAGCATCGATGAACTCGACTGGTTCTCCGCGAAGGAAGAAGGGCTCGGCAGCCTCTACGAGGGCCTGCTCGAGAAAAACGCCAACGAGAAGAAATCCGGCGCGGGCCAGTACTTCACGCCGCGCGTGCTCATCGATGTCATGACGCAGCTCGTGAAGCCGCAGCCCGGCGAACTTTGCAATGACCCCGCCTGCGGCACGTTCGGCTTCATGATCGCCGCCGCGCAGTACGTCAAGTCCCAGACGGATGACTACGCTGACCTCACGGCAGATATGGCGGACTTTGAGATAAAGGAGGCCTTCTCCGGCTGTGAGCTCGTTCACGACACGCACCGCCTCGCGCTCATGAATGCCATGCTGCACGGCATCGAAGGACCAATCTTCCTTGGCGACACGCTTTCCAACTTCGGCAAGCGGTTCAAGGATTACGATGTCGTGCTGACGAATCCGCCGTTTGGCACGAAGAAGGGCGGCGAGCGCGCGACGCGCGACGATTTCACCTACACGACGAGCAACAAGCAGCTCAACTTCCTCCAGCACATCTATCGCAGCCTCAAGCCCGACGGCAAGGCGCGCGCCGCCGTCGTCCTGCCCGACAATGTGCTGTTCGCGGACGGCGATGGCCAGGCGATCCGCCGCGACCTCATGGAGAAATGCGACCTGCACACCATCCTGCGCCTGCCGACGGGCATCTTCTACGCCCAGGGAGTCAAGACGAACGTGCTCTTCTTCACGCGCGGCGCAGCCGACCAGGGCAATACCAAAGAAGTCTGGTTCTACGATCTGCGCACGAACATGCCGTCCTTCGGCAAGACGCACCCGCTGCGCAAAGAGGACTTCGCCGACTTCGTCAAGGCGTATGAGGCGGACGACCGCCGCAGCATCGCCGACGAGCGCTGGCACTGTTATACGCGCGAGGAGATTGCCGCGAAGGACGACAGCCTCGACCTCGGCCTAATCAAGGACGACTCCATCATCGACTACGAAGATCTGCCCGATCCCGTCGAGAGCGCCGAGAGTGCCATCGCGAGTCTCAAGGACGCCGTGCAGCTCCTGCAGGAAGTCGCCGACGAACTGCGCGCGGCAAAGGAGAAGTGAGCATGGCCAAGAAAAAACAGGAAATGACACCAGAAGAACGCCTTGCCGCTGCCCTCGTACCCGGAGAGGAACAGCCGTATCAGCTGCCAGAGGGATGGAAGTGGGTGTATCTGGGAAAAATCACTACGATTGTTGGCGGTGGAACACCATCATCCAGTCATCCAGAATATTACGATGGAGGAGAGGTCCCTTGGATTACTCCGGCAGATTTATCAAATTACCATGAAGTATATATTTCACGAGGTAAGAAAAATATTACGGAACAGGGACTGGCAAAGTCTTCGACGAAGTTAATGCCACCCAATACAGTGCTTCTGTCTTCCAGAGCGCCGATTGGCTATGTCGCGATTGCTGAAAATGACATTTGTACAAATCAGGGATTCAAGAGTTTTCTTCCGTCCGTGCATTTTGAGCCTCGGTATTTATATTGGTTTTTTAAGGGGAATCAAACACTTCTGACCCAGTATGCAAGTGGAACGACTTTTTTGGAATTATCGGCAAGACGCGCAGGAGAAATAAAGTTTCCTATTGCTCCGATTTCCGAGCAGCAACGCCTTGTCGCACGCATCGAGTCCCTGTTTGCCAAGCTCGATGCTGCCAAGGAAAAGGTGCAGTCTGTTCTCGATGATCACGAAACGCGCAAAGCCGCCCTGCTGCATGATGCTTTTGCAGGAAAACTGACAGCGAAGTGGAGGAAAGAGTATGAGATAGATGCGCCTGCATATCGAAGTGTAGTATTGGCTGAAGTCTGTGACAGCATCTTTGACGGTGACCACATGCCGCCACCAAAATCGAGCAGTGGCATTCCGTTCTTGGTCATCTCGAATGTGAACACAGGCAAACTCAATTTCTCGGATACACGATTTGTTCCGCAGGATTACTACGATGCGCTGACTGACACGCGCAAGCCGCAAAATGGTGATGTACTCTACACATTGGTCGGAACGTATGGCATCCCTGTACTTGTCGATACCGACCGAGCTTTCTGCTTCCAGCGTCATATGGCACTGCTGAAGCTGAAGAAAGACGTTATATTGCAGAGGTATCTATGGTATGCTCTGCAGGAGAAGAATTTTTATCGAAAAGCTACGAAAATCGCAAAGGGAACGGCACAGCTGACTGTTCCCATTAAGGGATTGCGTCAGTTGACGATACCGATGGCGTCGCTTCTTGAACAGCAAGAGATTGTCCGGATCCTTGATCGACTGCTTGGCCGCGAGGAGCTGGTCCGACAGTCGGCGGAGTCGGTGCTGGAAACGATTGACCGCATGAAGCAGTCCATACTCGCGCGGGCATTCCGCGGCGAGCTTTGAGGGGCTGAGCTGGATCTTGCGTGATGATTACTGATAGGATGAATACGATGGAAAAAGATTGGATACCAGATATCTACAGCGATGTCCCGGTGGCGTATGTAGTCTATAAGCTGATCTTCGCCGAGGATGGCAAGACCGTGCAGGACGCGCAGTACGTCTTTGTCAACAAGATTTACTGCGAGATGGCGGGGCTGACAAAAGAAGAGCTTTTGGGGAAGCGCTTCTTGGAGGCCTACGAGAATGCGGACCTCGTCTGGATGACGTACTGCACGAGGGCGTATCAGGCGGGCAGGGCCATCCGTGACTGCATCTATGCGCCGGAGATCGATCATTGGCTGGATTTCACGATCATGCCGCTCGAGCAGCCGGGCTATGTCGCTTACACATTCATGAATGTCGATCTCGACCGTGCGCGGCAGCTGCAGATGAAGCGCGAGTACACGACGAACGACATCATCCTGCGCATCTCGAAGATTCTCAACGGCGAGGACGATTACGAGACGGCGATGAACCACGCGCTGCGGGAGCTCAGCCATGTGCTGCACCCGGACCGTCTCTACATCCTCGAGACGGATGGAGAGACCGTCTCGAATACCTTTGAGTGGTGTGCGCCGGGGGTTCAGCCGGAGATGGATACGCTGCAGCATCTTGACTATCAGACGTACATTGGCGGCTGGGAGAAGTTCCTCGAGAAGGCGTCGAGCGTCATCATCGAGAATATCGAGGTTTTGAGGGACGACGATCCCGTCGACTACTGGAACCTCAAGCGTCAGGGCATTGAGCGCATCATCGACGCGCCGTTCTATCACGCGGGCGAGCTCATCGGTTACCTCGGCGTCGACAACTATGAGAAGAGTGAACTTGTCAATACGGTCACGGTGCTCGAGACGGTGTCGTACTTCATCGCCTCGAAGATCACGAACCATCGCCTCATGGTGGAGCTCGAGCGTGCGAGCCGCTACGATGCGCTGACAGGGCTGCACAACCGCAACGCCTGTATCGAGAAGATTGACTTCCTGACGCAGCATTCGAGCTATGCGGGCATCGTCTACGCGGACGTCAACGGCCTCAAGGAAATCAACGACACGCGTGGTCATCAGGCAGGAGATGAAGCGTTGAAGCGAGTGGCCCGGCTGCTCGCGAAGTGCTACGGCCTTGAGAACACCTACCGCATGGGCGGCGATGAATTCCTCGTGCTGATGCCGCTCGTCACAGCACTCGATTTCAAGAACAGCTTCCGCCGCCTGCGCGAGCTGGTCGGCCGTGAACAGGACTTGTCCATTGCCCTCGGCAGCGACTGGGTATCCGATACCGCGCACCTGAACGAAGCCATCTGTCGCACCGACCAGCGCATGTACAGCGACAAGGTCGAGTATTACAACCGCCACGGCAAAAAAATCCACGACCGCCACATCCCGCACGAGTTCCGTCAATCCACCGAAACAGAATCACCTGTTTCCGACTAACGGCATGGAACATCCGCACAAGAGCCTTGGAACGCACCGTTTTCCAGGGTTTTTATGTTTTTTTAGTGGCAAAGTTTCTTTTATGAGATCAGGTCTTTTCCTGAGATAAGCCGGATATACTTTTACCGAAGACATGCTGGTTGCAATTTTTTTTTGCATGTGATAAGATGATTTCCATATAAAGCAAAGACGATGAGGAAGAAGAGTACGCGCCTGGCCTGGTGCAGAGAGGGGACGGCTGGTGAGAGTCCCGGCAGGAGGGTGCGGAAGGTAGCTTCGGAGTTTTCCGGCTGAACGTCAGTAGGCGGGGACGTGGGCGGCGTTAACGCGAGAGTCATGCGGCCGTGGCTGCATGAGAAGATTGGTGGTACCACGAAGGCAGGCGCTTTCGTCCTTTTGGACGGAGGCGCTTTATTTTTTTGAGGAGGATTCGTATGCCAGAGAAAGAAGAGCTCGGGAACAACATCCCGAAGGTTTATGACCCGCAGTCGTTTGAGAAGAAATGGTATGAGTTCTGGGAGAAGAACAAGTTCTTCCATGCCGAGGTCGACAAGAGCAAGAAGCCGTACAGCATGGTCATCCCGCCGCCAAATGTCACGGGCCAGCTGCACATGGGCCATGCGCTCGACAATACGCTGCAGGATATCCTGATCCGCTACCATCGCATGCAGGGCTACAACACGGTCTGGATCCCGGGCTGTGACCACGCCGGCATCGCGACGCAGGCCAAGGTTGAGGCCGCTCTGCGCAAAGAAGGCACGAACCGCTATGAACTCGGCCGCGAGAAATTCCTCGAGCGCGTCTGGGACTGGAAGGAGAAGTTCGGCAGCCGCATCATGTTCCAGCTGCGTTCGCTCGGCTCTTCGCTTGACTGGGACCGCGAGCGCTTCACGATGGACGAGGGCTGCAGCCGCGCCGTCCGCGAGGTCTTCGTCAGCCTCTACGAAAAAGGACTCATCTATCAGGGCACGCGCATCACGAACTGGTGCCCGTCGTGCAACACGGCCATCTCGGACATCGAGGTCGAGCACGAGACGGAGCAGGGCCACCTCTGGCATCTGCGCTATGAGGTAGAGGGAGAGCCGGACAAGTATGTCGAGATCGCGACGACGCGTCCGGAGACGATGTTCGGCGATACGGGCGTCGCCGTCCATCCGGATGACGAGCGCTACAAAGATCTCGTCGGCAAGACGCTGATCCTGCCGGTCGTCGGCCGCCGCATCCCGCTGTTCGCCGATGAATACGTCGACAAGAACTTCGGCACGGGCGCCGTCAAGGTTACGCCGGCGCACGATCCGAACGACTTCGAGATGGGCCAGCGCCATCACCTCGAGGAAATCAAGGTCATTGGCAACACGGGCAAGATGCTCGAGGGTGCCGGCAAGTATGCGGGCATGGACCGCTATGAATGCCGCAAGGCTCTCGTCAAGGAGCTCGAGGAGACGGGCGTGCTCGTCTCGGTCGAGGATCATGAGCATTCCGTCGGCCATTGCTCGCGCTGCCATTCGACGATTGAGCCGCTCGTCTCGAAGCAGTGGTTCGTCAAGATGGAGGGCCTCGCAAAACCGGCCATCGAGGCGGTAAAGGACGGACGCATCCAGTTCGTGCCGGAACGCTTCACGAAGACGTACATCAACTGGCTCGAGAACATCCGCGACTGGTGCATCTCGCGTCAGCTCTGGTGGGGCCACCGCATCCCGGCCTGGTACTGCGATGACTGCGGCGAGACGAGCGTTTCGCGCACGGATCTCACGGAGTGCCCGCACTGTCACAGCAAGCATATCCATCAGGATGAGGACGTGCTCGACACATGGTTCAGCTCGGGCCTCTGGCCGTTCGAGACGTTCGGCTGGCCGGACAAGACGCCGGAGCTCGAGCAGTTCTACCCGACGGCGACGCTCGTCACGGGCTATGACATCATCTTCTTCTGGGTCGCACGCATGGTCATGATGGGCCTGGAGTTCGGCAAGGACATCCCGTTCCATCACGTCTTCATTCACGGCCTCGTGCGCGACAGCCAGGGCCGCAAGATGAGCAAGTCGCTCGGCAACGGCATCGATCCTGTCGAGGTCGTCGAGAAGTACGGCGCCGATACGCTGCGCTTCATGCTGATTACGGGCAACACGCCGGGCAACGATATGCGCTTCTACTGGGAGCGCGTCGAGAGTGCGCGCAACTTCGCCAACAAGATCTGGAATGCGTCGCGCTACATGCTCATGAACCTCGAGGGCTTCGATAAGAGCTTCAAGCCGGAGGAGAACGACTTCACGCTTGCCGACAAGTGGATCCTCTCGCGCTATGCCAAGACGGCGGAAGGCGTCACGAAGAGTCTCGATAACTTCGAGCTCGGCGAGGCCGGCCGCATGATCTACGAGTTCATCTGGAATGAGTTCTGCGACTGGTACATCGAGCTCACGAAGGCCCGTCTCTACGACAAGGAAAATGTGCGCGCCAAGAATACGGCGCTCTATGTCCTTTCCTATGTCCTCGAGCATACGCTGCGCCTGCTGCATCCGTTCATGCCGTTCCTCACGGAGGAGATCTGGCAGAAGGTGCCGCATGACGAGACGTTCAAGAGCATCATGATCGCGGACTGGCCGACGGAGAGCGATGCGCTCGTCAACGATGCAGCCGAAGCACAGATGACGGCCATCATGGAGACGATCAAGACGGTGCGCAATCTGCGTGCCGAGGTCGGTGCGGCTCCGGGCCACAAGAGCGAGGTCATGCTCCACTTCACGGAAAGCGGCCTGCGTGAGGTCTTCGCCGAGAATGAGGGCTACCTCAAGGCGCTCGCTGCGGCTGAGCCGGTCACGCTGCTCGCGGACGATGCCGAGAAGCCGGAGAACGCCATGGCCGGTGTCGTCGATGGTGTCGAGATATACCTGCCGCTCAAGGGCCTCATCGATGTCGAGAAGGAAACGGCCCGCCTGCAGAAGGAACTAGACAAGCTCGAGAAGGAGATCAAGCGCCTCACGGGCAAGCTCAGCAACGAGGGCTTCCTCAAGAAGGCCCCGGAGGCTGTCGTCGCCAAGGAGCGCGAGAAGCTCGCCGGCTATGAGGAGAAGAAGCAGGCTGTCGAGGGACGTATCCAGGATCTTGCCAAGCTTTGAGAAATGGAGCGACGTGATATGAATTATCAGGAAGCCATTTCCTATCTGGAAGGGCTGAAGATTTTTGGCATCCGGCTCGGACTCAGCCGCATCACCAGGCTGCTGGAGCTACTGGGGGAGCCGCAGGACCGTTACCGCACGATCCATGTGACGGGAACGAATGGCAAGGGTTCTGTCTCGGCCATGCTCGAAGGCATCCTGCGCCGCAGCGGCATCCATACGGGCTTTTACAGTTCGCCGCATCTTGTCTCCTATACGGAGCGCATCCGCGTGGACGGTCAGGCCATCAGCGAGCAGGAGTTTGCTGACGGCGTGGCGCTCATCCGTGAGAAGGCGGAGCAGATGACGGCGGAAGGCGGTGAGTATCCGACGCAGTTCGAGGTCCTGACGGCCCTGGGCTTTTACTATTTCGCCAAGTGCCAGGTCGAATACGCTGTCATCGAGGTGGGCCTCGGCGGCACGCTCGATTCGACGAATGTCATCACGCCGGAGGTATCGGTCATCACGAATGTCACGTTTGAGCACGCGGATAAGCTGGGCGGTACGCTTGCAAGCATCGCGGAGAACAAGGCGGGCATCATCAAGGAGGGCGTGCCGGTGGTCACGGCGGCCACGGGCGAGCCGCTCGCCATCATCCGCAGCCGGGCTGAGGAAAAGAATGCCGATATCTTCGTGGCCGGTGAGGATTTCTCCTCGCGTTTCCTGTCCTGTGACGGGCGCACGCAGAAGCTGGAATTTACCTCCGAGCTGCTGGGGGTCGACAAGGAGCCGTATGAACTCCATCTGCTGGGTCGCCATCAGGTGGAGAACAGTTCGCTCGCTGTCATGACCTGCACGCTCCTGCACAACATCGATGAACGCATCACGATCACGCATGTCCGCGAGGCCCTGCGCATCGTGAGCTGGCCGGCACGCTTTGAGTTCATCGAGCTTTCCGGGCAGAAGGTCCTCATTGACGGTGCTCATAATCCGGCCGGCATGCGCGTGCTGCGCCAGAGCCTCGATGATATTTTCCCCGCTGAGCAGCGCGTGCTGCTGCTCGGCATCCTGAAGGACAAGGACATCGACACGATGCTCGATATCCTTTTGCGCCCAACGGATACCGTCGTCGTGACCATGCCGCAGTCAGAACGCGCGGACAGCGCGGACGATCTGCTGCGCCGCGTGGCACCGGCCGTCCAGCATGTCGAGTCCTTCGCGGATAACCGCGAGGCCTTGCGGCGTGCCCTGGAACTGGCGAATAAGGAGCGCCTCCTCGTCATTGCGGGGTCTCTGTACCTCGTCGGCGGAGTGCGCCAGATGCTGCTCGCACGAAAGGATTGAGGTCATGGAGGATAATCAGACATCGGTACATATCCGTCAGAAACGCCGGGCCATCATGCGTGAGCGGCGGCGCCGCCGCATCCGGGCGATTGCCTGGTATGGCCTGCTCGCTGAGGTATTCCTGCTGCCGCTTTCGCCGGGCGCGGCGACGGCAGCTCTCCTGATCGCGAGCATCGCGACGGGGCTCCGTCTCTGGAAGGATGAGGAATTCCATTTCCGTCATCTGCCCTTTGACGTGCCGGCTATGCTCTTCGTGGTCATCAGCGCCCTGTCGGTGCTGGCTTCGCCAAACCGGGCGTTCAGTTTCTACAATTACTACAATCTTGTCGGCGTATACGTGCTGACGTATCTTTTAATCGGGCAGAATGTCCGGCAGCCGCAGCAGATGAAAATCATGCTGCGCGTGGCCGGCGTTTCTGCCGTACTGGTCATCCTTTACGGATATTACCAGTTCCTGTTCGGCATCGATATCAGTTCGATGAAATGGGTCGATGGCGACGCCTTCCCGGAACTCCGGAAGCGCGTGTTCTCGACCTGGGAGAACCCCAACATCCTGGCGGGGTATCTCGATATCGTCATCTGTCTGGCTTTCGGCCTCTTCATGCATGCCGGGGAGCGGAAGATGCGCACGATATTCGGCGTCTTCATGCTGGCGGCTGCGGCCTGCCTGGCCATGACGTATGCGCGCGGTGCCTGCCTGGTCATCGCGGTGATTCTCGCGGGCTACGGCGCTTTGAAGGACCGTCGCGTGCTGCTCGCCTGCGTGGTTGTCGGCGCACTGCTGCTCGCTGCTGATCCGGTGCTCTACGAGCGGCTGACCTCTGTGTTCACGAAGGTCGATACGTCGACGGAGATGCGCCTGGCTTTCTGGGAGAGCACAGTGGCCATGATCCAGGACCATCCCTTCCTCGGCATTGGCTGGGGAGCCTACTGGATGGTTTATCCGGAATACGATTTCTATCTGCAGGGCGCGGATATCCTCATTGTCCATGCGCATAACATCTACCTGAATTACATGGCGGAGATCGGTATTCCCGGCGCAGTGGCGTTCTTCTGGTTCTTCTTCGGCACGATGTTCCTGGCCCTGCACCAGCCGTTCGGCGGCAGGGAGAAGGAGGGGGAGCAGCGCCTGCTGCGCGGTCTGTCCCTCGGCCTGGGGCTTGCCGTCTTGTCGGTGGCGCTCAATGGCCTGACGGATGACCTGCTCTTCAACATCCCGTCGTCGATGGTGCTCTGGATGATTGCCGCTCTGATCGGTGCGCTCTCCTTCCTGAGTCGGCCGGCTGCCGATGAGGAGAAGCAGGCCCTGCCGTTCGGCCTGGATGAGGAGAAGCTGCGTGCCATCGGTACGCGTGTATCCTCTCTGTGGCAGGCGCATGGGCCGTCCACGGAAGAATTTGTGGCGGAAAAAGATGCAAATTCAGAAAATACAACGGCACCTGAAACAAAAACCGAGGCTGCTTCGGAGAAAACCGAGGCACCGCAGGAACAAGCTGGCAAAAAGCCGGCTGACGACGGCCATGTGACCATCTCGGCCGAAGACATTGCCGCCATCATCGAGGAGGCTTCGGTAAAGAAGTCTGACGCGCAGGAAACGGCTGATGCGCAGGACCCGGCTGCGCCGCAGCCCAGCGACACGGCTGACGGCGATGCGGCTGCGCAGGCAGAGGAACAGGCTGCCGAGGACAAAACCGACACAGCCGATAAAGCCGACAAAGCAGCCAAAGACGGTGCAGATGATGCAGATGCTGTGGCTGATGCGGCCGATGCCGAAGAGACAGCCAGTTCACCGGATGCAGAAGAAGCATCAGATGAGCAGGCAGATGCGCCTGAAACGCAAGAGAAGGAGGATGCGCATGAAGGAACAGACAAGCATATCCAAGGCGACCATTGACCGCCTGCCGTTATATTTCCGCACCCTGCGGCTCGTGCAGGACGAGGGGCGGGATATCATTTCTTCCGAGGATCTCGGACGCCGTCTCGGCATCACGCCGGAGCAGATCCGCAAGGATCTCGCTTCCTTCGGCCAGTTCGGCAAGAAGGGCGTCGGGTACTACGTCAATGAGCTCAAGCGCAATGTGGGCGAGATACTGGGCCTCAACAACCATTGGAATATCGCGGTTGTCGGCATCGGTCATCTCGGCGCGGCGCTCGCCAACTACCAGAATTTCGTAACGCTGGGCTTCAATCTCGTGGCCCTTTTCGATCAGGACCCGAATGTCATCGGCACGATCGTCAACCATGTCAAGGTGGAGGATATCCGCAATCTCAAGAGGGTTGTCAAGGAACGCAATATCCAGATCGGCATTATCGCCGTTCCGGCTGCTTTTGCACAGGGCGTGGCCGACCAGCTTGTCGCTGCCGGTGTCAAGGGCATCTGGAATTTTGCCCCCATCAAGATGAAGGTCCCCGAAACGATGCATATCGTCAATGAAGATCTGTCCATCGGGCTCAGCAGCCTTTCGTACCACATTACGAGAAAGTGAATATCGTCACGTACTCACGGACGTGCCGTCAATCAGACTGTATTGACGGCACGTCTTTTTCGTGGTATTCTTAGGCATGAGGCATAATTGATACATAACAATACGATAACCTATGATTATAGACTATCGTTATGATAACCTTGTGTTATAATTTTCTCAAACTCTCGTTTGTGAAGCACGGGGGCGAAGACCATTGTTGTATCGTATCCATGCTTTTACTGTTTTTTTACGAAGGGGAATCCCGATATCGATGGGGGAGGTTTTCTGATGATTGATATTCTCGATCGCGTGCGTAACAAGTCCCTGCAGGAGAAGATTGTGACTGCCGAAGAAGCTGCCGCATTCATCAAACCTGGCATGAATGTTGCGACGAGCGGATTCACAGCTTCTGCTTATCCAAAAGCTGTGCCGATTGCTCTGGCAGAGCGCATGAAGAAAGAACCGTTTACGATTAATCTGTGGACGGGTGCATCGACGGGCCCGGAGCTCGATGATGTCCTGGCTTCCGTACACGGCATCAAGAAACGTCTGCCGTATCAGACGGACAAGGTGCTCCGCAGTGAGATCAACGATGGCTCGGTCGATTATCTCGACCTGCATCTTTCGGAATCGGCTCAGCTGAGCCGCTGCGGCTATCTCGGCAAGATCGATGTAGCCATCGTCGAGGCATGTGCCATCACGGAAGAGGGCAACATCATCCCGACGACGTCTCTCGGCAACGCCGCTTCCTACGTGCAGTCGGCCGATACCGTCATCGTTGAGGTCAACGTATCTCAGCCGCTCGAGCTCGAGGGCATGCACGATGTCTACATCCCGCTCGACCCGCCAAACCGTCTGCCAATCCCAATCGTCAAGGCAGATGACCGCGTCGGCACGCCGTACATCCCGTGCACGCCGGAGAAGATCAAGTACATCGTTCCCTGCGATATCAAGGATCACACGCGTTCCCTGTCGGCCATCGACGAGAACTCCAAGAAGATGTCGGCCTTTACGCTCGACTTCCTGCAGAAGGAGATCGATGCGGGCCGCATGCCGAAGAACCTGCTGCCGCTGCAGTCGGGTGTCGGCAATGTCGCCAATGCCGTCATCGCAGGTTTCGTCGATTCGGACCTCAAGGATCTGACTGTTTACACCGAAGTCATCCAGGACGGCATGCTCGACCTCATCGATGCGGGCAAGCTGAATTTCGCTTCCGGCACGGCCTTCTCGCCGTCGCCTGAGGGCCTGGCACGCTTCTACAAAGATGTGGCAAAGTACAAGAAATATCTGCTGCTGCGCCCGGAGGAAATCTCCAACAGTCCGGAAGTCGTCCATCGTCTCGGCGTCATCGCCATGAATACGGCCATCGAGGTCGATATCTACGGCAACGTCAACTCGACCCATATCACGGGCACGAAGATGATGAACGGCATCGGCGGCAGCGGCGATTTCGCACGCAATGCTTACCTGACCATCTTCTACACGCCGTCGGTAGCCAAGGATGGCAAGATCTCCTCGGTTGTCCCGTTCTGCTCGCACATCGACCACACGGAACACGATGTCGATATCATCGTCACGGAGCAGGGCATTGCTGACCTGCGCGGCAAGGCTCCGCGCGAGCGTGCGCTTGAGATCATCAACAACTGTGCTCATCCGGATTACCGTCCACAGCTGCTCGATTACTTCCAGCGTGCAGATGCCGCCACGAAGCACAATCATACGCCGCATATCCTCGAGGAAGCATTCTCGTTCCACGAGAAATTCCTGAAGGACGGCACGATGAAATAAGCCATCAATCTCAAGATACATTTACATAGAGAATGACTGGAATGAAGTCAGGAGGATTTCCACTATGAGCAATGAAAAAATCCAGGCTGAGCTTGAAAAATACAAAGCCAGCGTCGAAAAAGCAATCGCCCGCTTCCCGGAGCGTCCGCATCTTCCGGAGCAGCGCCTCTATACGCCGCTCGACATCAAGGATGAGGACTATGCAGAGGAACTCAGCTTCCCAGGCGTTTATCCGTATACGCGCGGCGTACAGCCGACGATGTACCGCGGCCGCTTCTGGACGATGCGCATGTACGCAGGTTTCTCGACGGCTGAGGAATCCAACAAGCGCTACCGCATGCTGATTGAGAATGGCGCCACGGGCCTTTCCTGCGCCTTCGACCTGCCGACGCAGATCGGTTACGATTCCACGGACCCGATTGCAGAGGGCGAGGTCGGCAAGGTCGGTGTTGCCATCGATTCGCTGGCTGATATGGAGACGCTGTTCGACAAGATCGATCTGGGCAAGGTTTCCACGTCCATGACGATCAATGCACCGGCTTCGGTCCTGCTCGCCATGTACATCGCTGTTGCTGAGAAGCAGGGTGTTCCGGCTGACCAGCTGCGCGGCACGATTCAGAACGATATCCTCAAGGAGTATTCGGCCCGCGGCACGTACATCTTCCCGCCGCGTCCGTCGATGCGTCTGATCACGAATATCTTTGAATATTGCTCGAAATACGTACCGAAATGGAATACAATCTCCATTTCCGGCTACCATATCCGTGAGGCTGGTTCGACGGCTGCACAGGAAATCGCCTTCACGATTGCCGATGGTATCGCTTACTGCGAGGCAGCTCTCAAGGCTGGCCTGCACATCGACGATTTCGCCGGCCGTCTGTCCTTCTTCTGGAATGCACACAACAATGTGCTGGAAGAAGTTGCGAAGTTCCGTGCGTCCCGCCGTATCTGGGCCAAGGTCATGAAAGAGCGCTTCCATGCTCAGAAGGACAAGTCCATGAAGCTGCGCTTCCATACTCAGACGGCTGGTTCCATGCTGACGGCTCAGCAGCCGAACAACAACATCGTCCGCGTTGCTCTGCAGACGGCCGCTGCTGTTATGGGCGGCACGCAGTCCCTGCACACGAACTCCCGCGATGAAGCACTTGCTCTGCCGACGCAGGAATCCGTCACGATCGCTCTGCGCACGCAGCAGATCGTCGCTTACGAAAGCGGCCTGGCCGATGTCATCGATCCGCTGGCTGGCTCCTACTATGTCGAGGCCATGACGAACAAGATCGAGGCTGAGGCTTGGGACTACATTAAGAAGATTGACGAGATGGGCGGCGCCGTTGCTGCCATCGAGAAGGGCTACATCCAGAAGGAAATCCAGGACAGCGCTTACAAGTGGCAGATGGACGTTGAGTCCGGTGCCCGCACGATTGTCGGCGTCAACAAGTTCCAGATGGAAAACGAAGAACCTCCAAAAGACCTGCTGAAGGTTGATGAAGCTGTCGGCGAGCGCCAGAAGGCCAAAGTCGAGGCCATGAAGGCAAAACGCGACAACGAAGCAGTCAAGGCTGCACTGGCTGACCTCAAGGCTGCCTGCGAGGACGAGCATGAAAACCTCATGCCGCATATCCTGGCTGCTGTCAAGACGTATGCAACCCTCGGCGAGATCTGCAACGTCATGCGTGAAGTATTCGGTGAATACGAGGCACATGTCAGCCTTTAAGCTGTCATCTGCCGCAGGAATCTTGCGTACACGTATCGCCTTGTGCGATAGTTTGGAGGAATCGAAATGGAAAAGAAAATCAGAGTATTAGTTGCAAAACCGGGCCTTGACGGCCATGACCGCGGTGCAAAGGTCGTTGCCCGCGCGCTGCGTGATGCTGGCTTCGAGGTCATCTATACGGGCCTGCGCCAGACGCCGGAACAGATTGCTGAAGCTGCCCTGCAGGAAGATGTCAACGTCATTGCGATGAGCATCCTCTCCGGTGCACACGGCCATCTCTTCCCGAAAGTCGTCGACCTCGTCCGCAAGGAAGGCATGAACGATGTCCTGATCATCGGCGGCGGCGTCATTCCTGAGGCTGATATCCCGGCCCTCAAGGAAGCCGGCATTGCCGAGGTCTTCACGCCGGGCACGCCGACGGGCGACGTTGTCAACTTCATCAAAGAACATGTAAAAGCGTAAGCATAAGTGTTGGGAGCCTGGGGCCGATGGGAATCTTGGCCCCTTGCTGCCAGCACTATTTTATTGCAGCCATCTGTAAACGACAGGCGTTTGGATGGTTGACGATTGAATCATGAGAAAGGTGGTGAGGTCTTGGATATAGCAAAGGAGCTTTTGGCGGGCAACCGTCTGGCGCTTTCCCGTGCCATCACGGCCATCGAGAATGAATACGAGGAAGCGACGGATATCATGAAGGAGATCTATCCGCACACGGGCCATGCTTATGTCCTGGGCATTACCGGCCCTCCTGGTGCCGGCAAGAGCACATTGACCGATAAGATTGCCAGGGCGTATCGCTCACAGGGCAAGACGGTGGGTATCATCGCCGTGGATCCGACGAGCCCGTTCACGGGCGGTGCCATTCTCGGCGACCGCATCCGCATGAACGGCCTGACGCTTGATGCGGGTGTATTCATCCGCAGCATGGGCACGCGCGGCAGCCTCGGCGGACTGTCCCATAAGACGGCCGATGCCGTCAAGGCCATGGATGCCTTCGGCAAGGATATCATCATCGTCGAGACGGTCGGTGTCGGCCAGTCCGAGGTCGATATCGTCAAGGCCGCTGATACGACGGTAGTCGTGCTGATCCCCGGCATGGGCGATGACATTCAGGCCATCAAGGCCGGTATCCTCGAAATCGGCGACGTGTTCTGCGTCAACAAGGCCGATCACGACGGAGCCGACAAGCTCGTGCGTGAGCTCAACATGATGCTCGATCTCGATGCGAATACCATGATGACTTCGGATGAGACGAAGAAGGCCCTGCAGGATCAGTTCCATCATCTGTCGGCCGCCATCATGGCACCGACGACGGGCTGGCGTCCGTCCATCGACAAAGTGGTCGCCAATCAGAATGAGGGCATTGATGTACTGCTTGAAAGCATCCACAAGCATCGCGTCCATATCGAAGGCGACGGCGAACTTTCCTGGCGCCGCACGAAGCGCACGCGCGATGAAATGCTCGATATCCTCGAGAGCAGTATCGGACGCTACGTCAAGAACAAGATTGTCGCGACGGGCAGGCTTGATGGCTACGTCGAGAAGATCAAGCATCATGAGACAGACCCGTACTCCGTAGTCGGGGAGCTGCTTCAGGAAATGCTGAAATAACGAGAGTTTAGTGATTTTGGAGGAGGAAACCATTATGTTCAAGGTTTTAGGTGTCGACCATATCGGTATTGCTGTCACGGATCTCAAGGAAGTCGGTGCATTCTGGACGGAAGCACTTGGCCTGCCGGCCAACGGCGAAGAGACGGTTGCGGAGCAGAAGGTCACGACGGGCTTCTTCCCGACGCCGAATGGCAGCGAGATCGAGCTGCTGGCTGCTACGGATGAGGAATCCCCAATCGCGAAATTCATCGAGAAGAACAAGGGACGCGGCGGCATTCAGCACATCGCTCTGCGCGTCGATGACCTCGAGGCTGCTCTGGCAGATCTCAAGGAGAAGGGCGTACGCCTTATCGATGAGAAGCCGCGCAAGGGTGCAGGCGGTGCCAAGATCGCATTTGTTCATCCGAAAGCTTCCCACGGCGTCCTCCTCGAGCTCTGCCAGCGCGACTAAGTTTTATCACTTGGTGATAAATCCTTGCATTTTTCACGTAAATCGTGCAAAATAGAACTTGCAAGAACAAAGCGATATGCTTTACATTAGGAGGTATATAATGGCTACTGTTCAGGAAAAAATTGACCTGATGAATGCGAAAAAAGCACACATCAGATTGGGTGGCGGTCAGGCTCGCATTGACAAGCAGCATCAAAAGGGCAAACTGACGGCTCGTGAACGCATCAACATGCTGTTCGATGAGGGCACGTTTGTTGAACTCGATATGTTCATGAAGCATCGCTGCACGAACTTCGGCATGGAGAAAAAGGAAATGCCTGGTGAAGGTGTTGTCACGGGCTACGGCACGATCGACGGACGCCTCGTCTATGCTTATGCACAGGACTTCACGGTTTCGGGCGGTTCGCTCGGCGAGAAGCACGCGCATAAGATCTGGAAAGTCCAGGATCTGGCTCTCAAGATGGGCGCACCCTGCATCGGCATCAACGATTCCGGCGGTGCCCGCATCCAGGAAGCAGTCGATGCCCTCTCGGGCTTTGGCGGCATTTTCTACCGCAATACGGCTTCTTCGGGCGTCATCCCGCAGATCTCCGTCATCATGGGACCGTGCGCCGGCGGTGCTGTTTACAGCCCGGCCATCACAGATTTCATCTACATGGTCAAGAACACGAGCCAGATGTTCATCACGGGCCCGGCCGTCATCAAATCCGTTACGGCTGAGGAAGTCACGGCAGAGCAGCTCGGCGGTGCGATGACGCACAACACGAGAAGCGGTGTCGCTCACTTCGCGGCAGAGAACGAAGAGGACTGCATCAAGCAGATCCGTTACCTGCTGTCCTTCCTGCCGAGCAACAACATGGAAGATGCACCGGTCGTCGAGACGGGTGATGATCCGGACCGCCAGGATGAGAGCCTCAACACCATCATCCCGGACAATCCGAACATGCCGTACGATATGAAGGATGTCATCCGTTCGCTCGTCGATAACGGTGAATTCTACGAAGTGCATGAGCATTTCGCCACGAACATCATCTGCTGCTTCGCACGCTTCGACGGCCGCAGCGTTGGTATCATCGCCAACCAGCCGAACGTCATGGCCGGCTGCCTCGATGTCGATGCATCCGATAAGGCGGCACGCTTCATCCGCTTCTGCGATGCCTTCAACATCCCGCTCGTCAACCTCGTCGATGTACCGGGCTTCCTGCCGGGTGTCGATCAGGAGCACAACGGCATCATCCGCCACGGCGCCAAGATGCTCTACGCGTACAGCGAGGCGACGGTGCCGAAGGTCACGGTCATCACGCGCAAGGCATACGGCGGCTCCTACATCGCCATGTGCTGCCGCGAGCTCGGTGCTGATCAGGTCATGGCATGGCCGACGGCTGAGATCGCTGTCATGGGTCCGGCTGGTGCAGCCAACATCATCTTCCGCAAGGATCCGGACAAGGAAGCAAAGACGAAGGAATACGTCGAGAACTTTGCTACGCCGTACGTTGCGGCTGAGCGCGGCTACGTCGATATGGTCATCGAGCCGAAGGAGACGCGCCCCTGCATCATCACGGCCCTCAACGCCCTTGCCAGCAAGCGTGAGGTCGGCCCTGCCAAGAAGCACGGCAATATTCCGCTTTGATTGAGGGGTGAGCAACTTGAAAATTGATGCAAAAGAGGTCAGCCCGGAAGTCGTTGCTGCGATTTCGGCTGCTGTCCAGATGATGACCGGCAATCGTGTCATCGCCGTCCGCATCAAGCGCACGAGCAACGCCTGGGCCCTGGCTGCCCGCGGCGGCCGCCGCTGAAGCTGATGCGTCATCCATGATGGATTACAGATAACTTGGAGGAAAGTTCAATGAAAAAGTTCAATATCACGGTAAATGGCACGTCCTATGAAGTAGAAGTAGAAGAAGTAAAGGCTGCTCCGGCTGCTGCTCCGAAAGCAGCTGCACCGAAGGCTGCTCCGGCTCCGAAAGCTCCGGCTGCACCGGCTGCACCGGCCAAGGCTGCTGTCGCTGCCGGCGCTGGTGAGCATTCCATCGATGCTCCGATGCCGGGCAAGATCGTCAAGCTCGTCGCTCAGGAAGGCCAGGCTGTCAAGGCCGGCGATGTCCTGCTGATCCTCGAGGCCATGAAGATGCAGAATGAGATCACGGCTGACACGGACGGCACGGTCAAGACGTTCAACGTCACGGCTGGCCAGAGCGTCAAGGTTCACGATTCTCTCGTCATCCTCGGCTGATCGCTATAGCATGGGGCTGCCGCATCGGGCAAATACCGGGTGCCGGCAGCCCTTTTTCGTATCCATTTATACAAGTCATTCACATAAGGAGGCTTATCATGGCGACACGTTTGACTGAACTTCTGGGGATCCGCTATCCCATCATCCAGGGCGGCATGGCCTGGATCTCGGATGCAGGCCTGGCTGCGGCCGTATCGAATGCGGGCGGTGCCGGCATCATCTCGACGGGCGGACGCACAACGGAATATACGGAGCAGGAGATTCGCCGCTGCCGGACGCTCACGGACAAGCCGTTTGGCGTCAATGTCATGCTCATGGCTCCGAACAAAGAGGAGATTGTCGAGGTCATCTGCCGGGAGAAGCCGGCTTTCGTGACCCTCGGTGCCGGCAACCCCGTGCCGTATTTTGATAAACTGCACGAAGCGGGTGTCAAGGTCATTCCCGTGGTGCCGAATCTGCGCCTGGCAAAGCGCGTCGAGGCGAAGGGGGCTGACGCAATCGTCGTCGAGGGCATGGAGGCCGGCGGCCACATCGGCACGCTCTGCACGCTGCCGCTCATGACGCAGGTCATCCCCGAAATGCATATCCCCGTCATCATGGCGGGCGGCTTTGCCGATGGCCGCGGCCTGGCTGCGGCGCTCTTGATGGGCGCAGCGGGCGTGCAGATGGGCACGCGCTTCCTCGTGGCGCAGGAATGCCCCGCACATCCGAATATGAAGCAGAAACTGCTCGAGGCGACGGATACCGACAGCATCGTGACGGGCCTGACCATCGGCGGCGCCGTGCGCGGCCTGCGCAATCTTTTCGCGGAGCATTTTGTCGAGCTGGAGCTCGCCGGAGAAACGGATAAGGATACGCTCCTCAAGATGGCCACGGGCACGAACCGGCTGGCAGCCGTCGACGGCGATGTGGAGCACGGCATGATGCAGGCCGGTCAGAGCCTGACACCGCTCACCGCCATTGAGCCGGCGGCCGTGATCATCGAGCGGATCATCCGGCAGGCACGCGAAACGCTTGACAAAGCTGCTACAATAAAAATATAATTGAGATGGAATTTCAAGAGCGCAGGCAAGAGCATTGCCGGCGCTCCTCTTTTACAAAAGAAGGGAGAATTTTTTTGAAACGAATCATGAGCCTGGTCCTCTGCCTGCTGCTCGTCGTCCTCGTGGCGGGCTGCGGCAGCACGAAGCAGGGGGGCAGCGACAAGAAGGCGTTCCGCATTGTCACGTCGTTCTATCCGATGTATATCGATGTCATCAACATCACGAAGGGCGTGGATGGCGTCGAGGTCGTCAACATGACGAAGCCGCAGACGGGCTGCCTGCACGATTACCAGCTGACGACGGAAGACATGAAGACGCTTGAGAAGGCCGATGCTTTCGTCGTCAACGGCGCCGGCATGGAGAGCTTCCTCGACAAGGTCGTCAAGCAGCAGAAGAATCTCAAGATCATCGATGCCTCGAAGTCAGATGAGATTAACCTGCTCAAGGATGGCGATGAGGAGAATCCGCATGTCTGGCTCAGCGTGACGTACAGCATTGAGCAGGTCAAGGCCATCACGAGCCAGCTCTGCGAGGCAGACCCGGCACATGCTGATGCTTACCGTAAGAATGCGCTCGATTACGTGACAAAGCTCGACAAGCTGCGCACGCAGATGCACGAGGAGCTCGACAACCTGCCGCACAAGGATATCGTGACGTTCCACGAGGCTTTCCCGTACCTGGCCAAGGAATTCAAGCTCAACGTGGTCAGCGTGATTGAGCGCGAGCCGGGGACGGAGCCGACGCCTCAGGAACTTGAGGAAACCATCCGCCAGGTGAATGCGCTGCCGGTCAAGGTGCTCTTTACGGAGCCGCAGTATTCGCCGTCAGCGGCGAAGACGATTGCCGCTGAGACGGGCGCAAAGGTCTATCAGCTTGATCCCGTGGTGACGGGAGAGGCGAACGAGCAGGCGATGGATGCCTATATCGATGCGATGAAGAAGAATATGGAAGTCCTCAAAGAGGCACTCCAGTAAGGATTTCAGCCGCATGAGCAGAGTGTTGCTCATGCGGCTTTTTTCACGCATGTATTTTCTACTTGCAGAAAGTCAAAAAATCAAATATAATATAGGAAACTAATAGTCAAATAGTCAATTGCAAGTGAAGGTGATTATCGTGAGTAATATTGCAGATTTGATTGAAGCGTATATCTTGCGTCAGCTTGCGACGAAGCAGGACGGCAAGGTGGAGCTGCGGCGCACGGATATCGCGGACGAGATTTCCTGTGCTCCGTCCCAGATCAGTTATGTGCTGTCCACGCGCTTCACGCCGGCAAAGGGCTTTGTCGTAGAGTCGCGCCGCGGTCTCGGCGGCTATATCCGCATCGTGCAGGTGCCTCTGAAGAATCTCGTCTATCAGGATATGATAGAGAAGATTAAGGAGGATACGGATTACCAGACGGTGCAGTCGATGGTCCGGTATCTTCTGCAGCACGAGATGATCACGAACCGCGAGGCAGCGCTGATGATGCAGGTCGTGACGTCGGTGTATCAGTCGGAGGGCATGTCTGCCAAGGAGCGCGTTCATCTGCTCAAGGCCATGCTGATGACGGTGGAGAATTTTTCGTAGATCGCGATTTCCCGTAGGATATCGTAGCAGAGAGAATACCTGGTAAAGGGGGAACGCATGATGTTATGCGATGATTGCGGCCGTAACCGGGCCGTTGTCCATATTACGCAGATCGGCCCGAATGGCCGTGTCGAGAAGAATCTTTGTGAGGAATGCGCGGCGAATTACAGCGAATTCCTCGTGGAACCGCAGCGCAGGAAGAACGTATCGATGAATGACTTCCTCAAGGGCGTTTTCAGCGCCGATACGGGCGCCGCGGAGCGCACAAAGGAACAGGTGACGGAACTGGTCTGCCCGAACTGTGGCATGAGTTACCGCGATTTCCAGCAGACGGGCAAGATCGGCTGCAGCGTCTGTTACAGTACGTTCCGCCGTCAGCTGGAGCCGCTGCTGCGCCGCATTCACGGCTCGAGCACGCACAGCGGCAAGATCCCGCACCGCAGCGGCGGCCGCCTCGAGAAGAAACATGAGATCGAGACGCTGCGCCGGGCGCTCAAGGAGTGCGTCGCGCAGGAAGAGTATGAGAAAGCCGCAGAGCTGCGCGACCGCGTGCGGCTGCTCGAGAAGGAACTGGAGGAGAAGGAAGGGGGCCGTGCCGATGTCCGTTAATACGCTTTTGCGCGACAGCAGCCTTTCCTGGCTGGCCGCTGAGGGCAGGGAGAGCGATGTCGTGCTCGCAAGCCGGATCCGCTTGGCCCGCAACTTCCGTCAGGTGCCGTTCCCGAACCGGGCGGATTTCAACCAGCTCGCCGAGGTGCGCCTGCAGGTCGAGAAGATCCTGCCGGGCATTGCCGCGGATCTGCAGCAGGATTTTGATTTGCTCGATATGGAGCGCCTGAGTCCGCTGCAGCGCGATGTGCTCGTGGAGAAGCAGCTCATCAGCAACAACTTCATCCAGAATCCGCAGCATCGCGTGGCGTTCATCACCGAAGACTGCCGCACGAGCATCATGATCAATGAGGAGGATCACCTGCGCATCCAGTGCATGGCGCCGGGGCTCGACCTCGATACGCCGTTTGCCAAGGCCTCGCATATCGATGATATGATTGAAGACAAGCTCGATATTGCCTTTGATGAGAAGATGGGCTATTTGACCTCGTGCCCGACGAACCTCGGCACGGGTCTGCGCGCGTCAGTGCTGCTGCATCTGCCGGGACTCGTCTTCACGCACAATATCGAGAGTATCGTCAACATCTCGCCGCAGCTTGGCCTGGCCATCCGCAGCGTGTACGGTGACGAGAAAGAACGTTTCGGCAATCTGTTCCAGATTTCCAATCAGCTGACGCTGGGCTTCTCGGAGAATGAGATCATCGAGAACCTCAAGACGGCTGTCATGGAGATCGTTTCCCATGAGCGCCAGGCGCGCAAGGCCCTGGCCCTCTACATGAAGGAACGCCTCGAAGATGAGGTATGGCGTGCCTATGGCACGCTGCGCTACGCGCGCCTGCTGTCGGAACAGGAGGTCTTGGAACTCTTATCGAAGGTGCGCCTTGGCATCGATCTCAAGCTCATCAACGAGGTCGCGGCCGATTGCTTCGCCGAGATCCTCATCAGCAGCCGCACGAGCTACCTGCAGAATGTTGCAGAGAATGAGAATTTATCCAAACATGAAATAGACAGGCTGCGGGCCAATCATGTGCGCCAGGCACTTCTGGCACATGCCCGCGGCCAGGAGGCTCCAAAATGAATTATCGCAATCATTTTACCAGCCGTGCCATCAAGGCCATCGAATTCGCGCAGTACGTGTCGCGCAATCTCGAACAGGACTACATCGGCACGGAGCATATCCTGCTGGGCCTCCTGCATGAGGAGGGCAGCGTGGCCTATGAGGCGCTGTCAGCAGTCGGACTGAACTTCGACACCGTCATGCAGAGGGTAGAGGCAATGGTGTCCGGCGAGACGGATTATCCGTCGGACAATCCCTACTATACGCCGCGGGCCAAGCGCGTCATGGAAGGGGCCGTCGAGGAGGCACAGAGCCTTCGCCATAATTACATCGGCACGGAACATATCCTGCTGGCCCTGCTCGAGGAAACGGAGGGAGCGGCGACGGAACTCCTCATCAGCCTGGGCGTGGATTTCGACGCCCTGCAGGATGAGGTGCTGGCGCGCATCGACAGCCCGCATCCTGAAGGCGACGGCGAGGCCTCAGCCGGCCGCGGTGAGGCGCGCGGCCGCACGCATCAGCCGATGATGGTGGAGCGCTTCGGCCGCAACCTCAACGATGTGGCCAAAGAGGGCCATATGGACCCCGTCATCGGCCGCGACAAGGAAATCCAGCGCGTCGTTCAGATTCTTTCGCGTCGCACGAAGAACAATCCCATCCTCATCGGCGAGCCGGGCGTCGGCAAGACGGCCATCGCTGAGGGGCTGGCGCAGCGCATTGTGGAAGGCACCGTCCCGTACATGCTGCGCGACAAGAAAGTCATCTCGCTCTCGATGGCTTCGCTCGTGGCTGGTGCCAAGTATCGTGGTGAGTTTGAGGAACGCCTCAAGGGGCTCATCGACGAGATCCGTAAGGATGGCAGCATCATCCTGTTCATCGATGAGATGCACACGCTCATCGGCGCCGGTGCGGCGGAGGGCGCACTCGATGCGGCCAATATCCTGAAGCCGGCGCTCTCGCGCGGCGAGATTCAGATCATCGGTGCAACGACGCTTGACGAATACAAGAAGCATCTGGAAAAGGATGCAGCCCTTTCCAGAAGGTTCCAGACCATCATGGTCGAGGAGCCCGATGAGGAAGATGCCAAGAAGATTTTGTATGGCCTGCGTCCCAAGTATGAGGATTTCCACCGTGCGCATATCGAGGACGAGGCCATTGATGCGGCCGTGCGCCTTTCGCAGCGGTACATCACGGACCGCTTTCTGCCGGATAAGGCCATCGACCTTATGGATGAAGCCGCTTCCAAGGTCCGCATGAAGCAGGTGGCTCAGCCGGATCACCTGAAGGACGTGCGTGCCAGACTCGACAAGCTGCAGAGTGATAAAGAGGCAGCCATTGCCGCGCAGGATTACGAGCGCGCGGCGAAGCTTCGCGACAAGGCCCAACTTGTGAAAGATGAGCTTGATGAAGCCAAGCGCAAGCTCGAGAAACGCGGCACGAGCCGCATTGTCGTGCGGGCTGACGACATTGCCGATGTCGTGGCGCAGTGGACGGGCGTGCCCGTCAGGCAGATTGCGGCCAAGGAATCCGACCGGCTGCTGCATATGGAGAAGATCCTTGCGCGCCGCGTCGTCGGCCAGCAGGAAGCGGTGGAAGCCGTTTCCAAGGCGGTGCGCCGCGCGCGGGCGGGGCTCAAGGATCCGAAGCGTCCCATCGGCTCGTTCCTGTTCCTCGGACCGACGGGCGTCGGCAAGACGGAGCTTGCCAAGGCGCTGTCGGAAGCCCTGTTCGGCACGGAAGATGCCATCATCCGCTTCGATATGTCCGAGTACATGGAAAAGTATGCAGTTTCCCGCATGGTCGGTGCGCCTCCGGGCTACGTGGGCTATGAGGAAGGCGGTCAGCTCACGGATGCCGTGCGCCGCAAGCCGTATTCCATTATCCTGCTCGACGAGATCGAGAAGGCGCATCCCGATGTCTTCAACATCCTGCTGCAGGTCCTCGACGATGGCCGCCTGACGGATGGCAAGGGCAGGACCGTGGATTTCCGCAATACGGTCATCATCATGACGAGCAATGCGGGCGCCGATCTCCTGCGCCGCACGGGCGGTTCACTTGGCTTTGCCGTAGGCGGCGACGACGGAGACAACGGAGAAGAAGCCGGGAGAAAACGCGTGCTGCAGTCCATCCGCCATGTGTTCAAACCGGAATTCCTCAACCGCATCGATGAGCTCATCGTCTTCCATCCACTCGGCCGCGCCGAGCTCGAGCGCATCGTGGATATCCTGCTGCGGGATGTCCGCAAGCGCCTGCAGGAACGTGACATCCGCCTCGACATCAGCCCGGCGGCCAAGAACAAACTCGTGGAACAGGGCACGGATTTCAAATACGGTGCCCGTCCCCTGAAGCGGGCCATCCAGAAGCTCGTCGAGGACCGCATCGCCGAGCGGCTGCTCGCACGCGAATTCCGTTCCGGCGATACCATCCTCGTGCGCAAGAGCGGCGATGAGCTGACGTTTGCGCGCAGGGAGGACAAGGATGAAACGGACGAAAAAGCGGCTCAGCCGGCAGGGGGCGTCCATGCCAAGGAATAAGCTGCTGCCGGAAGGATATGGGGCAAGGTTCTGGAACTTCTGCCAGAATCTCATCTGGGCGGTCGTCTGGCTCGGCCGCTGGACCATCCGCCTCGTGCGGAAGTTGCTGACAAGAGAGAAGTGAGGTGTCGCGATTGCCCAAGAAAAAGAAGACCGTCTATGTCTGCCAGGAATGCGGGTACGATACGCCGAAGTGGCTCGGCCGCTGTCCGGGCTGTGGTGCCTGGAATACCATGGTCGAGGAAACGGTGACGCCGGAACCGGCGTCGGGAGGCCTGCGCCTCGGGCTCTCCGATGCGCGCAAGCCACAGCCGATTGCCGAGGTTCGCATTGAGGATCTGCCGCGCTTTGCGACGGGCTCGGGCGAACTTGACCGCGTGCTCGGCGGCGGCGTCATTCCGGGCTCCATGGTGCTCATCGTCGGCGATCCCGGCGTCGGCAAATCGAGTCTGACGCTGCGCGTCTGTGCCGAGGTGGCGCGGGGCGGCCGCAAGGTGCTTTACGTGACCGGTGAGGAGAGCACGCGGCAGGTGCGCATGCGGGCCGACCGTCTGCACGCGCTGGCGGATTCCCTGCTCGTCGTCAGCGAGACGAATCTCGAGACGATTGAGCAGCACATCCTTGCCGAAAAGCCGAAGCTTCTGGTCATCGATTCCATCCAGACCATATTCAAGCCCGATGTGCAGAGTGCGCCGGGCTCCGTCTCCCAGGTGCGCGAATGCTCCGTCGATTTATTGCGCATTGCCAAGACGAATGGCATCGCGGCGTTTATCATCGGCCATGTCACGAAGGATGGCACGCTCGCGGGACCGCGCGTCCTCGAGCATATCGTCGATACGGTGCTCTACTTCGAGGGGGAGCGCAATGCGGAGTATCGTGTGCTGCGCGCGGTCAAGAACCGCTTTGGCAGCACGAACGAGCTCGGTCTGTTCGAGATGCGCGATGTGGGGCTCGTCGATGTACCCGATGCTTCGAAACTCTTTTTGTCGGACCGCGAGCAGGACTCCGGCACGGTCATCGTGCCGACCGTCGAGGGCACGCGGCCGCTGCTCGTGGAGCTTCAGGCCCTCGTGGCGCCCACGCCGTATGTGCCGCCGCGCCGCACGGCTGATTCCGTCGACGTCAAGAGGATCCAGCTTCTGCTGGCCGTGCTCGAGAAGCGCGTCCATCTTTCAATCGGCGCCTGCGATGTTTACGTCAAGGTGGCCGGCGGCATCCGCATCGATGAGCCGGCGGCTGATCTCGGCCTCTGCGTGGCCATGGCTTCGAGCTTTGCCAACCGGCTGCTGCGGCCCAAGACCATCGTCTTCGGCGAGGTCGGGCTCTCCGGCGAAGTCCGGGCTGTCAGCCAGGCGGACCTGCGCATCCATGAAGCCAAACGCCTGGGCTTCCAGCACGTCGTCCTGCCTATGAAGAATTACCGCCAGCTTAAGGATACGATTGAAGGGATTTCGCTCTATGGGGCGGAAACCATCGGCGATGCGCTGCGCCTGGCCATGCCGAAGGCATAGACAGGACGCCGTGACGTGTTATAATAGAATCATCCGCAGAAAACCTTCCTCGGCTGGGGAAGGTTTTTCTTGTGAAGAAAAAAACGACTTCTGGGAGGGTATGATATGCCTCGATTATGTGATAGGGCGGGCTGCGTCAGGCGGGCCGGCCTGCTCGTCTTTTTCCTGTTGTTCCTGTTGCTGCCGGCCTCGCTGGCGCAGGCGGAAGAGCCTGAGGTTACGGCGGATGCGGCCATCCTCATCGATGCGCAGACGGGCCGCGTGCTCTGGTCGAAGCATGGTGAGGAGCGCCATTATCCGGCCAGCATGACGAAGATGATGACCTGCATTCTGGGCATGAACAGCCTGACGCCCGACAGCCTCGTGAAGATTTCGCCGCTCGCGGCGCAGACCGAGGATACGCCGCTGCAAATCGCAGCGGGCGATACGATGCGCTTTGAGGAAATCCTGCGCGGCATGATGATGGCATCGGACAACGGGGCGGCGGTGGCCATTGCGGAAGCAGCGGACGGCAGCGTCCCCGACTTTGTCGCGCGCATGAATGAAAAAGCGGCGGAGCTCGGCATGACCGGCACGCATTTCGCGAATCCGAACGGGTTGACGGATGAAGACCACTATTCGACGCCTCACGATATGGCACGGCTGGCACAGTATGCCATGCGGAATCCCGTGTTCCGCGATATCGTGCGCCAGCAGCAGCGCACGATCCGCTGGGAAGAGCCTGCAGGCAAGCAGCTGCTCGTGGAGAACACGAATGAGCTCCTGGGCCGCTATGAGGGCATCACGGGCATCAAGACGGGCTGGACGAAGGCGGCCGGCGGCTGCCTGGCCGCTTCGGCGGAACGCGGCGATGTCAGGCTCATCGCCGTGGTCATGCATGCGGCGAGCGAAGAGGACCGCTTCAAGGATATGCGGCGCATCCTGGATTACGGCTTTGCTGAGACGACTATGGCTGCCGGGCCGACGGCCTCCGCATGCAAGCGTCACGTCTGGGTCAAGGGCGGCGTTCATTCGCGGACCAAGGTGGTTCCGGCGGGGGATATCTATTATCCGCTGCTGCCGGGAGAATCTGCCGAGCATTATACGATTTCGTATGACCTGCCGAAGGTCATTGCCGCGCCCATCGAGCCCGGCGAAGCCGTCGGCAAACTCATCCTGTCATACGACGGGCAGCCGGTCGGCAGCGTCGACCTCATCGCCAATCCGGTGGAGCCGGGATTCTCGCTCGGTTCCTGGCTCGTGGGCGTCTTCGAGGGCGTGCTGACGTGGCTTTGATGCCTGTTTCCTGCGCCTGGCATGCGGTTGACAGTGGCAAGACGATTATATTATAATGTCCCTATGCGGATGTGGCGGAATTGGCAGACGCGCTGGATTTAGGATCCAGTGCCGCAAGGCGTATGGGTTCAAGCCCCTTCATCCGCACCAGAGCAAAGTTCGGGGTTGTCACACGGAGGAAACTCGGTGGGGGCAGCCCCGTTTTATTATGAAAGGATTTCCATTACCATGAATATCTTGCACGGCCTGCGCCGGCTCTCGTCCTTCCAGCTCATCGTGCTGAGCTTCCTGCTGCTCATTGCCATGGGCACCATGCTGCTCATGACGCCGCTGGCGACGAGCGACGGGCGCGGTACTAGCTTCCTGTCGGCCTCCTTCACTGCCGTTTCGGCTTCGTGCGTGACGGGACTGACCGTGGAGGATACGGCTTCCTACTGGTCGTTCTTCGGCCAGCTCGTCATCCTCATCCTCATACAGATTGGCGGCCTTGGCGTCGTGACCATGGCCGTGGCCGTCACGATGGCCTCGGGGCAGCGCGTGGGCCTCATGCAGCGCCATACGATGCAGGAGGCGCTCTCCGCGCAGCAGCTCGGCGGCATCGTCCGCCTCCTGCGCTTCATCCTCAAATTTACGATTGGGGTGGAGTTTCTCGGAGCCTGCCTGCTCGCGCCGGTCTTTATCCGCGATTATGGCTGGCAGCACGGTATCTGGATGGCGTTCTTTCACGCCATCTCGGCCTTCTGCAACGCGGGCTTTGATCTTCTGGGGAGCCGCGGCGGCGGTTCCCTGATGGCCTATGCCGCTGATCCTCTGGTCAATCTGACGATCATGGGGCTCATCGTGGCCGGTGGCCTGGGCTTTCTGACCTGGGCTGATCTCATCACGCACCGCCATCACGTCAGTCACTGGACGTTCCAGACGCGCATCATCATGATCATGACGGCTGTGCTCATTTTCCTGCCGGCCCTTTTCTTCTTCACGCAGGAGCTGGCGGGCACGGATGCCTTCACGCGGTTCTGGCAGGCACTGTTTCAATCCGTCACGCCGCGCACGGCCGGCTTCAATACGATGAACATCGAGGATCTGAGCGAGGCCGGGCGCTGCCTGATGGTGCTCCTGATGCTGACGGGCGGCGCCCCAGGGTCGACCGCAGGCGGCATCAAGGTCACGACGGCCTTCACGCTCTTCATGGCCATGATTTCGGCCCTGACGATGAAGCGCGATGTCGAATGCCTGTCGAGGCGCATGCCGATGGAGGCGCTGCAGCATGCGCTGGCCATCTTCATGATGTACTTGTTCCTGTTCATGGGCATCAGCATCTTCATCAGTGTCTTTGACCATGCAACCATGATTGACTGCATGCTGGAAACGTCATCGGCCATCGGCACGGTCGGCCTTTCCATCGGCCTGACGGAGAAATTGTCGCCGCTGTCTCAGGGGCTCTTGATGTTCCTGATGTATTTCGGACGCGTCGGCGCCCTGACCATGATTTACGCCCTGCACAGCAGGAAGAGCGCGGCGCGGCGCCGCCTGCCAGAGGGCAAGATTACCATCGGCTGACGATGGCAGTGAGGTGTAAAAAATGAAATCCATATTACTGATCGGGCTTGGCCGCTATGGCCGCCACGTGGCCCGCAAGCTGCATGCCATGCATCACGAGATTTTGGCCATCGACAAAAACGAGGACCTCGTCAATCAGGTGCTGGCTTATACGAACAATGCCCTGATTGCCGACACGACCGACAGGCATTTTCTTGAGTCGCTCGGCGTCAGCAATTTCGATACGTGCATCGTAGCAATCGGCGACGATTTCCAGAGTTCTCTGGAGACGACACTGCAGCTGCGAGAGCTCGGTGCGCGCTATATCGTAGCCCGTGCGTCAAGCAGCATCCATGAGCGCTTCCTGCGCCGCAACGGTGCCGATGAGGTCGTCTATCCGGAGAAGCAGCTGGCTCTCTGGACGGCCATCCGCTACGGCTCCAACCACTTGCTCGATTACTTCGAGCTTAGTCCCGGCTATGCGGTCTACGAGATCTCGATGCCGGCCGTTTGGGCGGGACACACCATCGGGGAGCTCGATATCCGCCGCAATTACCATGTCAATGTGCTCGGCATCAAGGTTGGGGGCAGCCTGACGGTGGAGATCACGCCTCAGACGATGCTGCGGGCGGAGGATTCCATCCTGGTCCTCGGCAAGCAGGAGGACATGGAGCGTTTCGTGAAATTCTGAGCATCGCGCAAAGACGCTGTATCCGGTGCTGCCGGCAGGAAAATCGGCCCGCCTGTTGAATACCTGTAGAAAAGGAGTGTTGCAGTTTGAAGACCAAAAAATTATTTGAAGAGAATGTCATGCTGCAGTCCTGTGAGGCAACGGTGCAGGCTTGTGAGCCAGCCAAAGACGGCTACCGGATTGTCCTGGATCAGACGGTCTTTTTCCCGGAGGGCGGCGGACAGCTCAGCGACCGCGGCGTGCTCAGGAACGGCAGAGATGCCATCGAGGTCCTGCATGCTTCGGAACGGGACGGCGTCATTTATCATAAGACGAAGCAGCCGCTTGCTGCAGGCATGCTCGTGACCTGTCAGCTCAACTGGCAGGAACGCTTTGATCACATGCAGCAGCACTGCGGGGAACACATGCTGTCCTATGCGTTCTGGAAGCTCTACGGGGCGGATAATGTGGGCTTCCACATGCACCCTGACATGGTTTCCATCGATATCAGCCGCGAGGTGGATTATGAGGAGGCCATGGCAGCTGAAGCCATGACGAATCAGGCCATCGAGGAAGACCGGCCCATCCATGTGGAGCTCGTGCCCGCAGAACATGCGGCCAAGCGGCCGCTGCGCAAATTCAACGACAAGCTCAAGGGGCTCCTGCGCATCGTTTCCGTCGAGGGCAACGATTCCTGCACCTGCTGCGGCACGCATCCGCCGACGACCGGCATGGTGGGGCTCGTCAAGGTCCTCAAGGTGGAGCGCCATAAGGGCGGTTCGCGCATCAGTTTCCTCTGTGGCCGCGAGGCCCTGCAGAAGATGGATGTCTGGATGCGGGCGGCACAGGACGTTTCCAATCGTCTCTCGGTCAAGGAAGAAGAGATCGCTGCGGGGGTCGAGCGCCTCGAGGAAGAAAAGAAGGCACTCGGCGCGCAGGTCACAGCCCTTACGGACCGGCTGCTCGACTACGAGCTGCGCGAGATGGACGCCAAGCCGGTATTTGATCAGGCGGGCCATCGCAAGCTCGTCTTTATCCGCGAGGATCTGACGCCGTCACAGGCCAAGGCCCTTGCCAAGAAAGCACTCGAACGGGAGCATGCCGTGGTGGCCGTCTTCTACCGGAACGGCGCGCGCATCAATTACATCCTGTCTGCCGCGTCAGATGATGTGAACTGCCAGCAGAAGCTCAAGGAAGTCAACGACCGCTTCAAGGGACGCGGCGGCGGACGGCCGGATGCCTGCCAGGGCAGCGCCGCCTGTGTTGAGGGCTGGCAGCAGATGGCAGCGGACCTTGCCGCCGCCTGGTAAGAACTGTTTTGGAATACTGTCGGAAAAGAGGAAGATTTTCATGAAGTTGTTGCTGGATTGTGCCGATATGGCAGAAATCAAAGAGGCATACGGGATATTCCCGCTCGATGGTGTGACGACGAATCCGAGTATCCTCGCGCGCACGGGCAGGCCGCCGTATGAGGTACTCGGCGAGATCCGGGATTTCATCGGTTCGGAAGCAGAGCTGCACGTGCAGGTCGTGTCCGAAGATGCCGCCGGCATGATTAAGGAAGCCGACCGCATCGGCGATGAACTCGGTTCCTCGACGTACGTCAAGATTCCAGTGACGTCCGAGGGGCTGCGCGCGATGAAGAAGCTCCACAAGGACGGCGTGCGCATCACGGGCACGGCCGTCTACACGGCGATGCAGGCCTTTCTCGCGGCGAAGGCCGGTGCTTCCTATGTGGCGCCGTATGTCAACCGCATCGATAATCTGGGCTCCGATGGCATCGTGACCGCCCGGAATATCCAGACCATCCTCACGCAGAACGACTGCCATGCCGAGATCCTGGCGGCCAGTTTCAAGAATGCCCAGCAGGTGCTCGCACTCTGCACCTGCGGCATCGGCGCGGCTACGCTCGCGCCCTCCGTGCTCAAAAGCCTCGTGCAGCTCGATGCCGTCACGATGGCAGTCAAGACCTTCCGCACGGATTTTGAGACGCTCTGCGGCCAGGGCAGGGATATGAGCAATATCTGATTTTGCCAGATATGCAAAAATACGTTGTGTCCGTACAGGACGGGACAGGGGGAATCATCATGGCAGTACAGTATCGCTGGGCCACGCTTGGCTGCGGCGTCATCGGGCATCAGCTGGCCGAGGCCATGCAGAAGCTTGGCGGCAATCTCTACAGCGTGGGAAACCGGACGTATGAGAAGGGCCTGGCCTTTGCGGCAGAATACGGCATCCCAAAAGTCTATCGCACGCCGGAGGAAATCTTTGCCGACGACGATGTCGATATCGTCTACATCTCGACGCCGCACAACACGCATATCAAATACCTGCGCCAGGCTCTGGCCGCCGGCAAGCATGTGCTGTGCGAAAAATCCATCACGCTCAATGCGGCGGAGCTCGCGGAGGCCGTGCAGCTGGCGAGAGAACACCATGTGGTGCTGGCGGAAGCGCAGACCATCTACCATATGCCCATCTATCGCGTGCTCAAGGAACGCATGGAAAAGGGCGAGTTCGGCCCCCTGCGCCTGCTGCAGATGAATTTCGGCAGCTACAAGGAATACAACATGAAGAACCGTTTCTTCAACCGCAGTCTGGCGGGCGGCGCTATGCTGGATATCGGCGTCTACGCACTGTCGTTCGTGCGCTGGTTCATGAGCTCGTGTCCGCATGAGATCCTCTCCCAGGTCAAGTATGCGCCGACGGGCGTCGATGAACAGGCGAGCATCCTCTTGAAGAATGAGCAGGAGGAGATGGCGACGGTTATCCTGTCCCTGCACGCCAAGCAGCCAAAGCGCGGCACAATCTCCTTTGACAAGGCCTATATCGAGCTTTACGAGTATCCGCGCGGCGACAAGGCCGTCATCACCTGGACGGAGGACGGCCGTAAGGAAGAAGTGACAGCGCGTGATACGGCCGATGCCCTGACTTATGAAGTGCGAGATATGGAGCAGGCCGTAAGCGGGGCTGAGAATACCATGCACCTTGATTATACGGTCGATGTCATGGATATCATGACGAAGATTCGTCAGGACTGGGGCATGAAGTATCCCGAAGAAAAATAAACACGATATAGAGACAAAAAAGTCCTCGCAGACGGCAATCCGCGAGGACTTTTTATCAGGAATGAGAAAATTTTTGACGGACTTCTTCATAATCGGGGATGGAGGATTGCGCACCGGGACGCGTTACGGCAATGGAGGCTGCTTTGGCGCCAAAATCGATGGCCGGTGCGAAATCCCTGCCATCAAACTGACTGATGAACGAAGCGAGGAAACAGTCTCCGGCGGCCGTCGTATCGACCGCTTTTACCGGATAAGCCGGGAATTCCCGCATGCCGCTCTCCTGAAGGAGAAGCGTGCCTTGCCCCCCAAGGGTCACCATGACATTCCGGACGCCCAGCGCATGGAGCTTCTGTGCCGCCCGTATGATTTCCTCCCGGCTGCCCGTGGGCATGCCAGTCAGAACAGACAGTTCGGTTTCATTGGGCTTGGCGATATCGACGAGCGGAAAGAAATCGGCCGGTATGTCCCGCATGGCTGGCGCAGGGTCCAGGATGAAGAGCTTTCCCTTCTGACGGCAGAGCTTTGCGGCCTGCTGGACAATGGGGAAGGGAATCTCCAGCTGCATGACGACGGCATCGGCCTGCTCAAAGAGATCGATGTGGTCGAGCAGCAGGGATTCATCGAGATCGTGATTGGCACCGGCAATCACCGTGATGTAATTCTGTCCCTGCCCGTCAATCTCGATGAAGGCTTTGCCGGTTTCCCGGTCAGACAGGCGGATGCCGCTCGTGTTCACGCCGGCTGTTTTGAGGTTTTGCACGAGCATCCTGCCGAACGGATCATCGCCGACAGCGCCGATCATGGACGTCTTTACCTTCATTCGGGCCAGTGCGTAGGCCTGATTGGCACCTTTGCCGCCAGGGACCATTTTCATGCTTTGTCCCATGACGGTTTCGCCAGCCGCCGGACGGCGGCTGGTATAGACGTCAAAATCCATGTTGAGACTGCCGATGACCAGTACATTATTCATGATGGATTCCTCCTTTTTCCATAAAGCGAATCTGAATCTCTTCGCGGTATGATTCCAGCAGATTCCGCTGGGGCAGTGAGGGCTGAACGCCGGGACCCGCGATGCAGAGACCGGCACTGTAGGTACCGAAGCCGATGGCCGTTTCTATGGACATGCCCTCGCTGAGACAGACGGCCAGTGCGCTGATGAAGGCATCGGCACCGCCTGTCGTGTCGACTGGCTGGATGTCCATGGCAGGGAAGTATTGATGTCCCCCCTGGTGGCAGAACAGGCAGCCATCGGCTCCCAGTGTGATGATGACATGTTTCACACCGGCCTGCAGGAAGTACAGTGCTTTTTCCTCCAGCGAGGACGGTCCCGGTATTAGTGTCTCGATTTCCCGGCGGCTGGGGATGAGATACGTAATGACGGGCAGCAGCGCGGCGGGAAGACTGCGGATATTCGCCGGCTTGACGAGAACCGGGACGCTTTTTCGCTGGCAGATCTGCAGGGTTTCTTCGATAGCTGACATGGGGATTTCCGTGGACAGCAGGCAATAATGCGCACCGTCAAAAAGCGTTTCCTGTGCCGCGATGTGTTCCCGGGTCAGCAGGCTGTTGGCACCTGGGTAGATGACAATGCTGCTATCGCCTTTGGCCGTGACGTTGATATAGGCCGTGCCGGTATCGAGTGCGGCATCGAAGGAAACACCCGTACAGCCGACATGATTTTTCTGCAGCTCATTGAAAATCGTTTGGGAGGCGGCATCCTTTCCCATCATGCCGATGAGACAGGTTTCCGCACCGAGTCTTGCGGCTCCGACTGCCTGATTGGCCCCCTTGCCGCCAGGAGCCTGCACGACTTTTGACGCCATCAGGTTTTCTCCGGCGGCAGGAAGATGCGGAAGGAAGATATTGCGGTCCATGTTGATGCTGCCGACAACGATGAGCTTCCTGCCAAGGCCCTTTTGAGGCGGTGCGGCGGTACTGCCGCATGGCAGGAGCTGTATCATTTGTTCATCATCTGCGGGTACATCTTCGGCACGGACGCCCAGCTGCTCCAGAAGATCGCGGCTTATCTTCGCCGCATAAGCCGTCCAGTCCATCCAGGCCATGGTGATTCTGGCAGCTTCCTTGTCAGCTTTTTCCACGCCGCTGAGACAGGCCAGCGAGATATCCTGCGGCACGCGCAGCCCGTGGCTGCGCAGCACTTCCCGTACCAGGACGGCCGTTTCAAGGTCGGAGCAGAGGATGGCTGTACATTCCTTGGGCAGCCAGAACGTCAGGGCGTTTTTGAGGACCTCGGAGGAAAGGACTGTTCCTGCCTGCTGATGCGCTTCCCGGAAGGCCTGCTCATACCCTTTTTGCCAGAGACTGGTACCGTCCCGGGCAAGGCCGAGAATGTGATGATGCCCGAGTGCGAGCAGGTATTTGGTCATGCGGTAAGCTGCCTGTTCTTTGATTGATGGCAGGGAAATCATCGTGGGATCTTTTTCGCCTGCCAGCCAGAAAACAGGAAGGCCGGATTCGGCAAGCGGCTTGAGCAGCAGCGGAGGGTCCTTGGTCAGTGCGAGGACCGCTTCGGCATGCTGCTTTTTTATGTTGTCCGTGAGAGGCGTTTGATAATCCGGATGATAGGGAAACACCATAAGGGAGTAGCCGGTCTGCATGAAGGCCTTTGTTAGGGCCGACAGGAAACGCATGGTGTCTGTGCTGCTGATATCGGTTGCGACGCCGATGATCCTGCTTTGGCGTTCATGTTCCTGGAGAATCTTTTTATAGGGCTGATACTGATATTTTTCGATGACGGCCAGGACGTTCTGCCGGGTGATGTCGCGTATGCCGCTGTCTTTGTGATGGATGACCTTGGATACAGTAGCTGGTGATACGCCGGCTAGTTCAGCAATATCCTTGATGTTCAAACTCTCACGCTCCTTTCTTTTTATTTTTTTGAGAAATAGTTTTCGTAAAACTGTTTCTCAAAGTGATGATATTATTATATAACCGTATTCGTGTTCTGTCAATTCTTTATTATTGATTGTATTTATTTTTTCTTATACAAATAAAAAGCCCCCATGAACCGGCTGGCTCATGAGGGCTCGTTCAAACGTATGGGAGATCACGCGTAATACATGCTGGCGCTGATGGAGTTGGCAAGCTCTTCCTTGCTCATATCCTTGAGGTTTTTCTTTTCCTGCTCGTAGGAGCGGATGCGGTTCTTGATGAACTGCGTATCGATGTTGCCCGTGCGGAAATAGATATCCTTGAGGATCTTCTTGTGCAGGGATACCGTCGTCTTGACGCCGTCGATGCGGAATTCGTTGAGCGCGCGCTGCATGATCTTGATGGCGTCGCCGCGCGTGCGGCCGTGCACGATGATCTTGGCAATCATGGAATCGTAATACGGCTCGATGGCAAGACCGGCCGTCACGCCGCTGTCGAAGCGGACACGCGGGCCGCTCGGCTCATGCATGAAGTTGATCTGGCCCGGCGACGGCATGAAATTGTTGTCCGGGTCTTCGGCGTTGATGCGGCATTCGATGGCATGACCGCTGAAATGCACATCGCGCTGGACGAAGTCGAGCGGCTCGCCGGCGGCGATGCGGATCTGCGTGCGCACGAGATCGACGCCCGTGACGGCTTCCGTGATGCCATGCTCCACCTGGATACGCGGATTGATCTCCATGAAGTAGAATTCGTTGTTCGAGAGGTCGAGCAGGAATTCCACCGTGCCGATGTTGGAGTAATGGACGCTCTTGGCGGCTTTGACCGCGAGGCTGCCGACGCGCTCGCGCATGTCCTGCGTCAGGGCGATGGACGGCGATTCCTCGAGGAGCTTCTGGTTGCGGCGCTGGATGGAGCATTCGCGTTCGCCGAGATGCAGCACTTCGCCGTAGTTGTCGGCGACGATCTGCACTTCGATGTGGCGGGAGCGTTCGATGTAATGCTCGAAGTAGTACTTCGTCTTCGTGACATCGACGAGATAATCGAGGATGTTGCGAAGATCTTTTTCGTCATGGGCGACACACATGCCCTTGCCGCCACCGCCGGCTACCGGCTTTAAAATGACGGGGTAGCCGACCTCGGCTGCTGCCTCGATGGCCTCCTCCTTGCTTGTGAGCGGATCGCTGCCCTTGGCCATCGGGATGCCCGAAGGCGCGATGGAGGCGCGTGCCACGTCCTTGTCACCGACAAGACGGATGGTTTCCGGCATCGGGCCAATCCAGGTCAGGCCGATGCTCGTGACCTGCTCGGCAAAATCGGCATCTTCCGACAGGAAGCCGTAGCCCGGATGGATGGCGTCAGCATCCATATCGATGGCGGCGCGCAGGATGGCGGTTTTGTTGAGGTAGCTGTCCGCGGCGTCCGCACCGCCGACACAGACCTTGTGGTCGGCCAGCTGCACGTGCAGGGCGTTTGCATCCGCTTCCGAGTAAATGGCGATGGTTTCGATGTCGAGTTCCTGGCAGGCGCGAATAATGCGAACGGCAATTTCTCCGCGGTTCGCAATAAGAATGCGTTTGAACATGGAATGACCTCCCTTGGTTTACAATATATCATCATTTCGTCATATTTCATCGTTATTCGTTAAATATCAGATGTTATAACCTGCTGCTAATTTACGAACATGAATAGATTCTAGCATATGTGTCTGAGAATTGCAATGATAACTTTTGTATATTGGTGTAATGCCATGAAAGAATAATTAATACATGTATACAAAGCGCAGATGGCAGGTACAAAGCATTCAATGGTATAATGAAAGCAGCATTTCTTTTTGAACACGGAGGAAGATCATGACCGATATCGTAGCGGAAAAGCTCAAGCTGCTGCCGGACAGTCCCGGCGTTTACATCATGAAGGACGATCACGGGCGCATCATCTATGTGGGCAAAGCAATCGTGCTCAAGAACCGCGTGCGGCAGTATTTCCAGAATAACCGCAGCCATACGCCGAAGGTCCGGGCCATGGTTTCCCATGTTGCGGATTTTGAGATCATCATGACGCATTCCGAGGTCGAGGCACTGATCCTCGAGTGCAATCTCATCAAGAAGCACCGTCCACGCTATAATATCAGCCTTAAGGACGACAAGAGCTATCCGTATGTCAAAGTCACGGTGAATGAGGAATATCCGCGCGTCTTCCTGACGCATCGCGTGCAGAAGGACGGGGCCCGTTACTTTGGGCCGTATACGAACGTCACGGCCGTGCATGAGAGCCTGAAGCTGCTGCGCCGCCTGTTCCCGCTGCGCACCTGCCGCCATCTGCAGGAGCGGCCGTGCCTGGAGTACCATATCCGCCGCTGCCTGGCGCCGTGTGCGGGCAAGGTAACGAAGGAAGAATACGCGGCGATGATCCGCGCCGTGCTGCTCTTCCTGGAGGGACGCACGGAGGATGTGGAACGCGAGCTCTCGCAGCGTATGGCCAAGGCGGCAGAGGCGTATCACTTCGAAGTGGCCGCGCGCCTGCGCGACCAGCTGCAGGCCGTGCGCAAGGTCGCGGAAAAACAGAATATCGTCACGGGCTCGGGCAATCAGGATGCCGTCGGCATGGCCCGTTCGGAGGTCGGCGTCTGCGTGCAGATCTTTTTCATCCGTGCCGGCAAGATGATCGGGCGCGAGCATTTCCTGCTGCAGGGCAGCGAGGAGGAGAGCGACGAGGATATTCTCACGGCCTTTCTGCAGCAGTATTACCACCGCGCGACATTCATCCCGCAGGAAGTCCTGCTGCCGCTTGAGCTGCCGGCAGCGGAACGCGAGCTGCTCGAAGCCTTCCTGCAGGAGAAAAAGCGGCAGGGCAGGGTCAGCCTGCTCTGCCCGAAGCGCGGCACGAAGCACGATATCGTGGCGATGGCTGCCGGCAATGCTGAAAAGTATCTGTCAGATGAGGCCGCACGCATCAAGCGGGCCAATGAACAGACCCTGGGGGCCGTGGAGGAGCTCGGGCGTTACCTCGGCCTCAAGACGCCGCCCAATCGCATGGAATGCTTCGATATCTCACACATCCAGGGCTCGGAGACCGTGGCCTCGATGGTCGTCTTTGAGGGCGGGCTGCCGAAGAAATCGGATTACCGGCGGTTCAAGATCCGCAGCACCGAGGGCAAGCCGGATGACTTTCTGTCGATGCGCGAAGTGACGACACGCCGGTATGTCGGTCTGCCCGAGGATGAGCTGCCGGACCTCATCGTCATCGATGGCGGCAAGGGACAGCTTTCGTCGGCGCTCGAGATCATTCGCGGCGCCGGTCACAAGGATGTGCCGGTCGTGGGCCTTGCCAAACAGTTTGAGCTTGTCTTTACCGAGGGCAATCCCGAGCCCGTCGTTCTGCCGCGCCACAGCCAGGCGCTCTATCTCATCCAGCGCATCCGCGACGAGGCGCACCGCTTTGCCATCACGTATCACCGCAAGCTGCGCGGCAAGCGCAATCTCGTCTCGGTCCTCGACCATATCGTCGGCATTGGTCCGAAGCGGCGGCAGGCTCTGCGCGCGCATTTCGGCTCGCTCGCGCGCATCAAGGAAGCCGGTGTGGAGGAACTGGCCGCGGTGGAGGGCATGAATAAGCCGGCGGCCGAAGCTGTCTATCAGTTCTTCCAGACCCAGAAGGAATGGCGCGGCGGCCATGTGACGTTATAATCTGCCAAAATGTGGAGGTGTGCATGATATGATCGATGAACATGAATGGCGCAGCGTCCTGCAGGTCGTGGAAGACGGGACGTTTTCCGCAGCAGCCCGCCATCTCTTTATTTCACAGCCCTCGCTTTCACAGTGCATCAAGAAGATTGAGGGCGAGCTGGGACAGCCCATCTTTGACCGCAGCCAGACGCCGCTAGCGCTGACCGAAGCCGGGCGCATCTACGTGCGGGAGGCCCGCCGCCTGGCTGCCGTGGCGCGGGACATGAAGAAGGCCGTGGAAGATTTGTCGGCCCTGCAGACGGGACGGCTGGTCATCGGCAGTTCGCATACGCGGTCTTTCTGTTATCTCGCGCCGCATCTCGTGGCTTTTCACCGCATGTTCCCGGGCATCGACCTGGAGGTGCTGGAAGGCAGCGTGGTGCAGCTCAAGGAATACGTGCGGCAGGGCAAGGTGGACTTTGCCCTGCTCTATGCGCCTTTGCCGGAACGGGAATTCTCCTTTCTGCCGCTGCTCGATGAGCACGTGTGCCTGGCGATTCCCCAAAATCATCCTTTGGCAGCGCCTTACCACGGGAAACAGCCGCTGACGCGTCCGGTGATATCGTTTTCTGCACTTCAGGGCCTGCCATTCATTCCGCTGAAGCCGCATCGTCAGATGGCATCTGTTTACGAGCAGCTCTGCAGGCAGACGGGGACGCAGCCCCAGGAGGTCTTTGTGGCCGATACGATCATCGGTGCCATGCGGCTGGCCTCACTCGGCATGGGGGCGACACTCGTCACCGATATGATGATGGAGAGGCAGGAGGATCATGAACATCTTTTGTATGTTTCTCTGGCGGAATACGTGGAGCCGCGTCATCTGCTGGCCGGCTATGGCAGCCGTCAGCCGCTTTCGCAGGCGGCACGCGAATTCATACGGCGGCTGCAGGAATCCTGAAGGATTTGCCTAATTTTTCCTATTGATAGCTCGTGTTTTTGCAATTGTATACGGCCATTTATAAGGGGTATTGGAAATTCCAATACCCCTTATAAGCATGTTGTATTTTTCGATAGTTTTTCTTAATGGTAAAATATCCTATAGCAAACAGGGATTCATCGGAACGCGCTGTGTTTGTTTTGCGATGAGAAGCTTAGGAGGAAGAGGCATGTCAAAAGAGATTTCAAGACGTACCTTCATCAAGGGGGCTGCGGCAGCCGGTGTCGTGCTCGCGGCCGGCAGCTATTTCACCTGGAATGGCCGCAATATCCCCGAGAAGGTACAGCAGGGCAATGTGACGTATGATGTATTGATCATCGGCAGCGGCGGTGCCGGGATGCGCGCTGCCTTGGCCGCGGCCGAGGACAAGAACTTGAAGGTGGCGGTGATGACGAAGCTCATCCCGACGCGTTCGGCTTCGACCATGGCGCAGGGCGGCATGAACGGCGTCACGGGGGTCACGGATCCGGCTGATTCCGTGGAATCGCATGTATTTGACACGGTCAAGGGCGGTGATTATCTCAGCGACCAGGATGCCGTGGAATACTTTGCCGAGCGGGCCGGTGCCAATATCTACGAGATGGATTACATGGGGTATCCCTACAACCGTCAGGCAGACGGTTCGTTCCATCAGCGCAAGATGGGCGGCTCATCGCATGCGCGTGCGGCGTATTTCGAGGACCGGGCCGGCCACGCGATGGTGCACACCTTGTTCGAGCAGTGCCTGGCGCACGATATTGATTTCATCTCGGAATGCCAGATGCTGGAGATCTCGATGGGCGGCGAAGACAGGAAACAGCTCAATGGCGTCATTGCCATGGATATGCGGACCGGCAACATCATGGGCATTCCCGCCAAGACCGTTTTGATCGCGACTGGTGGCTATGGCCGTGCCTATTGGATCCGCACGTCCAATCCATACAGTTCCACGGGCGATGGCATCGTGGCCGGCATGAAAGTGGGCATTCCCTTCAAGGATCCTGAGATGGTGCAGTTCCACCCGACCGGCCTGGCCGCCAATGGCGTGCTGCTGTCGGAGTCCAGCCGCGCCGAGGGCGCGCTGCTCATCAACAAGGATGGAGAACGCTTCATGAAGAAGTATGCGCCGGAGCGCATGGAACTTGCCACGCGCGATATCGTCGCCCGCGGCATCGCGACAGAGATCGAGGAGGGACGCGGCATCGGCGAGGGCATTCATGCCGGCGTTTATCTCGATTTCACGAAAATCCCGCCTGAACGCATCCGTGAACGCCTCGGCCAGGTCTATGATCTCGCGCGCCGCTTTGCCGGTGTCGACATCACGAAGGAACCGGTGCTCATCAGTCCGACCTGCCATTATTCGATGGGCGGCCTTGAGATGGCGGATTTCCATACGGGAGAGTCACGCGTGCCGGGCATCTATGTGGCTGGTGAATGCAGCTGCGTTTCCATCCATGGCGCCAACCGCCTCGGTGCCAACTCGCTCTCGGAGGTGCTGGTCTTTGGTCATACGGCTGGCGATGGCGCAGCGGCTTATGCGAGGGAGCATGCGTACGCGGGTTCTCAGCAGGATCTGCAGGCAGGTTGCCAGAAATGGCTCAATCACTTCGACGAAGTCACGCACCGCGCTCATCTCGGCAATTACACCGTGCCGGAGCTGCGCGATGCCATGGTCAATACCATGTGGTTCAAGGTCGGCGTGTTCCGGGATGAGCAGCATCTGCAGGAAGCGGCCCGGGAGCTGGAAGCGCTGGAGCAGGCATATCAGTCCGTGTATGTGGGGGACACGTCGCATGTCTACAATACGGCGTTTGAACAGTATGTGGAACTCGGCAATCTGCTTCAGGTCTCTCATGCCATCGTGCAGGGTGCCATCGCCCGCAAGGAAAGCCGCGGCGGTCATTCGCGCCGTGACTATCCGCAGCGCAACGACAAGGATTTCCTCAAGCATACCCTGATCTTCAAGGACGAAAATGGCTGGCGCACGGAATACAAGGACGTAGTCATCACGAAGTATCCGCCGAAAGAAAGGAAGTACTGATATGGACGCCAAACTCAGAATCCATCGTTTTGTCGAGGGGCGCAAATGGGTCCAGGATTATACGGTCACGGTCCGGACGGGCATGACCATCCTGGAAGCCCTGACGGAAATCAAGGAACATCAGGACCCGACGCTTTCCTTTACGTGCTCCTGCCGCTCGAGCATCTGCGGGGCCTGCGCCGTACGCGTCAACGGCAATGCGGAGCTTTCCTGCGAGATCCTTGTGGAGAAGCTTTTGGAACGCTATGAGACGGATACGCTGACTGTGGAACCTTTGGGGAATTTCCGCGTCATCCGCGACCTCATCGTCGACTGGGATCCCAAGTACGCCCGTTTGAAGAAGGTCCATCCGACGCTGCAGCCCAAGCCTGAATTCACGGCGGAGACGGGATGCAAACAGTCGCCAGCTGATTTTGACAAATACAAGAAATATGCCGGCTGCATCCTCTGTGGTTCCTGCGTATCGGAATGCAACAAGAATGCCTTGAACCAGAAGGATTTTCTGGATCCATTCGCCTTTGTCAAGGCGGAGAAACTCGTGGCGGACAGCCGGGAACGCAGCCCCGAGGAGCATCTGAAAGCCGTCATCGATGCCGGACTCTGGCGCTGCTTCAACTGCCAGGAATGCACGGCCAAATGCCCGAAGGGATTGGATCCTGCCGGTGCCATCGAGAAACTCAAGGCGGAAACGTTCCGCCATGGCCTGGCGGATAACGTGGGAGCCAAACATGCCAAGGCGATTTACGATGACATCCAGGAATCGGGCACGCTCGATGAGTCGAAGCTCAATATCAAGTCCGAGGGCTTCTTCCTGGCCTCGCTGCGCGCTCCCATGGCCCTGCGCCTCATGCATGTCGGCAAGATGAATCCGCTTGAGAAGCATCCGGTCAATCCGGAAATCGATACGGTCCGCAAACTCGTGAAGACCGCAGAAGCTGCTTCAAAAGAGGAATGAGAAAGAGAGGAATAGACCATGGAATTTGCATTATTTCCCGGCTGTGTCCTGAAGGGAGCGGCAGCGGAAGCCGAGCAGTCGCTCTATAAGGTTTGTGAGGCTCTCGGTATCGGCTTGACGGAAATCCCGAATTGGACCTGCTGCGGCGCCTCGCATGCCCAGGGCGTCAACGATCTGGCGGCGCTGGCCGTCAATGCCCGCAATATCTCGATTGCCGAGCATATGGGCCTCGATATCATGACGGTCTGCAATACCTGCACGCTGCAGCTCCGGACGGCGAAATACCGCCTGGATCACGATGAGGCCCTGAAGGAAAAAGTCAATGCACTGCTGAGGGAAGCCGGCCATCCATATCCCTATCAGGGAACGAGCAAGATTACGCATTTCCTTTGGGTGCTCGATGAACATCCGGAGCTCCTGGCAGGCAAGGTCACGGATGCCCTGCATGGCATCCGGGTTGCTTCCTACTATGGGTGCCATATCCTGCGCCCGCAGGAAATCATGGATCATGGCGACGGCAAGCATCCCGCTTACTTTGAGCGCCTGGTGCGGCGCCTCGGCGCGGAGCCCGTCTGGTTTGACGCCAACCGCCTCTGCTGCGGCTTCCATGCCCAGCTGGCGGCGGAGCATGATGTGCTCGTGCGCACGGGCCAGATTGTGCAGAGTGCAGATAAGGCCGGTGCCGATGTCATCGTGACGCCATGCCCGCTCTGCCAGATGCAGCTCGATATGTATGAACCAGAGGGACGCGACGCCGTTCATTCGCAGGCGGAAATCCCCATCCTGCATTTGCAGCAGCTTATCGGTTTTGCCCTGGGCATGAGCCGGGAGGACATGGGCTTTACGCGCCATGTTTCTGCGCAGCGCAAGTGGAAGGTAGGCTGACAGCAGCCTGATGCCTTGTCGTGTGATGGATCATCATGGAAAATCTTATCATCGGAATGCCTGCTTTCTTCCAGAAAAACGTGTATAATGAAGACAGGTTTTCCCTAGAGAAAGGAATCTTCCATGAAACAAAGCGAAAAACGAATCGATCTTCACGTCCATTCGCTCGTGTCGGATGGCAGCTATACACCGGCCGGTCTTGCGAAGCTGGCCAGGGAGCGCGGCCTGTCCGGCTTTGCGCTGACGGACCATGACAATATTGCAGGCGACGCAGAAGCGGCTGCCGCTGCGCAGCAGGAGGGGATTGACTTCATCCCGGGCATGGAGCTCACGGTGGAATTCGAGAACCGCAAACTGCACATCGTCTGCCTTGGCTTTGATGCCGCGCAGCCGGATTTCCAGTCCCTTTACCGCCGGATGCGGGCGACGAAAGAGGCAAAGATTGCAGAAATCATTCAATACATTGCGCAGAAGGGCATCGACATCTCACTGGAGAAGGTTCAGCCGTTTGCCTACGGGCGGACGATTGACCGCTATGCCATTATGCGTTATCTCGTTTCGCTGCATCTTTACGATCATGCACAGCCGCTCTGGGACAATTATCTGGATCCGGCCGTGCGCCTGCTGGACCTTGAAGTCAATATCACGGCAGAGGAGGCCCTGCCCGTCATCCACAAGGCGGGCGGTGTGACCTCGCTGGCACATTTCCATAAGAACATCGGGTTCAAGGGACTTTCGCGCCTCGAGCAGGAAGCCGCCATCCTGCGCCTCCATCAGCTCGGACTCGACGGCATGGAGCGCTGGTATCCGAATTATACAGCAGAGGATGCCGCCTTTGCCGGCTATATGATTGAAAAGTACGAACTGCTGCCGACGGGCGGCACGGATTTCCATGGTTCGAACCGTCCGGAAATCGAGCTTGGCACGGGCCTCCATGACAACATCGCCATTCCGTATGCCTATCTTGAGGGCGTTCGCGCAGCCTGCAAGAAAAAATTTGAGCTGGAGAAGGAAAAACAGGCTGGTAGGGCGAATTAACTAAGTGTGAAATTCTTTAGGATGTTCATGTTTCGCAGAGCGCGTTTCCGTTCTCTGCGGGACATTTCACGATTCATCACAGATGATGAGAATTTCCATTTGTGGATATCTTAATGATAAGGAGGCTGAACTATGAAAGTTTGGGTTTGCACGGTTTGTGGCTGGATTTATGATGAGGCCAAAGGTGATCCGGATTACGATCTCGCACCGGGTGTACCGTTCGCTGATCTGCCGGATGATTTCGTCTGCCCGCTCTGCGGCGTAGGCAAGGATATGTTCGAGGAGCAGTCCTGACGATTTGCCATCTCCTTTTGGAGGTGGCGGGGAGTCAGGATGGCTCCCTTTTTTGTCTGCTTGTCCTTTTGCGTATGGATAGGCATTCCAATAAGTATGGCTAATGATTCGATAAAATGTACACAAAATCCATTGATTTTTGACAACCATTTTGCTATAATTTACACGTAATGAATCATAAATCTGATGCATAACGTGTGGGCATTCCGAAAGTGGTTTCCTGCCCTTGTGCGCAGAAGAACGCTTTCAAGTCATAAGGAGGCAATTTATTATGAAGGTAACAGTTGTTGGCGCAGGTAATGTTGGTGCAACGGTCGCAAACGTGCTTGCCACGAAGAAGTTCTGCAGTGAGGTCGTTCTCGTTGATATCAAAGAGGGTGTTCCTCAGGGCAAGGCCATGGATATCATGCAGACGGCTCATATGCTGAACTTTGATACGACGGTAACGGGTGTTACGGCTCTGCCGAACGATCCGGAAGGCTATGCTCCGACGGCTGGTTCTGACGTCATCGTTGTAACCTCCGGCATGCCGCGTAAACCGGGCATGAGCCGTGAAGACCTCATCGGTGTCAACGCCAAGATTGTCAAGAGCGTTGTTGACCAGGCCCTCAAATATTCTCCGAACGCTTACTTTATCATCATCTCCAACCCGATGGATGCTATGACGTTCCTGACGCTGAAAGACACGAAGCTTCCGCGCAACCGCATCCTCGGCCAGGGCGGTATGCTCGACAGCAGCCGTTTCCGTTATTTCCTTGCACAGGCTCTGACGAAAGCCGGCTATCCGGCTACGCCGGCTGATGTTGATGGCATGGTCATCGGCGGCCACAGCGACAAGACGATGGTTCCGCTCGTCAGCTATGCAACGCTGCGCGGCATCCCTGTAACGCAGCTCCTCAGCAAGGAAGCTCTCGACGATGTCGTTGCCAACACGAAGGTCGGCGGCGCTACGCTGACGAAGCTCCTCGGCACGTCCGCCTGGATTGCACCGGGTGCTGCTGCTGCTACGATGGTTGAGGCCATTGCTCTCGATGCCAAGAAGCTCATCCCGTGCTGCGTATACCTCGATGGCGAGTATGGCGAGAAGGATCTCTGCATCGGCGTACCGTGCATCCTCGGCAAGAATGGCCTCGAGAAGATCGTCGAGATCAAGCTCGATGGCGACGAGAAGGCCAAGTTCGAGGAAAGCGTCCAGGCTGCTCGCAACACGAACGCAAAACTCGGCGATGCACTCAAATAATTGCCCTTTGGCCAGTTTGTCACTGGCATGATAAAAGCCTCCGCTTCGGCGGGGGCTTTTTTATACTAGAATTTGTACAGGATTTATGATGGCAGAAGGACAAGGCGGGGGTATGATGACGAGAAAACGACGAGGATTGCAGCTGGGCATTATTTTGATGCTGCTGAGTCTGCTGGTCCTGTTTTTCGTGCGAGAATCGCGAGATCATGTCGATATTTATTTTGATGATACACAGCGCGTAGAATCCTATGCGTTTGACACGCATGAACAACCGTTGAAAATTGCCATGATTTCTGTTCTTGATCAACAGGATACAGAACAGTACCAGAAACGACTGGCCAATGGTATTGGGCGCCAGCTTCATCGGCCGGTTCTGCTGCTGCGGCGTAAAAGCTATATGGAAATTAACCGTCTGATCAGCAAAGGCGAAGCAGATATTGCCATGATGTCGACCGGAGCATATTGCATGTATGGCCAGCAGGAGGGACTGTCTTTGCTAGCCATGCAGGAACGCAATGGACTGCCTTATTATTTCAGCTATATCATTGTGCCACAGGACAGTGCCGCATCTTCTTTAGACGAATTGAAGGGAAAGTCATTTGCCTACGTTGATCCATTAAGCTATTCTGGCTACCTGTCTGTACAGGAACGTCTGGCTCAGTCTGGCGAAGATCCTGCACAGTTCTTCAAGACAAGTTATTTTACTTATAGCCATTCCGACTCCATCGATGCAGTCGCGAATCGTGAAGTAGATGGAGCAGCGGTGGACAGCCTGGCCTGTGACTATTTGCAGCGCTATAATCCACAGATGCTGCAAAAGATTCGAGTTATAGAAGTCCTGCCAAAGCGTGGAACGAGCCCCGTTGTCGCACGAAAAGATTTTTCAGCAAATGATGAAGTTCAGCAGGCACTATTGCATTTGCATGAGGATCCGGATGCAGCCGATGCGATGCATCACCTTCTCATTGACCGGTTTATCCTGCCGGATCCTTCACTCTATCCGCCAATCCAATTAAGGGAGGGACGTTGATGGGATGGCTGACACATCTGAAGATTGCCAATAAACTCATCGTTATGCTGGTGAGTGTCATTTTCCTGTTCAGTGTCTTGTCGGGACTGTTATTCTATCAGACGCTTTCCAGTGTGATGGAGGAGGATCTGATTGTTCGTGGCCGTTCGGTTTCTTCCGGGATTGCGGAATTGGCAGCAGATCCGATTTTATCTGGCAATTTGCTGGCTCTGGAAGAAATCCTTTACATGGAAAAAAAGAATAATTCCTTTATCGAATATATCTTTATCCTGGATAAGGATAATCGTGTGATGGCACATACCTTTTCAAATGGGATGCCAAAGGGACTTTTGGGCGTGCATCGCGTTGATGAGGACGAGGTAAAGGCGTTTTCCAGTGATCGTGGCCGGATCCAGGATATTTGCAGACCAATCGAGGATGGTTCTTTGGGGTATGTGCGTCTCGGCGTAAACGAGAATTTGCTGGATGAGGTCTTGAAAAATAATTTCCTAAAATTTGCCGGTATTATCTTTTTGGCTGGCTTGCTCGGTGCACTGTTCGTCTATTTTCTGACACGCATCTTTACGCGTCCATTGGAAGGATTGATGCGATGGGCAAGGGAAATCACAAAAGGAAATTTTGCAGCGATGCCATTGAGCGTCTATTCGCGCGATGAGTTCGGGCAGCTGACCATAGCGATGAATGTCATGGCCACCCATTTACGGCGGGCAGAGGAAGATCGCCGCAGATTGCTGGCTCATCTGCTGACGGTTCAGGAGGAAGAACGTCAGCGCATATCCATGGAACTGCATGATGAAAGCGGTCAGGCTTTGACGGCCCTGATGCTTTCCCTTCGTACACTGGCCAAGCAGGCTGAAGATGAAGAGAGCCGACATTATATCCTGGCTGTACGGGAAGAAACGGCCCATACGTTTCAACGTTTGCGGAATCTGGCTGTGGAATTGCGTCCGCCGGCACTTGACGAACAGGGAGTAGAGGCTGCCATTTTCAATCTTGTTGAATCATACCGCAGGCAACATGAAGTTGTTATTGCATTTCATTGTCAGATGCAGGAATTGCCGGATAAAACGTTGAGTCTGGCACTTTACCGGATTATCCAGGAATGCCTGACAAATATTTTCAAGCATGCACAGGCCAGGCATGCAGAACTTGACCTGAAAAGTGCATCAGGAGAACTGCAGCTTTTCGTAAGAGATGATGGTATTGGCTTTACGAAAGAACGCTTGCGTCAGGCAAGGCGCGAGAATCATTTGGGATTATATGGCATACAGGAGCGTGTGCGTCTGCTGGGAGGGACGATTCATTTCACTTCGGAAGAATCGGAGTGGACGACGGTAATCGCGATTACCTTCTGGATGCATGGCAAAGAAAAAGGGGATGAAGTTGTTGAAAATCATGCTGGTAGATGATCATTCACTCATTCGTACGGGGTTGCGCCTGTTACTGAAGGGCGAACCGGGATTTGAGGTTACAGCAGAGGCTGGGACTGCGGAAGAAGCATTGGCAAAACTTGACCAGCAGCCGGTGGATTTGATGATTCTTGATATTTCCATGCCTGGCATGGGCGGGTTGGAATGCATTGCAGAAGCAAGGCGCCGATATCCCTCTCTGCGCATCATTGTCTTGAGTATGCATGAAGATGATTCATATATCCGTAAGGCGATGCAGCTCGGAGCCAATGGGTATATTCCGAAAAGTTCTGCCGATGATGAACTGCTGGATGCCGTGCGCGCTGTAGCTGCTGGACGCTTTTATCTGAGCCGGAATGCGGAACAATCCCTGTTTCAGGCTCTTTTCCAGACCTGCGACAAGCAGGATAATCCCCTGGACCGTCTCAGTCCGCGGGAGTTTGAAGTATTTACATATCTGGTTCATGGCTATACGATTACCGAGATCGGTCAGAAACTCCATTTAAGTGTGAAAACGATTGACACGCATAAGACCAAGCTTATGGAAAAGTTGGGCTGCATGAAACGCAGTGAACTCGTGACCATAGCACTGCAATATCGGATTTTGCAATGAGTGTGCGGGTAGGAATTTTTCCGATGGCAGAGGGAAAATATCTGAAGCAGAATGCAGAAGTGCTCTGATATCGGAATACTGATAATTCACATACAATAAAGATATCAAATTCCTGATATTCTGAATGGAGTGAAGAACATGATATCTTTGTTGAAACCGCGTCAAGTTCGTACCCGTGTCCCGAACGATCAGATTCAGCGCATCTATCGGTCGTTTCGCTTGCGTACCTTGCTGGGAATCACCATCGGCTATGCATGCTTCTATGTGGTGCGCAATAATTTTGCGCTATCGACGCCGTATCTCAAGGCGGATTTGGATCTTTCTGCCGGCAGTATTGGCTTGCTCAGCAGCTATATGCTGATTGCTTATGGTTGCAGCAAAGGCTATATGAGCAGCTTTGCGGATAAGGCGGATCCCAAACGTTTCATGGCCCTCGGACTTCTGCTCTGTGCCTTCATCAATATACTGCTGGGCTTCAGCTCAGGATTCATGGCAATTTCTGCGCTTGTCATCCTTCTTGGCACGTTTCAGGGAATGGGGGTTGGCCCCTGCTTCATTTCCATGGCCAAATGGTATCCGAAGAAGGAACGCGGTATCATCGGCGCCATCTGGAATACGTCACATAATCTTGGTGGTGGTATAGTAGCGCCGATTGTCACAGCAGGATTTTTCCTGTTTGGTACGGAACATTGGCAGGTGGCCAGTTATATCTTCCCTGCCATGATTGCCGTCATTGGTGCTGTCGTTGTTCTCTGCCTGGTCAAAGGTGCTCCTGAAAATGAAGGCCTGCCGAAACTGAGTGAGATAGTCCCCAATGATGAAAGCCTGGATAATCTTACACAGGATGACCGTACCGTCAAGAATATGAGTTCCTGGCAGATTTTCAAGACCTATGTCTTGCCAAATAAGAATGTCTGGTGTGTTTCACTCGTTGATACTTTCGTTTATACGGTTCGTTTCGGCATGCTGACCTGGATGCCGATTTACCTCTTGCAGGTGAAGGGCTTTACAAAAGCAGAAATGGCCATTGCCTTTCTCGTCTTTGAATGGGCAGCTATTCCGACGACTCTTTTTTCCGGTGTAATATCGGACAAGCTTTTTAAAGGGTATCGCATGCCGCCTGCCATCATCAGCATGATCCTGATCTTTGGCTGCATCATTGGATACTGGCAGAGTGATTCCTTGTTGGAAACGACAGTCTTTGCGGCTATTGTCGGCTGCTTAATTTATGTACCGCAGTTCCTGGCTTCCGTACAGACGATGGAAATCGTTCCTTCTTATGCTGTTGGCTCGGCTGTAGGGTTGAGAGGATTCATGAGTTATGTTATCGGCACCTCCTTTGGCACGAGCATCTTCGGTGTCGTCGTAGACCGTGTCGGCTGGAACGGGGGCTTTTATATTTTGTTTACGGCGGTTATCCTTTGCTTGCTGTTCTGCGTGCTCACGCATCTTGGGGCAGTAAAACTTCATCGGCAGCTTGCTGTACAAGGCGCAGAGACAACTCCAGCATCGGCGCCGGCTGATCATGTGTCCCGGAAGCTGGAAACAAATTCTTACAATTGAATTGAATGCAGGAATGCAAAATCCCGGCTGGGTTTAATCTCAGCCGGGATTTCTTATGTGCAGGAGAGTATTCAGCGCAGCCCCTGCAGGATCTTATAGAGTTCTGCTTTCATGGTTTCAATCTCGTCGGGGGAGAGAATGACTCCTGCTTCGGTCAGATGACAGCCCATCTGCTTCGGCACGTTCTTGGCCTGTTCCTTGAGCGCCATACCGTCTTCTGTCAGGATGGCATTGACGACGCGCTCGTCCTCGGCGCTGCGCCGGCGTTCGATATAGCCGAGCTGCTCGAGTTTCTTGAGTACGGGCGTCAACGTGCCGGAATCCAGGTAGAGACGATGTCCAAGATCACGCACGGATATCGCCTTCTTTTCCCAGAGCACCATCATGGTCACATATTGCGTATAAGTCAGGCCGATGGCCTTGAGGAAGGGGTGATACGCCGCCACGATCTTGCGGGCACAGGCATATATGGGAAAGCAGAGCTGCTTATCGAGCAAGAGTAAATCATCTTCGTGTTTTTGTGTCATATGGCATCCTTTCTGCGGTTCATAATAAGAATCCTTACGTGTATCATGTGCTTAATTATAGTATAGCAGATTTTTCAGGAACCATAAATAAAATTTTTTAAAATTGTATTTGACAAAATTAATTTGATACAATATAATTAAACCATACCAATTGACGGTAGATATTGTGTATGAATCGAACAGGAGGAAAAACGATGAGCTTGAATGGAATCATGAAAGGTACGGAACTGGAAGATGTTATGAAGAGTCTGATGCAGGGCGAGGCCAATGGCGTCATGATGTACTATGCGCTGGCACAGCTCGCACGTGAGCAGGGCTTTGAGGATGCGGCAGAGAGCTTCATCGAGGCTGCCAATGAAGAGGCTGTCCACGCTGGCTTCTATGCTGTTCTGAGCGGCAAGTATCCGTCGGATTTCTGGGGCCTCGTACGCGGCATCCAGAAAGCTGAGACGAATGGCGAAGCACAGATCAAGGCACTCGCCGACCAGGTCCGTGCTGCTGGCCATGCTGAGGCAGCTGATCAGATGGACGTCTTCGCTCGTCAGGAAGGCGGCCACGGTGTTCGCCTGCAGAAGCTGCTCGACAAGTACCAGAAGCATGCAGAAGCACCAGTTGGCCAGAAGGTCTATGTCTGCCCGGTCTGCGGCTATGAGCATGTCGGCGATATCAACGATGAAGATGATTCCTACGTCTGCCCAATCTGCGGCCAGTCAAAGAGCGCCTTCATCCTGAAGAAATAAACAGCATATGAACACATCGCGCAGCCGAATCTATAGGCTGTCTCCCAACTCCCAAATGAAGCAGATTGAGGTGCAATAGCAATGGATAACCAAAACGTAATCGATGCCTTTCACATGATGTGGGACAATTTTCCCGAACCCGTCATGCTCATCCAGAAGAGCCGTCAGATTTACGCTGTCAACAAGAAAGCGGCGTCGATGGGACTCAACACGGAGATGAAATGCTCTCAAATCGGTACAAAACCACATCGCGGCTGTCTCTGCAACAAAGCAGCAGATGAGAAAAAAGCCGTTTACATCACTTATGAGACCCCCTTGGGACAGGCCTATGGCTACTGGATACCGGTTGCCGGTCATGAAGAATATCTGCTTCATTTTGGCGTGGGATATACGTTTGAATACCCAAAATCGGAACTCAGATAATCCCTATTGCAGCAACTTCGCGTGGATAACTCCCTCTCTATTGCGAAACAGCAAAAATCGGTGTATGGATCTGTGCGCCGATTTTTGCTGCTTTTATGGCGTTTTGTGGATGACATGCCCTATGATATAATAAAGACGAAAATCTGTATTTGAGAAACGGGGGATGGTCATGCGAGAAGATGCGGATTATATGAGGATGGCGCTTGAGGAGGCGCAGAAGGCATATGATCTTGGCGAGGTGCCGATTGGTGCGGTGCTTGTCGATGCGGACGGCGAGGTTGTTGCGCGCGGCCACAATATGCGCGAGGTCTGGCACGACGCCACGGCGCATGCCGAGATGATTGCGATACGTGAGGCCTGCGAAAAGCAGGGCCGCTGGCGGCTTTCGGGGCTTACGCTCTACGTGACGATTGAGCCGTGTCCGATGTGTGCGGGGGCCATTGTCATGAGCCGTGTCGACCGCGTGGTTTACGGCAGCACCGATGCGAGGGCCGGAGCCTGCGAATCGGTGTTCAATATTCCCGGGAATCCGACGCTCAATCACCGCCCGGAGATGACGGCCGGTGTCCTGCAGCAGGAGTGCGCGGACATCATGAAGCGTTTCTTCAAGGAACGGCGGGGTCAGCGCAAACGCGCAAAACAGGAAAAGCAGGCAGCAAATTGAAGCTGCCTGCTTTTCTTGTATGTGGTCTGTTTTTATGGTGCTGACTGGGATGGCTGTGCAAGCCAATGGCTCCAGCTCGTCATAAAATCTTGGTCGCGATTGTCTCTGATGTATGTGTGGAACTTCTCAAGCCATGGCAGATAGCCGGCTTGCACGAGGTCGGCGCCACCGAGGGCTTTTTGATGCGCGGCGGCTTCTGCGGCGGAATGGTCCGGCTGCTCCAGCAGTTCGTATAAGGTCATGAAGGTCGTCGTGCGTCCTTGTCCGGCCTGGCAGTGGAAGAAGAGCCAGCCGTGCTCACGGGGCAGGCTGCGGTAGAAGGCGACGAAGTCGTCGATGGCCTGCGGCTCGGGCCAGCTCATATCCGTGGCTGCAAAGCGTTCGTAGCCGTAGCCAAGGGAACGGGCGAAGTGGCGTTCTGTTTCCCAGCTGCTGATTGTGCCGGCGAACGGAGCGGCAATCGCGAGCTGGTCGGCCTTGCCTATCGGCATGGCGATGACAGCGGTCTGCATGGCCGCTGCGAGCTGATGGCTCTCGCGTGCTTCCACTTCCGACGCGCCAAGGCCGCGGTTGGCTGCATTTTGCTCCGTGTGCCAGCTCACAGCCGCGCCGTTCAGGAAGCCGTGTGATTCCTGCCGGAGATCGATGATCCATAATGGCGTGCTGATAGGGAGGCCGAGTTCCTGCCGCAGATTTTTCAGTGTTTCCGGCGTCGGCTGATTGCCGCCGGCAATCTTCAGCTGCGCATCACTGCGGAAATTGCGCGGTCTCACCTGAGCCGGGTCGGCATCGAGGCGCCAGGAACCGGGATTTGCTGCCTGCACGTCGGCGGACAGCAGGCAGAGGAGTGCGAGGCAGGTGCAGATTGCGCAGAGAAGGCTGTTCATTCTGATTGTCATTGTGATGATTCTATTCATAGTGCGTTCCTTTCAATCTGTTATTAAGGCTGTGAGACAGAAGGTGAAACGGGGGCGGCTGTCTTACCGTACCTTTAAGTATACACGAACAGAAGCCGTTTCGTCATGGTGTCATCACAACGGGAAAATCATTTCGGGTGCCATGCGCGGCTACGGCTATTCGCTGCCGCCGGCGCTCCTGATGATGCTCACGATCTGCGGCGTTCGCATCGGCTGGATCTATACGGCGTTTGCGGCCGTGCCGACGTTCTTCATTATCATGCTCTCGTATCCGATCAGCTGGGCTGTGACGGTTGTCCTGCTGCTCGTCATTTACCGGTTCTACTGCAGGAATCTCACGGTACCCCGGCGGGGATGATGGGCCATGCCATGGACAGGATGCATCAATTGTCGTGCAATATTCGTCCATATCCATTATAATGAATATAATTGACCGTGACGATGGGAAATCCGTCACGGCAGGTGAGCCATCTGCTGCCGGAACGAGTTGCACGGATGGCAGGACAGCAAGATGAGGTGATAGCATACAGATGGATATTTCGATGACCTATTTGCTCAACAGCGGTTTTCTCGTGCGTGTGGGCCGCGTGCTGCTGGTCTTTGACGATTACAAGGACCCGAGCCATGCCGTGGACGAGGCTGTGGCAGCCGATGACTTTGACCAGCTTTACGTCTTTGCCTCGCATGCGCATTTCGACCATTTTGACCCGCACATCGGGCTTTACGCCGATGCCGTAAACCAGTACATCTTCGGCTATGACATCCGCCATACGAAGCGCGTGCGCGCCTTTCCGCAGGATAAGGTGCAGTTTCTGGCCACGTACAGTCATTGGGAGGATGAGGACCTGTCGGTTGAATCCTTTGATTCGACGGATACTGGTGTCTCCTTTCTCGTGACGCTCAAGCAGCAGGGCGTTCGCATCTTCCATGCCGGGGATTTCAACTGGTGGGATTGGGATGGCGAAGACCGCGAGACGCGGAAACTCGCTGAGAACGCTTTCCGCAAACAGATGAAGAAGCTGCAGGGCCTGCAGGCCGACGTTGCGTTCTTCCCGGTGGACGGACGCCTTGGCGGGCAGCTCGACAAGGGCGCGAAGGAATTCTGCGCGGAAACGGATATCGGTGCACTCGTGACGATGCATTCCGTGGGATATCCGGCCTGGCAGCCACCGGCAGGCTTTTTCCGTCCTGGCCATGAGGTGCCGATCTGGTCACCGCGTGAGCCCGGGGAAAAAAATGTGCTGCGTGATGGCAGGCTATTGAAATGACAGGAGGAGATGGGGTAGAATGAAGAAGATGCTTATGATGCTGCTGGCATTGACGCTTCTCCTGACGGGAAGCTGCCTGGCGGCAGGAAACAGTAACGCAACATCATCAGCCAATGGAGGAGAGAAACACATGGCAAATCGCATTGCAGTATTTGAGACGAACCAGGGAAATTTTGAAATCGAGCTTTTTGAGGATCAGACGCCGATTACGACGAAGAACTTCATCGACTTGGCACAGAAAGGCTTCTATGACGGCGTCATCTTCCACCGCGTCATCGACGGCTTCATGATCCAGGGCGGCGATCCGACGGGCACGGGTACGGGCGGCCCCGGCTATACGATCGAGGATGAGTTTGTCGACAGCCTGCGCTTCACGGGCGAGGGCATCCTGGCCATGGCGAACACGGGCATGCCTCATACGGGCGGCAGCCAGTTCTTCATCACGCTCGACAAGACGCCGTGGCTCAATGGCCACCATACGATCTTCGGCAAGGTCGTCAAGGGCATGGATGTTGTTCGCAAGATCGGCCATGTGGAGACGGATTTTGCCGATCGTCCGCTCGAGGATGTCGTCATCAAGACGATCAAGATCCAGGAAGCAGAATGACCGATGCCGGAAGCGTATACCTATATGGTTGAGTGCGCAGATGGCAGTCTCTATACGGGGTGGACGAATGACCTCAAGCGGCGCGTCGCGGCTCATAATGCGGGCCGGGGCGCCAAGTATACGCGCTCGCGCCGTCCGGTGCGCCTCGTTTATTTCGAGTGCTTCGCGACGAAAGAGGAAGCGCTCTCCCGCGAAGCCGGCATCAAGCACCTGACCCGTGCGGCCAAGCTGGCTTTGATTGACAGGTGCGGGAAAGAAACGTATAATGAATAAGTTAAACTGAACATACAAAGGGGCGTTTTATCATGGCAGACAAAAAGGTCATGCTGACCGAAGACGGCTATAATAAACTCGTAGAAAAGCTCAATTATCTCAAGAGCGTCAAGCGCATTGAGATCGCACAGCGCCTGAAGGCAGCCATTGCCCTCGGCGACCTTTCGGAGAACTCCGAGTACGATGATGCCAAGAATGAGCAGGCATTCCTCGAAGGCGAGATCCAGGATCTCGAGGCGAAGATCCGCAATTCGCACATCATCAAGGCTGGTGCCGGCGATGTCGTCCAGATGGGCAGCAGCGTAACGGTCAAGGACCTCGAGTTCGATGACGAGGACACGTTCATGCTCGTCGGTTCGACGGAGGCAGATCCGGACGAGGGCAAGATTTCCAACGAATCGCCGCTCGGACAGGCTCTGCTCGGCCAGAAGAAGGGCAGTGTCGTCGATGTGCATGCACCGGCTGGCATCATCAAGTACGAGATTATCGATATCAAGGGATAAGACTCCCGCAGAGATTGGAGTAAAGCAAGCATGGCAGATAAGCAGAAGAAGGGGCAGCAGGCCCCTGTGGAGGACCTCAATGAGATGATGAAGGTCCGCCGCGAGAAGATGGAAGAGTTCCGCGCCATGGGCGTGCCGCCGTTTGGCCATCGTTATGAGGTCACGGACTACGCAGAGCCCATCAAGGAGAAGTACGCGCATCTCGAGGGCGATGAAGAAGGCGACGAGGTACGCATTGCAGGCCGCCTGATGGCTATCCGCGGCCACGGCAAGGCTTCGTTCTGTACGCTCAACGACCGCACGGGCAATATCCAGGTCTATTTCAAGATCGATGTGCTCGGCGAGGACAAGTACAAGAATCAGTTCCGCAAACTCGATATTGGCGATATCGTCGGCATTCGCGGCGTGGTGTTCAAGACGCATCGCGGCGAGGTGACGGTCCGCGTCGAGGATTTTGATCTGCTCTCGAAATCGCTGCGTCCGCTGCCGGAGAAGTTCCATGGCCTGCAGGATGTCGACATCCGCTATCGCCAGCGCTACCTCGACCTCATCATGAATCCGGAGGTCCGCGATACGTTCCGCAAGCGCACGAAGATCATTCAGTCCATCCGTCAGTACCTCGATGACCGCGATTATCTCGAGGTCGAGACGCCGGTGCTCTCGACGATTGCCGGCGGTGCTGCGGCACGTCCGTTCGTCACGCATCACAATGCGCTTGACATCGATCTCTATCTGCGCATCGCGACGGAGCTCAACCTCAAGCGCCTCGTCATCGGCGGCTTTGACCGCGTCTATGAGATGGGCCGCGTCTTCCGCAACGAGGGCATGGATGTGCGCCACAACCCGGAATTCACGACGATTGAGTTCTATCAGGCCTATGCAGACTACACGGACATGATGGACATCACGGAAGGCATTGTCGTCAATGCGGCAAAATCCGTACTTGGCACGCCGGTCATCAATTACCAGGGCGTCGAGATCGACCTCTCGAAGGTCAAGCGCATCAGCATGAATGATGCCGTCAAGGAAGCGACGGGCAAGGACTTCCTCTCGTGTGAGACGGTGGAAGAGGCCCGCAGGATGGCTGACGAGATCGGTGTTCCGTACGAGCAGCGCCATGGCATCGGCGGCATCCTCAACCAGGCGTTCGAGGAGAAAGTCGAGGAGACTCTGATGCAGCCGACGTTCATCACGGGCCATCCGACGGAGATCTCGCCGCTTGCCAAGCGCAATCCGGAAGATCCGCGCATCACGGACCGCTTTGAGTTCTTCATCTATGGCCGCGAACTGGCCAATGGCTTCACGGAGCTCAACGACCCGATCGATCAGGAAGGCCGCTTCCTCGATCAGCTCAAGCAGCGCGAGGCCGGCGATGATGAGGCACATGTCATGGATCGCGATTACATCACGGCTATGGAATACGGCCTGCCGCCGACGGGCGGCGTAGGCATCGGCATCGACCGTCTCGTCATGCTGCTGACGGACGCACCATCCATCCGCGATGTCCTGCTCTTCCCGACGATGAAGCCGCTTGCTGAGTAAGGTATCTTATCCTGCATGAACAAAGGAGTTGTGATGGCGGGCTTTTGCCCGCTGTTCACAGCTCCTTTTTGGCACTCTGCTTATTGACAGCGTCTGGTGGATATATTACAATATCTGTAAAACATACTAGTAAACTATGTTAATGTGAATAACTGAGATAAAGTGAGGGATTCCCATGCAGCAGAATGAAATCATCGATAAGATCACCGAAGAATTTTACTGGTTCCACCGTCATCCGGAACTTTCCTATGAAGAGATTGAGACGACAAAGCGCCTGCGGCAGGATCTGGAGGCTGCTGACATCAAAATCCTTGATCTGCCGCTCAAGACGGGACTCGTCGCCGAGGTCGGCACGGGCAAGGCACCTTTTATCGCGCTGCGCTGCGACATCGACGGTCTGCCGATACAGGAAGAATCGGGGCTTGACTATGCGTCCGAACATGAGGGCCGCATGCATGCCTGCGGTCACGACTTCCACATCAGCACGGTGCTCGGTGCGGCGTATCTGCTCAAGGCGCAGGAAAATGAGCTCCGAGGCACGGTCTATCTGATCTTCCAGCCGGCGGAGGAGGCCCCGGGCGGTGCGCGCAAGGTCATGGTGACGGGCGTGCTCAAGGAGGTGCAGGCAATCTTCGGACTGCACACATCGCCGCTCTACGATGTCGGCACGCTCGGCATCCGCGAGGGAGCCGTGACGGCCTCGGTCGATAAATTCACGGTGACGTTTCATGGCAAGGGGACGCATGCGGCACATCCGGAACGCGGCATCGACCCCATCGTCATGGCGGCAGGCTTCGTCACGGCGGCGCAGAGCATCGTTTCGCGCAACATCGATCCCGCGCATCCTGGCCTCGTCTCGATCACGCATATCGAGAGCGGCAATACCTGGAATGTCATCCCCGAGTCTGCCTGGCTCGAGGGCACGGTGCGCTGCCTGACCGCGGAGGACCGCAAGCTCATCAAGAAGCGCATCTACGGGCTGGCGGAGGGGCAGGCCGCTTCCTTCGGCGGCCACGCGGAACTCACGTGGTATGCGGGACCTCCGGCTACGAACAACACGCCGTCTTGGACGGAATTCGCAGCGGAAGAGGCACGCAGGGAGGGCCTGACGGTGGAGCCGGCCCCCGTCAATCTGGCCGGTGAGGATTTTGCGTATTATCAGGAGGAGATTCCTGGGGCATTCGTGCTCGTCGGCACGGGCAAATCCCCGGCCAATCACAATCCGAAGTTCCATGTGGATCCGGCGGCACTCGGCCCAGCGGCCCGCTATATGGCAAATCTGGCCCGCGAGGCGTTTGCCCGCCTTTGAGTTGAAGCGAGGGATATCATGAAAATCATCGATGCGCATCTGCATTTCGGCGCGGATGCCTATTTTGACCAGATTGCCAGGGCTGCCCAGCACGAGAACAGCGCTGAGCACCTGCTGGAGCAGTATCGTGCACGCGGGCTCGTTCACGGTATTGTCATGGGCAATCTGCCCGTGGAGGATGTCTCGCCGGATTACCCGCCGTTCCTCTCGTACTGCGTGGGACTCGACAGCAGGATCTTTGACTTCGAGCATCTGGAAGCGCAGCTGCCTTTTCTGGAACGGCATCTGCAGCGTGACTGCTGCCGGGGCATCAAGCTGTATCCGGGGTACAGCTCGTTTTACATCTACGATGACCGGCTGGCGCCAATCTACGAGCTGGCCGTGAAATACCGGAAGCCGGTGGCCGTCCATACGGGATTGACGGCGACGGACCAGGCACTCCTCAAATACAGCCACCCGCTCGTCATGGATGAAGCGGCGACGCGCTTCCGCAAGGTACAGTTCGTCATGTGCCATTTCGGCGAGCCGTGGTTCACGGATGCAGCAGCCGTGATCGAGAAGAATCCAAATGTGGCGGCTGACCTTTCCGGACTGCTCGAGGGCAAGATTCCTGATTTTGAAGCGTTCCTGCAGAAGAAGCACTTCTACATCGAGCGCCTGAAGGGCTGGCTCGAGTATCTCGACTCGTATGACCGCTTCATGTTTGGCACAGACTGGCCGCTCGCGAATCTCGGGGACTACATCGCGTTCACGAAGGAGATCATTCCGGAAGAACATTGGCATGAGGTGTTTTACGAAAATGCCGTTCGCATCTATGGTCTGGACCCAAAAACATTGAGTGTTTGAGCTTTATCTGGTAAAATGCTGTGGACAGCGAAATTTCGTTGTGCCATAGCATTTTTTCTAAGAAAGTAATGTGCTCTTGTATTGGCATGATGCTGATGCCCTTTTGTCCTCTGTGTGTGTATCTTGAGATTTTGCGGGGACGATGGTCCTTTTCTTATGTACAATTTGTCGCTTTTTTAGTTGGAACCAATTGCTGTCCGCCGTGTAGTGATACGGCGCTGCAGCTGAGATGCCTTGTCGCTTCTGCGTTCTTTTGTTATAATTATATCGTGACTCATACCGTTGGTCAGACCGGTTTTGTGCACGACTCACGGACAGAGTCAAGAGAAAATGATTCAATATAAAGTACGAGGTGGTTTCAATGGCAATGGAAATCGAAATGGAAACTCTGGTGAAACGGTTCCGCGACTACATCTCCTTTGATACGCAATCGGATGAAAGCAGCGCGTCGTGTCCGTCAACTGCCAAGCAGCTGGTGTTGGCCAAGCACCTGGCTGAGGAACTCAAGAACATCGGTCTTGAGGAGGTTACGCTCGACGAGAACGGATACATCATGGCCACGCTGCCGGCCAATGGCGTGGAAGGTGCGCCGGTCGTCGGCTTCATTGCACATATGGATACGAGCCCGGATGCTTCGGGTGCCGATATCCACGAGCAGATCATCCACTACGAGGGCGGCGATATCCTCCTGAATCCGGAGAAGCAGATTGTCTTCTCGGTCAAGGATTTCCCGGAAATCGAGAAATACAAGGGCCAGGACATCATGATGACGGATGGCACGACGCTGTTGGGCGCTGATGACAAGGCCGGCATCACGTCAATCGTCAGTGCGGCCGAATACCTCCTGCACCATCCGGAAATCAAACACGGCAAGATCCGTCTGGGCTTTACGCCTGATGAAGAGATCGGACGCAGTGCAAACTTGTTCGATGTTGAGAAATTCGGTGCGGACTTTGCCTATACGATCGATGGCGGCGAGCTCGGCGGCCTGGAATATGAGAATTTCAATGCGGCCAACCCGACCATCCACATCCATGGCCGCAGCGTCCATACGGGCTCGGGCAAGGGCAAGATGAAGAATGCCGTCTCGATTGCCGCCGAGTGGCAGATGATGCTGCCGGCCGGCGAGAAACCGGAGTACACGGAGGGCCATGAAGGCTTCTACCATGTGCACAAGATCAAGGGCGGCGTTGAAGAAGTCACTATGGGCATGCTGATTCGCGACCATGACAAGGAGCACTTTGCTGCACGCAAGGCATACCTCGACAAGATGGCGGCGTTCCTCAATGAGAAATACGGTGAGGGTACCGTAGAGGTGGAGCACCGCGACGTCTACCACAACATGCTCGAGAAGATTGCTGACGGCAACATGTACATCGTCGAGCTCGCTCATGATGCGATGGAAGCTGCTGGCGTTGAGCCGAAGGTCGCGCCGATTCGCGGCGGCACGGATGGTGCACGCCTCTCGTTCCGCGGCCTGCCCTGCCCGAACATCTTCACGGGCGGTGCCAACTTCCATGGCCGGTTTGAATACCTGCCGCTGGAATCGCTGCAGAAGGCTGCCAATGTCACACTGGCCATCATGGTCAAGGCAGGCGGCTTGAAGAAAGCATAAGTTTTAGTTACACATAAGGAGTCACCACAAGCAAATGTCAGTAATGGAAATTGTCAAGGCCGGGGCGCCCGTCCTCAAGGAGGTCTGCGCCCCTGTCGAAAAGATCAATAAGGAATTACGGCAGCTGCTCGATGACATGGCGGAAACCATGTATAAAAATGATGGTGTCGGACTGGCTGCGCCCCAGGTGGGGCGCGCCATCCGCGCTGTCGTCATCGACTGCCAGGATGATACCGGTCTCATTGAACTCATCAATCCGGTCATCACGTTCCGTGAAGGCGAGGACGTCGACACGGAAGGCTGTTTGTCAATTCCGGGGATTTATGGAGAAGTGAAGCGTTCGGCCAGGGTCAAGGTTGAATTCCTGAACCGGCGCGGCAAGAAACAGCATATTACAGCCACAGGGCTTTTGGCGCGCTGCATCCAGCATGAACTCGACCATCTCGATGGCCAGCTGTTCATCGATATCGCGACGAGCCTGCACGGGAGGAACCAGACGTGAAGAAATTTCGTGTGATTTTCATGGGAACGCCGGAATTTGCCGTACCCTGCCTTGCTGCCCTGCATGCATCGTGTGAGGTCATCGGTGTTGTGACACAGCCCGACAAGCCGCGCGGACGCGGCCAGAAGCTCGTGCCGTCGCCGGTCAAGGCCTGGGCGGAATCTCATGGACTGCCAGTCTGGCAGCCGCAGAAAATCAAGGAGGAGTCCTTTACGGCCTTCCTCGAGGAACAGCATCCGGATCTTATGGTCGTCGTGGCCTTTGGACAGATTCTGTCCCAGCGCATCCTCGATATCCCGAAGTATGGCTGCATCAATGTCCATGGCTCCCTTCTGCCGCGTTACCGCGGTGCTGCCCCCATGCAGTGGTGCGTCATTGACGGCGAGACGAAGACCGGCGTGACGACGATGTTCATGGATGCTGGCCTCGATACGGGCGATATGCTGCTGAAGGCGGAATTCCCAATCGGTCCGGATACGACGCTCGCCGAAGTTCATGACGGGCTCATGGAGCTTGGCGCCAAGGTCCTGATGGAGACGCTGGAGAAATTGTCAGACGGTACGCTGCAGCGCATTCCGCAGACCGGCGAGTCCAATTACGCGCCGATGCTCACGAAGGAAACAGGCCGCATCCACTGGCAGGATGCCGCTTCTCATATCCACAACCTCGTGCGCGGCCTCGATTCCTGGCCGGGCGCTTACACGTTTTTATCAGGAAAGAAGTTTAAGATATGGCGTACCAGACGGACGGCAGAAACGACCCAGGCTCTCCCGGGCACGGTGCTGCTGGCCGACAAGAAAAAGGGGCTGCTGGTCGCAACGGGTGACGGCGTGCTCGAAATCCTCGAGCTGCAGGCCCCGGGCAAGAAACGCATGCGTGCGGCTGATTACCTCAATGGACATGGATTTTCGCTGCCGGCACGCTTTGAGGACTGAATGTCATGGTGCAGAACAAGAAGAAGATCACAATGCCGGGCCGGCCGAAGAAGCGGCTTTTCATCGGCATGCTCTCGCTGACAACCATCCTGATGGCTGTCGCGCTCTACATCATCTGGTATATCGGTGTGCCGGGGCTGGCCTCAATACAGCCTGCCCTGCCGTGGATTCTCGGCGCCATTGTGACGGCGGTCGTGGTCGTGGCTTTCCTCGGCATCTTCAATATGGTGCTGGCCGTGGCAGGCCTGCCGTATGTGCCGTTCCTGCAGAAGCAGACGTATGAGCTCATCAACATGCTCTTCCCGCTGGCCGTGCGCCTCGGGAAGGTTTTCGGCATTTCGCGGCGCCGCCTCGAAGGCTCGTTCATCGCAGTCAGCAACCTGCTCTTCAACCGCATGGGCATCCGCGTGCCGGCAGATCGCCTGCTCGTCGTGACACCGCACTGCCTGCAGCTGGCCTCGTGCCCGCACAAGATCACCAGGGACCCCGAGAACTGCAAGCGCTGCGGCGGCTGCGACATCGGGGCCCTTGTGACGTTATCGCACGAGATGGGCTTCCACTTCTTCGTGGCGACCGGCGGCACGCTGGCCCGTCAGATCGTCTACAAGACGCGCCCCAAGGCCGTGCTGGCCATTGCCTGCGAGCGCGACCTCATGAGCGGCATCCAGGATGTCTATCCGCTGCCGGCCGTGGGTGTGCTCAACATCCGGCCCAACGGGCCCTGTTACAACACCCATGTCGATATGGCGGAAGTGAGGGCCCAGCTCGAAAAGATTATCATTCCGCAGGAAAAGGCGGCAAAGGAAGAGCCGGCGCCGCCGCAGAAGGAAGCTGCGGACAAAGGACAGGAGAAGTAAGAATCATGATGGATAAAGCGCGCGAGACGGCGGTCCGCATCTTATATGAAGTACATGAAAACGGCGCCTATGCCAATGTGGCGCTTGCCAGGGCACTGCGTCAGGCAAAGCTCTCGGAGCAGGACCGCTGCTTTGTCACGGAGCTCGTCTATGGCGCGGTGAAAGCCGGCGGTACGCTCGATTGGATCCTGCGCCGTTACGTGAAGCGCCCTGTCCGCAAGATCCAGCCATTGGTGCGGGAAATCCTGCATCTCGGCCTCTACCAGCTTTTTTATCTTGATAAGGTTCCTGCTTCGGCCATCTGCAATACGTCGGTGGAACTTGCCAAGGGCATGGGCATGAAGGGGCTTTCGGGCTTCGTCAACGGCGTGCTGCGGACAGCTGCGCGCGAACCGCAGCGGGCAGCCTTTCCCGAAGGCAAGGGCCATGCGACCGAGGGACTGGCGCTGCGCAGCCAGCACCCGGAATGGCTCGTGCGCCACTGGGTCAGGACATTTGGCTTCGAGGCGGCTGAGAAGATTTGTGCGTTTGACAATGAGCAGCCCGTTCTCTCCGTGCGCACGAACACGCTGCGCATCGGGCGCGAGGAACTGAAGGCAGCGCTCGAGCAGTCAGGAGCCGTGGTGGAGCTTTCCCGCTGGGCGCCTGAGGGCCTGCTCATCACGAAGCACGGAGCTCTCGATGAACTCGCACCTCTCCAGCAGGGACTCTGCCAGGTACAGGATGAAAGCTCCATGCTGGTCGCGCATGTCGTCCGGCCGCAGCCCGGAGAATTCGTGCTCGACTGCTGTGCGGCCCCGGGCGGCAAGACGACGCATCTCGCCGCTCTGATGCATGACGAGGGACGCATCGTGGCAGGCGATGTCTACGATCACAAGCTGCTGCGCATCGAAGAGAACGCCAGCCGGCTGGGCATCCACATCATCGAAACGCAGCGCCTCGATGCCAGGGAGGCCGGTGAGTACTATGCGGGTATGGCAGACCGCGTGCTCATCGATGCACCGTGCTCGGGACTCGGCGTGCTGCGCCGCAAGCCGGATGCCCGCTGGCGCAAGACCCAGCAGGAAATCGAGACCCTGCCGCACCTGCAGCTGGAGATTCTCGAGGGTGCCTCCAAGGCCGTCAAGCCCGGCGGTGTTCTCGTCTACAGTACGTGCACCATCGAGCTGGCAGAGAATCAGGCCGTCGTGAGCCGCTTCCTTGAGGAACATCCGGAATTTGAGCTCGAGACGACGGGGGCGTTTTTGCCGCTGCCGAGCATCCATCAGCAGGCAAAGATGGTGCAGCTCATGCCGCAGGTGGATGGCACGGATGGCTTCTTCATCTGCCGGATGAAGCGGAAAGGATGAAAGGATCATACACGTGAAGAATATCTTTGGTCTTACACTTGAGGAACTCCAGGAGGCGCTGAAGCCCTTCGGCGTGCCGTCTTACCGCGCCCGTCAGGTGGCTGAGTGGATGTATCAGAAGGGCGCGCGTTCCTTTGACGATATGACGAATCTGCCGAAGAACCTGCGCGCAACGCTGCCGGAGACGCTCGCCATCGGCCGCCCGCGCGAAAAGGACCGATTGGATTCTGCCGATGGCCGCACGACGAAATTCCTGCTGGAGTTCGACGACGGCACGGCCGTCGAGACGGTGCTCATGCGTCAGCCGTACGGCAACAGCATCTGTGTCTCGACGCAGGCCGGCTGCAACATGGGTTGTGCATTCTGTGCATCGACACTCCACGGCATGGCGCGCAACCTCTCGGCCGGGGAAATCTTTTCCCAGGCCATCATCATCGAGGAGATGCTGCACCGGGAAGGACAGGGCAAGGTTGATACCGTCGTCATCATGGGCTCTGGCGAGCCATTGATGAACTACGACAATGTCCTCGCCTTCATCCGCCTGCTGCATGAGCCGTATGCGCTCGGCATGGGGTACCGGAACATCACGCTCTCTACCTCGGGAATCGTTCCCAATATGTACCGGCTCGCAGAGGAGGGGCTGCCAATCTCTCTGTCTGTCTCCCTGCATGCACCGAATGATGCATTGCGCTCAACGCTCATGCCGATCAACCGCAAGTATCCGCTCGCGGATGTCGTCAAGGCGGCCCGCCATTACGCGGAGACGACGAAACGGCGTGTGACGTACGAATACATTCTCATCGACCAGCTCAACGACGGGGAGGAGCAGGCACAGGAACTCGTCTCTCTCCTGTGCGGACAGCTCGCCAGCGTCAACCTCATCCCCATCAATCCCGTGGTCGAACGCCATCTGCTGCGCCCGTCCGCCGCGCGCATCAAATGGTTTGAACAGTACCTGCTCGACCACCATATCCAGGTGACGGTGCGACGCGAGATGGGAACAGATATACAGGCTGCCTGCGGCCAGCTGCGCAATAAGCACCTCAAGGACTGACGTTTGTCTATAAATCCCTTGCGTTTTCTGTTATAATGAGACAGACAGAAACGCAAGGAAAGGAGCCTTAGTATGGGACTTGGTACATGGGAATCCTATCTGACCAATCACATCGAAGGATTTTTCAATAAGCGGTTCAGCAGCAATCTCGAAGTGGCGGAACTCATGAATGGCGTGGAGCGCGAAGTCACGCGCCAGGCGCGTGGAGCCGGTTCGCCGGTGGACAATGCCTTTTATTTTTACCTTTGTCCCGACGATTACCATCGCCTCTGTGCACAGCGCGTCATCGATACGCTCTATACGACCGTAGGCCGCCAGCTCATCCTGCAGGACTGCACGATGGAGGGCAGGCTCTCCATCCATATGAAGCAGAGCCGGAAGCTTTCGCGCGGCATGTATAAGCTGCGCTGCTTACAGGAAAGCGAACCGGAGGAACCGGACAATACGCTGGTGCTCGAGCGCCCGCGGCTGGATGAAGCCGGGCCGCTCTCGCTGCCGGCCTTTCATCCGCTGGCCTCGCTGACCGTGGTGGAGGGGCCGGACCGCGACGCCTATCTGGAGCTTGGTGAAAAGCAGATCTACATCGGCCGCCGTGACAAGAATGAGTTCATCCTGACGGATACAAAGGCATCACGGCTCCATGCCTGGATTTCCTATGAACATCATCGCCATGAGCTTCATGACGCCAGGAGTACGAATGGTACCTTTGTGGAGGGGGAGCGCATCGATGCCTGCCGTCTGCAGCATGGAGATACGATACGGATCGGTGTTACGGTCCTGCGATATGAGGTGATTTAAGTGCCTGTAACGGCTTGGTTCTTGAAAGGTGTCCGCGTCATACTGGAATACGGCATGCTGCTGTGGCTGCTGTGGTTTACCGTCAAACTGGCGAAGGGACTCCTGGGGGCGGTGCGCAGGCAGAAGGCTGACCTGCGCCCTCCTGAGACGAGTCCTGCGGAGGCCGTCCTGTCCGTAGAGGAGGCGCCGGAAAAAGAACTCAAGGGGAAGCGTTTTGCCTTTCGCGAGCAGATCGCCATCGGCCGCGGCCCCGACAACCATATCATCATTCCCGAAGGCTATGTGTCGCATCATCATGCCGTCATCTATCGCCATGGCAATCAGTATGTCATCGAGGATCTCGGCAGCGTCAATCATACCTATGTGAATGGCAAAGTACTGGAGGGCAAAGCCTATGTGCGCCCGGGTGACAAGATACGCATTGGTCTGGTCACGCTTCAGTTCGAGAGGTGAGTAATTTGAATAGAGTTTATGAAGCGACAGATGTCGGATGCGTGCGCCCCATCAATGAGGACCGTGCGGCCGTATTCGAGCCGTCCGTCTATGTGGTGGCAGATGGCATGGGCGGCCATGCTGCGGGAGAAGTGGCCAGTCACATCCTCGTGGAGGTCGTGCGGCAGGAGCTTGCCGGCTGCGCGGCCATCGGCGAGAAGGAACTCTCGTCAGCCATCCACAGGGCGAATCACGCCATCCTGCAGACCGTTGCGGAGCGGCCGGACTGCAAGGGGATGGGCACGACGGCGACCATCCTGCATCTGGATGGTGATCAGGCACTCTGGGCACATGTCGGCGACAGCCGTCTCTACCTGCTGCGCGGCGGCGTGCTGCATCAGGTCACGCGTGACCATTCTTACGTCGAGGATCTCGTGGCACAGGGCGAGCTCACCGAGGAGGAAGCCCGCATCCACCCGCAGAAGAACGTGCTGACGCGTGCCGTGGGAGTCGAAGCAGACATCATCGTCGATACCGGCCGTTTCACGGTCCAGTCCGGCGACGTACTGCTGCTGGCCACGGACGGCCTCATGAACATGGTGCAGGAACCGGAAATCTGCGCCATCCTCGGGCGTCAGGAGGGCGATGTGGCGCGTGCGCTCATCGAGGCTGCGCTGGCCTCGGGTGGACGCGACAATGTGACGGCTGTCGTGGTGGTGTATGCGCCATGAAGAACGGTAGCCTGCTGCTGGCACCCGCCGGCATCCTCATCGCCGGGCTCGGCGTGCTGTACCTCAAGGCCAATCCGGCCATCGGGCATGTCACGCCCGATATGCTCCTCGGCCTCTCCTATCTGCCGTGGCTGACTGCCGTCATCGTCTTTTCCCTGATGATGCAGGCCATCCTCGTGCGCCACAAGCTTGATACGTGGCTCTTTCCCATCGTCATGACGCTCGCGAGCGTCGGCGTTGTGGAGATTGCGCGGCTGAAGCCTTCGCTGCTCGTGCCGCAGCTCCGCTGGCTGCTCATTGCCATGGTCCTGATGCTCGTGCTCGTGCGTCTGTGGGGACGCATTCACCGGCTGCTGGAATATCCCTATATTCTTGGCATCTGCTGTGTGATCGTCCTTTTTCTGCCGCTTCTCTTTGGCACGGAGATCGGCGGCAGCCGGAACTGGCTCGTGCTGGGCCCCTTTTCCGTTCAGCCGTCGGAGTTTGGCAAGATCCTCATCGTGCTGTTCCTCGCGGCGTATCTTTCGGATCATCGCCGCGTGCTGACCATGCCGGCAAGGCGCATCCTGTTCCTGCGCCTGCCGCCGCTGCGCTTCATTGCGCCGCTCATCTTCATCTGGGGCATGGCGGTCCTCATGTTCGTCGTGGAGCGCGACCTGGGTTCGGCGCTGCTGTTCTTCGGCATTGCGGTGCTCATGACCTACATGGCGACGGGCAGCCGCTCGTATGTGTTCCTGGCGCTGACATTCATGGGCCTCGCCGCTGTCATCTGCTATTTTGCCTTCGGTCATGTGCGCGTGCGCTTTGATATCTGGCTGAATCCCTGGCAGGATCCAAGCGGCATGGCCTATCAGATCGTGCAGTCGCTCTTCTCATTCGGTACCGGCGGCATCTGGGGGACGGGCTTTGGCTTCGGCCATCCCGGCTTCATCCCGGAGGTGCATACGGATTTCATCTTTGCTGCCATTGCGGAGGAGATGGGGCTCGTCGCTTCGCTGGCGCTGATGGCCTGCTATGTGCTGGCCTTTTGGCGCGGTATTTGCATCGCGCTGGCCTGCCCGCGCGAAAAGGACTTGCTGCTGGCGGCCGGCTGCAGTACGCTGCTGTTGATGCAGGCGTTTATCATCATTGCCGGTGTTACGAAATTCCTGCCGCTGACGGGCATCACGCTGCCCTTCATCAGTTATGGCGGCAGTTCCATGGTGTCGGGCTTCCTGTTGCTCGGCATGCTGATATCCCTGTCAAAGGAGCAGAAGAATGGCTGATTGGAAAATCAAACGGCAGGTCCTGCGCGCAGCTTCCATCTGCATGGTCCTGTTCGGTATCCTGGCGGTCTACGTGATCTACCTGTCGACCTGGGAAGCCGATGATCTTGCTCGCAACCCGCTCAACATGCGCAGCGCAGCCGCGCGCTCAGACATCGTGCGCGGCTCGATCCTCTCGTCTGACGGCAAGGTTCTTGCCGAAACGGAGGACGGTGGCAGACGTGTCTATCCCTTCGGCAGTGTCATGGCTGCCGTGACGGGCTACAATGGCGAGCAGATCGGCAGTGCCGGCATCGAAGGCCATGCCAATCAGGCCCTGCTCGGACTCACAGGTGATATGAGCCGACTGGGGCCGCTGGCACAGCTGCTGCAGTCAGACCGCGGCAATGATGTCAGGCTGACCATCGATTCCCACGTTCAGCAGGCGGCTTTTTCAGGCCTCGGGAACCGGCGCGGAGCCGTGGTCGTCCTCGATGCGGAAACCGGGGCTGTCCTGGCCATGGTCAGTTCGCCTTCGTACGACCCGAATGACATCGAATCGAACTGGAAGAATCTTTCGCAGCAGGAAGACAGCCCGCTGCTCAACCGTACCGTCCAGGGCCTTTATCCGCCGGGCTCGACCATCAAGCCGATGATCGCCGATGCGGCGCTCACGGATGGCGTGACAAATGAAGCGGAGATCTTTGACTGCACGGGCGTCCTCGACGTTGGCGGCGGCCATACGATACGTGAAAGTCATGGCGAGGTCCACGGCAGGCTCAACCTGCGCCAGGCCGTGACGGAATCCTGCAATGTGACGTTCGGCACGCTCGGGATGCGCCTCGGGGACAGCAAGCTCAAAACGGCCTTTGATCGCTTCGGTTTCGACAAGGAAATCGGAGAAGAAATTCTCATGACCAAGTCGCATTTCCCGGCTTTCGGCACGCTGTCAGCCGGTGATCAGGCGCAGACGGCCATCGGCCAGAGTGCCCTGCTCGTCACACCGATGCACATGGCACTCCTGGCCGATGCGTTCGCTCACGGCGGCATCATCATGAAGCCGTATCTCGTGCAGGAGGTTGTGACGCCGGGCGGGACTGTCGTCCAGGAGGCGAAGCCTTCGGCCTGGCTGAAGGCCACGACGCCGCAGATGGCAGCCTTGATTGACAGCTATATGGAAGATGTCGTGACCAAGGGGACGGGAACGGCCGCACAGGTCAGCGGCGTCCGCGTGACCGGCAAGACGGGGACGGCGGAAAATGCCGCCGGCAAGGATCATGCCTGGTTCATCGGTTCGGCGCAGCTGCCTGCCCGCAAGATTGTCTTTGCGGTCATCGTCGAGAATGCCGGTGGCGGCGGTACCGAAGCGGCACCGGTTGCCCGCAGGATCATCCAGAGTCTGATGTGAGTCAGATGATTAACTATAGTAGGGGGAACAGATATGTTACAGCGTATCTTAGATCAGCGCTATGAGCTCGAGGAGCTGATCGGCGGAGGCGGGATGGCCGATGTTTACAGAGCGAAAGACCTGTTGCTGAATCGGCCGGTGGCCGTCAAGATCCTGCACGAGCAATTCAAGCAGGATAAAGAATTCATCGAGAAATTCCAGCGTGAGGCTCAGGCTGCGGCCCGCCTTTCCCATCCCAATATCGTCAATATCTACGACGTCGGCGTGGCCGACGGCGACCACTATATCGTCATGGAATACGTGCCGGGGCGTACCCTGAAGGACAAGATCCGCCAGGAAGGCCATCTCCCCGTCAGCGAGGCACTGCGCATTGCGCGTGAGATCGGCGAGGCGCTGGCGCACGCACATGCCAACAACCTCGTGCACTGCGACATCAAGCCGCACAACATCCTGATGATGCCGGACGGCCATGCGAAGGTAGCGGATTTCGGCATCGCGCGCGCCGTCACGGAGTCGACGATGACGTACAGCGGCAACGTCGTGGGGTCGGTACACTATTTTTCACCGGAGCAGGCCAAGGGTACGATGATCACGCCGAAATCCGATGTCTATTCCTTGGGCGTCGTGCTCTATGAAATGCTGACGGGCAAGCTGCCCTTCACGGGTGAGACGCCGGTGAGCATTGCCGTCAAGCATCTGCAGGACGAGCCCGTCTCGGTACGCCAGCTGGATCCTTCAATCCCGCCGGTCGTTGAGGCACTCGTGGCACGCGCCATGAGCAAGGATCCCGCGCTGCGGCCGACAAGCGCCGAGTTCGTGCAGGAAATCCAGCACGCGGAGCGCATGATACTGACGGGCGGGCAACCGTCTGTCGGCATGCCGGCCGATCCCGATGCCACGCAGGTCCTGCCGCGCGTGCAGGAGACGAGAGAGCTGCCGCCGCGCCGCATGCGGGAGCAGGATGATTATGAAGAGGAGCCGCACGAGGAAAAATCCATCTTCAAGTCGAAGAAGTTTATCGTGGGCTTGCTGCTCGTGCTGCTGGCCGGCTTCTTCGTCGGCGCCTTCATGAGCTACGGCAAGTTCTGGAGTACGGCCGAGGTCGTGGTTCCCGACGTCACGGGCAAGCAGATGACGCTGGCCCGCCAGATCCTCGAGGACAAGAAACTGCGCGTCAATGTCGCCGAGACGTATAACGCCGATGTGCCTGCCGGACAGGTCGTATCGCAGACTCCGGAGGGCGGCACGAAGGTCAAGGAAGAACGCCTGGTCACGATATACGTCAGCAAGGGCGGCGAAGATGTGGAGATGCCGGACCTCACGGGCATGTCGAAGTCCGATGCCGAGGCGCAGCTCAAGAAGATGGGGCTGAAGCTGGGCTCGGTCTATGAGAAGTACTCCGATGAGGAGGCCGGTACGGTCATCAAGCAGGATCCGCGCGCGGGCTCCAAGATTAGCCGCGGCCAGAGTGTCGACATTACGGTCAGCAAGGGCAAGCAGACGAAGAAGGTCAGCATCCCCGATGTGACGGGCGGCAGTCTCTCTGCAGCCAAATCGGCGTTGCAGAGCCGCGGACTCAAGGTCGGCAATGTGACGTACGAGAGCAGCCGTCAGGCTCCGGGCACGGTCATCCGCCAGTCTCCGGCCAGCGGTGAAGTAGAGGAAGGTACGAGCATCAGCCTCGTCGTGGCGCAGGAAGCCAAGACGCAGGTCCAGAAGCAGGATAATAAGGAACCGGGCAAGAATACGAGTCAGGGAGAGAACAAGGTTCCTGTGCGTCAGGGAGAAACCGGCAAGGAGCGCTGAGTCCTGCTCCCGCTGAAAGAAAGAGAGGCAGTATGTTAGAAGGGCGTGTCATCAAGGCCTACAACAGTTTTTTCTATGTGGCAACGTCAGAAGGATTGATTTCGTCCAAGCTGCGCGGCAAATTCAAGAAGACGCGCAAGAGCACGGGTGTTGTCCCGGGTGACCGCGTGGCCGTGGAACGCCTGCCAGAGGGCACGGGCGTCATCGAGCAGCTGCTGCCGCGCACCAATCTGCTGCGGCGTCCGGCTGTGGCCAATCTCACGCAGGTCGTGCTGACCTTTGCGGCAGCTCAGCCGGATCTTCATCCGCTGCTGCTCAACCGTTTCCTCGTGCTGGCGGAATGGTCCGGCATTGAGAAGATCATGATCTGCGTGAATAAGATGGATCTCCTCAACAGTCCCTGGGAAGCATTCCTCTCGGCCTACGAGCGCATCGGCTATCCTGTCCTGCGCGTCTCGGCGCATACGGGAGCGGGCATTGAGGAACTCCGCGACCGCCTGCGCGGTGAGATTTCCGTTTTTGCCGGCCCTTCCGGTGTGGGAAAATCCTCGCTGATGAATACTATCGATCCGTCGCTCTCGCTGCAGACCGGCAAGGTCAGCGACAAGATCAAGCGCGGGCGTCATACGACCCGTGTGGCGGAACTGCTGCCGTATGAGGGAGGCTACATTGTCGATACGCCCGGTTTCAGCGCAATGGAACTCATGGAACTCGATACGGCGGATCTGCCGGACTGCTTCCCGGAGTTCCGTCCTTACCTTGGCGCCTGCCGCTTCCAGCCCTGCAGCCACAGCCATGAACCAGGCTGTGCCGTCAAGGAAGCCGTGGAAAAAGGCGCGATTGACGAGGAACGCTATCAGGCATATCTGAACATCCTGTCGGAAATAAAAGAAGGTCAATTGCTCGCGAGAAAGAAGGAATATAAATGATTAAGATTGCACCATCCATCCTGTCGGCTGATTTTTCCCGCCTGGCTGAAGAAGTCAAGCGCGTGACGGACGCCGGTGCGGAATACATTCACATCGATGTTATGGACGGCACGTTCGTGCCGAATATCACGCTCGGTTCGCCGGTCGTCAAGAGCCTGCGCAAGACGTCGGAGGCCGTCTTTGATGTGCATCTCATGGTCGAGCATCCTGAGACGCAGATTGAGGCCTTTGCTGATGCCGGTGCTGACATCATCACATTCCATGTCGAGGCTGCAAAGCACAGCCATCGCATCGTCCAGCAGATCAAGGCCGCTGGCTGCAAGGCAGGCATCGCCGTGAATCCGGGGACGAGTCTCGCGATGATCGAGGAACTGCTGCAGGATCTCGACATGGTTCTCATCATGACGGTGAATCCGGGCTTCGGCGGCCAGAAATTCATCGAGTCGCAGCTTGACAAGATCCACATGCTGCGTCACACAATCCAGGATATGGGCTTTGACTGCGACATCGAAGTCGATGGCGGCATCAACGCGGAGACGAGCAAGCTGGTCCGCCAGGCCGGTGCCAATGTTCTCGTAGCCGGTTCTGCCATCTATGGCACTGATGATGTGGCCAAGTCCATCGCGGCCATTCGTGGCGATGCCTGAGGAGATGTTCCTGTTTCAATTTTAGATTCAGTCCGGCAATTCCCGCCGGGTAAGGAGTATCCAGAGATATGGAAAAAGCAGTCGTTTTACTTTCGGGAGGCCTTGACAGCTGCACGTGCATGGCAGTCGCCAAGTCCAAGGGATATGAGGTATATCCCATCAGTTTCAATTATCACCAGCGTCACAGCATTGAACTTGAGGGCGCGAAGAAGATAGCCGCCTTTTACGGTGTCAAGAAACATCTGATCATCGAGACGAACATGGAGGCCATTGGCGGTTCGGCACTGACAGATGAGCACATCGAGGTGCCGGAAGGCGATGTCAACCGCACGTCGGTGCCGCCGACGTACGTGCCGGCCCGCAACCTGATTTTCCTTTCGTATGCGATGGGCTATGCGGAAGTGCTCGGCGCAACGCATGTCTACATCGGCGTCAATTCCGTCGATTATTCGGGCTACCCGGACTGCCGCCCGGAATTCATCCAGAAGTTCCAGGCGCTGGCGGATTACGCGACGACGGCCACGGCTGTCAAGGGACAGCACATCACCATCGAGACGCCGCTGCAGGATCTTTCGAAGAAGGATATCGTCCTTTTGGGCACGAAACTTGGTGCGCCGTTCCAGTTTACGCACAGCTGCTACAAGGGCGGCGAGAAGGCCTGCGGTGTCTGTGACAGCTGCAAGCTGCGCCTGCGCGGCTTTGCGGAAGCGGGCGTCGAGGATCCCGTCCCGTATGAGACGAGGGATATCTGATGCGCGACGTACAGAATCAGACAGATGCCCGCGGCATCGCCATCCAGCGCGTCGGCATCAAGGATGCGCATCTGCCGTTCCTGATCAAGACAAAGGATGGTGGTTTCCAGCAGGTGCTGGCGCGTATCCGCTTTACGGTGTCGCTGCCGATGGAGTACAAGGGCACGCATATGAGCCGTTTCCTCGAAATCCTCATGCCGTGGAGTACGAAGCCGCTGGCTGAACCGGAAATGGAAGCCATGCTGGAGGAGGCGTTGGAACGACTCGATGCCCAGTCGGCAGAAGTAGAGCTCGCGTTCAAATACTTCATTGACAAGTATGCGCCAGTCAGTGGACGCCGTTCCATTCTTGACCTCGATTGCCGCTTCAAGGGGACGAAGCGGCGGGGGGAGGCCATGGTTTTTGAGCTCGGCGTCGATGTGCCGTTTACCTCTCTCTGCCCCTGCAGCAAGGAAATCTCCGCTTACGGGGCGCATAACCAGCGTTCGGTCTGCCGCGTGGAAGTCCGCTTCCAGCCGGGAGAAGAATGCATTTTCATCGAGGATCTGGCAAAGCTCGTGGAGGCTCAGGGGTCGTCACCCATCTATCCGCTGCTCAAGCGCGAGGATGAAAAATACGTGACGGAAGCCGCTTACGAGAATCCGAAATTCGTGGAGGATATCCTGCGCGATACGGTGCTTGCCCTGCGCAAGCTGCCTGGCATCGCCTGGTTTTCCCTGGCATGTGAGAATTATGAGTCGATCCACAACCACAATGCCTTTGCGGCTCATGAGGAGTACGTCGCCCGGCCGTAAGGCGATGTGCCGGCAGGAATGGAGTTTTCATGAATAAGTTTTACAAGCGTTTTTTCATATTGATCCTGCTCGTGCTCGTGATTTCGGGAACGGTCATTTACACGACGGTCGATATCAATACGCTCAAGAATCTCGACCGGTTCAAGAGCTGGTCGATTGCACTGGCCCTGTTTGCGGTTTCATTGGGACTCTTCTTTGATGGCAGCCGCCTGATGCATCTCGTGAAGATCTCGGGTGAGAAAATCACGCTCTATCAGGCGGTGCAGGTCATATTCGGCAATTACTTCCTGGCGCTCCTGACCCCGGGGGCTACGGGCGGCGCCGTCGCACAGCTCATGTTCCTGCGCCATGCGGGCGTGCCGACGGGCAAAGCTGCCGTCCTGGTCATCGTGCGGACCATCCTGTCCATTTTCTTCCTGATCTTATGCATGCCCTTCATTTTCATGCATGATTCAGGCATCGTGCCCGGCATCTCGAACGATACGTTGATGGCCATTACGATTACAGCCTTCGTCGTCATCGTCATCATGGTGGTGGGAGCAAGGCGCGGCTATCTCGATTACCTCGTCATCCGGCTGACGCGGAACATGAAGCGTCAGCGCCGCATCAAGGTTTTCGCCTTCTACCGCGATACGAAGAGCGCCATCGCCCTACTTGCGGCTTCGCCGAAATCCATGCTGCTGGTCTTCGTGGAGTCAGGGCTCAACCTGCTCTGCATTTATGCCATTGTGCCCTGCCTGCTGCTGGGACTTGGCGTCACGGATGCGGACTGGTACAGCGTCATGGGACGCATGATTTTCCTGAACATGTTGCTGTACTTCACGCCGACGCCAGGCGGCTCCGGCGTCGCAGAGGGCGGTTTTGTGCTTCTGTTCAGCGACACGGTCCCGGCGGGCACCGTCGGCATCGTGGCCGTCTGCTGGCGCTTGATTGCCGAATACATCCCGTTCCTCGTCGGGCTCTACTACACGCTGACGGTCTTTGGACGCGATTTCCTCAACCGCCAGCTGCGCTGACTGCCTGATCGGCAAGATAACATGATTTTTCAAAGGAGGATGAGAGATGGGCGAGAAGGTTTTGCGCGGCGGCTATACCACCGGGGCCTGCGCGGCGGCTGGTGTCAAGGCTGCCCTGCTTTACGCGCAGGGCAGGCCGTGGCAGGTCGTGACGCTTATGGCGCTTGACGGCACGATGCTGACGATACCCGTGCGCGCGGTCTGCCGCACGCAGCAGGGGCTGCAGGCTGAAGTCATCAAGGAGTCCGGTGATGATCCCGATATCACGAATGGCGTCTCGGTCTTCACGACGGTTTGCCGGCGGGAGGATGAGGAGCCCATGCGCTTTGCGGCGGGAGAGGGCATCGGCACGGTGACGAAGCCGGGCCTTTCGGTACCCGTCGGCGAGCCTTCCATCAATCCGGGGCCGCGCAGACTCATGCGCCGGGCGGCGGAAGATGTCCTCGGCACGAGTGCGGGCCTTTCCGTGACGATCGCGATCCCGGCCGGGCGGGAACTGGCCAGGAAGACGCTCAATCCCGTGCTCGGCATCGAAGGCGGCATTTCCGTCATCGGCACGACGGGCGTCCTGCGCCCCATGTCGGAAGAGGGCTTCAAGAATTCGCTGGTGCCGCAGATTGATGTGGCGCTGGCAGCGGGCTATCAGGACCTCGTCTTCGTGCCGGGCAAGATCGGCGAGCGTCTGGCCCTTTCCTGGGGCCTGCCGCGGGAAGCCATCGTCGAGACCAGCAATTTCATTGGCTTCCTGCTTGAAGCAGCTGCCGACCGTCATGTTTCCCGCGTGCTGCTTCTCGGGCATATCGGCAAGCTCGTCAAAGTGGCCGCGGGAATTTTTTATACGCATAACCGCATCGCCGATGCGCGTCTCGAAACGATGGCGGCGTATGGCGCTGCGGCGGGCCTTGAGACGCAGGATGTGCAAAGGGTCCTCGCGAGCAATACGACAGAAGATGCCCTGGCGGTCCTGCGGGAAGCGGGCCTCCTGCCAGGCGTTTGCCACACCTTGGCGGAGCGTGCCGGTGAGCGTGCTGAGCGCTACTTGTTCGGGCGCATGCAGGTCGGTGTGGCCATGATGACCATGCAGGGCGAGCTCCTTGGCATGAATGAAACAGCGGAAGCAATCGGGAGGGATTACGGATGGAATCAGAAGGTCTGAACCAGGAACGGGCAGTGCTGCCGTCGCATCGCATCGTCGTGGCCGGCATCGGGCCAGGGAATCCTCATTACATGGTTCCCGCGGCCCGGGCTGCCATAGAGGAGGCCCGCGTGCTCGTGGGCGGCCGCCGTGCGCTCGCACAGTTTGCCCGGCCGGCTGGCAGCGGGCAGGAAACCATGGCAGTGACGCGGGATATTGCAGGCGTCATGGCTTTCATCAAAAGCCATCTTGCGGCCTCTGACGTCGTGGTCATGGTATCGGGCGATCCCGGCTATTATTCGCTGCTCGATGCGCTGCGCCGCTGCTTCCCGCCTGCATGCCTGAAGGTGATCCCGGGAATCAGCGCGATGCAGCTGGCCTTTGCGCGGCTGGCCCTGCCCTGGCATGAAGCGACGCTCCTGTCCTTCCACGGCAGGCGGCCGCAGGATGCGCAGCTTGCATACCGGCCCGGGCGCATCCTCGGACTCTTGACGGATGCGCATTACACCTCGCATACGATTCCCGCCATACTGCTGGCAGCCGGCTGGCCCGCGGATACAGGACTTTACATCTGCGCCCGTCTTTCCTATGAGGATGAAGCGGTTACGGCGACGACGCTCGGCGAAGCGGCTTCCCTGCCGGAAGTCGTGAGCTCCGTGCTCGTCGTCGTGGCGCCGGAGCCGTAGGAGAGCACGAGTCCAGAAGCTTGAGAGGAGGAAATCTTATGGAATTTGGCATCGATGACGCCCAATTCATTCGCGGCAATGTGCCGATGACAAAGCAGGAGATTCGCATCCTGACAATCGTCAAGGCGCATATCCACCGTGCGGATATCGTCTATGACATCGGAGCCGGTACGGGCTCTCTTTCCATCGAGGCGGCCAATCTGGCGCCTGAAGGCAGGGTATATGCCCTCGAGCGCAATGCGGAAGCCGTCGCACTCATCGAGGCGAACAAGAAACACTTCGGCATTGCGAATGTCGAGGCGCTGCATGCGGAAGCTCCAGCCGGTCTTGACGAACTGCCAGCGCCCAACGTCGTGCTGATCGGCGGCAGCGGCAAGCACCTCAATGCCATTCTCGAGGCCGTGACGGAAAAGCTCGTGCCGGGAGGACGCATCGTTCTCAACTGCATCACGCTGCAGACGGTTATGACTGCCATTTCCTTCATGCGCCGTCACGAGGACATCTATACGTACGATGCCATCCAGGTGCAGGTCAGCCGCCTGCAGCGCGTCGGTCCGTACGACATGGCCAAGGCCATGAATCCCATCTACATCATCACTTGCACAAAAGGAGGAACGAACTGAATGGTTCATATTGTTGGAGCAGGTCCCGGCGACCCGGAACTCATCACGGTCAAGGGACAGCGCTATCTAAAGGAAGCCGATGTCGTCATCTATGCGGGCTCGCTCGTCAATCCGCAGCTGCTCGACTGCTGCCGCAGTGATGCCAAGATCCTGAACTCTGCGCATATGACGCTGCCGGAGGTCGTGGCAGCCGTGGAAGAAGCCGAGCAGGCGGGCAAGATGACCGTGCGCCTGCATACGGGTGATCCCGCCATCTACGGAGCCATCCAGGAACAGATGGATGCCTTCGAGAAGCGCGGCATCGCCTATGATGTCGTCCCGGGCGTCAGTTCGTTCCTGGCTACGGCAGCGGCTTTGAAGCAGGAATACACGCTGCCCGGCATCTCGCAGACCGTCATCATCACGCGCCAGGAAGGCCGCACGCCGGTGCCGGAGCGCGAGAAGCTTCGGAGTCTGGCTGCGCATCAGGCGACGATGTGCATCTTCCTTTCCATCACGATGCTCGAGGATGTCGTCAAGGAACTCATCGCCGGCGGCTATGAGGAAACGACGCCGATTGCCATCGTGCAGAAGGCTTCGTGGCCGGATCAGAAAATCGTGCGCGCCACGCTTTCCACCATCTGTGAGGCCATCGAGGGCAAAGGCATCGACCGCACGGCCATGATTGTCGTCAGCCGCTGCCTCGGCTCCGATTACGAGCTGTCACGCCTTTACGCGCCGGAATTCTCGCATATGTTCCGCAAGGCCTCGAAATGAGGACGGCGGTCTTTGCCCTGACGCAGCAGGGCGTGCAGTGCGCCGGACGCGTGCTTTCCTGTCTGGAGGAAGGTGCAGAGCTTTTTCTGCCCGAACGCTTTCTGGCCCTGCAGGATGCTCCTGCCGCTTCTCTGCCTGCTGCGGCGGATAAGATCCATGGCTTTGCACGTCTGCGTCCTGCCGTGCAGCAGGTATTTCCGCGCGTCGAGGCTATGGTGTTCATCATGGCCACGGGCATCGTCGTGCGCATGATTGCGCCGCTGCTCAGGAACAAGCTCGAGGATCCTGCCGTCGTGGTGCTCGACGAACAGGGACATCACGTCATCAGCCTCCTTTCCGGCCACGTGGGCGGGGCCAACAGCTTGACACACCTGCTGGCGGGGGCGCTAGGCGCGGATCCCGTCATCACGACGGCCACCGATGTGGAAGGCCTCATGGCGCCCGACGCCTGGGCCTCAGGCCTCGGGCTCAGGCCCTGGCCAAAGCCGCATATCCAGACGGTCAATACGGCCCTGCTCGAGAAGAGGCCTCTTCCGTATTACGTTTCCCCGGGGATGCCTGCGAGGGAAACATATGAGGGCTGGCTGACTGCACACGGCCTCGACTGGCAGATACAAGACGGGCGGGCCGTGCAGAAGGGGCCGGCTGTCATCCTTGCACCAGAGCGGGAACTGCCGCCTCTGCAGGCTGTGCCGGATGATGTGCTCTGCCTCGTGCCGAGGCCTCTTCTGGCAGGTGTCGGCTGCAAGCGAGGCATGAGCGCCGCACACATCCTGGAGGCTCTGCAGGAAGCCTGCCGGCGCATCGGCATGCCGCTGGCGCGCATTGCCGCTCTCGGCAGCACGGACGTCAAGTCGGACGAAGCCGGCCTGCTGGCAGCTGCCGCTGAACTGACACGTCCTCTTCATTTTTTCTCGCAGAAGGAGCTGGCAGAGGCCATTGCCGCTTACGGCCTGCAGGAGTCGCCTTTTGTCAAGAAGACCATCGGCGTCGGCAATGTCTGCGAAGCGGCAGCCGCCTGCTGCAGTAAAGGGCGCGTGCACTTTGCGCTGCTCAAGACACGCTTTGCGGGCGTGACGGTGGCGCTGGCCTGGGGCAGCTGAGCGGCAGGGTCTAGGGCATAGCCGTTGTTTATGGTATAATTGGAAAAGAGTTTTGCTTGGAGCAGGACAATGGATTTTTCAGGAGGTTTTTCATGGGCAAGATCACTGTGATTGGCATTGGTCCGGGCAGTCTGGAAGATATGACGCCGCGGGCACGCAAAGCCATCGAAGCAGCCGATGTCGTGGCTGGCTACAATACATATATCCGACTCGTTGAGCCGCTGCTGGCGGATAAGAAGGTCATCGGTACGGCCATGATGCAGGAAATCGACCGCTGCCGCATGGCGGTGGAAGAAGCGGCCGGCGGCGCGGATACGGTCGTCGTCTCAAGCGGCGATGCCGGTGTCTACGGCATGGCCGGACTCGTGCTCGAGCTCCTGCTCAAGCGGGACAAGGCCGAGCGTCCGGAATTCGGCGGCATCATCGCCGGCGTATCGGCTGTCAATGCGGCGGCATCCGTACTCGGCGCACCACTCATGCATGACTTTGCCGTCATCAGCCTGTCGGACCTCCTGACGCCCTGGGAGCTCATCTGCAAGCGCGCCGAGATGGCGGCTGCGGGTGATTTCGTCGTTGCGCTCTACAATCCGAAGAGCCGCAAGCGCGTGCAGAATATCGAAGAGATCCGCGAAATCATGCTGCGTCACAAGCGTCCGGATACGCCGGTCGGCATCGTCACGGCTGCGAGCCGCGAGGGACAGAACAAGATCATCTCAACGCTGGCGGATTTTACGAAGGAAGAGATCAACATGTTCTCGCTGGTCATCATCGGCAATTCCAAGACGTATGTCAAGGAAGGCTATATGATTACGCCGCGCGGTTATGAGAACAAGGAGCAGGGCTTATGATTTTCGTAGCAGCGGGCACGCAGGACGGCCGCGAGCTCACGAGGCTCCTGCTGGAACGCGGCCATGCGGTCACGGCTTCCGTCGTCAGCCATTACGGCGAGCAGCTGTTGGCAGCGGCCGGCGGTAGCAGGCTCGTCATCAACGACGAGCCGCTCGATGAGGAAGGCCTCGTGCAGTATCTGCAGGCACACGGTATCCGCCTCTTTGTCGATGCCAGTCATCCGTATGCCGTTCATGTCTCGCAGAATGCCATGTCCGCCTGCCGCAGGCTCGGCATCCCGTACATCCGCTACGAGCGTTCGCTGACCGAGCTTTCGTATGAGGGCATTGTCGTGGTGCACAGCTACGAGGAAGCAGCCGCTGAGGCTGCCGCGCGCGGACGTGTGATCTTCCTGACGACGGGCAGCCGGAACCTGAAGAAATTCACGGAGGCCGGGGCTCTGGCAGACTGCACGCTCATCGCAAGGGTCCTGCCGACGGCGGAGGTGCTGGCGCTCTGTGAGGAGCTGGGACTTACGCCAAAGCAGGTCGTGGCCCTGCAGGGGCCGTTTTCGACGGAGCTCAATCGGGAACTTTTCAAGAAGTATCATGCCGATGTCATTGTCACGAAGAACAGCGGCACGATCGGCGGCACGGATACGAAGCTGGCTGCTGCTGCTGCCCTGCATCTCCCGGTCATCGTCATCGACAGGCCGGTCCTGCAATACGATCATCTGGCACATACGTATGAAGATGTGCTGTCATTTGTGGAGGAGAACCATTGATGGAATTTATCAAGAAACCCATGGCCATTGAGAATCGCAGCATGGAAATCATCGCACCGCATCTTGCGGGACTGCATCTTTCGCCCGAGGCCGTCAAGGTCTATTCGCGCATCATCCATGCGGCCGGCGACGTCGAATACGCGCCAATCATCCGCATGTCGGATGATGCCATTGCGGCGGGCATGAAGGCACTGGCTGCCGGCTGCGATATTTATACGGATGTCGAGATGGTACGCACGGGCATCAACAAGCGCAAGCTCGCCTCCTTCGGCGGCGAGGTGCACTGCCGGATCGCAGATCCCGAGGTGGCGGCGAAGGCCAAGGAGCTCGGCATCACGCGGTCGATGGCAGCCATGCGCTCCTTTGGCCATGCGCTGGACGGCAATATCGTCGCTATCGGCAATGCTCCGACGGCACTCTTTGAGGTTCTGCGCCTCGCTCTGGAGGAAGGCGTGCGTCCAGCCTGCATCGTCGGCATCCCTGTCGGTTTCGTCGGTGCGGCGGATTCCAAGGCAGAACTCGCGAAGAATGGCCGGATTCCCTACATCACGGTAGAGGGGACGAAGGGCGGCAGTCCGATTGCGGCGGCAGCCGTCAATGCGATGATGTATCTCATCGACAACAGCCGGGACTGACTTGCGTCATCGTTCCTTGCTCATTTCCCATCACGGTTTTTCATTGAAAGAGGAGGATTTTCATGGAGTATTCTCTTCCCAGACTGGTCATTGCGGCTGCACAGTCCGGCTCAGGCAAGACGACGGTCGCAACGGGACTTTTATCGGCCCTGCGTCAGCGCGGTATCGTCGTGCAGTCCTTCAAGGTCGGTCCCGATTACATTGATCCCGGGTATCATCGCCTGGCCAGCGGCCGGGCCGCGCATAACCTCGATACCTGGCTCGTGCCGAAGGAGCGCGTGCCGGCTTTGTTTGCCGAGGAATCGGAAGGAGCGGACATCGCCGTCGTGGAGGGCGTCATGGGCCTCTATGACGGCGGCCGGGAAGGCGTGAGCTCGACGGCCGAGATCGCAAAGCTGCTCAAGGCGCCGGTCATCCTTGTCATCGATGCCAAGTCGATGGGGGCTTCGGCGGCTGCTCTGGCCATGGGATTCCGCGATTACGACCCCGAGGTGCAGCTCGCGGGCGTCATCCTCAATCGGCTGGGCTCCAAGACGCATGAGGCCATGATCCGCCAGGCCATGAAGGATATCGACATGCCGGTATTCGGCGCGCTCTATCGCAATGAAGAGCTGCATATGCCGGAACGCCACCTCGGACTCCTGCCGGCTGAAGAGAATACGGACCGCGAAATTGTCGAGGCGCTCGGCAACGCCGTGGCGGGCTCGCTGGATCTTGAGGCCATCCTGCACATGGCCTGCCTGACGCCGGACCTTGCTCTCCACGAAACGGCGGCAGAGCAGCGCGGGCTGGCAAAGACCATCTGCCGCATCGGCATCGCCCGGGATGAAGCATTCTCGTTCTATTATCCGGCGAGCCTCAAGGAGCTTGAGCGCCTCGGCGCCGAGCTTGTGCCGTTCAGCCCGCTTCATGATGAAGCATTGCCCGATGTCGATGGTCTGTTCATCGGCGGCGGCTTCCCGGAGATGTTCGCGGAGAAACTGGCGGGCAATGCATCCATGCGCACAGCCATCCGCGAGGCAGCGGCACAGGGCATTCCCATCTATGCGGAATGTGGCGGCTACATGTATCTGATGCAGGAACTGCAGGCTTTTGACGGTCATTGCCATCCGATGTGCGGCGTATTCTCCGGCCGGGCTGAGATGACCCGCAAGCTCCAGATGGTCGGTTATGTGGAGGCCTGCCTGCAGCAGGATACGGTTCTCGGACCTGCCGGCATGGTCATCCATGGCCATGAATTCCACTTCTCGCAGGAAGACGTAGCAGGAGACGGAGAGGGGCGGCCGTTCATCTTCACCAAGATGCGCAACGGCAGCCGCTATGAAGCCGGTCAGTGCCGCAAGCAGGCGCTTGGCAGCTACCTGCATCTTCATTTTGCCGGCTGCCCGGAGGCGGCAAAGCATTTCGTGGAGGCGTGTCAGGCATGGCAAAGATGATCCTCGTGACGGGCGGCGCCAGGAGCGGCAAGTCCTCGTTTGCCGAGGCGCTCGTGGCCAAAGCGGGCAGGCGCATCGCGTACATTGCGACGGCACAGATCTTTGACGAAGAGATGAACTACCGCGTCAAGCTGCATCGCCAGCGGCGTCCTGCCTCCTGGCAGACCTACGAGGCGCCGTTTGAAGCGGAAAAGGCCCTGCTGGAAGCCGGGCGCTTGCACGATGCCATCCTGTTTGACTGCGTGACCATTTACCTCAGCAATCTTCTTTGCAAGCCGGGCGAGCGCACGGAGGAAGAGGAATACGAGAATGTACGGCAGGCCATGGCGCAGCTCACTGCAGCTGTCCGGCAGATGCCGGCAGAGGCCACGGTGGTCTTTGTCACAAATGAAGTCGGGGCCGGCATCGTGCCCGAGAATGCCCTGGCGCGCCGCTACCGCGATCTCGCGGGCCTTGCCAACCAGCAGCTCGCGCAGGCTGCAGATGATGTCTATGCCGTCATCTGCGGCCTGCCTCTGCAGCTGAAATAAGACGTATCTGAGTACAATCCATTCGGAATCAAAGGGGGACTTTGACGTGTCCAAATCCATCATGCTCATGGGAACAAGCTCTCATGTTGGCAAAAGCATCCTGACGACGGCGCTCTGCCGCATCTTCCATCGTGAAGGACGCCGCGTCGTGCCGTTCAAGGCGCAGAACATGGCGCTGAATTCCTACGTGACCAAGGAGGGCCTCGAAATGGGGCGGGCACAGGTCGCGCAGGCTGAAGCCGCCGGACTCGAGCCGATGGTCGACATGAATCCGGTCCTCCTGAAGCCGACGGGCCATTCGTGTTCGCAGGTTGTTCTTGAAGGACGGCCGGTTGGCAATATGAGTGCGCGCGAATACCACAAGGGCTATTCTCTGCAGGCATTCGGTGCCGTCAAGGCTGCACTCGGGCGCCTGCAGCAGGAATTTGATACACTCGTCATCGAGGGCGCGGGTAGCCCGGCGGAAATCAACCTCAAGGATCACGATATCGTCAATATGCGCGTGGCCAAATACCTGCAGGCCCCCGTGCTGCTCATCGCGGACATCGACCGCGGCGGCGCACTGGCCTCGCTCGTCGGCACGCTGGAACTTCTCGATGAAGAGGAACGCGCCCTCGTCAAAGGGCTCGTCATCAATAAATTCCGCGGCGACGTGTCGCTCTTGACGCCGGCTGTCGACTTCCTCGAGAAGAAGACGGGCAAGCCCGTGCTCGGCATCGTGCCGTACCTCGATCATCTCGGCATCGAAGATGAGGACTCGGTGTCGCTCGAGGACAAGGCTGCCGTGCCACAGGGCGATGCGGAGATCCGCATCGCTGTCATCGAGACGCCGAAGCTCTCGAACTTCACGGATTTTGACGCACTTGCGGAGGAGCCCGATGTCGAGGTCGATTACGTGCGCACGCCCGAAGAACTCGGTCACCCCGACCTCATCATCCTGCCGGGATCGAAGAACACGACGGAAGACCTGCTGCACCTGCGCAAAACCGGCATGGAGGCAGCCATCCGTGCCTGCACGGATCGCGGCATTCCGCTCATCGGCATCTGCGGCGGGTATCAGATGCTCGGCCGCCGGCTCGAGGATCCCGGCCATGTCGAATCGGAGCATGAGGCCATCGACGGTCTCGGTTACCTGCCGATGATTACGACCTTCGGTCCGGAAAAGCGCACGGTTCAGGTGACGGCGGCCTGCCCGTCGCTGGATTTTTTCCACGGTCATCTGACGGCAGCGGATATGCCGGGGTATGAGATCCACATGGGGCGCACGGAATTCCTGAAGCAGGTCCCGCATCCCTTCCATATCGTGCGGCAGGGAGATGAGCCCGCTGACTACTGGGACGGCGCCATGAGCGGCGACCAGCTGATCTTCGGCACGTATATCCACGGCCTCTTTGACCATGACGGCTTCCGCCGCCAGCTCATCAACATCCTGCGCGGCTGCCGCGGCCTCTCGCCGCTGCCCGTTCAGCGCAGCCGCTGGCAGGAAAAGGAGGATGCGTACAACCGTCTGGCCGATACGGTGGCAGCGAGCCTCGACATGGAGAAACTGCGCGCCATCATGGAGGAGCGCCCATGAATGTAGCAATCCTGGCCTTTGTCATCGATACGATCATCGGCGATCCGCGCACGAAGTTTCACCCCGTCGTCCTGATCGGCAGGCTCATTTCGCTGCTCGAGCGCTTCTACTATCGTCCGGAGGACAGCGACAGGCGCAAGTTCCTGTCGGGAGCCATCCTCGTGCTCATCGTCCTCTTCCTCACCTACGACGTGGCAGCGGCGCTGCTTTATCTATCGTATTACATCCCGTGGGAATGGGGGCAGGAGATTGTCGCGGCCTTTCTGCTCTCCTTCACGATTTCCCCGCAGAGCCTCGCCAAGGCGGGCAAGGGTATCTACGCGCTGCTCATTACCGGCGATCTGGCGGAGGCGCGCAAAAAGGTGGGCTGGATTGTCGGCCGCGATACGGACAAGCTCGATGACAGCGAGATTGCCCGCGCGACGGTGGAGACCATCGCCGAGAATACCGTGGACGGAATCATCTCGCCGCTCTTCTTCTTTGCCATCGGCGGCGTGCCGCTGGCCTTCCTTTACCGCGCGGCCAATACCATGGATTCGATGATCGGCTACAAGAATGAGAAATACTTGTATTTCGGCAGAGCTGCCGCAAGGCTCGACGATGTCCTCAATTATGTCCCCGCGCGTCTGACGGGACTGCTGTTTGTGGCGGCAGCCTCGCTCCTGGGATTCGATGCCGGCAACGCCCTGCGCATGATGCGCCGGGACGCCGACAAGCATCCGAGTCCGAACGGCGGCTATGCCGAGGCGACAGTGGCGGGGGCGCTTCATATCCGCCTTGGCGGCATCAACAGCTATTTCGGTAAGAAGACCTTCCGTGCCTATATGGGCGAGGCCATCGAAGCCACGGCGCCCAAGCACATCATGGAATGTATCCGCATGATGTACACGGCGACTGTACTCTTCCTGATTCTTGCCTATGCCGTGCTGAAATTCATGGGACATTGAGGGCAGACGAATCCTGCATTTTTGAAAGGAGCTTGAGCTTGCGTAGTTTTCTTACGGCGCTGCAATTCTTGACGCGCATCCACATCGTCAATCAAAGGGACCTGACGATGGCAGATTTTGGCCGCAGCACGCGGTATTTCCCGCTCGTGGGAGTTGTGCTGGGGCTTATTTATGCGTTTTTTGCCCTCGTGCTCATGGTGTTTCTGGGCAGCCATCTATACACGGTGCGGGCTTTTCTGACCCTTTTGCCGCTGCTCCTGACGGGCGGCCTCCACTGTGACGGCTTCATGGACACGGTCGATGGGCTCTTTTCAGGACGCAGCCGCGAGCGCATGCTCGAGATCATGAAGGACAGCCGTACGGGGTCGTTCGGCGTCGTTGCCTTCGGCTCGCTGCTGCTCTTCAACTGGTCGCTGATCCTCGACCTGCAGGAACCGGTGCTCGTCGTGGCGCTCTTTGCCATGCCCATCATCGGGCGCCTCGCGATGCTCTTCGTCGTCAGCTATTTCCCCTATGCACGTCCAGAGGGCATGGGCAAGGCGTTTTCGGAGATGGCGGACCATAAGGCCCTGGCCATCGGTGCCGTGACGGCCGTGCTCTTTGTCGTGCCGGTCGGCCTTGCCGCCATTCTGGCACTTGCCGCCGGCATCTTGTGGGCCTTTTTGCTCGGCCACTATGCGACGCGGAAGCTCGGCGGCGTCACGGGAGATGTCTACGGCGCCGCGGAGATGACGACGGAGACGGTCGTGCTCGTCGTCTTTTTCCTCTGCGCGCATCTGCCGATTACCCGGGGAGCGCTTTTCCTATGGATGTAATCGTGCGGGTGCCGGGGTCCTGCGGTGAACTCGTGCAGGGCTGCTGGCAAGGCGGGCCGTTCCTCGTGACCTGTCCCATCAATCGCTATACGACCGTGCAGATCAGCACCTCCCTTTCAGGCTGTGAAGGCCTGGGTGACAAGGCAAAGCTTGCCCTGCAGTCTATCTGCCGCCGCTTTGGCCGGGATGATCTGCCGTGGGGCATCCGCCTCACTTCGGAACTGCCACGCGGCAAGGGCATGGCCTCGTCGAGTGCCGACATTGCCGCTGTGGCGGCTGCTGCCTCCCTGGCTTTCGGCAAGCCGCTGACAGCGGAGGAGATCCTGCAGCTTGCCGTGGTTATCGAACCAACGGACGGCGTTTTTTTTGAAGGGCTTGCCTGCCTTGACCAGGTACAGGGCAGGCTTCTGGACATCTACCGGCTGTCAGTCAGGGTGCCGCTGACGATCTTCGACACGGGCGGCACCGTCGATACCCTGGCCTTTCACCGCGAGGCGGAAAAACGGACACCTGCGTACGGGGTCATGCAGCTGCAGGAACTTCGCCGGCTCCTGACGATGGGAACACCTGCGGCACTGGCAGAAGCGGCGACGAGGAGTGCCTTCCTGCATCAGGCCGTGCTGCCAAAGCCCAATCTTCTGGAATTCCTGCATGATGCGCGTGCCTGCGGGGCACTCGGGCTCAACGTGGCCCACAGTGGCACCGTCGTCGGCGTTTTCTGGCCGCCGTCTCTTTCCGCGCAGCAGATTGTCAGGCAGACGAAGCAACTCCAGGCAAAGCATGCCAACCTCTCCCTCTGGGGACAGGTATATCTGCAGGAAGGCGGCATAGAATTCCAATATCAGCGAAAGGAAGCGGGGAATGATGAAACGCTTTGTTCATGGCGGCAATATATATGAGGATATACCGGCAGATGGCTGGCTTGATTTTTCAGCCAACATCAATCCGCTGGGGCTGCCGGCAAGTGCGCGTGAGGACATTGCCGCGCACATCGGTGATGTCATCCATTATCCGGACCCTGCGGCCCGCAGGCTGCGTCAGGCGCTGTCGTCCTCGTATGATGTGGCGCCGGACGCGCTCGTGCTCGGCAATGGGGCAGCGGAACTCTTTTATCTCTTTTTTCAGACCTTCCGGCCGCAAAGGACCATCCTGCCCGTGCCTTCCTTTAGTGAATACGAACGGGCGGCGCTTGCCGCGGGCAGTTCGGTGACGTATTTCCAGCTGGACGCGCAGGAGAATTTCCGCCTCGATGGCGAGAAGCTGCGGGCGGCACTGCCCGAGCAGGGCTGTGTCGTTGTCGGCAATCCCAACAATCCGACGGGCACCCTGCTCACGCGCGGGGCACTCATGCAGCTCGCAGATGCTGCCGCCGCCAGGAAGACCTGGCTGCTCGTCGATGAATCCTTCCTCGATTTCCTGCCGGACGATGCGCCGTACAGCCTGCTTGATGCAGCCGCAGAGAAGCCGTATCTTTTCGTCATCCGTTCGCTGACGAAGTTCTTTGCCCTGCCGGGCCTGCGCCTCGGTTTCGGCGCGGCTTCCCCGTCGGCTGTCCAGGCGATGGAACGCGGCAAGGATGTCTGGAACGTGAATCTCCTGGCGCAGGAAGCGGGCACAGCCGCCCTGCAGGACCATGCCTACGCTGAGAAGAGCCGCGTGCTCGTTGCGGAGGAGCGCCGCTTCCTTTGCAGCCGCCTGGCGTCCCTTCCCGGCGTGCGCGTCTATCCCACGCAGGTGAACTTCCTGCTGCTTGATATCCGCGGCACGCATCTCTCGAGCGCAGAGCTTACGGCACGCATGCGCCGGGAAGGGGTACTCATCCGCGACTGCGGCAATTATCCGGGACTCGACGGCAAAAGTTACGTGCGCCTGGCCGTAAGACCGCATGAAGAAAATGTGAAACTGTTAGAACGATTGGAGACGATTCTTTTATGATACGTTTTATCCTGGTCCGCCATGGCCAGACGGAGTGGAATGTGGGCGGCCGCTATCAGGGCCAGTCTGATGTGGCCCTGACGGAGGAGGGACGTCAGCAGGCAAGGCTCCTCGCCGAGAACTTTCCCGTGGCGGAAGTCCACCGGATCTATGCGAGTGACCTCAAGCGGGCTTCGGAGACGGCCGATATCATCGCGGCGCGCTTCGGTCTGCCCGTGACCAAGGACAAGATTTTCCGTGAACTGTCCTTCGGCGACTGGGAAGGCCTGACCTATAAGGAAATTGTCTCGCGCTGGCCGGATGCCATGGAGAATTTCCTGCGCCATCCGGACAAGCTCAACATTCCGCACGGTGAGACGTTCCAGGAAGTCCAGCAGCGCGCGCTGACAGGCTTGCACGCCATCATGGCAGACCCTGCAAATGAGGACAAGACCGTTGTCATCGTCGCGCATGGCGCCATCCTGCGCACCATCCTGACGGCACAGCTCCACATGTCCCTCGAATACGCCTGGAGCATCCGGCAGTTCAACACGGCTGTCAACATCGTGCGCTACGATGAGGGCCGTCCAACCGTGGAACTCATCAACGGCACGGCACATCTCGGCAAGCTGCGCTGACGGGCTGACTTTTCCACAAGCGGCAGTGGAAAAAATCGTGGAAAAGCCTAAAAAATTCCTTGACGAACAGCCTGTTTTTGAGTAGAATAGTTCTATGTGATGTCACGTCATGTGTTTCCATAAGCCCCGGAGGCATACGATGGTTGCATCATATATGCTGAAACCAACAATTGAAATTATTAGGGGGGAAATCGCATGAAGACAACGTTTATGGCAAATGCATCCAATATCGAGCGCAAATGGTATGTTGTAGACGCTGAAGGCCAGACGGTCGGCCGCCTCGCAGCCGAAGTCGCTAAAGTTCTTCGCGGTAAAAATAAACCGACTTTTACTCCGCACGTTGACACGGGTGATTATGTCATCGTCATCAATGCAGAGAAGGTAAAATTCACGGGTAAGAAACTTACGGATAAGACGTATTTCCGTCATTCCGGTTATCAGGGCGGCACGACGTTCACGGCTGCCGGCCAGATGCTGGAGAAGTTCCCGGAGCGCGTTCTTGAGCATGCAATCAAAGGCATGCTGCCGAAGAACCGTCTCGGCGCGCAGATGTACCGCAAGCTCAGCGTTTACGCTGGTCCGGAGCATCCGCATGCAGCTCAGAAGCCGGAAAAGCTTGAGCTGAACATCCGCTAATACTGGAAAGGGAGGAACATAACACATGGCAGAAGTCATCTACTACGGCACTGGCCGCAGAAAGTCGTCCGTTGCCCGTGTTCGTCTGGTTCCAGGCGAGGGCAAAGTCACGATCAATGGTCGCGACATGGAAGAGTATTTTGGTCTCAAGACTCTCGAACTCATCGTTCGTCAGCCGCTGAACCTCACGGAGACGGTTGACAAGTACGACGTCATCGCAAATGTTGCTGGTGGCGGCGTTACGGGTCAGGCTGGCGCAATCCGTCACGGCATCACGCGCGCCCTGATGGAGATGAACGCAGAGCTCCGTCCGGCCCTCAAGAAGGCTGGTTTCGTCACGCGCGACCCGCGCGAGAAAGAGCGCCGCAAGTACGGCCTCAAGAAAGCCCGCAAGGCTTCCCAGTTCTCGAAGCGTTAATCGCTCGTTTCATACGAACATACAGATCCCATCGGTCATTGGCCGGTGGGATTTTTTGATATGTTGTCAATCCTTGTGAATCCTAGTAAAATGGAGGTAGAAAGGCAGGTGGAGTGCCAAAGGACAGGAGAAACTCCATCAACCGCTACCGGATGACAGAAGAGCGCCTGCACGGGAAATACCGCGCAGAGCAGTGGCAGTATAATCTCTTGAATGTCGTCATGCTGTATCTCGGCAATCGCAAGACGCAGGACAGCCTGATTGAGATGCTGCGCATCATCTTCAAGGAGAAGGCACCCGCGTTGGAGAAGAAGCAGCAGTTGGAGGAAGAATACGGCATCCATCTGACAGAGGATGAGACAAAGGAGCTGAAAAAAATGTGTAACTTAAGCGAGGGCGTCTATAATGACGGATTTAATAACGGATTTGATAATGGAGTCAATGTCGGCACCCTTAATCGAGCGAAAGAGGATTTGCAGAATCTCATCGAGAGTACAGGCTGGTCTTTGGAGAAAGCGATGCAGGTACTGCGCATCCCTCTCGAGGAGAAAGACCATTACGAGAAGGCGCTGAAAAAGGAGCATTAACAACGTTTATCGCATTGTGTCTGTTGCGATAAACTATACGCGCAATATACAAAGAGACTGTTGAAGCCTTATAGATAAGGGATTTTCGGCGTCATCCAGTTCTCGAAGCGAAACGAAAGGATGAAGACATGTCAACTACCGCCACTTATAGAAGTGGCGGCTTGTAAGTCGAAACTGCATAGGTAGTAACGACATCCTAAGATGCCTCCCTATATTCGCCTACATCATCGGGTGATTGACAGCACCCGCTTTACCAAGGAGTTTACTCCGAGGCAGTCGTTATTCGTTCATATCGAGGATTGTTGTCTCCAGAAATCCACATAGTTCCGAGAAGCTGGATATTCATGGCTCCGATACGGTCATCGTTGGACTGGTAGCCACACTGACAACTATACAGGTGCTTATGGTGGTCCCGGTTTTCCTTGTGGATGGTGCCACATTTTGGGCAACGCTGAGACGTATATCTTGCCGATACCTTCAGGACTTCCGAACGGTTCTCGTGAGCCTTGTAAGTTAGGAACTGCTCCAACTGGTAGAACGCCCAGCTCCGCAAATCGTAGTTCTGTTTCGCGGTTCTGGAAAGATTGCTTTCTTCGAAGCTGACGCCAGCAAGGTCCTCGAGTACGAAAAGCGTATCTTTGCCGTATTTCTGTACGAGTGTCTTAGAAATCTGATGGTTCACATCAGACATCCAACGGTTCTCTCGCCCAGAGATAGCTTTGAGCTTGCGCTTTGCTGATTTTGTCCCTTTTGACTGGAGCTGTCTGCGTACTTCTTGGAATTTATGGCGTTTGGTGGCAATCTTTTTGCCAGAGACGAACTCTGTCTTGCCTTGCTCGTCATAGCTGACTGCAAGGAAACGAAGCCCGCGGTCGATGCCGACAACATGACGGACACTCTCCTTCTGGAAATCCTCGACCGTCTTGGTGATAGGGATATGCAGATACCATCTCCCTTTCAGTTCGACCAGTTTGGCAGTACCAAGTTGATAGGAACCATCAAGGTATCCAGCGAAATGTTCGCCATCAAAACTACACTTGATTCTTTTACCGAGCGTATTGATGGACAGGACTCGCCCGTCATCTATAAAGCTGTAGTCTCGGTTACGGACTAAGTCAGCCTGCGGCCGGCGAAAGAATACGGGTTTCCAGAGCCATTCCAAAGTCTTAGGGATGCGTTGCCAGTTGCTATTTTCGTCTTTGTATCTATAAGGATTTTGAAATAACTGTTGTTTTACAGTCTTGTATCTGGCAATCGTCGTCTTAATAGAAGACTGTGCTAACTGCGATTTCAAGCCGAACAAGCCACGAAGGCTACTATACAGTTTCTTGTTGAGGCTTTGGTAAGCCAAGTCAAATTGGTTGTCGAAAATGTATTGAGACACGAAGTTGCAAGCCTGACGGTACTGCTCTGTCATTTGGCGGAATAATGCTTCCTGTTCAGGAGTAACATGTATGCGAAGTTTTATCGTTTTGGTTAGGTTGGACACTTTTCTCACCTGCCTTTCTAAAATGTATATTACTTCATCAAAAATATTATAACATAGTTTTGCTGAAGTTCTAGTTGATAAGAAAGTGAGGTGAAGCGGGCATTCCTCTCCAACCTAAGAGGTCGGAGTATCCTGCCCGCATTTAGATGACATTCATGGAATTGGCAAAGGAAAGATTTTCGGTTCGGAAATTCAGTGACAAGCCGATTGAAAAGGAAAAACTGGACGCCATCCTGGAGGCGGGGCGCATTGCTCCTACCGGCCATAATTACCAGCCGTACCGGGTGTACGTTCTTAAGAGCCCGGAAGCACTGGAGAAGATACGGGGACTCACGCGCTGCGCCTTCAATGCACCGGTGGTGCTGATGGTAACGGTGCGCAAGGATGAAGAATGGGTCAATCCCTTTGAGCACAGCATCCGTGCGGGTGAACAGGATGCCAGCATCGTGGCCACGCACATGATGCTGGAAGCTTGGGAACTCGGCATCGGGTCCTGCTGGGTAAACTTTTTCCCGGTGACGAAGACGGCGGATGCTTTCAATCTGGAACTGAATGAAGTGCCTTTGCTGCTGCTGCCAATTGGCTACGCTGCGGCGGGAGCAAAGGCTGCCCCTCTGCACATGCAGCGCAGGAGTAACGAGGAACTCGTGAAAGTCTTGTAAAACATGATGATGTCCAAAGTCCCACTGTGCATTGGCCGGCGGGACTTTTTGATGTGTTGTCAATCCCTAGGAATCCTAGTAGAATAGAGATAGAATAGATTGGAACGAATATGCAGAAAGGCATTGTCATGAGCAATATTTCGGGGAAATTTTCAGGGAAACATAAACTGGAGCCGGGAGGCGTGGATGGACGCGTGGATATGCTGCAGGGCGTAGCAGGAGGCTTTGCAGAAGGAAACCAGATGCTGAGGACGCTGATGGATGCCATGCCAATCGGCTGCTACGTGCTGCGGCCGGATCATACGGTGCTGTACTGGAATCCTGCGGCGGAGCGGCTTCTGGGCTTCTCGGCGGAAGAGATGCAGGGCAGGCGGTGCGTGGATATGCCGCTTGGCTGTTCCTTCACGGACAGCAGCCGTATCGGCTCGCACTGTCCGGCAATCATTGCCTATGCGACGGGCAAGCCCCGGACGCTGGAGATGTTCATGCGGCGCAAGGATGGCAGGGACGTTCTGCTGCGCAATACGTTGGTGCCGCTGAAGGATGAGGAGGGAACGGTCCGGGAGCTCGTTTCATTCTTTGTCCCGCTGACAGAGGAAAATTACGATCAGGGGCTGGTAAAGGCTATCTATGAGACAGCGACGCGGGATCCGCTCACATGCCTGCCCGGACGGAAATTCATGGAAGTCTGCCTGGATGAGGCGATGGAAATTTATCGGCGGACGGAGCAGCCGTTTGCCGTACTCTTTGCCGATGTCAATAATTTCCATGACATCAATAATACATATGGCCATGCGGTGGGGGACGACCTTCTTCGTGCGTTCGGGATCGCCCTGCGGCAGTATGGCAGGAAAGCTGACCGGTTCTGCCGCTGGGGCGGAGACGAATTCGTGGGGTTGCTGCATCTGAAGCAGCCGGATGACATCAAGGGGGCGGCGCAACGTTTCCTGAGGATTGCCAGCGACTGTGAGACAACGGAAAACGGACAGACGATATCCTGCCGTGCGGCAATCGGCATCACTGTCGTCCGTAAAGACGATACCATCCACACCATCGTCGCGCGCGCTGACCACTACATGTACCTGGCCAAAAAGCGCAAAGAGGACCAGATTGTCACAGACTTTGATTTTGATTGATACAGGGAATAAAGGAAAAGGAAGAACATACAGGATATGACCATTTTTATGGACGATTGGAAGAAGAAACAGGAAATTACCGTGGAAGAACTGGCGGCACTTAGCCCGGACGAGGTCTGCCTCGTGGACATCCGCGATGAGGTGGCGTTTGAACGCGGCTCGCTGCCGGGCGCGCAGAATCTGAATCCCTTGGAATTGCAGCAGGGGGGATACGATCTGCCGGAGGAAAAACTCATCGTCTGCATCTGCATGTGGGGCAAGATCAGCCTTGGCCTCGCGCAGAATCTTTGTCAGCAGGGCTATACGGCCGTTTCCTTGCAGGGGGGCTATGCCCTCTGGCTGCAGCGGAAACTGGAACGTGAGACGGCCGAGGCAGCGGAGGACGAGGAGCGCCTCAAGCGTATCGAAGGCTCTCTGCGCAAGAAGTTCAAGAGCAGGATATCCAGCAAATTCGTCGAGGCCATCTGCAAATTCGAGCTCGTGCGCCCGGGCGACAAGATTGCGGTCTGCATCTCGGGCGGCAAGGACTCGATGCTCATGGCGAAGCTCTTCCAGGACCTCAAGCGTCACAACAAGTTCCCGTTCGAGCTCGTCTTTCTCTGCATGGATCCCGGCTACAACGAGATGAACCGGCGCATCATCGAGGAGAACGCCAAGCTGTTGCACGTGCCGCTGACATTCTTCTCGACGGATATCTTCGAGTCGGTCTTCCATGTGGAGGAATCTCCGTGCTACCTCTGCGCCAAGATGCGCCGTGGCTATCTCTACCGCAAGGCCCGCGCGCTCGGCTGCAATAAGATCGCACTCGGCCATCACTTCGACGATGTGATCGAGACGAATCTCATGAGCATGCTCTATTCCGGTGCCATCCGCACGATGATGCCGAAGGTCAGAAGCACGAGCTGCCCGGGCATGGAGCTCATCCGGCCGCTCTACTACATCCATGAGGCAGACATCAAGCACTGGCGTGATGACAATGGCCTCTACTTTATCCAGTGTGCCTGCAAATTCACCGAGACGTGCTCGACCTGCCACACGGACGGCACGACGGACTCCAAGCGCCTCGAAGTCAAGAAGCTCATCGCGAAGCTCGCGGATACGAACCGTCAGGTCCCCGGCAACATCTTCCATGCCCTTGAGAATGTCAATCTCGACACGGTCCTGAAGTACAGGCAGGCAGGCAAAGAACACAGCTTCCTGGAACAATACGATTAAGCATCAGCCCCTCCGCTTTCGGCGGGGCTTTTGCTGTCTTCGTGGCAGTCTGCAGGCAGATTTTGCATTTCATGACAAAAAATGACCGTTTCGTGCTATTTTCATACAGGAGGTTCAAATCCGTGCTATCCTAAAAGCAAATGAATCTTATCTTTGCTTTATTGTTTACCTGCATTTGGATTGAGAGCATCACAGCGTGATTTTTGTGTGACATCTTTTGTGTGATATCCCCCGCAGGCACTGGAAATGGAGGCGCGAATCATGTTCATGGATGCAGAGAATTTCAAAGGGCAGGTTGAAATCCTGGCCCGTAACATCAATCACGATTTTTATGAAAAGCGCAAGACCATTGAGGAGCTCCTGGAACAGGCTGATCCGCACGGCTTCAGCTGGATTGGTTCGGCGGAGCATGAAATCTTTTACGATTTGAAATCTGCCAAGCGGTATTTTGCTGAGCAGCGCCGCAAGATGGCAGTGCCTCCCATCGACATCCGCGATGAGAAGTATACGGCACAGCTGCTGACGCCGGAAGTCTGTGTGGTCATCTGCGAATACATCGTGGAGACGCCGCCGCAGACGGAGCAGATTATCAGCGAGCATCAGCGCGTGACGTTCGTCGTGCGTCAGGATGAAGACGGCAGAATATGGATTTGCCACATCCATACGTCGAACCCCTGGGCTATCATGCGGCACGATGAATATTTCCCGACGAAGATCGGACGGCGCAATTATGAATACATGGAAGAGCTCATGCAGAAGCAGAAATTCAAGGAGATCAAGGAGCTGACGAAGCGTCAGAACCAGATTCTCTTCCAGATGATGCAGGGCAAGACGTATGCGCAGATTGCCGAGATCTTGGGCATCAAGGAGCGTACGGTGCGCTATCACATCACGGAGATCTGCAACCGCTATCATGTGGCGGGGCGCAAGCAGCTCATGGCATACCTCTTTGAGCGGTCTTCAGCGGCGGATGAAAAGCCAGTGGTGTATGACAGCAGCATGGCAAAGAAATGAGAGGAATCCTCCGGGTACGGCATATGAAACCAGCAGTCATAGCATAGCTGGTTTTTTCTTTTCCCTGTCGTTTCCCTGTCGGTTATGACAGGGACGTGCAAAGCTGAATTTATTATAATGAAAGCAGAAACTGGGAAAGGGAGGATTTTTGCCATGTTCACAGATCAAGAACGCTTTAAGCAACAGGCGATGGTCATAGCCCGCAATCTGACGCATGACTTTTATGAGAAGAAGAAATCGATGGAGGATATCCTGTCCGCAGCGGACCCGCATGGATTCAGCTGGATCGGTGCGGGGAAAGAAGAGGTCTTCTGTACCTTGAATAAAGCCCGGATTTATTTTGCCGAGCAGCGCCGGGAGAAGGCTGTGCCGCCCATTGAGATTCACAATGAAGTATATGAAGTGCAGCTGCTCGCACACGACATCTGCCTGGTCATCTGTGAATATCTGCTCAATGTCACGCCGGAAACGGGACAGGTTCTGAGCGAATGGCAGCGCAAGACGATCATCGTACGGCAGGATGAGGAAGGCAAGTGTTTCATCAGTCATATCCATGCCTCCAATCCCTGGTCCCTGATGCATGACGAGGAATCCTTCCCAACCAAGATCGGCCGGCGCGATTTTGAATACATGACAGAATTGCTGCAGCAGAAGAAATTCCAGGAAATCAGAGAGTTGACGAAGCGGCAGAATCAGATCCTTTTCCATATGGTCCAGGGCAAGACGTATCCGCAGATTGCCCTGGCACTTGGCATCACGGAACGCACCGTGCGCTACCATGTCAACGAGATTTGTGCACGTTATAAGGTGTCGGGGCGCAAGCAACTCATGGCCTATCTCTTTGAGCAGGTCCTAGAGGCTAAGGAGGAAGTAAAGTTTTCATAATAATCACAATATCGTCATCCTAGTGAATATACAAAGAGCAGGGTAGAAGGGGGATTCATCCATGACGAATCAGCAGATTGCACGTTTACTTTTGACCATCATCCTGGGCGGCTGTGGCATGGCGGCAGCGGAAGCAGCACCAGATGTGCCGTCCGAGCGCCCGGACAGCTATAACGATTCCGGTGTCCAGCTCAGCAGGACGCGCCAGTATCTCGAATATCAGTACACGCAGCGCCGCCTCGCGGAAGAACAGGCCGCTTCGAAGGTGGAGGGGGAGACACCCCAGGAGCCATCTGCGGAAGAGACTGTCACGTTCCATCTGAATCGCGTGGATATGCCGGCTTCAAGCGTCCTGAAGTCAGAAGACATTGAGGCAATCGCGCAGGAATACGTCGGCAAAGAGGTGAGCATCGAGGATCTTTATGCACTCGTGGCGAAAATCAACAAGCTCTATGATGCGAAGGGCTATCTGACCTGCCGCGCGTATCTGGCGCCGCAGACCATCCACGATGGCGTCGTGCGCATCGAGCTCATCGAGGGGAAGACAGGCGAGGTCAAGCTGCAGGGCAATGCGACGACCAAGGATTATTATATCCGCGACCGCGTTTCGCTCAAGGAAGGCAAAGTGGCCAATGTCAATGAACTAAACCGCGATCTCCTGCGCTTCAATGCGACAAACGATGTCCAGCTGCGCATCGCCATGAAGGCTGGCACAGCAGCGGGCACGACGGATTACGTCATCACAGCCGTTGAGCCGCAGAAAGAAGTCTTCGGCATCATGGCCGATAACGCCGGTTATAAGACGAGTGGCCTTTATCGCAGCGGCATCTACTGGCAGGACCGCAGCCTGACGGGCAATCGCGATTCCCTGTTCCTCAGCACCTTGTTCTCACAGGGGACGAAATCCTTTGCTGGCACGTATATGGTGCCTATTGACCATCAGGGTAGCAAGGCCGGGCTCTCGTACAGCACGAACAGCGTCCACATCACGGATGGCGCGCTGGAACCGTTGCAGGTACGAGGCCATTCGTATGCCTACGACCTGTTCCTGACGACACCGGTGAAGACGACAGAAACGGTCAAATCGGAAATCGGCCTTGACTACAATTACCAGAGTTCCCATACGAGTTTTTACGGCATGCCCTGGGTCAACGACCGGCTGCACAGTTTCCAGATCTTCTACGATCAGATTGATTACGGCCGTTCGACCATCTGGTATCAGAAGCATGGCTACAGTTTCGGCCGCTACACGAACATAGAGGATACGAGCCGCACCTATGGCAAGTACGAGCTCACGACCTTGTTCCAGAAGCATTTCCGTCATGGCCAGTCGTGGAATCTGCGTTTTGACGGGCAGCTCTCGAGCACGCAGTACCTGCCTTCGGCGGAGATGTTCTACCTCGGTGGCATGTACAGCGTCCGCGGCTACAAGGAGAGCCTCATTGGCGGCGACGGCGGTTTCCTCGCCGGTGCTGAGTACAACTGGCCCATCGCGAAGAACCATCAGGTCCAGGCCTATGTTTTCCTTGACGGCGGCCGCGTCTGGGGCAGCAGTGCCTTCGGCGATCGCAGCCTCGTTGGCACGGGCTTCGGCATCAAGGGCAATCTCGGCGAGCACCTCTACCTCAATACGGCCCTGGCATTCCCCTTGGTCCGTACCATCAACGACGAGGAACAGAGCCGGGCACGCGTCCATTTCTCGCTGAACGGCACGTTTTGATTGCATGAATCGCATAGACGGATGAATCGCTTGCAACTCAATCTATCTAAAAGGAGGCCATCATGAGTTATTCACGTCATATCAACCGAAAAAATGAGCGCCTTGGCGCCAAGAATAAAAGAGAAGCCGAGATAAGTCAGTTGACGCATAAGGTGCTGTCGACGCTGCTGGCCGCAGGGCTCGTGATGAGCCCTACAGCTGTTTTCGCAGCTGATACTTCGCAAATCACGCGTGCCAATGGGGACGACTATGTGGCAGACAAGAATGGCGTATTCAATATCTACGCCCAGCAGTATAACGGTAAGAACAATGCCGTCAATCAGTTTAAGAATTTCCAGCTGGGTGCCAATCAAATTGCCAATATGTATTTCCATACGGAAAAAGACAGTCGGGAAGCACTGAATCTGTTGAACTTCGTGGATACCCGCATCGACATCAATGGTACGCTCAATGCCATCCGCAATAAGCAGATCGGCGGCAACCTGTTTTTCCTGAGCCCCGGCGGCATGGCCGTCGGCAAGAGTGGTGTCATTAATACGGGGTCACTCTATGTGATGGCTCCTTCCTGGTCCCAGGATCTGCTGGATAAAGATCAGAGATCCTATGAAATCCTGAAGGGTAACTTTGCTACAGGAAATTATGGGGATACAGAACTGGAAGCCATTCAGAATGGGTCTGCCAACATCCGAATCAATGCCAGCGGTACCATCAGCGTGCTGGGCAAGATCAATGCCACCAATGAAGTGAAGCTCTATGCCGGCAAAGTGGCGGTGGGCAAGAACCTGACCGATGATACCATCGGTGGTACGGCCGCCGGCGACATCGTAAAAGAAGCGGCCATCACCACGGGCGTCGCTGATTTCTCCCAGATGGTGAAGTTGAGCGACCAACAACAGAAAGACATGGGACTGACGACCAAGCTGACCGCGGCCCAGGACGGCAGCGGGGACGTGGTCCTGTCCGCCCGGTCCGACGCGGCCAACAGCCTGGATCAGGCCTTCAATGACCTGGTGAACACCACCGGGGTTTTGGGCGGCACGGATATCAATATACCCAAGACCATCACGGCCAGCGTGGAAAATTATGGCACCGTGACGGCCGCCGGGGACGCCACCCTGACTGCCAAAGCTACCAATGGTTATTTCAAGGAAGAGGAGGAAACGTATTCCAGCAATGCCAGTGGCTTTGCCCAGACTGTGGCCAAAGTGGACGTGCAGGGGAATGTGACTGCTAAGGGCGCCGTGGACATGAAGGCCAGCGCCGACAATACTTATGTGGATAGCGGCAATTCCCTTACGGATAAACTGGGTGATACCCTCAGTTACGTGGTGCCGGTGAGCGCCAATGTGATGCTGCTGAAAAACGAAGCCAGCGTCACCGTTGGGAAGGATGCCACGGTCACCGGGGATGCGGTGAAGGCGGAGGCTGAGGCCAACCTGGACGGCACCGCCGGTACGGTGGCGGCCGGCAAAAAATATCTCAAAAAGATCCCCAGTGAAATTCCAGCTGCCGGGGTGAGCTATGCCCAGGTGGACAACAACGCCACCGTCCAGATTGACGGCATGGTAAAGGCCACCGGCCAGGATACCACGGACCGTGACGGCAACAAGCAGGAAGCCCTGCAGGTGGAGGCTAACGCCACTTCTTCCGTGACCAACAGTGCCAATGCCTTGGTCAGCGCCGGCCTGCTGGGTGCTGGTTCTTCCAGCATTGTGACCGCTGTGGCGGTGACCAACAGCGACAATAATGCCCAGATCAAGGTGAACGGTACGGCAGAAGCCCAAAAGGGCAGCGTGAAGATGGACGCGGACGCCACCCAGAGCCTGAACACGGCGGCAGCCGCCCAGGCACCGGATACCGCCGTGGGTACGGCAGCTGTGGATGTAATCGTCCACGATGGGGATGCCTCCATCGATGTACAGGGAACGGTGAAGGCTGACCAGGATGTGACCCTTACGGCCACCAACCATACGGCGGAAAATACCCACAGCGCCAACAACAACCTGGGGCAGGGCAAGTTCAAGGCCCAGCTCATGAAAGGGGTTATGAAGGCCGCTGATGTGCAGGGCATCGTAGCCAAGGTCAAGGAAAATCCCCTGGTAAAGGACGCCATGAGCAAGGCTTCCAAAAATACGGGTACGCCTGCTTCCAGCGGCTCCACCAGTTCCAAATCCCTGACGGATACCCTAGGTAACACCCTGTCCGCCGGGGCTGCCATTACCGTGGCCGACGAAACAACTACGGCCCGGGTGAAATTTGGCAAAAATTCGGTGACGGAAGCCAAGAACGGCTCTCTGGAGGTTTCGGCCAACAATACGGTGTATGATACCCTGCTGACCGCTTCCGGCGTCACCAGTACCTTCAAGAATACGGACAGCGATTCTGATACGGTGACCATAGCCGTAGGGACGGTGTTCGGGGGCATGAAGAATTCGGCCAGCGTTACGGTGGAAGACGGAACGAAAGACCAGAAAGCCCAGCTGAAGGCAGGGAAGGACCTTTCCTTGAAGACCAGCACCCGGATGGATTACAACCGGGTGACGGAAATCAAGAAAGGGCTGGATGAGAGCCTCCAGGCTGTGAAAGCAGCCGCCGAAGACATGAAGAACTGGGAGGAGCTCGGTGAATTCGGTGACCTGAAGACCATCTATGACAATCTGGTGACCCTGGAAGGGAAACTGGAAAATATGAGCATCACGTTCTACGAGAACTATCTGAAGCACACCCCCGACGGGACGAACCTGACCGCGGAGGGTACTCTCAATGAAGTGACGAACCTGGCGGCTACCGGCTGGGATCTGTACAACCAGTTCCTGGAACTGCAAAATGCGGCTATGGACCTCTATGCGGATATCCAGGCCCAGGATCCTCTTTTCCAAGCCAAGCAAGAGCTGCGGGATAAGGTGACGAACCTGCTGGCCAGCCCCATGGATGTGGTCAGTTCCTCCATGGAATACCTGAGCCCCAACAACTATGCCAATATCTCGGCGGCGGCTTCGGCCAAAGGCGGCGCAGACACGGCCGTGGCTACGGCGGCTTCCGTCACCGTTTCGGATTTCAACTTCGACAGCCAGGTGAAAGTGGGGAAAAATGCCCAGCTGACCGCCGGAGATACCCTGAAACTGCAGGCGGATGAAGCCATCAAAGACGTGACCATGACCGGCAAGAGCAAATTCTGGCTGAACAATGCGGCCACCGGCAAATCGGACGGGGTGGGGATCGGCGGCAGTTTCGACTACCAGGATTTCGACAACGCTACCCTGGTCCAGGTGGATAAGGGTGCCAGCCTGACGGCCGGGGATATGGCCCTTGCCAGCAACTCTGACGTGTTCCATACCGGGGTCATGCTGTCTGCCGGCAAGGCGGACGGCTCGGCCATCAGCGGCATGATGGCCCTGACCAACAGCGACAGTTCCAACCAGGTGCTGGTGGATAAGGACGCCCTGCTGAAGGCCGTGAAAGATGAGGCCAACAATCGCAAGGGCAGCATTGCCATCACCGGGTACAACAATACCAACGTGAACAATGCCATCCTGTCCCTGTCGGCGGGGAGTGGAGCAGCGGCAGCCGGAATCGCCGTGGCGGTGAACAACATCGACGTGACCAACCGGGCTGCGGTGGAAAACATCACCACCGCTGATGATGACGATGACAAAGGCCAGATCGAAGCCGCCTCCCTCCAGGTGAATGCAGAGACCACCGGCCTGATGAACGCCGTGAGCGTGGCCGGAGGCGTGACCTCCAGCGGCACGGATCCGGAAAAAGGCAAGACGGAAAAGGGCGGCATGGGCAGCGTGGGCAACCTGTTCGGCAAGGTGACGAACCCTGTGGGGACCGTTACTTCTGCCGTAGGGACCGTTTCCAATAAAGTGAAGGATGCCATCACCTGGGTGAACACCGGCGGCAAGAGTCAGGGCGGTACCCAGACCGCAGTGCCCACCCAGTCGGATACGGCGCCTTCCTTCAGCCTGGCCGGGGCCGGGAGCCTTTCCCTGAATCTGGTGGACGATACCACCCAGGCGGTGGTGGACGGCGCCACGGTGAAACTCAATAACGACGGGGCCATGAGCGTGGGCGCCCGGGATACGGCCTATGTGGGGGCTTACAGCGGCGGTGCGGCCATTTCCCTGCGCAAGGGCAAGGGCAGCCAGGACAACACCAGTGTGGCCTTCAGCGGTGCCGTGGGCATGAACTCCATCGACAATACCATCGAAGCCGCCGTGCGCAACAGCACCCTGACCGGGGTGAAGAGCCTGGACATCGAAGCCCTGAGCGGCGGTACCTCCGTAGCGGCCGGTACGGCCCTGGCCCTCACCAAGAGTGGCCAGGCCGGCAACAACTTCGCCGGCGGGGCTTCGGCTTCGGTGAACCTGATCGACAAGGACGTCAAGGCTCTGGCGGAAAACAATGCAGTGACCGGAAAATCGGCCACGGAAAAAGCAAACGTCGACGTGACGGCCTACGAAAGCGACCTGCAGATCACCGGCGGCGTCAATGCGGACGTGGCCATCGGCGGCGGCAATGCAGCCGGCGGCAGCCTGACCGTGGCCAACATCAAGAATAACCTGGAAGCCGGGATCCACGGCGGCACCTATACCAACATCGAGGATACCCAGGTGCAGGGCCTTCTGGCCACCAAACAGATTTCGGCAGCCATCTCGGCCGGCGTGGCTGTGGGCGGCAACGGTACGGACAATGCCTTCACCGGTGCCATGCTCTACAACGGGCTGCACAATACGGTGAGCGCGGACATTGCGGATGGCGCCAACATCACGGCGGATTCCATTGCCGTGAAAGCCCACGATACCACCAGCGGTTCGGCTGAAGCCAAGCCTTATGAGGATAAACTGGGCACCTATCGGGTGAAGGAAAGCCTGCTCCAGGATGCAGGGGTGGATACGGACGGTTCTTCCTATTACAAGACCTCCGATGCTAAAAATGGCCTGGATACAGCCGGTGAAAAAGTGGACTTCGACGGCAACAAGGGCAGCCTCAGCGTGGGCGCCGCCTTTGTGGTGGCCGGGTCCAAAGACAATGCGGCCGGCGCGGCGGTGAACGTGGCCAACCTGGACAATACCTTTACGGCCAAAATCGATGGAGCGACCCTGACGGCCGGTACCATCGCCTCCCAGGCCGAAGCGGACAGCCTGGCGGTGAACGTGACCGCCGGTGTGGCCGCCGGCTCCAAGGACTTCGGCGGCATGGGCAGCGTGACCTGGCAGGATCAGGACAACCGGATCCAGTCCCAGGTGACGGATTCCGCCCTGACCACGGATGACCTGAAGGTGCATGCGTCCAGCAATGCCCAGGCCGTGAACGTGGCCGGTTCCGTGGCCTACGGCAAGACGGCAGGTGTGGGGGCCGCCCTGGCTTACAATGGGCTGGACAACCATATCGGCGCCTACCTGGCCGGAGGCAGCGTAACGGCGAAGACCCCGTCCACTGGCGTGAGCGTGGATGTGGAAGGCAAGAATACGGGCAAGATCTACGGCCTGGGGGCTGCGGTGGCGGCCAGCCAGACGGCAGCCGTGAACGGGACCGTGGTGGTGAACCACGGCGGCAGTGACACGGAAGCCGCTGTAGGGGAAGTGCGCCCTGAAGACGGAAACAACACCGTAAAAGCAACCGCAATCGCAAACGCCAAAGCCGTGAAAGTGAAAGCGGAAAGCGACGATGTGCGGGTGGCTGCTGCCGGGAACGTCAGTGCCAGCGGCAAGGTGGCCCTGGGCGGCGCCGTGGCCTACAACGATGTGGGCGGTGCTTCCGCCAGCACGGAAAAAGCCAGCCAGAAGACCCGGGCAGTCCTGAACAAAACCACCCTGACCCATGTGACCAGCGGGAGTACGTCTGTACAGGCGGTGGATGATTCCACCCTGACCACGGCGGCTGTGGGCGTGGGCGGTGCCGGCAAGGTGGCCGTCCAGGGGGCAGCTGCCACGGCCCTGGTGAACAAGGCTGTGACGGCGGAAGTACAGGACAGCACGGTTGATAAAGATACGGATAAAGGAGCCTATGTGACGGTCCAGGCGGACAGCAAGAGCACCATCAACAGCCTGGCTGTGGTGGGCGCCGGCGGCAGTGACTTTGCCGGCGGTGCCGGGGTCAGCGTGAACCGGATCAACCAGGATACCACGGCTGCCCTGAGCGGCAGCACGGTGAGAGACAGACACACCACCGTGCAGGCGGCAGGAGACTCTGCCATTACGTCCATTGGTGTGGGCGCCGCCGTGGCCGGTAAGGCAGCCCTTGCGGGAAATATTGCCGTGAACCAGATTGGCAACAACGTGAAGGCAGCGGTGACGGGCAGCACCCTGACCAGCAGCGGCAACATCGGTGTACTGGCCAGCGGGAAGGAAACCCTCACCAACTTTGCCGGGACGGTGAGCGGTGCAGCCGGCAATGCCGGGCTGGGCATGGGCGTCAGCTACAATGCCATTACGGGCAATACGGAAAGCACCGTGGAAGACAGTTCCCTGGAGGCCCGGGGCAAGGAAAACGGGACGGTGGGCGACAAGCAGAAGGGCGTGGTCGTGACTGCGTCTGGTCAGCATGCCCTGAACAGCGTGGCTCTAACCGCCGGTTTGGCCGGTTCTGACAATGTGGCCGTAGGGGCCGCCGGCACGGTGACAGTGAACAACATCGGCGGGACCACCCGAGCAGCTGTGACTGGCACGGACATCAATGCCAAGCTGGATAACAGTACGGCTGATGATGTGGCTGTGAAAGCCCAGGATGTGACCACCAGCGAAAGCCATGTGGGGGTCCTGTCTGTGGGCATCGGCGCCGATGGCGGGGCCGGTGTCAGCGCGGCTTCGGATACCCTGCTCCTGAGCCGGAATACGGCTGCGGAACTGAGCGGCACGGATACGGGGAAGAAGACCGTCAACGGCCGGAACGTGGCTGTCACCGCGGACCAGAAGTCTGAGGTCATCACCAATGCGGACGGCGTGGCTGGCGCCGGTGGGGTCTACGGAGCAGGCGCAGTAGCAGCAACGGCTGCGGCCACCAAACTGGATGGCTCCGTGACCGCCACCATGAAGAACATCATCAGCATCAACAAGGGGCTGGAAATCTCGGCCAAACACGACCATAAGACCACCCTGATCAGCGCTTCGGCAGCTGTCAGTGCGGCCATGGCCTCCGGTGCCGTAGGGGCCGGTGTGGGCGTGGTCAACGATGAATTTACCACGGAGGCGGAACTGGCGGGCAGCACGGTTACGGCGAAGAAAGACAGCAGCCTGAGCGATTCCGGCTCTGTGAACGTGGCGGCGGACAGCAGCACCGGCGTAACCACGGTGGTGGCTGGTGTGGCCGGGTCCGTGGGGGCTGCGGCTTCCACCATTTCCGTAAACAATGTGAACAGCCAGACTTCGGCGGTGGTGGACAACAGCACCGTGGGGGCTGAGCAGGACTTCACTGTGGATGCCCATAACAAAGTGACCACCAAATTCAATGCGGCCACTCTCGGCGCGGGCGGTGCCGCCATTGCCACGGGCGTGGGTGTCAACACCATCGGTACCTCCACCCTGGCCAAGGTGAACCAGAGCACCGTCACGGCCCGGAAAGCGGCTGTTGCCTCCAGGGAAGAATTGGACGTGGATCAGAACCTGGTGGGCGCTACGGTGGGCGGCCTGGGCATCAATGCCAACGTGATGGTGACCTCCATCGGCACCAAACTGGCGGATACCTACGGCAGCAGCGATAACAAGGGAGCTTCCTTTGATACCGCTTCTGTGTTGGCGAAGGCCAATACGGCCCTGGATTCTCAGAAAACGGCTACTACGGATGACACCACTGCCAGCAGCAAAGTGGTCAAAGACACCCTACACAACACGGATACGGGTGTGGCGACCACGGATGCTTCCGGCGTGACCGCTTCTTCCGGCAAGAGTGATGCCAAAGGCACCCAGGTGGCGGTGACGAACTCTGCCATCACCACGGCAGATACGCTGGACCTCAGCGCGGATCGCAAGACCAATGCCCAGATTACGGCGGCTTCGGCCAGCGTTTCGGGGTCGCTGGGGCTCAGTGCGACGGTTGCTGTTTTGGATGCGAAGAAAGATGCCGGCGTCAGCATCAGCGGCAGTACGCTGCAGGCGAATAATGCGCTCTCTGTAACGGCTGACCAAAGCGGCAAGACGAGCATCGATGCTTATCAGGCGAACATCGCCGGTGTAGCGGCTGTCAGTGCGGCCTATGCCCAGAGCAGCTCCAGCGGTGAGACGACAGTCGAAGCCGTGGATTCCACGCTGACTTCCGACAACAAAGATATCACGATGAAGGCAGCGGACGCGTCCCGGACGGCGTCGTCGGTCTACGGCGCTACGGCAGGCCTCGTGACGGCCGGAGCCCTTGTATCCGAGGCCGATAATACCAGTAATACGAATCTTGCCATCAAGGGAAGTACTCTCGAAACGGCGCAGGGAACGGCTGACTTGCAGGCCGATAAGGTCAATGTGGTGTCTGCCAGAACGTACGGTGGTTCTTTTGGCCTGGCCGGTGCCAACGGCGTCGTCGCCATGGCAAGTGACGAGGGCGTATCCAAGATTCTCATCGCGCAGAGCGACAGCAAGAAAAAAAGTGCTTTTAGTGGCCAGACGGCAAGCCTGCAGGCCACGACCCGTCCGGCCGTTACGGCGGAAACGGGCAGCCTCTCTGTTGCCCTTCTCAGCAGTGCCAGTGCGTCTGTAGCAACGGCCTCTGCCAAAGGCGAGGCCGGCGTCCAGGTAGCTGACGGCACGACTTTCGATGTTGACAAGGCAGCAATCACAGCCAGCGCTGAAAGCCAGAATGGAGAAAACAACAGTGAAGCCAAGGTCAAGGGCTTTGCAGCGGCTGGCCGCGGTACGGCCGTCGTCAATACGGCAACAGCCAATACGGACATCGATACAGATGTGACGATGGGCAAGGTTTCCTTCAAAAAAAATAAGGGAACGGCTCTGAACGTTACCTCAGCCAATACGACGCAGACTGCAGCCGATGCCCGCGGCATCACTGTCGGCGGACTTTTTGCCAGTGGTACGAATCTAGCCTATACGGGAAGCGGCATGGAAAACGATGCCAATACGGCAGCCATCACGCTGACTGGCGACCAAGCACAGCTAAAGTCCCTGACCGTCAATGCCAGCGGTACGACGCACAATCTGACCACGGCCGACGGCAGCGGCGGTGGTATGATCAGCGGCGACCTGGCCGGCGCAGTGGACAACAAGACGTATACGGGCAGTAAGGTTACCCTGAAAGGCAGCTGGGATGTGAACGGTGACGTGACTATCCAGTCGGCTCAGACGGACCATATGGACCTGAACGCCGATGCCACGAAGGCAGCCATCGTCGGTGCCAGTGCCACCAAGGCTGATAATACGGCCAGCGGTGCTGCTGATGTGATATTGACGGGCAGCCAGATCACCAGTAGCGGCACGCTCACGGCCAAGGCGGACAGCAAGGCAAATCTCGGTCAGAACAAGACGTATGCTGTTGAAGGCAGCGGGTATGGCGGTGTTGCAGTGCAGGGCGCCAAGCTCAATAATACGGTGAACCGCACGGCCACTGTGGATGCCGGCCATGCGTCCCTTGCGAGCAGCGGCAGCCAGACCCTGGCAGCTGAATCGGGCGGCAAGATCAATGCGGCCGGCTATATCAAAGCAGCCGGTGCCGGCGCAGCTACCTGGGTGGATGTAGATAATACCCTGACCAGCCAGAATACCATCACGACGGATGGGAAGACGTCCCTGCGCACGGATACGGCGGCTGGCGATATCACTCTGTCGGCTTCGGACGACTGGGCTGTGACGGCCAAAGGCGTGGCCGATACCCAGGGCGGGGCCGTCGGTGGCGCTTCGTCGGATGTGAAGAACACCCTGCAGCGGACCAACAAAGTCGATGTTCAGGGCAAAGTCTACAGCCTGAATGATGTCAATCTCTATGCGGGCAAAGACGCGAATGGTGCCATGGACAACCTGGACCTTACTGTCGAATCGGAAGCCTACAACAAGACGGCTCTTTCTGTAGCCGTTCCGAAATTCAAGGATACCCTGATTCAGGCAAACCAGGTCGTCGTCGGCCAGGGAGCTGATGTCGCCGGTGTCCGCCATGTCAATGCCTATGCCGATGAAGCCGACAAATACCTGCGGGAGCAGTCTGTGAAGTACACCTGGTATCACAGCGATGCCAAGGAAAATTTCACGAGCACGTCCGTGGGTAAAAAGTCCGACAGTATCAACGACAAGACGGATAACTATGTACAGATTGACGGCAAGGTAACGGCCGGCGCACAGAACAAGCAGAAAATCGTCATCGGCGGGTCGGGACAGATTGTTGTCCTCGATAAAGACGAACTGGCCGCCGTTCAAGCCGTCAAGGGACAGGAAAAGGCTGTCCAGCGGCCGACAATCGAAGCTTCGGATAACATTGATACGTCGCAGATTACCTATGCGAGCATCGACTACGCCAATGCCCTGATGGCACGTTACTATGAATTGTCTACGCTTATCGGCCAGTACAGTGACAGCAAGGACCTGACGGCGCTGAAAGGCTACCAGGATGAGCAGACGCGCATCTATAATGAACTCAACGACCTCGGCCTTCTTTCCAAGGCAACCGGGGCAGACGGCAAGGAATATCTGGTTCCTGTCAGCGGGCTTACGGTGGATACCATCGTCCTGCCGGATATCGTCGCTTCGGGCGGCAATATCGTGGTGGAAGCAGGCAGCCTGAAGGGCGCCGGTACGCTGAAGGCACAGGGAAGTCCGGAAGTCACCGTGGAAAACCATACGAATCTTTATATGAAAGTGGGGGATGTGAAGGCAGTCAATCCGGGCGGCGAAATCCATTACAACGGCCAGTCCCTGGCTAAGGACGCTGCTGCCGTTATCAAGAGTGCCAATCAGGACAAGGCCGCTGCCGTCAACCTGACGGTCAGCACCGATGCTGCCACCAGCACCGGCGGCACGGTCACCATCAAGAGTGATTACGGCACGTCTGCCATCAAGGCAAAAATCGATGAAGTCGATGCAGAGGGCAAGAAGACGGGCAAAAAAATTGATGCTGAGCTTGTCCCGAAGGCCGATATCGAAATCAACGGCAATGTGGAGGCGGAAAATGGCGTCGTCACGGTAGAGGATAAGAACTACAATATTCTCCTGCAGGGCGAGGGCAGCCGCACGGCGGAAGTCAACGGCAAGGAAATCCACCTGACGGCCGGCAAGAGCATCAGCCAGGGCTTTACCCAGGGCATCGTCAACATTGGCGGCAACCCGGAAGAGCTGTACAAAAACAAGTATTTCAACAGTGATGTGAATGATTTCAATGGAACCTATGGTTATGAAACCACGAGACGGATTCATGATGAAGATCGGACGCATGATGAGATGCTCAACGGCAGCGGCTCGCGCATTGCCGGCGACAACATCTACATCAACGCATCGGACATCAATGTCAACGGCCTGATCCAGAGCGGCTATGGCAAATACGAAGTCACCATTGACGATACGGTAACGCCGAAAGTCCAGAACTTGAATCGCAGTTGGGCACTCATGGGCAAACAGGATCTGTCCGATGCGGTCATCACGACAGGATCGTATTATCTTGTACAGCAGGGCGGCAAAGTCCTGCAGTCGGACGGTACCTATAAGTACCAGCCCGATGTCTACTACAATCCATCGACGCAAAAACTGGTCATCCCCGATATCGATGCCCACGGCGGCAAGATTTATCTGAGTGGCCGCATTTCCAGCACGGGCAACGGGAAAATCGTTGCGCTGGATGGTGCCTATGATATCAGTGTGACCAATCCGACGAAAACGGATCTGCAGGTGGGCAAGCTAATCAGCAACAAGAATGATGGCCTGATCAGCATTGCTGATTCTTCCACCAACCGGCTGACGGAATACACCCGCGGCAGCACGGTGGTCAAGGACCTGACAAAATGGGATAAGACCACAGGCGACTGGAAGGTACTCAGCACCAGCGGGGCTTCTTCGCAGTACAATCCGCAGGAGAATCTGCGCTACAACTGGACCAGCGGCCAGAAAGTCACGACGAGAAAACATTATAAGCATGACCATAAAGCAGGCCTCTGGGGAGCCGTCACGACGCTGAATGAAACGGAACTGGAGAAGTATGAACAGGAAATCACGCCGCAGGATATGGGTCATAATACCTTTACCAATGATAACGGCGTCTATATCGACACGAGCAGTCTCACGAACAAGGACAAACAGTATGTCTTTGTTTACGACAATGTCGTCCTGAACAATTCCCGGACGCAGCCGGTCGTCACCGAGCGCTGGAAGACGGGCTTCTTAGGCTGGTTCCATTGGGAACGCACCGAATGGGATACCAACACGGGTACGGCCCAGCAGTATGTGGGCAGTGTCAAGGCGGATCACGGCATCAATATCGGCTTCCTTGGCAATCAGAATGGCAATTCGGCCATCAATGTGACGAGTCAGGCTGGTGTCACCCTGGCCGGCAGGATTCAGTCCAGCCAGAGCGGTGCGGGCTCGACCATCGCCATCACTTTGCAGGAAGGTGCCATCAACCAGAAGGGCGGCCTGCTCAAAGGCGACAACATCAAGCTCAGTGCCAAAACCGGCCTGACGAATATTGCCATCGAGTCCCTTGGCGATACGGTGAAAATCGACGCGGCCAATACCGGCAGCGGCAATATGAACATTACCGTTGACGGTGCCTATGGCAAAGCAGGTCATGTGGATCTCGTTCAGGCGAAGAACTCGAAGGGTGATGTCAGTCTGACCGTTTTGGGCAATCTGACCCAGAATGGCACAGCTGCGGCTGTGGAGGGCAATCGTATTGATCTCGTGAGCCGGCAGGGAAGCATCGGTACGGATACGTCGGCCTTGAAGGTGAAAACACCGGATACCGCTGTGGACGCGCTGAACCCGCTTTCCAGCAGTGTCAACGTCACGGCCAAAGGCAATATCCATCTGGCCGAAGACAGCGATATGCGTGTCGGCATCATCCAATCCACGGACGGCGATGTGAAGCTGAATGCGGCGGGCAGCCTCATCGATGCCCTGCCCAGCGGCGATATCATTGACCGCGGCAATACGGCAACCCTCGTCCAGGGCTGGAAAGACCTGGGCCTGATCGAAGGCGATGGCCAGTACAAACAGAAACAGGCAGAAGACGTGGCTGAATACAAGGCCGGCGTCCAGTCTGAAATGGAGCAGTATCTCAAGCTGAAGACTGCTTATGAAAACAATGAAGAAGCAGCCAGAAACGATGCCAACTATCAGGTTCTGAAAGACCGCTATGGCGATTATACCAGTGCTGACGACTACCTGGCTAAAAGCGATACAGCCCAAAATCATCTGGCTGATCTGCAGAAGGCCGGCGCCGGTTGGACGGAGAATGAACTGCTCTATGCCATCAGCGATGCCATTGTCAATAAGCAGCAGGGCAGCACGGATACGGAGCTCAAGCAAGCCAGCATCTCCGGCAACAATATCACACTCCAGGCCAAAAACATCGGCTCGGACAAGGCGGCCGAAGATGTGCTGGTCAAGGATATTACCACGGATGCACGTCTCGATGACTTGAAGAAAGTCGTCAATGCCAACGTTTCGGATGTAGGCTATACCGAAAATGACAAGGGAGAGAAAGTGTTCCGCATCTACGGCAAGGTGCCTGTGGGCATCGAAGCCAAAGGGGAACTGAATGTCCAGTCCGATGGCAATATCTATGTAGCCGGCCGTACGTCCGGTGAAAATAAGGATACGGTCCTGAAACTGGGCAACGTAACGACCAACACGGGTGATATCCGCATTCTGGGCAAAGCCGGCGTGACCAACTCCCTGACGGATGGCAGTGCCAACTTGAAGGGCAAGGATCTCATCCTCGAAGGTGGCAGTGCTGACATCGGTACGGCAGATAAGAAAATTGCCGTCGACCTGACGGGCAGCCTGTCTGCTCTGACAGAAGGCAGTATGTATATCAGCAGTGTGGGTGGCCACAATCTGCAACTTACCGGTCTCTATGCCGGCAAGGACATGGTACTCGATTCCACGAAGGACATCCTCATGAGCCCTGCCGCTTCGGCACAGGCTTACCTCAATGCCGGTAGTCTGCTTGATCTGAAGGCAGCGGGCAGCATCGGTGCGAAGGACAGCGGCGTACGCATCCTGGGGAATGGCACGACCATCAATGCCGAAACGAAAGATGGCAACATCTACCTGGCCGGCAAGAGCAAGGCCGGGGAAACAGAAGGACTCCTGCTGCTCGGCACCCTGAAGACTGTTCCTAGCCATACGATTTCGGTTGCTTCTGAAACCAGCTTGAGCCTTGGCAAAGATGACGAAACATCGCCGCTGGACAGCCAGGTAACGGCCGATGCGGTGAGCCTGTCCAGTGACAGCTCCATCAACCTGGCCAAAGGCAGCCTGACCACGGATAACCTGGCCCTGAAGGCCGGAGGATATATCAGCCAGACTGCGGGCCATGCCATTGCGGCACCCACGGTCAGCCTGGATGCGGTTTCCGGTATTGACCTGAAGAGTGGGGCCGAGTTGGCTGCGGATAAGGTGTTCAACGACTTCCAGTCCGTGACCGTGAAGAACGGCAGCGATGCCACCGATGTGATTATCGGCAGCGGCGGCAGCAAAGATCTGACCGTTTCCTTCAACAATGACAGCAAGGCCAAGAACGTCACCGTCCACAACTACAAGAACGGTGAAGTGAATAACCTGACTGTCAACGGGCCGGTGACGGTTGCAGAAGGCATCAGCCTGATCAATGATGAGGCCGATTTGAAAACCAGGGGAACCCTCACCGTAGGCAGCGGCCGGCTCCATGAATACGCAGTCGGGGCGCTGGAGAATGAAGACGCCCTGACCGGAGAGGACATCATTCTGAACTCCACCAAGGGCATGACCAACAAGAGCCTGATTGCCACCAACCAGGTGGAATTGACGGCAGCCGATGACATCCTCAACCAGGGCATCGTACAGGCAGGTACCTATGTAAGCATGAAATCCGATACCGGCAGCATCACCAATAAAGGCGATGTGGAAGCCAAAGACGGCGGCGTGACCATGGACGCCAAGACTGACCTGAACAACCAGGGAGCCGTAACGGCCAGCCAGAGTGTGAACCTGAAATCCGATACCGGCAGCATAACAAACAAAGGCAATGTGGAAGCCAAGGGCGGCGATGTGGCCATGGACGCCAAGACGGACCTGCGCAACCTGGGCGTGGTGAAAGCCAGCCAGGATGCAGGGCTGAAATCCGGCGGCAGCATGGCCAACGAACAGGCAGTGACGGCCGGACGGAATCTCACGATGGACGCCGGTACGACGCTGACCAACGGCGGAGCGCTGACGGCTGAAAACGGTGCAGTCAGCCTGACCTCCCAGAAGGAACTCCTCAACAAGGCCAATGTACAGGCAGGTACGTCTGTGACCATGACCTCCGCCGGCAGTAGCATCACCAATGCTGGTGCTGTTACGGTCGATCAGGGTGTGACCATGACGGCTGGTGATTCCATCGCCAACCAGGCTGCCGTGCAGGCCACCAAGGCCGCCATCAGCCTGACAGCCCAGAAGGACATTACCCAGACGGGCAATGTCTTGGCAGGGACCAGCGTCCTTATGGACAGCCAGAACAAGGGCAATATCCTGGTAACTGGAGATGTGGTTTCCGGAACGGATACCCGCATGAAGACCAAAGACGGCAGCATTACCGTGGGCACCGCCGGACAGAAAAATACTGTCCAGGCAGGCACTACGGCAGAGCTGACCAGCGAAACCGGCGACATTACCGTCTACGGTACGGTAACGACCAAGAATGGTGCCAAACTCCAGGCTGCCAACAAGGGCAGCATCCTCATCGACGGCGACCTGCTGGCCACAGAAAGCGGCAACGCGGAAGCCTTGACCAAAGATGGGAATATCACCATCAATGGGAAGACAAAAGCTGAAACCGGTGATGTCAAGGCCTTGACGGAAAAGGGGAACGTACACATTACCGGGCAGATGGATGCCGGGCAAAATGTGACGGCCCAGTCCGACAACGGCAGCGTTTCCATCGGCGGTACTGTTACCGGCGGTACCTCCGTAACGACCCAGGCCACGAAAGGGAACATCTCTGTCAATGGCTCTATGGAAGCCAAAGGCGGAGACCTGCATCTCCAGGCTTCGGACAGTCAGAAATCCTCTGACAAGGGTAATATCGATGTCAAAGGTACGCTGAAAGCCAGCCAGGCTGTAGCGGTTTCGACAGATGATGGTTCCATCACCATCGGGACGTCGGATAAGAACGGTACGGTTGATGCCGGTACGACAGCTACGCTGACGACCGTGAATGGACCGATCACCGTTTATGGGACGGTAACGGCCAAGAACGGTGCCAAACTCCAGGCAACAAAGTCCGGTGCCATTTCGCTTAAAGGCGATTTGCTGACTACGGACAGTGGCAACGCCGAGGCTCTTAGCCAGGATGGCAACATTGAAATCCAGGGCAAGGTTGAGTCGAAACACGGTGAAGCTGCGGTCAAGACGAAGCATGGCAGCGTGAACGTCAACGGCCAAATGCATGCGGCTCAGAACGCAGTAGCTGAGTCCGGTGATGGCAATGTCACGATTGATGGCACGGTTGTCGCCGATACCGGCAATGCTATGGCCCGTACGGATCACGGCGACGTGAACGTCAAAGGCCTGATGAAGGCCGGAAACGATGTGATGGCTCAGTCCGACCGCGGCAGCGTTACGATTGATGGCAGCCTGACCAGCGGCCATGCCACTTTGGCCCAGGCCACCGGCGGCGATGTTTCCATCCAAGGCGATGTGACCAGCGGTACGTCTGCAGAAATGCTGGCGACGAATGGCAGCGTCGATGTTACGGGGAATATCGGTAGCGGCACCTCCGTCACGGCGAAAGCCACGGAAGGCAATGTCACCATCGGTGGCTCGTTAGTCTCGAAGAATGGCGATACGATGCTTTCGGCAACGGACAGCCAGGTTCTCGATGACAAGGGCAATATCAAGGTAACAGGCAATGTCGATTCGTCGGCTGACATCAAGATGATGACGGAAAACGGCAACATCGAAGTCGGCGGCACGACGACGGCGGCGCAGAACATCCAGGCAAAAGCCGATAAGACGGGGGCTATCCTCTTTATCGGCGATGCTCAGGCTGTTGCGGGCAATCTGCAGGCCGAGACGAAGGCTGGCAACATCACATTTGCGGGTCGGGCTCAGAGTGGCGATGATCTTGCTGCCAAGACGGAGAACGGCGACATCGGTTTCGCGGGCCAGGTTCAAAGCGGCAACAATCTGACGGCTGAAACGGCAACTGGTGATATCACCTTTGCCGGACAGACTGCCAGCGGCCGGGATTTCATGGCTGTGACGAGGAACAAGGGCAACATCACCTTTGATGGGCTCGTCAGTGCCGGACAAAATCTCATGGCTGATGCCGTTCAGGCTGGCACGATTACTTTGCACAAGGACGTCAAGGCTGGCCGCGATGCGACACTGAAGGTGAATGATGGCAATATGCTGTTTGTCGGCAATGATGCGCAGCAGCTGGAGGATATCCATCTGACGGCTGATGAAGGAAATGTCTTGCTCCAGGTCACGGGCACGGGCGATATCAAAGATACACATCGCCAGCAGAATGGTGACCGCGGCTTCGTCAACGCGACGAATGGCAATGTCATGATCAAGCACGAGGGCACGGGAGATGTCGACCTTTACGGCATCTATGCCAAGAAGGATGCCGCGATTGAACTCAAGAACGGCAGCCTTTACCTCGACAACGTCGATGGCGATCTCGTGGCGATGTTTGTCCGCAATCCAGAGAAAAACATGGATGTCGAGCATATTACGGCCGGCACGCAGATTGCGGCTTCGGGCGCGGATATCGGCATTGAAGATATCCTGCAGCGTGAGGACGCCGATGATCTGCTGACGATTACGCCGAATGGCGTCAGGGAGGATGTGCCAATTCAGAACCTCCATATCGGCAACATCCGCACGAATAGCGGCAGCGGTGTGCGCTTCGAGCATCTGTGGCTGGAGAACGGCGATGTCACCGTCAGCCAGGGCAAGCTTTTCGTTGACAAGCTCCATGTCCTCAATAAGGCAACCTTTAGCAACGGCATGATGACGACCGACGTATTCGGTACAGCGCCCGTTTATGATCCGGCGGTTTCCAGCGCCTATTGGAACGATATCAACAAGAATCGTCCGCAGGATCATCTGGATGAGTGGCTCAGCAAGGCGTCGTCGCCGCGCTGGACGTACCTGCGCTTCTACGGTCAGAGCCGCACGCAGTTCAGCAACGGCAACCTGCTCAATCTGCAGGACCACTATTACGTCTACAGAGAGCGCTATACGCAGACGGATTGGCTGCGCATGAATACGGACCACGAGCCGTATAACTTCTACGAGACGTATTACCATCCGGCTCTGTCGTACCATGAGCGCTACAACCTGCTCGATACGTCGGACCTCCTGTCCTGGCATCCAGATCAGGCAGAGTCGTCAGAAATCGATGTGGACGCTTAAGAGCTGTCGAGAAGAAAGGAAGGAATACCATGAATCCAAAAGCAGAATCATTCCGTAAATACCTTGATACGAAGGGCCTGCGTGCCTTTCAGAGCGAGGAAATCCCAGACGACGAGTTCCAGACGGTGGTGTTCCGTTCGTTTGCCGATATCCACGGGGCGCGCCTGCCTGTAGCCGTGATCCTTGACACGAGCATCTACGGAATTATCCGTTTCCTCGTGGCGCCGAAGGCCGTACAGGAAGAGACGCAGGAAGAGCTCCTGGCTTTCATCAACGGTTACAACAAGAAGTACAAGTCTTTTAAGTATTACCTCGATGACGAGGGCAACCTCGTGCTCGATACCTGCCTGCTCTACAAGGACGATGCGGTGGATGGCGACATGATCTACACGATGTTCGACGTCATCCTGCACCATCTGAATGAGTCGTATCCGAAGCTCATGAAGATTATCTGGGATTGAGGCAAGTGTCAGCAGGGCAATAAAAAAGGGGCTGTGAAATAACAGATCCCCAAAAACAAGAGG
>CABJCJ010000002.1 GCA_902364065.1 Veillonellaceae bacterium SB90
TTTCACAAAGGCGCTATTTCCTAATTACAGGAATGCTCCTTCATTTGATTCATTCACACAGACATATAAATCTTTATCCTTATCATAATGATAATGCCACATCATGTCATCAATACAATCAAACCGATGGGCCATCTTGAACTCGCCGAGTGTCAGCACAGGTTCTGCAAAGCGATGCAATGTGCTCGCATCGCGCTGATTCGCAATGTGTCCGAGTGGTGTCAGCCCTTTGAATCCCGTGACGATTGGTACCAGCCAGCCTTTTTCCTTGCGTGGCTGCAAAGACCAGGAGTCCTGCTCGTCATCATATTCATAGTGCAAAGCAAGCAAGTCCAGCATCACCTGCAGGATATCCTGTTGATTGAGTTCTTCCTGCTTCCGTTTCAGTAACTGACGACGCTCTACCAAGACATATCCTGGCATGAGGCTGCGAACCGTACGGCGCACATCTTTCTCATTTTCTTCATCCACCAAGAGGAGTCTGGAATTTCGTGTCGAAGTTGATTCCATAGGGTCCTGTATTGGCAAAAAATCAAGGATATCTCCACCTGCAATCTTCATTCCCATCAAAGCCTCTGTCGTCTTCTCAATAAAAATCGAAAAACTGTCTGGCAATAGTCCATCTATTTCAATAAGAAGCGATATCGTCAAGTGGACTCTTGCTTCTTCGATAAACGGAGGCCGCTCAAAGGAAGCACCTTTTTTTCGCAAGGGATTCGCGGTGATAATCACCGAGTTCACATAGTCGCCTGGCCCCTTATAGGTCTGCAGATTAAAATCATGGCAGGATACAGACAATTTCGTCAAACGGATATCAGACAGCGCTTCATGCTGCCGAAGCTTTCTTTCAAGCGCATGCATGGCCCCCAACCACGCCGTCATGGCGGGAAAACCAATCGTGAGAGGACTGCTGAATGCATTTGCATTGTGGATTTTGACATGCCGCAGCAACAAATACTTTTTCGTTCTATTCATCCTTCTCTCACCTCCTGCTTCAGGACATCCTCCATCGTCGATGCAAAGGCATGCATCTCCACGTCAGAAAGCGAAATCTCTTGTAGCTTCTCATAACGACAGAATTTTTTGTAAGCATTGACGAGCCAACGGGCAAAGTCCAAGCAGACCGGCCAAATCCAATCCGTATCGACCTGACGCTGACTCCCGTAGGCTACATCCAGCCAAACCGCCTGCTCATCGGACAGCTCTGTATCCTTGCTCCAACCAGCAGGAAGATTCTGCAGGCGATTCGCTTCGTACAGGACAGTCTCGACAAAATCCAGGATAATATCTTCACGGCGCTCCCGCATCTCAAGATTATGGCGCTGGTCTCGGAACAGTGTATCGAGATCAGACAGCATATCACTGAACCTGCGCCAGTAAAGCGAATCGGAAAAAAAGTTTCTTTTAGGCATCTTTATTTTCCGACCAGTCAGGCAAGGTGGCAATGATGACAAAACCTGCATCCCTAATGAAGAATTCCGCACGCTTACATTTTGGACGTTTGCGCCACCAAAGCACACAACAGTCAGGTCAGGAGAAGTCTGATATGGCCCGCCATAATATTCTGATTTTTTATCCTGGCACTTTCTCTGTATTTGAAATTCCATTCTAATTCGATTCGTAAGTTCAAGCATCAGAATACTCGGCGGCAAGATACTGAGTAGATGATACTCTCCATCCCGGTCAGGTATCGGAAAATACACTTGTTTTAGGCGTGCATCACTTCTCTCCGGAATCTTTGATGTCTGAATATGCAATACCTTCTCTCGCAATGGTTCATATTCGATTCCTAACGATTCTATCTCGCGACGGATAAAGGGGGAATCCTCATGAAAATATTGCCAAGCTGTTTTAGCCTCAAGGTCCTCTCTCTGTTCCGCTATAGTTTCTTTCTGTGAAAACCTTGAAACCAAGAACGACGCAATCGACATAAATGCAGAACCACCGTCTACATAAATATCTTGTTTCACTGCCGCATCAGCAGTTGTCAAGTATCCTTTACCCGTAGGGCTACTATCATCATACAAATGGACTGCTGCATCCGGATGTGTGTACCGGCCGATATGTGAACTCACCCAATATCGGTCAATATTCTTCAAATTACTCTCTAGCCACTCAGCCGGGGTTTGTTTTTTTATCGCCGCTTTATCAGCGATGTAAGTTGCTATCGATCCCATATCTATCCCTCCTTTATTTTTATTATACCACATCTTTTTAATTCCTCAAGATTTTAATATGGATTTACTAATAAAATCCTAAAGAAAAATCATACGAGCTGCCTATACGGCAGATTATGTTTCCTCAGGATTTAAATATTTACTAAGCTGCCTATACGGCAGATACTGTTGGCTACATTATAACAGAAACTGGTTCGACTGACTATCCCTTTCTTTCATGCAATAAGGTATGGAACACTCCCAGCTGGTCATCATACCAGTATGTCCTGGCTGATTCATCTTCATAGCCTGGAAGAGTCAGTTGGCCATACCGCTCGGATATGCGCTGCAGAACATTTCCTTCATCTTCATCGGAATGCATTTTTCTAGCAGCTTGCGCCTGAAGAGACGCCATATAAGAGCGTGGCAACCAGAACCGCTCTCTGTAAGGATTCAGCTTCTCCTCAGGGTATGATTTCAGATTGCACATATCCCCGTAGGGTATATATTCACCCTTATCTATTTTATAGAAGCCCAACATCCCCTTCTCTGCATCGTATCGATAGCACAGGTCTTTATCAGGAACCCCTGCACGGAACGGACACAGATACTGTGGCAAGCCTGTCATCCACCAGCAAGTCTGCTGCCAGCCGCCCACTTTGTCCGGTGATTTATCATCGAGATTACGCCAATCTGCTAATCTCTGGTGCTCTAAGTCAATCAATTGCGACTGAGGACGCAGCGGCCTTGGAATTTGCACGCGAGGGATAGCATCGATATGTGCCCAATTATCGATAGGAACTAGCTCCTTGATGTCATGGCTCTGCAACAGATAATGCGGAGTTTTTTCGAAACCGGGTCTACAGAAGACGACTCTCTGTCCGGGATTGGTCATCCCCCTCCAATTAAACTGCATGACGCCAATATTCGGGGCAGATATATCCTGCAGACATGGACGATGACGATGTACACGCCCTGCCAGCTGAATAATCGAGCGATAAGAAGAAGGTTCTACAATGGCCCAATCAAAATCATGGTCACGTCCAATTTCTTCTACCGGAGTGGCAATTACCAAGAAAATACAACGCTGCTTTTGAATTTTATCCAAATGAGCACGAAGGACTGTATCTTGGAAGGCGATTCGGCCTCCCTTCTCTTGCTTGCGGCACAAAACATGATCAAGATACGTTTCCTGTTCATGACGGAGCAGCAAGACCTGGCGGCTGTGATAGCACATGAGGAACACCGCTGTATCATCCGGCCAGTCAGCCGACAACAGGGAAAGTGTCATATTGACACAGGGATTGATATTGGCAAGTCGCACGAGGCCAAAGGACACTTCCCTGCCCGTTTTCTCATCAATGACATGGTGATTACTATGAAGCTGCTGGACAGCCTGTTTCATAGCCTCAACATACGACTGCCAGGACAGTTCTTTCGTTGCCTGCGGCTGGCAAGGAATTACGACAGCTTTCCGCTTCACGACCTGTGTCCGCAGCTTCTTGACGCGCTTCTCAATAAAGTTCTTATGGGCCAGCTTATACTGGTTCGGCTGTTGCAGCGGTATGGCGGAGGATGCAGAACGGAACTCATCCACCCAGACAGCAGTCATCGTTTTCGCCTGGTCTGAAAATACATTATAACAGCACAGGCCATCCTGATAAGCCTGATACATCCCCTGTGCCAAGTCCGGCGGAATCGTCGCAGAAGACAAAATCACATTGCGTCCGAGCATACCCGCTAAGTGGACGAGACGGGCGACGGCTGTCAAATCCTCCGGTGAGAAATCATCCACTTCATCAATGACGAGATCCGCTGACATCATCCGCAGGAAAGGCAATAGTCCCTTCCCTCCGCGCGTCACCTCTGTCGCACGGATAATCTGGTCGATTGTCGCAACCAGTACAGGCTTGAACAGGAAAGCGCCATTTTTCTTCGCCTGTGGATTCTTGCGCCCATCCAGGTAAATGTCCAGATACTTCAACTGATCGTGCGTGAAATTATCCTCGAAGGAAAGCATGTCTTCCAGGAGTTCTTCTTCTCCCGAGCCACCGATATCACAAGGCGAGCCTTTCTGTTCCAACTCTGTATTGTCATTCTCTTTCTCCTGCTGGTGCAGCGATTCGACAGCTTGGGAACCGATGATTACAGCCAATTCATCTTTCGTCAGATGCATGCGTTCCCGATATTCACTGCCTGTCTGGAGCGTCAACGAGCGCAAACCCAGTGCCAACGTATATCGCATGACCTTGCCATCTGGTGACAAAGCCTGCATCAGTTTGGCATTGGCAGTGGTCTTGCCACAGCCCGTACTTGCCATATTCAGAATGAACCAGGCCTGATCCATTCCATCCTGTTTTGCCGATTGGATTTCGCGAACAGCCTTGTCCTGCCACTGATAGGGCGCCTTCGCCGGCGTAAACCGCACGGTATCGGCCACATCCATCTCGCTTGCAAAGAGGGGCAGCTGGTGCGTAATATTGACAGCTTGAGCAGCCACACGTGTTAAATGAGAAGACAATTTATCACAGAGCTTATCTCCATCTGTATTGGCATATAAAACCTTTTTCTGTTCTTCTATCGGCACATCTGTCTGATGCTTCTGGGAAGAGACAAAGTGGTCTGCCAGCATCAGGGCTTCCCGCGCATATAGAAGGAGCGGGTGCAAGGCCAGGCTTGAGTCCGTACAGAGATGCTGCAGCTGTGCTTTTTCCCGGAGCAGACGGGTCAGCCATTTTTTGACTGCCTTATTCCAGTCATCATCATCCAGCAGGAAGCCTTTTGAAAAAGAAAAACAGGGATCCTTCCCTGCTGGGACAACGCCTTCATACCCCCATTCAGCTTTAATCGTTGAAAAAAGACTCTCCAATGACATGGGCAATTTTTCGACACAGATTTTGCATTTCATCTCATTCCGCGTTACGGGCAAATGATGATGCGACAAAATCAACCACGCCAGCATGCGCATGATTGGCGGCATCTTCGGCAATGCCTGGGCATGTTCGCTTTGCTTCTTCATCTCACTCTTTAAGGTGGTCTTTTTTAAATTGCCCTCCAAGAAGAGATGCATCCAGGCATCGTCATCCTGCGTGTCTCCACTGATTCTCGCTACGACTGCCAACAATTGGCAGGAGACCCACTCATGACGATACGGGTCTTTCTCCATCGATGACGACCGCAGTTTTTTCTGGAAGTGATCGGATGATTTACCCCAATCGTGAAAAAGTGCTGCAACAGATACCAATGCTTTGAGCAGAGACAGATATGGCCAACCACCTTCCCACTCCTTATGAAAGATATTTTTTCGTGTTGTATTGACGGGCACCAGGCCTTCTTCATTGAATTTATCGCGGTTTCCCACCACCCATAGGAGCTGACTGCGATTGCGCGAGCGAATCCAGCGGCAGGACACTGCCGTGCTTTTCGTCGCATTCCGGCGCAGGAGCGTCCTGACCTCTTGCACGCCTTCCTGTGTCATGATGGTCTGCCATGTGTCATTGCCGATTCGATCTGCAAATTGATCCAAGATACGGCGAACCGTCAACAGGGCTTTCTTTTCACTGCGACTGGTAAACAACACCATCATGATACGGTCCCTCCTTTCCCCACAATTGGCTCACGCGCTTTACTTCTTCGAACAAGAAGTCCATTACCTTGTGTTCCGTAAATTTCTGCAGGCAATACGAACGAAATTCCTGATCTCGGATGTCATCTTCGGCGCAGATAAATGCACCCGGCAGGACAATGGCATCTTTTACGAGATCGGCAACGTCGAAGACCAAGGCACCGCGCCGCGTCTTCCCGTGCATGACAGCAAAACCATGCGGTATTCCCAATACCCAGAGGGTGACTGCAGCCAGGCCATAAGCCAGGTAATTGCCGTGATTTAGGAAGATATTGGCCTTATCTCCTGCAGGAGCATCATGAAGGCGGACAAAGTCTGGCATATTGGCGTGTTCACTCGCATATTTATAAAGCGCTTTCGTAAAGATGGCCTCGCCTGCCAGCAATTGTTTGATATCCATGGCTTGCCGGATGACCCGCTGAAAGCGATGCATAGCCGACTGGATTTCATCATCATCTGCATAGAAGCCCCAGCTCTGCAAGTCGCGATCTTTCTGCCAGACCTGCTCGATAAACTGGCACCGCTTCAGCTGGAACTCCTTCGCCGCTGTTAACCGCTTATCGGCCTGAAACCAAAAGGAAAGCCATCCCTGCACATATTCCGTGGGCCGGTATTCGCTCTGAGGACTGAGCCATTCGATTTCCATTCCTGAAAGCAATGGAGTCCCACCACTGCCGCAAAACCCAACCATGACACCCGCCATAGCTAACATCCGCATCGCAGCTTGAGTGATGGATGTACCAGTCCCCAACAGCAGCACCGTCGTATTCGCAATCGGTATATTCCAATACTGATTTTCCCGCTTTCCCTCTGTCAGATAAAGCACACGTCCATCCTTCTGCATCACTCGGCACTTTTCCAGGTAATAGATATTTGCCCTCTTGGAATGCAGAATGACTTTTAAATTCGATGCTTCAATTTCTGATTTTGTCATAACATCACCTTCATCATAGCATACAATCCATTAATAACGAACCACTACGATATTTATAGTATACACTAAAATGATGTGCGCTTGAAACCAACAGATAAAAATCCCCATCGATGAATATTTACATCGATGGGGATTTGTTAACGTGATGAAATGGATTCAGATGCTGGCTCAGCCATTCAGGGCGAATTTGACGATGGCTTTCATGCCGGGTTTGAGGTCGAAGGAGAGGCCGGTCGGGATGGAGATCTTGACAATCAGGGTGTCGTCGTCGACGTCGGCGTTCTCGGTGTCTGTGGTCGTCTTGGGGCTGGGGCTGCCCTGCGCGGCGGTGTCGCTCTGGGCCGTGCCGTTCTGGTTGTCAGCGCTCTGGCTGGTGTCTGCCGCACTATTGTCGGCGGCATTGGCATTATCGGCACTGCCGGTATTGGCGTTGTCGTTGATGCCGAGGGCCTGGTCGGCTTCCTGCTGGGCAGCTTTATCGGCTGCGGCTTTGTCGGCGGCCGTTTCGATGTCCTGGATGGAGCCCTGGAGCTTGTGCCCGTCGATCTCATAGGAGGCGAACTGGCCGAGGCGGAGCTTTTGGCCCTGGTCGGCCTTGACCTTGGCTTCGACCCAGATGTCGTCGGCGTTGCCGACATTTGCAACGGTCTGGCCGGCCGTTACGACGGCGCCTTCCGTGATGTCGGAGGCGTAGTAGACGGTGCCGGCAACTGGGGCGACAATGTCGGTCTGCTGAGCGTCCTGCTTGGCGTTGTCGAGTGCGGCCTGTGCCTGGCGGAGCTGGAGCTCGGCGTTCTGCACGGCCTTGGGGTCAGGTGGCTGCGTCGTCGTCTGGTAGGTCACGGCTGGCGAGGAGGCAGCAGGAGCGCTTGAAGATGCAGCGGCCTTGGCTGCCTGGTAATCGGCGGCGGCCTGGTCACGCTGCACGGCACTGATGGCGCCCATCTCGAAGAGCTCGTTCATGCGCTGCATGCGGGCGGCAGCGCTCGCGACGCTTGCGGAAGAACCGCCCGAGGAGGAGGCGGCCGGAGCCGGTGCGGCGCTCGGCACGGCGACGGTCACGGTCTGGCCCTTCTTGATTTCGTCGAGGTTGCGCTGCGAGAGCGCGACGTTCTGCTCGAGCTGCTGGATCTGGTCGTCCGTGATGCTGCTCTCGATGTGCGCGATGACATCGCCGGCTTCGACGTGTTCGCCGTCCGCCACGACGAGTTCAGTAATCGTGCCGTTCGTGCGGGCCTTGGAGGCGACGAGCGAGCTGGCGACCTGCGCATCGTAGACATTGAAATACTTGTGCTGGTGCTGGTAGTAGTAGATGCCGCCGGCACAGAGCACCGCGATGATGATGAGGCCAGGCAGGCCGTATTTCATCAGGTATTGTACTTTTTTTGTGATATCAACTTCCAAGATTGAGTCCTCCACCTACAAAACCTCCCTCATAGCGAGGGAGGTTGTTGCTTCTATACGAATGTTCAGCCGAGCTGTGCCTTGATGACTTCGATGGCCTTGTCGAACGCCTTCGGCAGAGCCGCAGCGTCCTTGCCGCCGGCCTGTGCCATATCCGGGCGTCCGCCGCCGCCGCCACCGACGACTGCGGCTGCTTCCTTGATGATCTTGCCGGCATGGATACCTTTCTTGACCACATCTTTGGAAGCCTTGACGACGAGGTTGACTTTATCCCCGTTGACGCAGGCGAGTACGACGACGCCGCTCTCGAGCTTGCCGAGCGTGAGGTCGGCGACTTCGCGCAGGCCGTCCATGTTCTCAACATTGGCCTTGCCGGCAATGACCGAGACGCCAGCGACATTCTGGACACCAGCCACGAGCTGCTGGGCATCAGCCTTTTCCTGCATGGCAGCGACTTCGGCGAGCTTGCCGGACATCTCTTTGTTCTCTGCCTGGAGTTTCTCGACGGCTGCGACGATGTCGTCCTCGTTCGTCTTGAGCTTGCCGGCAGCCTGCGAGAGAATGGCGAGCTTGCCATTGACGTAGTCGAGCGCAGCCTGGCCCGTGATGGCCTCGATGCGGCGCACGCCCGAAGCGACGCCCGTCTCGCTGATGATCTTGAACATACCGATCTGGCCGACGTTCTTGACGTGGGAGCCGGCGCAGAGCTCTTTGGAGAAGCCCGGTACGGAGACGACGCGCACGACATCGCCGTATTTCTCGGAGAAGAGGGCCATTGCGCCCGATTTCTTGGCTTCCTCGAGGCTCATGTGCGTGATCTCGACATCCTGGCCCTTGAGGATGACCGTGTTGACGAGTTCCTCGACGTCGGCGAGCTGCTGAGCCGTGACGGGCTCGAAGTTCGTGAAGTCGAAGCGCAGGCGTTCCGGCGTGACGAGGGAACCGGCCTGATTGATCTGGTCGCCGACGACGCGCTTGAGTGCGGCCTGCAGAAGATGCGTGGCCGTGTGGTTGCGGGCCGAAGCGAGCTTCTTGACCTGATCGACTTCAATCTTTACCGTCTCGCCGACCTTGAGCTGGCCTTCCTCGACGTAGGCGACATGGTAGACCGTGCCGTCCGGCAGCTTCTTGGCGTTGACGGCCTTGATGCGGCCAAATTCGCCGATGAGCATGCCTTCGTCGCCGACCTGTCCGCCGCCTTCGGCGTAGAACGGGGTCTTGTCGAGGATGATGCCGGCTTCTTCGCCGTCGGTAATCATGTCGACGAGCTTACCGTCCTTCCAGATGGCGACGACCTTGCCCTCTTTGGCTTCGGGGTCAACCGTGAGCTTCGAGACGTCAATGCCCGAGAGGTCCGGCACGGCGACGCGCTGGTTCTCAGCACGCGCGCTGCGCGCACGCTCGCGCTGCTCGTCCATGGCCTTGTCAAAGCCCTCTTTGTCGAGGTCGAGGCCGTTTTCATGCAGGATCTCTTCCGTGAGTTCCCACGGGAAACCGAAGGTATCGTAGAGGCGGAAGCCGATCTCGCCCGGCAGCTGCTCCTTGCCTTCCTTCTTGAGTTCGGCAATCTCAGCGTCGAGGAGTTCCATGCCCTGGTTGAGCGTGGCCGCGAAGCGGTCTTCCTCGATGCTGATGACTTTCTTGATGTAGTCGTGCTTGGCGACGAGTTCGCCGAAGTCGCTGGCATCGCGGTAGATGTCGACGACGGCGTCAACGGCGCCCTCGAGGAATTTGCCCTTGATGCCGAGCATGCGGCCATGGCGGACGGCGCGGCGCAGGATGCGGCGCAGCACGTAGCCGCGGCCCTCGTTCGACGGCAGGATACCGTCCATGATCATGACGGCCATGGAGCGGGCGTGGTCAGCGATGACCTTGAGGGAGATGTCCGTCTTCTCGTCCTTGCCGTATTCGACGCCGGCAACCTTGGCCGCGTATTCGATGATCGGGTACAGGAGGTCCGTCTCGAAGTTCGTCTTCTTGTTCTGGACGACGGAGGCGAGGCGCTCGAGGCCGCAGCCCGTATCGATGTTCTTATGGGCGAGATTCTTGTAGGAGCCGTCTTCCTGGCGGTCGTACTGCGTGAAGACGAGGTTCCAGATCTCGAGGTAGCGGTCGCAGTCGCAGCCGACGGCGCACGTCGGCGAGCCGCAGCCGCGCTCTTCACCGAGGTCGATGTAGATCTCGGAGTCCGGGCCGCACGGGCCAGGGCCGATTTCCCAGAAGTTGTCGTCCATCTTGACGATGTGATCCTGCGGGAAGCCCGGCTGGGATTTCCAGATCTCGATGGCTTCCGTATCGTCCGGGTATACCGTGACCCAGAGCTTGTCCTTCGGCAGCTCGATGACTTCCGTCAGGAATTCCCAGGCCCAGGGAATGGCTTCGCCCTTGAAATAATCGCCGAACGAGAAATTGCCGAGCATCTCGAAGAACGTCTGATGGCGCGCCGTGCGGCCGACGTTCTCGATATCGCCCGTGCGGACGCAGCGCTGGCTCGTCGTCACGCGCGTGCGGGGCGGCTTCATCTTGCCCGTGAAGAACGGCTTCAGCGGCGCCATGCCAGCACCGATCAGAAGCAGCGTCGGATCATCTTTCGGGATCAGCGAAAAGCTCGGCAGGCGCAGATGGCCTTTCTTCTCTGCAAAGAACTGCAGATAGGCTTCACGCAGATCGTTACCACTCATGTACTTCAAAAAAATCTACCCCCATAAGAGACGCCGGTTTACGCTGACACAAGCGGCCAGCATCCCGCGTGCTCTGGTTTTGTACGTTAACTAACCCTCAGTATACCACAATGCTCCCGTTCTTTTCCAGTAGTTTCCCCGAGTTCGCGAAAAACTTCCCGGCAAACAGCCCAAAAACTGCCGGAATCCGCCGGTCTGCGCATCGCATCTGCCACCTTTCGGCGTCAGCCTTCGGCTTCGGCGGCGAGCGCGGCCTGGGCCTGCTCGGAATTCATGAGGATCTCGCGCGGCTTGCTGCCCATGTTCGGGCCGACGATGTGGAGTTCCTCCATCTCGTCGATGAGCCGGGCCGCCCGCGTGTAGCCGACGCGGAAGCGGCGCTGGATGGACGAGGCCGAGGCCTGCCCCGTCGACATGACGAGGTTGACGGCATCCGGCAGGAGTTCGTCGCGCTTCGGCGCGCGGCGGCCCTTGCCCTCCTCTTTCTCTTCCTCTTCTTTCATGGCATTCTCCGTGAACGTGATGATTTCTTCGTTGGCTTCCATCTCCTGCCCCTGCGCACGGATGAAGTCGAGCAGGTGCTCGACCTCGTCATCGCTGATGAAGGCGCCCTGCACGCGCAGCGGCTTGGCCGCACCGACCGGATAGAAGAGCATATCGCCCTTGCCGAGGAGCTTTTCGGCGCCGCTGCGGTCGAGGATTGTGCGCGAGTCGATCTGGCTCGAGACGGCAAACGAGATGCGCGAGGGGATGTTGGCCTTGATGATGCCCGTGATGACGTCGACGGACGGGCGCTGCGTCGCGAGCACCATGTGGATGCCGGCGGCGCGGGCCTTCTGCGCGAGGCGGCAGATGGCGTCCTCGACGTCGTGCGGCGCGACCATCATGAGGTCGGCGAGCTCGTCGATGATAATGACGATGGCCGGCATCTTGTCGTCGGGGAATTTATTGTTGTACGTCTCCATGTTGCGGACGTTGTGCTCGGCGAATTTCGCGTAGCGCTTCTCCATTTCCTGCACGGACCAGTTGAGCACGGAGGCGGCTTTCTTGGCTTCGGTGACGACCGGGACCATGAGGTGCGGGATGCCGTTGTAGTTCGAGAGCTCGACCATCTTCGGGTCGACGAGGATGAATTTGACTTCCTCGGGCTTGGCCTTGAAGAGGATGCTCGTGATGAGCGTGTTGATGCAGACGGATTTGCCGGAGCCCGTGGCGCCCGCGACGAGCAGATGCGGCATCTTCGCGAGGTCCGCGAAGATGGCCTGGCCGCCGATGTCCATGCCGAGGCCGACGGTGAGCTTCGATTTGGCCGCGAGGAATTTCTCGTTCTCGAGCACTTCGCGAAGCTGCACGCCCTCAAGCTCTTTATTCGGCACCTCGATGCCGATGGCGGCCTTGCCGGGAATCGGCTCGATGCGCACAGAGGTCGCGGCGAGGCTGAGCGCGAGGTCGTCGGCGAGATTCGTGATCTTGCTGACCTTGACGCCGGGGGCCGGCTCGAGCTCGTAGCGCGTGACGGCCGGACCGTGGCAGGCATTGATGATGCGGGCCTTGACGTGGAAATCCTCGAGCGTCTTCTGCAGGATGCGTGCCTTGTCCTCGATCTCGATCTCGAGTGCGGCGTTGTGCTTCTTGACGTGCTTCGAAAGGATGTCAGTGACACGCGGCAGCACGTAGGGCCGGGGCGCGGGCTGCGGCGGCGTGCCCGCACCTGCCGCCTGCTCCCCGCCCGTGTGCGGCACGGGACCCTTTGCGGAGCCGTCGAGCAGCGCGGCCGCCGGCATGATCGGTGCGATCTCGTCGTAAGACGGTGCTGGCACGGGGTTCTTCTTCATGGGGCTGGGCGAAGGCGGCACGAGCGGCTCGGTGTGCGGCACCTCAAAATGCGCCGCCGGCTCGTCAGGGGCTGCCGGCGCGAGCCCCTCGCCCGCCTGGCTGCCGCGGCCGTATTCGATCGTGAAATGCGGCGCTGCGGCCTCTTCCGCCTTCAGGGCGGGTTCTCCCACTTCCTCAGGGCAAAAGGCGTCGGGGTCCGGCGTGCGCTCGGGCGTGAGTTCGGCAGGCTCGGCGCGGACCTCGGCCAGATTGTCACTGCCGTCCGCGGCATACGGCGCGGGCTCGTGCTTTTCCGCAAAATGTGGATCCTCGTCCTGGTCGTAGAAGGAGGAACGGCGCTGCATCTTCTCGCGCACCGTCTCAGAAAGCTGCTCCTCCACGCGGCTGCCGACCTCGGCCACGCGCTCGCAGGTGTTCGAGATGGCCGAGCCCGCGACGATGGCGCCCTTTTTCGCCTGCTCCTTCGTCTTGAGGAGGCCCGATGCGAGCGACCACGTCGTCGAGAGCAGGATGGCGCCGACGACGCCGGCCCCGAGAATGATGATCGTGCCGTCGACACCGAAGAACTTGCGCAAGAGCAGCAGCAGGCCGCCGCCCAACAGTCCGCCGCCCTTCGGCAGGCTGTCAGGCATGATCTCCGCGCCGACGGGGATCACGAAGTGATGGTAGATGGCGAGCGCGCAGACAAAGAGCGCCAGCAGGCCGAAGAAGCGCGGCGTGTAGCGCGGGCCGCTGTGCTTCGTGATGTACTGCCAGGCGATGAGCAGGATCAAAAAGGCGATGACGATGGCGCCGAGGCCGAAGAAGTAGCGCAGGAATTTGGCAAAGTAGAGTCCCACGAAGCCGACGTTGAGGCCGAAGATGCCGCAGATCGACAGGAGGCCCGCGGCGAGCAGCGCGAGTCCCAGGAGCTCATAGCGCCGGCCGGTGCTTTTGGCCTTGCCGGCACCCCCCGAGGACCGCGTGCGGCCGGACGAGCTGCCCTTGCCGCGCGTGCGCGCCGTCTTCGCGGAGCCCGCTGACTTTGCGGTCTTGCGCCGGCTGGTCGTTTTCTTAGTCAAGGAATATCACCTCATTTATGAACATGGTGCATGGATTGCAAAACAAAACAGCTGCAGACGGAGAAAGCCCGCCCTTCGTCCTCCCCAGCACGGGAGACGAGCGGCGGGCTTCCCTATGGAATTAATCTTATCGTAGCCGGCTTATCTTGTCAAACGCTCGGCGCAGCGCTGCGCCTCAAAGAAGATGCGCTCCTTGTCAAGCGTCGTGAGCTCGCGGTTCTCCATGAGAACCTTGCCGTCGACGAGCACCGTATCGACGCTGTCGGCATGTGCAGCATACGTCAGAAGCGACACGAGGTCGTGGCGCGGATACCAGACGGCGCTCTCCATGTCAAAGAGCGTGATGTCGGCCTTGCAGCCGGCCTCGAGTCTGCCGGTATTCTTGAGGCCGATGGCCTCGGCGCCGTACTCCGTGCCCATCTTGACGGCCGTGCGCGCGGGGACGGCCAGCGGGTCGAGCGTGTGGACCTTGTGGAGCATCGCGGCGAGATTGATCTCCTCGAGCATGTCGAGGTTGTTGTTCGAAGACGCTCCATCCGTGCCGAGGGCGACGCAGACGCCTTCCTTGAGGAGGCGCGGCACCGGCGCCGTGCCGCTTGCGAGCTTCATGTTGCTGCCCGGATTGTGCGCCACGCGGATGTGATGCTTCTTGATGATCTCAATGTCATGGTCGTCAAGATGGACGCAGTGTGCGGCGAGCGTGCCCCTGCCGTCGAAGAGGCCCGTCTCCTCCACCCAGGCAAACGGGCGCTTGCCGTATTCCTTGAGCGAGCCTTCGATCTCGGCCTGCGTCTCGTGCATGTGGATGTGGATCTCAGCACCGAGCGACTGTGCAGCAGCGGCGACCTTCTTGAGGAAGGCCGGCGGGCACGTATACGGCGCATGCGGGCCGAACATGACGGTGATGCGGCCGTCGGCGGCGCCGTTGAAATCCTTGTAGAGCGCGACGTTCTCATCAAGCTTCTTCTCACCGTCCGGGGCCACGCCGATGATGCCGCGGCAGAGCACGCCGCGCAGGCCGGAGTCAGCGACGACCTCGGCAACCTTGTCCATGTACGGCCCGTACATGTCGGCAAAAGCTGTCGTGCCGCCCTCGATCATCTCGACGGCTGCGAGCATCGCGCCCCAGTAAATGTCGTCCTCATTCATCTTGGCTTCGACGGGCCAGACCTTGTTGTTGAGCCAGTCCATGAGGTTCATGTCGTCGGCGTAGCTGCGCAAAAGCGTCATCGAGGCGTGCGTGTGCGCATTGACGAAGCCCGGCACGGCCAGATGATTGCACCCGTCGATGATCTTCGCGGGACGGAAGTCCTCGGGCACTTCGCCGATGGCCTTGATCTTGTCCCCGTCGATGAGGATGTTCGTGCGCGGCGTCGTGCCGTCCGGCAGCAGTACATAAGCGTCTTTGATGAGTGTTTTCACGAGATGAGTCCCCCTTGTGCATGATTTTCTGTGATTTCGCTCTTTTTATCCTAACAGAAATAAACCGGCAGGAAAAGGCCATGCGTCATATTCCTGCCGGTTTTCTTCGGTTTTATCCGGAATGCTGGCACGCGGCCACGTCCGCAGGCCCCTTGTCAGGCCATGCTGAGGTAGGCGCGCTGCTCCGGCGTCAGCGTATCGATGGCGACGCCCATGGACTTGAGCTTGATCTTCGCGATCTTCGTGTTGATCTCCTCGGGCATGAGGTGCACGCCCTTTTCCATCTCTTTGCCGTGCTTCAAGAGGTGCAGCGCCGAGAAGAACTGGACGCCGAACGAGAGATCCATAATCTCGGCCGGATGGCCGTCGCCGGCGGCGAGGTTGACGAGGCGGCCCTCAGCGAGCAGGTAGAGCTTACGGCCGTCGTGCAGCTTGAATTCCTCGATGTTCTTGCGGACCGTGCGGCGCGAGACGGACAGCGACTCGAGCTCAGGGATGTTGATCTCAACGTCGAAATGGCCGGAGTTTGCGAGGATGGCACCGTTCTTCATGACCTCGAAATGCTGCTTGCGGATGATGTCCTTGTCACCCGTCAGCGTCAGGAAGATGTCGCCGATCTTCGCGGCCTCGTCCATCGGCATGACGCGGAAGCCGTCAAAGACGGCCTCGATGGCCTTGATGGGATCGACTTCCGTGATGATGACATTGGCACCGAGGCCGCGCGCACGCATCGCGCCGCCCTTGCCGCACCAGCCGTAGCCGGCGATGACGACGTTCTTGCCCGCGATGACGACATTCGTCGTGCGCATGATGCCGTCCCAGGTCGACTGGCCCGTACCGTAGCGGTTGTCGAAGAGGTATTTGCAGTAAGCATCGTTGGCCGCGATCATCGGGAATTCGAGCTTGCCCTCATTGGCCAGTGCGCGCAGGCGGTGCACGCCCGTCGTCGTCTCTTCCGAACCGCCGACAATGCCCGAGAGCAGCTCGCGGCGCTTCGTGTGCAGCATGTGCACGAGGTCGCCGCCGTCATCGATGACGAAATCCGGATGGATGTCGAGTGCCTTGTTGATGAATGTATCGTACTCCTCCGGCGTGCAGCCATGCCAGGCAAAGACGTGCAGACCGTCCTCGACGAGCGCCGCGGCCACATCGTCCTGCGTCGACAGCGGGTTGCTGCCCGTGATGGCAACCTCCGCGCCGGCATGCTGGAAGATCTCCGCCATGTAAGCCGTCTTGGCCTCGAGGTGGAGCGTAATGACCATCTTCTTGCCCGCAAAGGGCTTCGACACCGAGAACTCCTTGTCCACGGCCGCCATGACCGGCATGAAGTTCTTCACCCAATTGATTTTATCGTGGCCCGAAGGAGCCAGCTTGATATCACGGATCATCGATTCCATATGCCAAAAAACCTCCTAAAGTAATGCTATCTTTATTGTAGTGTCCGCCAGAGCGGCTGTCAAATGACGGCCCCGCCCGAAGTGCCTGCCCGCAGGCATGCCGTCATTTGAGATACGGCAGGCAGACCTTGAGGACCGATGCGGCGAGTGAGCCTGACTCCACCGTGTTCCACTGGCCATCGGCATGGATCTTCCAGACCATCTCACCCTCGTCGTACATGTATTTGTAGATGTACGGCTGGCCCTTGTCCGTGTCGGAATGGAACGTGTAGACGACGCAGTTGAAATGGTCCTTGTCGGGATTGTAGATGCTGTTCGTGTCGACGACATCCTTCTCGTAGACGATATTCTGGTAAGCCGTGACATAGGCTGCCTGCGTCACAGCAGGTGCCGCGAAGAACGCGAGCCCAGCCAGGAGCGGCACGCAAAGCGCCGCGGTCTTTTTGCCGAATGCCTTCGACATCATGCGCCCGGCAGACTTCCCTGCCTGTGCAAAAGATTGTACCGATACCCGGTTCACCATGTTCATGAAATGTTTCATGCTTTATGACCTCTATTCTGTGATTTGATGACGCGCACGGATTTCCCAGACGCGCTTGCATCCAGTATAGGCGAAACGCCTGCACAAGACAAGCCCCTTTCTGCACAGATGCAGAACTTCTCCAACAGGGCCTGGGGTGCATCAGCTTCCGGCATTCAAAAAAGAGCCTCGTGCGAGACTCTTTTTATCATATGAGATTTTGATGCAAATGTCTGATGGATCAGAGCTGCGGGCCGGCAGCAACGAGTGCCTTGCCCTCATCATCGAACGTGTACTTCTTGTTGAAGTTGTCGATGAACATCTGAGCGAGCTTCTTGGCTCTCGTATCCCACTCGGACTCATCCTTGTAATCCCACTTGGATTTGGACGGATCCTTGTAGGTATCCTTCGGATCGAGGACTTCCGTAGCAACGCCTTCGAGCTTCGTCGGGATCTCGAGGCCGAAGTACGGGATCTTCTTCGTCGGAGCTTCGTTGATGGCACCGCTGTGGATGGCGTCGATAATGCCGCGCGTATCCTTGATGGAGATGCGCTTGCCATAGCCGTTCCAGCCCGTGTTGACGAGGTATGCCTTCGTGCCGTTGGCCTTTACGCGCTTAACGAGTTCATGCGCATATTTCGTCGGCGGCAGCTCGAGGAAGGCCTGACCGAAGCAAGCGGAGAACGTCGGCGTCGGCTCCGTGATGCCGCGCTCCGTGCCAGCCAGCTTGGACGTGAAGCCGGAGAGGAAGTAATACTGCATCTGTTCCGGCGTCAGGATGGAAACCGGCGGCAGGACACCGAAAGCATCGGCTGCGAGGAAGATGACGCTCTTGGCAGCCGGAGCAGCGCTGCGGTCATTGACAAAGCCCTTGACCGTGCTCTTGATGTGATCGAGCGGATACGATACACGCGTATTCTCCGTGATGCTCTTGTCGGCGAAATCAATCTTGCCATTCTCGTCGAGGACAACGTTCTCGAGGAGTGCGTTGCGCTTGATGGCGCCGAAGATGTCCGGCTCTGCATCCTGGTCGAGGTTGATGACCTTTGCATAGCAGCCGCCTTCGAAGTTGAAGATACCATCGTCATCCCAGCCGTGCTCATCATCGCCGATCAGCAGGCGCTTCGGATCCGTCGACAGCGTCGTCTTGCCCGTGCCGGAGAGGCCGAAGAAGATAGCCGTGTTCTGGCCCTGCTTATCCGTGTTGGCGGAGCAGTGCATGGCAGCGATGCCCTTGAGCGGCAGGAAGTAGTTCATCATGGAGAACATGCCCTTCTTCATCTCGCCGCCGTACCAGGTGTTGATGATGACCTGCTGGCGCTCCGTGAGATTGAAGACAACGGCCGTATCAGAATGCAGGCCGAGTTCCTTGTAGTTCTCGACTTTTGCCTTCGAGGCATTGAAGACGACGAAGTCCGGTTTGAAGTTTGCTTCCTCTTCCGGCGTCGGTTTGATGAACATGTTGCGGACGAAATGAGCCTGCCATGCAACTTCCACGATGAAGCGGACAGCCATGCGCGTGTCCTTGTTGGCGCCGCAGAAGCCATCGACGACGAACAGGCGCTTGTTGGAGAGCTCCTTCTTCGCGATGTCCTTTACCGCCTTCCAAGCTTCCTTGGAAGCTCTGTGGTTATCGTTATGATATTCTTCAGAATCCCACCATACCGTGTCATGGGAGGTTTCATCATCAACAATGAATTTATCTTTCGGAGAACGGCCCGTGAAGATACCGGTCTTAACATCAACGGCGCCAAGTTCAGAAACCTGACCTTTTTCATAGCCCGTGAGGCCTTCTTTGGTCTCTTCCTCGAACAACGTCTTGTAAGAAGGATTGTAGAGGATTTCCGTTACGCCCGTGATTCCATACTGACTAAGATCGATGTTTGCCATTTGCTGTCAACCTCTTTCATCAAAATCTGGTTTTTCAACCTATTGAGAGATATTTCACATTCGTCTTTCTTGTGTGAACCCTCAACTCAAGTATTATATTAACTTATCCATTCATAAATGTCAAATATTTATTTCACCTGCTTTTTAATGTTTTATTTATTGCTATTATTTTGCTTTATTTACTGTTTTTTAATAGGGAGAGCGATAAAATGCGAAACCCAAAGGGGATGCCAATCTCAGCGCCCTCTATCACGTGCAAAATCTTGTCCAAGGACCTCTTCCGCCCCTTCGGGGCACCTTCCCCGTGCGCGGGGAAGGCATTGCGTTGAGGCGCATTCATGCAAAAAAGGCCGGCCGTGGTTGCCCACGGCTGGCCGCTTGTTCAGCTGTTCTTCTTTTCGGCAAAGCGCAGCACGGACTGCTCCATCCCTTCCGGCGTGCAGGTGCCGTCGTGACGGATCTCCTTGTTGCGCAGAGACGCGAGCCCCTTGGGGATCTTCGTGCCGCTCACGGCGGCGAGGCGGTCGAGCAGCGCAAACTCGTCGAGCCCCCCGGTCTTCTCACCGAGCGCCTCGAGCACGCTGCCGTTGAATTTATACGGGCTCGCCGTCGACACGACGACCATGTGATGCGCGTCGCCCGTTTCCTTCTGATAATGTTCGGCCACACGCCAAGCCACGGCCGTATGCGGATCGGCAACATAGTGCTCCTTGGCAAAGACCTCGCCGATGCAGGCCTTCGTGTCCTCGTCAGACGTCCAGTCGGCCCAGAAGACCTGCTGGATCTTCGCGAGGAGGTCCGCATCGATCTCATAGCGTCCCGTCTCGCGCAGCTGCTGCATCCAGCCGGCGACCTTCGCCGCGTCATCCGTCATATGGTAGAGCAGGCGCTCGAGGTTGCTCGAGATCAGGATATCCATCGACGGCGAGATTGTCTTGTAGAAATCGCGATTGCGGTCGTAGACGCCCGTGCGCAGGAAATCCGTCAGCACGTTGTTCGTGTTCGATGCGCAAACGAGCTTGTGCACGGGCAGCCCCATGCACTTCGCGTAGAAGCCCGCGAGGATGTCGCCGAAATTGCCCGTCGGCACCGTGAAATCGATTTCCTCGCCCGCCTCGATGCGGCCGGCGGCCAGGAGGTCGGCATAAGCGCTGAAATAGTAGACGATCTGCGGCACGAGGCGGCCCCAGTTGATGGAATTGGCCGACGAAAGGCGGATGCCCGCCTCCTGCAGTTCATCGTTGAACGGGCGGTCGCCAAAGATCTGCTTGACGCCGCTCTGCGCGTCGTCGAAGTTGCCGCGCACAGCCGTGACGTTGACATTTGCGCCCTCCTGCGTCAGCATCTGCAGGCGCTGGATACGGCTGACGCCACCCTCGGGATAGAAGACCATGATCTTGATCTGCGGGACATCGCGGAAGCCCTCGAGCGCGGCCTTGCCCGTATCACCCGACGTCGCGACGAGGATCAGCACCTCGTCCTTTGTACCTGTCTTCTTGAGTGCCGTGCTCATGAGCTGAGGCAGGAGCTGCAGGGCCATGTCCTTGAAGGCGCTCGTCGGGCCGTGCCAGAGCTCGAGGACGCTCGTCGCGCCACAGGCCACAACGGGCGCGCGCTTTGCCGTATCGAAGCGGCCGTTGTTGTAGGCGCGCTCCACGCAGCCCTCGATCTCCTCCGCCGTGTAATCCGTGAGGAACAGCGAGAGCACAGCCTTGGCGCGCTCTTCATAGGAAAGCGGCTGCAGGCCGCGGATGAAATCCAGCGTGACGGCAGGGATGCTCTCGGGCACGAACAGGCCCCCATCCTCCGCGAGGCCGTCGATGATGGCCTGCGCCGAAGCGCGCGATGCTGCATTTCCTCTGGTACTCTTGTAGTTCAACACAATCTCCTCCTGCCAGCGCCCCCGCGGGACACTTTGATATTTGATAATAAAACGAACTATGTTAAAATGGAAAAAGGTTCCCCACTCGTCATCTCGTTTTTGACATTATACCATAGATTGCGCGCAAATCCTATAGAAATTGTTAAATTGTCAGCGCAGAAAACACGCAGTTTCATTTTTGTTACATAAAAAGCGTCATTTCTTCAAGAATATCACGCTTTTGTAATCATCAGAGACACGGAAAGGGTGTTGAATTTGTTGAACATTGCCATGGTACAGATGGAGGTCATTCCCGGCCATCCCGACGAGAACACACAACGCATCCTCGCCTTTATCGACGAGGCCCACCAAAAGCACGCCGACATCGTCATCTTCCCCGAGATGGCTGTCCCCGGCTACTTCCTGGGCGACACCTGGGAGCAGCCCGCCTTCCTGCGCGACTGCGAGAGCTACGGGCAGGACATCATCGCGGCCTCTACGGGCATCACCGTCATGTTCGGCAACGTCGCCGTCGACTGGCAGAAGAAGAACAATGACGGCCGCGTGCGCAAGTACAACGCGTTCTTCATCGCACAGGACGGCAAGCTCGTACAGCCCGACAACATGCCGTACCCCTACACCATCAAGACGCTCATGCCGAATTACCGCGAATTCGACGACACGCGCCATTTCTTCAGCCTGCAGAAGCTCGCGCGCGAACTCGGCACAACGCCGCAGAAGCTGCTCTCACCCGTGAGCCTCAAGATCCGCGGCCAGCGCTTTGAAGTCGGCTGCCTGCTCTGCGAGGACGGCTGGAGCGACGACTACGAGCTCGCACCGCTCAAGATCCTGGAAGAGGATGCCATCGACTTCTACGTCAACATCTCGGCTTCCCCTTACACGCTCGGCAAGAACGACAAGCGCAACCGCGTCTTCGGTCGCCAGGCGAAGGATGCCGGCGTGCCGCTTTTCTACGTCAACTGCATCGGCCTGCAGAACAACGGCAAGACCGTCTACACCTTCGACGGCTCGAGCACGGCATATTCGGGCAGAGGCGACGTCGTCTACACGGCGCCGGAATACAAGGAAGACCTCAGGATCCTGCCGCTTGATGGTCTCAAGGATATGCCCGCAGCCCCCGTACCCGAAGAACCCGACATCGCGCATATCTACCGCGCGCTGCATTACGGCGTCGGCCATTTCCTCCAGAACATCCACATGAAGAAACTCGTCATCGGCATCTCGGGTGGCATCGATTCTGCCGTGGCCGCCGCGCTCTACGCGAAGGTCGTGGGTCCCGAGAACCTCCTGCTCGTCAACATGCCGAGCGTCTACAATTCCGCGACGACGAAAGGCCTGTCGCAGCAGCTCGCGGAGAACCTCGGCTGCCAGTACATGATCGTGCCGATCCAGGAATCCGTCGACCACACGATCAGGCAGCTCGAGCAAACGCCGATGACGCTGCTCGGCGACGGCAGCACGTCATATCTCAAAGTCTCTTCCTTCGTCGCCGAGAACATCCAGGCGCGCGACCGCAGTGCGCGCGTGCTCGCAGGAGCGGCGGCGGCGTTTGGCGGCGGCTTCACCTGCAATGCCAACAAGGCCGAGACGACTGTCGGCTACTCGACGCTCTACGGCGATCAGTCGGGGTTCCTCGCCGCGCTCGCCGACCTCTGGAAATACCAGGTCTATGCGCTCGCTCACTACATGAACGACGTCGTCTACGGGCGCGAGGTCGTGCCGCAGGGCATTATCGACATCGTGCCGTCGGCCGAGCTCTCCTCGGCACAGAACGTCGACGAGGGCAAGGGCGACCCCATCAAGTACCCGTATCACGACTACCTGTTCCGCTCCTTCATCGAGCGCTGGCAGAAGGCCACGCCGGAGGACCTCTTAACCTGGTACGAGGAGGGTACGGTCGAGAAGAATCTCGGCTGCGAGGAAGGCCTCGTGGCCAAATACTTCCCGACGGCCGCCGACTTCATCAGCGATCTTGAGCGCTGGTGGAACCTCTTCTGCGGCATGGCCGTCGCCAAGCGCATCCAGGCGCCGCCGATCCTCGCCGTGAGCCGCCGCGCCTACGGCTTCGACCACCGCGAGGCACAGAACGGCGCTTACTACACGCGCCGCTACCGCGAGCTCAAGAAAAAACTGCTGCAGGAATAAGCAGCGACAAGCACATACGGGCCTGCCCTGACGGGGCAGGCTGTCACCAGATGGACGCTCTCAGCCGAGGGCGTCCATTGTCGTAAGCAGGGGCAGCATGACGGCGAGCACGAAGAAAAAGATCATGGCGCCGACGACGAGCGTCAGCACGGGCTCGACGAGGACCTCGAGGCGGCGCAGCCTCTCCTCATAACAGAAGCGCGCAAGGCCGGCGCCGCGCTGCATCATCTCCTCGAGGCGGCCGGCCGCTTCGCCTGACCGCAGCAGGGCCATGAGAAAGGACGGCAGCATGGCGCCGCGAAGCGCAGCCGTCAGCGGCTTGCCGCGGCGCAGGCGCGCGTGAGCCCGCTGCAGCGAGAGGCGCAGGAACGCATTGCGGGGGGCTTCCATCGCCAGGGCAAGCGCGCGGTCCAGGGGCACGCCGTGATGCAGCAGGACGGCGAGCAGCGACAGAATGATCTGCCACTCGCCATAGCGGAGCAATGTGCCGAAGAACGGCAGGCCAAGGAACAGGCGGTCGAGCCTTTGACTCAGCCCCGGACGCGAAAACAGCCAGCCGAAAAAGACGCAGCTGACGGCAAAAAGCGCTGCCGTGGCCGCGCCGTGCTGCTGCAGGAAAGCCGAGAGCGCAAGCAGCACGCGCGTGGGCCAGGGAAGCTCGGCCGCGAGACTCGTGAGCAGCGCGGCAAAGGCCGGCAGCAAAAAGACGGTCATGAGCGTGCCGGCTAGAAGCGTCACAAAAAACAGCAGCACGGGATATGCCATGGCCGCGCGGAGCTTCGCGCGCGTCTTCATCGCAAGTTCCATATGGTCCGCGAGTTCCGGCAGGATGGAGGCAAGGGCGCCGCCCGCCTCGCCCAGCGCGATGAGCTGGCAGACACTGTGCGGGAAGACCGCCGGGTATGCTGAAAGTGCCGCCGAAAGGGATGTTCCCGCCAGCACCTGCCCGCGCAACGCACCGACCATCTCCTCATAACCATCGCGGCGCCCGTCTCCAGCCTGCATGGCGCCGAGTGCCTCGTGCAGCGGCAGCCCGGCGGACGTCAGCAGGGCGAGCTGGCGCAAAAAGAGCACACAGGCCCGCCGCCCCGATGGCAGGCGCCGCGAAAAGACGGGATGGGTGCACGCAGATGCGAGCAGGCAGCGCAGGCCAGGCAGGGTCTCCTTCCTCTCCGCCTGCTCCAGCGGGGTCAGCGAGGCCACCCAGAGCCCGCGCTGTCGGATCTCACGGGCAGCCTCACGGCGCGAAGCGGCTTCGACGTCGCCTGCAAAGTGCTCGCCCGTGCGGCTTCTCGCCTCATACGAAAAATGTGCCACCTGTCATCCCTCCTCCCCGTTCTTCGCGCTGGTACCGTTCACGCGTCTTTGCCGTGATGCGCCCCTCCTGATAAAGCTGCGCGACGGCACGTTCCATCGTCTGCATGCCCGCTTGCTGGCAGCGCATCATGACGGAAGGCAGCTGCTCGTATTTGCCCTGCCGGATCAAGCTGCAGACTGAAAGCTCGCGCAGGAGCACCTCGACGGCCGCCACGCGCCCGCCGCCGCTTGCCGGCAGCAGCTTCTGCGCGAGCACGGCCTGCAGGACTCTTGCGACCTGCTCGCGCACGCAGGCGCGCTCCCCCTGTTCATAGAAGGATTCGATGCGCGCGGGAGCCTCGACCGCCCGGCGCGTGTGCAGTGTGCCGAAGACGAGCATGCCGCTCTCCGCCGCCATCAGCGCGGTCGTCAGCGCCTCGCGGTCGCGCAGCTCCCCGACGAGCAGGACATCCGGCATCTCGCGCAGCGCACTGCGCAGTGCCGCGGGAAATGAGCAAAAATCCCGCCCGAGCTCGCGCTGATTGATGAGCGACCTTGCCGGCGTAAAAACGTATTCGACGGGATCCTCAAGCGTCAGGATGTGGCGCGCCTCATTCTGGTTGATCGCGTCGAGGCAGGCCGCGAGCGTCGTCGTCTTGCCGGAGCCCGTGGGCCCGCAGACGAGCACGAGGCCGCTCGTGAGGGCAAGGATGCGGTCAAGCGCCGCCCGTGCAGGCAGATTGAGCGCCACAAGACTCGGGACCGCGGGCGGCAGGAAGCGCAGGACAGCCGCGGGCTCTCCCCTTTGCCAGAAGGCGTTGCCGCGCAGCCGCCAGGAACCGTGAGAAAAGGCAAAGTCCACCTCCTCGCGCGCCTGCAGCCGCATGAGGCTTGACGCGCCCAATTTCTCCTCGAGCCAGGCGAGAAGCGCGGAGCTTTCGACGCGTTCCGCCCCGAAGGGCATGAGCTGGCCATCCACGCGCAGCCAAACGCGCTGTCCGGCCGTCAGGTAGAGGTCCGAAGCCTTTTGGCGGCAGCCCGCCGCCAGGGCCTCATGAAAGAGCGCTGCCATCGCCATAGAGCACCCTCCTGACTTCTGAAAGCGACGTGATCCCCTGCAGGGCCTTCTGCCTGCCGTCCTGCCAGAGGCTCGCAAGGCCCTTGGACACAGCCAGCCGGCGGAGCTTCGCACGCGGCCACTGCTGCAGGATGCCGGCGCGCAATTCCTCATCGATGAGCAGCACTTCGCTCACCACCGTGCGCCCGCGATACCCCGTGCCGCCGCAGGCCGCACACCCTGTGCCGCAGGCCAGCTTTATCCCCGGCCGCCAGGCCTCCTGCAGCAGCGCAGCTTCCCTCGAGCCCGCCGGCACCTCCTGCCAGCGCCGGCACGCAGGACAGATGCGCCGCACGAGCCGCTGCGCCACGACGCCACTCAGGGTCGCCGCGAGCAGATACGCAGGCACGCCCATCTCGAGAAAGCGGTAGATGGCCGATACCGTGTCCTCCGTATGCAGCGTCGTCATGAGGAGATGCCCCGTCAAGGCAATGCGCACGGCCATGGCCGCCGTCTCCTCGTCGCGGATCTCGCCCAGGAGGATGCCCGTGACATCCTGGCGCAGGATGGCCTTGAGCCCCGCGAGGAAGGTCAGACCGGCCTTCTCGTGGATTTCCACCTGATTGATGCCGGGCAGCAGCCGTTCAACGGGGTCCTCGAGCGTCACGAGGTTGTGTGCATCGTCGTTGAGCTCGCTGAGCGCCGCGTAGAGCGTAGAGGTCTTGCCCGAATTGACGGGCCCGCAGAGCACGACGAGCCCCGCGGGACGGTGTATGAGGCGGCGGAGGCCGGCGAGATGATTCTCGGAAAAGCCCAGCTCACCGAGCGCCAGCCCCTGCTGGCGGCCGCGCAGGAGGCGCAGCACGAGCACCTCCCCATGCGCCGCCGGCAGTGAGGATACGCGCAGGTCGATGTCATCCCGGTAGTGGATGTGGCCGTCCTGCGGCCGCTGCTGCTGTGCGATGTCCATGCCGGCCATAACCTTGAGGCGGGAGACGAGCGGCGGCATCAGCACGAGCGGCAGGCGGCCCGCCCCCCCCAGCAGGCCGTCACACCGGACGCGCAGACGCAGCTCCCCTGCCTGCGGCTCCAAATGCAGGTCACTCGCGCCGCAGGCAATGGCCTCATCGAGCAGGAAATCCGCGAGCCGCACGATGCCAGCCCGTTCCTGCCGCCCTGCCGGCTGCGCCGCCCGCCGCTCCTCGCGCAGTACCTGCGCCGCAAGGATGCGCAGCGATTCAAATGGCCGTTTTCCCATAAGACACCCTCCTCATCTGCTTTTCTGTATATCACACGAGAACAATGACTCATGATATCTCTTCGACACGCACATGCCGTTCTCCTGCCGAGGGGGCCTGCGGCAAAACGGGCAGCAAAAAAGGGCACTTCCCGGCATGGGAAACACCCTCTCAAAATCCGATTGCATGGCTCGCGCAAAGAGCCGCCTGTCACTTGGCGCTCACGGGACGGCTGAAGCGGTAGCCCACGCCGCGCACCGTCTCGATGGCATCGCCAAGCGCCGCATCGTATGGCGCGAGCTTGGCGCGCAGATGACGGATGTGGACATCGACCGTGCGCGTATCGCCGTAGTACTCATAGCCCCAGATGCGCTCGAGCAGCTCGTCGCGCGAAAAGGCGCGGCCGGGATTCGTCACGAGCAGCTTCAGGAGTTCGTACTCCTTCGGCGTCAGCGTGAGCAGATGGTCGTGGACCCAGGCCTGATACGAGGAAAAATCCATGCGCAGGCCGCCGCTCTGCAGGACATCCTCCTTCGGCGGGGCGTCGTGGCTCGAACGGCGCAGCACGGCCTTGATGCGGGCCATGAGCTCGCGCATCGAGAAAGGCTTGACGACGTAATCATCGGCACCGAGCTCGAGGCCGAGTACCTTGTCGATTTCCTCCGCCTTGGCCGTCAGCATGATGACGGGGATGCTCGCGGTCCGTTCATCGGCCTTGAGCTGCCGGCAGACCGTCAGGCCGTCGACTTCCGGCAGCATGAGGTCGAGCAGGATGAGATCCATGCCGGGCGCGAGCTTCAGGGTCTGCCGCCCATCGGCAGCCGTTATGACCTCATAGCCGTTCTTCTTCAAATTGAATTCCAAAAGCTCCCGTATCGACGATTCGTCATCCACCACGAGGATCCGCATACTATCTTCCACCTTTCTGCCAGCCAGCCCGTTTCAATCCAGCGTTCCTGCTGTCAATCGTAATAATGCTCGCTGAGATCGATGAGATTGTCGCGCAGCTGACGCACGAAATCCCAGCGGTTGAGCTGGTCGGCCCCGACGGAGAAGGCATAGCCGCCGCGTGTCCAGTAGGCCACGAACGAATCGCTGGCAAGCTCCGCAATCTGCACCTGCGTCGCGCCAAGCTGCTGCATCTGCCAATCCGCGCCGTAAACGCCGCTGAACGTTTCGGCGTTCATGCCATCGCTCAAGAGAGCCGTGCGCACGACAAAGCGCGCACGCTTCTCTTCCTGACCGTAGCGCGACGTATAGTGGAGCTCCGCCGTCGTCCCGCCGATGATGTAGCGGTCCGTGAGCTCGAGGCCTGAGCTCAGCGGGAAGTAGAGCGGATGGAAGGACAGCGCTTCGACCATGGCTGCATAGGAATCGTACGGCACCATGGGATTCGGGATTTCCGAAGAAGCGACCGCTCCCGATTCCTCAGCATCAGGTGCCGATTCCTCAGCGGCAGCCGCCGTCCCGGAGGAAGCCGTCTCAGCCGCCTGGAGCTCTGCGTCAGCGGGAGCTTCCGTCTGCGCGGCCGCCTCCTCCGCTTCCGTTGCGGCAGGAGCCGTCTTGGCGGCTGCTTCCTGCGCTGCCGGTGCCGCCATCTGAGCAGCCTCCATATCGGCACTTGCAGCCCCGGCCTGACCAGAGCCTAGAAGCAGGCAGCCCGTCGCTGCCAGAGCCAGCCATTTCTGTTTCCCACTCATGAAATTCACGAAAAATCCCCCTGTCCATAAAATCCTTTTATCATTACTACAAATTATATTACAAAGCTCCGGTCGAGGCAATGCCTTCCATGCCGCCTGCATCTTCCTGACCGCTTTCCTGTGTCTGCTGCCACCGGTCGAGTTCAGCGTCAGCCTGCGCGCGGACGACGGTCCAGACGCTGTTGACATAGGCACCCATGAGGGCCTTGCCATTTGCATCGGGATGCAGGCCGTCGAGCGCGTACTCCGTCGGCAGTACCCCATCGGGCGCTTCGATGGCCAGAGCCATATCGATGTGGACCTGCGTGCGGATGTAATCGTTGACGGCGGCAAAACGGTCCTGCCAGTCATCAGCCGTCGGCTCATCAAACACATGCTGGATGTTGTCAGGATGGATCGGCGGCAGCGTCAGGAGAATGGGCCGGATGCCATGCGCAAGGCACATCTGGCGCATCGCCTCGAGGTCCGAGATCACGGCGTCCGCGTCCTCGCCGGCGCGCAGGCTGTTGCTGCCCGTCATGATCAGCAGGTACTGCGGATGGAACGGCAGCACATCGCGCTCGAAGCGCGCGCGCGTCATGCCGCTCGTATCGCCGCTTTCCGAAAGGTTGATCGTGTCAAAGTCCAGGTAATGCAGCCAGCTGAAATGGAAATCCGCCGGGCTGTAGGAGAAATGGCCGCCGCCATGACTGATGCTGTCGCCGAGCACCGCGACCTGCCAGTCATCAGACGGCGCGGTGCGGAAGGAACGCACGGCCGACCACTCGCCGAGCGGCGCCCCCTCGGCATCGAAGGCATGGACGCGCCAGAAAAACGGCGTATCGCCGTAATGCGGCTCGGGGTCGTAAATCTCGGCCATCGTGGAGGAAAGCAGCTCGATGGGCTCGGCCTCGGGATGTTCCTCGGGATTCTCGTTGTAGATGGCCACTTCATAGCTCGCCGCATTCGACTGGCCGACCCAGGCGTAGACGGGATAGAGCAGTGTCTCCCCGCGCCTCCCGCCGAACTCCGAGGTCAGGACAGGAGCCTGCATCGGCGGCAGGTCTGGCGAGGTGTAGAGCGCGGCGAGCCCGCTGAACGGCGTGTACGGCGTGCCGTTGAAATCGATGGCCCGCACGCGCCAGTAGAGCGGCTCTTTGCCAAGTAATTCACCTGCAATATCCTGAAGCGGCGGATTGTAACGGTTCTGGTAGATGGCGCGCGTGCGGAAGATGGCTTCCGGCGACTCCTTCGCCTCCGACAAGTGCTCGGGAACATGGTCGAAAATCTCCATCTCGTAGCTCACGGCCTCCTCATCCGACTCCCAGGTCAGGATGGGCGAAAACGACACGGGCGTCGCCGCCGTCGTCGTGCTGAGGCCTGCTGGCGGCGGCGTCAGAAGGCGCGACGACGCCTCCTGGCGCGGCCAGCAGAGCAGGGTCCCCGCCACGACGAGCACGAGGACGAGCAGCAGGCCAAGGAAGTGCGGAAAATGCGGCAAAAAGGAACGGCGCACACGGCGCTCGGCACGTTTTTCTTTCATGGCAGTCCACCTCTCTTTAAGAAAGAATGCAGCGAAAACATCCTCGTGATGCTCCGCTTCATGGTGAGATTATAGCACAGAACATCCGCGCTGCACAATGTCAGCGCCGGAGAGTCGCATTTCCTTCCCAATTACACGGATGTGATTTATAATAAGGAGTGAATTCATCTTTAAAGAAACCAGTGAGGACTATGATGCAGGCAGACAAGCATTTCATGCTGATCAAGAATCAGCGCGTTGAAGCCAATACAAAACTATCCGAAAAAGCCAAGCTGCGACTCAGCAAGTCGAAAGCCGACAATACGCTCAAGGCCTATCGGGCCGACTGGCGCGATTTTGCCGCGTGGTGCGCCTACCACGGGGAACGCGATCTGCCGGCCGCGCCCGAGACGATTGTCAACTACCTCAACGACTTGGCCGACGACGCCAAGGCCAACACGGTCGCACGGCGCGTCACGGCCATCTCGGAGAACCATGTGGCGGCAGGCTATCAGGGCGAACGCAACCCCGCCAAGAGCAGCCTCGTGCGCGCGGCGATGGAAGCCATCCGCCGCGAGAAGGGCACGTTCCAGCAGGGCAAGACCCCGATCCTGCTCGAGACGCTCCAGGTGCTCGCGGACTGCTTCGACGACACCATCGTCTCGCTGCGCGACCGCGCGCTCATCTTCCTGGGCTTTGCCGGAGCCTTCCGCCGCTCTGAGCTCGTGGCCATCCAGATCGAGCACCTGACCTTCACGAGCGAAGGCCTCATGATCCTCGTACCGCAGTCCAAGAGCGACCAGCTCGGCCGCGGCTCGACGATTGCCGTCCCCTACGCCCCCGATCCGTCCATCTGCGCGGTGCGCGCCGTGCAGGCATGGCTCGCGGCCGCCAACATCCACCGCGGCCCCCTCTTTCGTCCATTCACGCGCGCCCACACGCTGCGTGACAGCCAGCTCTCCGACAAATCCGTCGCGCTCATCATCAAGAAATACGCGAAGCTCGCGGGCTTCAACCCCGATACCTTCGCCGGCCACAGCCTGCGCCGCGGCTTCGCGACGAGCGCGGCCCAGCACGACGTCGATGCGCTGACCATCATGCGCCAGACGCGCCACCACTCAGAAAAAATGGTGCACCGCTACATCGAGCAGGGCAACATCTTCAAGGAAAACCCGCTCAATAAAATGTACAAGAAATAAAAAGGAAGGCAAAAGGGCTGCCGCATTTTCATGCAGCAGCCCCTTTTTGCGTTTCAGCGCCGACAGCTCATGCTGACGCGATTTTTTTACAGTACGGCCTTGTGGCTCAGATTGATGCGGCCCTTGTCGTCAATCTCGACAACCTTGACCTGCAGCTGATCGCCGACCTGCACGACATCCTCGACCTTCTCGACGCGATGTTTCGCGAGCTGGGAGATGTGGCAGAGGCCCTCCTTGCCCGGCAGCACCTCGACGAATGCACCGAACTTCATGAGGCGCGTAACGCGGCCCGTGTAGACCTGGCCGACCTCGACCTCGCGCACGATATCCTCGATCATCTGCTTGGCCTTCTTCATGCCCTCGGCATTCACCGACGAAATGAAGATATTGCCGTCCTCGTGGATGTCGATCTCCACGCCCGTTTCATCGATGATCTTCTTGACGACCTTACCGCCCGTGCCGATGACGTCGCGGATCTTGTCCGTCTTGATCTTGATTGTCTCAACGCGCGGTGCATACGGCGAGAGATCCGCCGCCGGCTTGTCGATGCACTCAAGCATCTTGCCGAGGATGAACGCGCGGCCGCGCTTGGCCTGCTGCAGAGCAGCCGAGAGAATCTCGCGCGACAGGCCGTCGACCTTGATATCCATCTGGATGGCCGTGATGCCTTCCGTCGTGCCGGCGACCTTGAAATCCATGTCGCCAAGCGCATCCTCCATGCCCTGGATATCCGTGAGGATCGTGTACTTGTCCCCTTCCTTGACGAGGCCCATGGCGACGCCCGAAACCGGACGCTTGATGGGTACGCCGGCATTCATCAGCGAGAGCGTGCTGCCGCAGACCGAGCCCATCGAGCTCGAACCGTTCGACTCGAGCACCTCCGAGACGAGGCGGATCGTGTACGGGAATTCCTCGATGGACGGGATGACCGGCACGAGCGCGCGCTCCGCGAGGGCGCCGTGGCCGATCTCGCGGCGGCCCGGGCTGCGCATCGGACGCGCTTCGCCGACGCTGTAGCCAGGGAAGTTGTAGTGATGGATGTAATGCTTCGACGTCTCGGGTCCGAGGCCGTCGATGATCTGCTCATCGCCGAGCGAGCCGAGCGTCGTCACCGTGAGAATCTGCGTCTGGCCGCGCGTAAAGAGGCCGGAACCATGCGTGCGCGGCAGGAGGCCGACCTCGCACGAAACGGGGCGGACCTCGTCGACCTCACGGCCGTCCGGGCGGATCTTCTCATGCGTGATCATGTGGCGCACGACGGATTTCTCGAGGTCATGGATGGCGATGGCAATCTCCTTGTCCATCTCCGGATAGAGCTCGAGGAAGTGTTCCATCGTATCCGTCGTGATCTCGGCGATATTTGCGTCGCGATTAAGCTTGTCCGCGTTGCGCACGGCGGCATCGAGACGCTCCTTCGCATAGTCGCGGATGGCCTCCTCCATCTCGTGCGGCACGAGGAAGAGCTTCGGCTCGCTCTTTTCCTTGCCGCAGGCAGCCTGGATCTCCTGCTGGAACTCGACGAGGCGCTTGATCTCCTCGTGGCCGAACAGGATGGCGTCGAGGATGACATCCTCCGGCAGTTCATTCGCACCGGCCTCAACCATCATGACGGCATCGTGCGAGCCCGCGACCGTGAGGTTGAGCGTCGAAACCTTGCGCTGCTCCTCCGTCGGGTTGATGACGAACTCGTCGTCGACGCGGCCGACGCGCACGCCGGCAATCGGCCCCATGAACGGGATATCCGAAACCGTCAGGGCGCAGGACGCACCGATCATCGCGGCGAGCTCCGGCGCATTGTCCTGCTCGACCGAAAGGACCGTCGCGACGATCTGGACATCGTTGCGGAAGCCCTTCGGGAACAGCGGGCGGATTGGGCGGTCAATGAGGCGCGCGCAGAGGATGGCGTCACTCGACGGACGGCCCTCGCGCTTGATGAAGCCGCCCGGAATCTTGCCGGCAGCGTACATCTTTTCCTCATAATCAACCGTCAGCGGGAAGAAATCCACGCCCTCGCGCGGCTCGGATGAAGCCGTGGCCGTGACGAGCACGACCGTGTCGCCATAGCGCACCAGCACAGCACCATTGGCCTGCTTGGCAAGCTGGCCGTTCTCGATGACCAGCTTGCGGCCGCCGAGCTCTGTTTCAAAACGATGCATACGAACAATACCTCCTCAAATCTCTCTATCTGTTGAATGAAAACATCTCTTTATCGCATCTTGGATAACCCAGGCAAGCAAACATGCTTCCGATTTTTCAGTCTTTCCAATCCGGCATTTCAGCCAGAAAAAAAAGCGGGATTGCTCCCGCTTTCCGCTTCAGGATCGCCTGCCAGCAATCAACGCTCAACCGTGGAACGCAGACCGAGCTTCGCGATGATCGAACGATAACGCTCAATGTCCGTCTTATAGAGGTAGCTGAGCAGACGGCGGCGATGGCCGACCATCTTCAGCAGACCGCGACGGGAATGATGATCCTTCTTGTGCTCTTTCAGATGCTCCGTCAGATACTGGATACGGGCCGTGAGAACAGCAATCTGTACTTCCGGCGAACCCGTGTCACCCTCGTGAACGGCATACTTCTGCATGATTTCCTGTTTTGCTTCCTGAGTCAGCATGTTTGTTTTCCTCCTAGTCTTTCGTAAAACCTCCATCAGCCAAGAAAACGTCGGAGTTCTTCGCTATCTGGGCTGAGGTCTGCGCCTTTTCGGCACTTAAGATAGTATATCACATGGCTTGGCGCCTTGTAAAGCAAAAGCTTAGCGGCGCTGCCAGATTTTTTGGGCCTGCCGGCGGTCGTCGTGCATCTTGCGGACGAGCTGGTCGACGGACGCGAACTTCTCCTCCTCGCGGATCTTGGCGAGGAACTGAACCTCGAGAAGCCTGTCGTAGAGGTCACCCGAAAAATCCTCGAGATGCACCTCGAGCCGGCGGTTGCAGCCCTCAAACGTCGGGTTGTCACCGATGTTGGCGAGGCCGAGGTATTCGCCGTCCCCGTAAAGAACGCGCGTCGCGTAGACGCCGTTCGGCAGCATGACCTGTGCGTCGGTGATGGCGAGATTGGCTGTTGGGAAGCCCAGCGTCCGGCCGCGGCACTCGCCGTGGATGACGCGGTCGAGCACCGTGAACGGGCGGCCGAGGCACGCACGGGCCTCATCGAGCCTGCCCTGCTGCAAGAGGGCGCGGATGCGCGTGCTGCTGACCGTGCGCCCGCCTAAAAGGACGGCCGGGCAGACCTCCGCCTCGAAGCCATACGCTTCGGCATCGCGCAGGAGCATGCGGTGCGTGCCCTTGCCGCGGCTGCCGAATGTGTAATTTGGCCCCGTCACGACGCAGCGCGGCGCGAAATAGTCGCGCAGCATCGCGAGAAAGGCCTCGGGGCTGCGCTGTGCGAGCTGCTTTGTGAAGGGCACGGCCATCAGTATATCGACGCCGAGCTCTGCGATGAGGCGGCTGCGCAGCAGACTGCTGCCGATCTGCGGCGGCAGGTCGCGCGGAGAAAGCACCGAAAGCGGATGGTTGCTGAAGGTGAAGACCATGGCCCTGCCGCCCTGCTCATGCGCGAGCTCCACGGCCCGCCGGATGATGCTCTGATGGCCGATATGGACCCCATCGAACATGCCGAGTGCAATGACGAGGCGCGGATACGTCGCGCGGAGGTCGGTAAGCCGCGAATAAATTTGCATGGAAACCTCCTGATACGATTCGATACGATGCGAGAGACGTGCTCAGCGGCTCATGACCTTGGCCGGCACGATTTCCTGGCGCTTGCGGTCGTAGCGGCCGATGCCGAGGAACTGCCCCGTGCTGTAGACGCGCAGCGTGTCCGTCTCGGGCACATGGCGTCGCTCGCCTGTGCCGAGCCCGTTGCGAAATGCCTTCTCGCGCTCGGGCGCCAGGTCGTAGCGCTCGAGGTGATTGAGATACGCTGCGGGTTCGAGCAGTGCGCTCTCGCCCTTTGCGGCCAGTTCTTCAAGCGTCAGCGCGTCGGCGAGCGAAAAGTCGCCGACACGGCTGCGCACGAGGAAGGTCATGGTCGCCGGTAGTCCGAGCGCCGCGCCGATATCGGTGCAGAGGCTGCGGATGTACGTGCCCTTCGAGCACGAAACATCGATGAGCACGCGCCGCTTCTCGGGCTCATACGCGAGCAGGCCGATGGCGTGAACCGTGACCTCGCGCGCGGGAATCTCGACATCGCGGCCCGCGCGCAAAAGGTCGCAGGCGCGCCGGCCGTTGATCTTGATGGCTGAATGCGCGGGCGGTACCTGGCGGATGCGTCCCGTGAAGGAACGAAGCACCTCGCCGATGGCCTCGCGCGCAGGCATCGCGAAGTCTTTCACCTCGTCGATGATTTCACCCGTGTCGTCGCCGCTGTCCGTCGCGAAGCCGAAGGTCAGCTCCGCCCGGTACATCTTGTCGGCAAGCTCCAGGTATTCGATGAGCCGCGCGGCCTGTCCGACGGCGATTGGCAGGACGCCGGCCGCCGCGGGGTCGAGCGTGCCGGCATGGCCGACGCGCTTCATGTGCAGCACCTTGCGCACGGCGCCGATGACGTCGTGCGAGGACATGCCGGGCGGTTTCAGGATGTTGAGAAAGCCGTCCATCAGTGACCCTCCCCGCTCATGCCTGCCTTATGCACGGCCGCCTGCTGAAGATCACGAATGGCCTGCTCGATAGCCGTACAGATCGTCTTCTTTGCCTCGGCAAACGGCATAGAAAGCGTGCAGCCGGCCGCGCGGATATGGCCGCCGCCGCCGAACGAGAGCGCAATGGCGCTGACGTCCACGCCCTTCGAGCGCATGCTGACGCGGCAGAGCTTTTCTTCCTTCGCCTTGAGCACGACGGCCACATCGACGCCTTCGACGACGCGGATGGCGCCGATGAAGCCCTCGGTAGCCTCCATGCGTGCCGTCGTCGCTTCGTCGAGGAAGATGCCGATGGCGCGCCCGTCCGCGAAGCGCTCAGCCATGTTCACGGCCTCGGCCGTGTCCTTGACGACCTGATACGGCTTCTCTTCAAGGGCCTCGGAAATCTCGTTGGCCGTCACGCCGCATTCGAGCATCTCGGCGGCTGCGCGCATCGTGTGCGGCGTCGTGTTCGAGAACCGGAAGAATCCGGAATCCGTCGCGAGCCCCGTGTAGATGCACATGGCCGGCTCGCGCGTAAAGACGGCACCGAGCTCCTTTGCAAGGTCGTAGACGATTTCGGCCGTCGCCGCCCGCGTGTCGTCCACATATGTATATTCGGCTGCGCCGTTGTTCGTGCGATGATGATCGATATTGAGGACCGTTCCGGCCTTCGTGACCTCCGGCACGCGGCCGATGCGGTTCGGGGCCGTATCGAGGATAACGAGGAGATCCGCCTCGACGGATGCCTGTCCCTCCTCCGGTTTCCCAATAATATCATATCCCGGCAGCACCTTGAAGATGGCCGGGATATCATCATCGAGCAGAACAACAGCTTCCTTGCCCATGCCGTGCAGGATGTGCATGAGCCCGAGCGAGGAGCCGACGGCATCGCCGTCGGGATTCTCGTGGGCTGTGATGACCACCTTGTTGGCATGAGCCAGCATTGCTGCTGCTTCACTCAATGTCAGTTTCATATCAATTGTCTTCCTTTGCCTGGGATTCTGCCTGAGATTCCTGTGCTACCGTCTCCTTCTGCTGCTCGTCCTTCTGGATTTTCAGCAGCAGCTCCTGGATGTGCGCGCTGTAGTCGAGCGACTTGTCGAGCGCGAAGGAGATTTCCGGCGTGAAGCGCAGGCGGATGCGCTGGCCGATTTCCCGACGGATGAATCCGAGGGAGCTCTGCAGCCCGGCCCAGCAATCCTTGACCTGTTTCTCACTGCCCATGAGGCTCACGTAAATCTTCGCCTCGCGAAGATCTCCGGTGCACTCCACGGATGTCACAGTCACGAACCCGATGCGCGGGTCCTTGAGTTCGCGCAGGATGATCTCAGAGATCTCCTGCTTCATAAGCTCCTGGACTTTCTCTACCCGAAGCTGGCTCATAGCTTACGCCTCCTCTGCTTTTTCGTATGGTATATATGGTACGGCTTCTGCCACGTGACAGGGAAAATCAATCGTTCTTCTCCGCCTTGGCCTTGGCCTTGGCTTCTTCCTCGCGCTTCTTGGCCGCAGCCTTGTTGGCCTCGGCAATCGTCGTCGCGATCTCTTCCATCGTGTAGGCCTCGATGATGTCGCCTTCCTTGAAGTCGCGGAAATCGACAATCGAGATGCCGCACTCATAGCCGGCATTGACTTCCTTGACCTCATCCTTGAAGCGGCGCAGCGAATCGATCTCGCCGTCGAAGATCTCGATGTTGTCGCGGATGATGCGGATCCTCGAGTTGTTGCAGATCTTGCCCTCGAGCACGTAAGAACCGGCGACGAGCGCCTTCGAGAACTTCATGACCTGACGGATCTCGACGCGGCCCTGGATGACTTCCTTGTACTTCGGCTTGAGCATACCGCTCATGGCATCCTTGACGTCGTTGATGGCATCGTAGATGACGCGGTACGTGCGGATATCGATGTTCTCGGTGTCGGCGAGCTTGCGCGCATTGGCATCCGGACGGACGTTGAACGCGATGATCAGCGCATTCGACGCCGAAGCCAGCATGACATCGGACTCGTTGACGGCACCGACGCCCGAATGGACGATGGAGACGCGGACCTCATCGTTCTTGTTGAGCTTGAGGAGCGAGCTCGAGAGTGCCTCGACGGAGCCCTGTACATCGGCCTTGATGACGATGTTGAGGTCCTTGATGTCGCCTTCCTGGATCTGATGGAAGAGGTCGTCAAGCGAAACCTTCTTGCTCTTGATGAGGTTGTTGCGCTTGCGCTCGATGCGGGCCTCGGCAATGGAGCGGGCCTGCTTCTCCTCGAGCGCTGCGAGGATATCGCCGGCTTCCGGCACGTCGTTGAGGCCGAGGATCTCGACCGGCACGGACGGGCCTGCCTTCTTGACGTTCTCGCCGCGGTCGTTGATCATCGCGCGGACCTTGCCGTACGTCGTGCCGCAGACGACGGAATCGCCGATGCGCAGCGTGCCGTTCTGGACGAGGACGGTTGCGACCGGGCCGCGGCCCTTGTCGAGCTTGGCCTCGACGATGACGCCGCGGGCGTCGCGGTTCGGGTTGGCCTTGAGCTCCTTGACCTCAGCGACGAGCAGCACCATCTCCAGGAGGTCGTCGATGCCGATCTGCTTCTTTGCAGAAACCGGCACCATGATCGTGTCTCCGCCGTATTCCTCCGGCACGAGGCCCTGCTCCATGAGTTCCTGCTTCACGCGGTCCGGGTTGGCGCCGGGCTTATCGATCTTGTTGATGGCCACGATGATGGGGACATCAGCGGATTTCGCATGGTGGATGGCCTCGATGGTCTGCGGCATGACGCCGTCGTCAGCGGCGACGACGAGGATCGCGATATCCGTGATCTGGGCGCCGCGGGCACGCATGGCCGTGAAGGCCTCATGGCCCGGCGTGTCGAGGAAGACGATCTTCTTGCCCTTGCAGTTGACTTGGTAGGCACCGATGTGCTGCGTGATGCCGCCGGCCTCGTGCGTCTGCACGTGCGTGTTGCGGATGCAGTCGAGCAGCGACGTCTTGCCGTGGTCGACATGGCCCATGACCGTGACGACAGGCGGACGGAGCTTGAGGGATTTCGGATCATCTTCGATCTCCGGGATTTCCGTCGGATCGACATCAGGCGGCAGCTCCTCGCAGGTCACGCCGAATTCCGACGCGACGAGCGCCGCCGTATCGAAGTCGATTTCCTGGTTGATTGTCGCCATGACGCCCATCATGAAGAGCTTCTTGACGACTTCAGCAGCCGTGTAGCTCATCTTCGAGGCGAGGTCCTTGACGGCAATCGTCTCCGGCAGCTTGATGTGCTTCGGACGTGCGATCTCGACCTTCGGCGCCTGCTGGACATTGCCGCGGCGGTTGTTGCGGCCGCGCCCGTTGCGGCGGTCATTGCGGCCGTTGCGATTGTTCCGGTCGTTGCGGCCGCCGCGGTCGTTGCGCTCATTCTGGCGTCCGCGGCTGTTCCGGTCGTTGCGGCCGCCGCGGTTATTGCCGCCGGCGCTGTTTCCCGTGCGGCCATTGCTGTTGCCGCCGCTGCGGCTGCCGCCATTGCCGCCATTGCCGGATGCCGCCTTGGCACCGCGGTTCTGATTCTGGTTCTGGCTGTCGCGGTGCGAAGACTCGCGATGGCTGCCGGCAGCCGGTGCTGCGGCCTTTTCCTTATTGTCCTTATGATGTGGTTGTCCCTGGCTGCTCTTCACGTTCTTAGCCTCCGGCTCATGTTTTGGCGCCGCTGGTGCCTTCTCTGCCTTCTTGTCCGTCGTATGTCTGGCGGCAAAGGCATTCTTCACTGCGTTGCGCTCATCATCACCGACACTGGAAAAGTTGTTGGCAGCCTTGAAATGGTTGCGCTTCAGGATATCCAGTATCACTTTGCTGTCTGTATGGAATTCTTTTGCCAATTCATAAACCCTGTATTTGGACATTAATCCACCCCCGATTATTGTTTCATGATTCCTCCATCAGCGACCAGCGTGCCCAGTTTCTTCGCAAAGCCTTCATCGAGAAGGGCTGCGACGGCACGATACGCTTTGCCGAGGCACCCGCCGAGTTCTTCCCTCGTGAGTACCTCCTGATACGGAATCGCATATCGATCTGCAAGGATCTGATAATTTCGTTTTGTTTCTTCTGACGCATCCGCCGCCACGAGCAGCAGGCAGGCCTTGTGCTCCTTGACGGCCTTTTCGGTGGCAAACGCGCCGGAGACGATGCGTCCGGCCCGCTGCGCCATGCTCAAAAGGTTCGTGATGCGCTGTGTCTTATCCATCGCCATGGTCATTCCTCGCTCGCATGCGCCTGGAGTTCGCGCTCCAGGAGCTCGTAAACGGCGGCATCGACCGGCGATTTGAAGGAACGCTCGAGACCGTGGCTCTTCTTCGCCTTGGCCAGGCATTCCGGATTGTTGCAGATATAGGCCCCGCGTCCCGGCTTCTTGCCCGTGAAATCCACGGAGAATTCGCCTTCGGGGCTGCGCACGATGCGCACAAGCTCCTTCTTGGGACGGCTCGTCTGGCAGCCGAGGCACATCCGCTGCGGGATCTTCTTCACTTTCATGGCTCAACCTCTGCCGTGAAGGACTCCTCGCCTGTGACCTCGACCTCATTCATGTTCTCGTCGAGCACTTCGTCAGCGGCCTGGGATTCGCTCTTGATGTCGATCTTCCAGCCCGTGAGCTTGGCAGCAAGGCGCGCGTTCTGACCTTCCTTGCCGATGGCCAGCGACAGCTGGTAGTCGGGGACCACGACGCGGGAGACTTTCTCCGCCTCATTGACGGCCACGGAAACGACCTTGGCCGGGCTCAGCGCATTGGCGATGAACTTGGCGGGATCGGCGTTCCACTTGACGATATCGATCTTCTCGCTGCCGAGCTCATCGACGATGCCCTGCACGCGCATGCCGCGATGGCCGACGCACGAACCGACCGGATCAACCGACGGTTCAGCGGAGTAAACGGCGATTTTCGATCGGTTGCCCGGCTCGCGCGCCACGGATTTGATCTCGACGATGCCCTCGTGGATCTCCGGCACCTCGAGTTCGAAGAGGCGCTTGAGAAGGCCCGGATGCGTGCGCGATACGACGATCTGCGGGCCCTTGTTCGTCTTCTTGACCTCGACGACATACGCCTTGATGCGGTCGCCGTAGTTGTACGTCTCGCCCGGGATCTGCTCGGCCGGCGTCAGCACGGCTTCCGTCTTGCCGAGGTCAATGTAGACGTTGTGATTCTCAACACGCTGCACGAGGCCTGTCAGGATGTCGCCCTCGCGGCTCATGAACTCCTCGTAGATGATGCCGCGCTCGGCCTCGCGGATGCGCTGCACGACGACCTGCTTGGCCGTCTGCGCGGCGATGCGGCCGAAATTTGCCGGCGTCACCTCGATCTCGATGACGTCGCCGACCTCATAGTCCGGCTTGATCGTGCGGGCCTGAGCGAGCGAAATCTCCGTGATCTCATCCTCGGGATCCTCGACCACCGTCTTGATCGCATAGACATGGTAATGACCCGTCTCGCGGGAAAGGGTGACGCGGACATTCTGCGCTGAGCCGAAATTGCGCTTGTACGCGGAGATCAGCGCGGCCTCGATGGCCTCGAACAGGACCTCTTCCTCGATGCCCTTCTCCTTGCCGAGCTCCCGCAGCGTCGTCAGGAATTCCTGACCATTGTCTTTTACCTTCGTCGTCTTTCTTGCCAAAATACATATCCTCCCAATAAAAGGGGGCCTGGCCCCCAGTATGATCAAAAATCAATGTGCAGGCGCACCTGTGCAGCATCCTTGAGCGGCAGCTTTTCCGTGCCGTCGAGCTCGAGGTTCTCCCCGTCGAAGCCCGTCAGGACGCCCGTGAGGCTCTTCTTGCCATCGCGCGGTGCGAACAGCGTGATGTCGACGGCCTTGCCCTCTTCACGCACGAAGTCGCGCGGCTTGCGCAGCACGCGGTCGATACCCGGGGATGAAACCTCCAGGATATAGCTGTCGGCAATGACATTGCGCTTGTCCAGTTCGGCCTCGAGCTTTTCGCTGAGGTCCTGGCAATCCTCGATATCGATGCCGCCCGGCTTGTCAATGTATACGCGCAGGTACCAGTCGTGCTCCTTGACGTATTCCACGTCGACCAGTTCAATCACGTCCTGGCCGGCCAGGAGGTCCTGCACGATTGCCTCCACAGCATCTTCAATCTGTTGTTTTGCCATAACATCCACCCCCAAGTGATTCGCTTGTTCTTTCCCGTGTGCCAGCCCTTCTTGCATCAGCACATAAGATTAAAGAGTGGGCTCACAGCCCACTCTCTACTAAACACACTTAAATTAATTAACCATTTCATGATAGCATAAAACAAAAGTCTTGTAAATGCTTCCTTAAAAGTATTTTCATCTTCCCGTGCCGGTTCAGACAAAGAGGGCGATCTGGTCGCTCTCGCTCATGCCGTCGAGGCAGCCGTGCTGGCGCAGGATCTCGATGTTGGTCTTTGAGATACCCGAACGGCGGCGCAGGTCCTCGATGGAGGTAAACATGCCGTCCTTGCGCGCCTCGACGATGCTCTGAGCCGCCTTTGTGCCCATGCCCGACAGCGAGGCGAGCGGCGGCAGCAGGGAATTCTCAAGGATGATGAATTTCTCGGCATCCGAGCGGTAGAGGTCGACGTACTCGCAGCCAAAACCGCGCAGGTAGAGCTCCCAGGCCAGCTGCAGGACGATGAGCGTCGCATTCTGCTTCGCGTCAAGCTTCTTCTCTTTGGCAATCGCCTCGAGCTCGGCGATCTGCTGACCGACGTAATCCTTGCCGCGCGCCACGACGTTGGCGTCGAATTCGGCGGCACGGATTGAGAAATACGCGGCGTAATACGCGAGCGGGTAATGCACCTTGCAGAAGGCGATGCGGTAGGCCATCATGACGTAGGCCGTCGCATGCGCGCGCGGGAAGAGGTATTTGATCTTCTGGCACGACTCGATGAACCACTCGGGGATGCCGCCCTTGCGCAGGGTCTCGACAACATCCGACGCGATACCCTTGCCCTTGCGGACCTTCTCCATCGTCTTGAAGGAGAGCAGCGGGTCGATGCCGTTGTGAATGAGGTACATCATGATGTCATCGCGCGCTGAGATGGCGTTCTTGATCGTGCACTGGCCGCTCCTTATGAGGTCCTGCGCGTTGCCGAGCCAGACGTCCGTGCCGTGCGAGAAGCCTGATATGCGCACGAGGTCCGAGAACACATCGGGCTGCGTATCGTCGATCATCTGGCGCGTGAACGGCGTGCGGAACTCGGGGATGCCGAACGTGCCGCTCGTCGCGCCGAGCTCCTCTGGCGTGACGCCGAGGGCATCGGTGGAATTGAAGATGGACATCGTGGCCTTGTCGTCAAACGGGATCGTCTTCGGGTCGCGGTGCGTGAGGTCCTCGAGCATCTTGATGACCGTCGGGTCATCGTGTCCGAGGATATCGAGCTTGACGAGGCGGCTGCTGATCGAATGGTAATCGAAATGCGTCGTGATCGTGCCGCAGTTCATGTCGTTGGCCGGATGCTGGATCGGCGTAAAGAAATGCACGTCCATGTTGCGCGGCACGACCATGATGCCGGCAGGATGCTGGCCCGTCGTCGATTTGACGCCCATGCAGCCGTGCGCGAGCTTGTCAATGTAGGAAAGATGCTTCTTGACACCCTTCTCCTCGAAGAATTTCTTGACGTAGCCAAACGCCGTCTTGTCGGCGACGGTCTGGATGGAGCCCGCACGGTAGACGTTGTCCTTGCCGAAGAGCACTTCGGTGTACTTGTGCGCGACAGGCTGGTACGTGCCCGAGAAGTTCAGGTCGATATCCGGGACCTTGTCGCCGTCGAAGCCCAGGAAGACGGCAAACGGGATGTCGTGGCCGTCCTTGACGAGCGGCGTGCCGCAGACCGGGCAGACCTTGTCGGGAAGGTCGTAGCCGCAGCCATAAGAGCCGTCCGTGATGAACTTGCTGTACTGGCAGTGCGGGCAGCGCCAGTGCGGCGGCAGCGGGTTGACCTCGGTGATGCCCGTCATCGTCGCGATGAAGGACGAGCCGACGGAACCACGTGAACCGACGAGATAGCCGTCGTCATTCGACTTCTTGACGAGGCGCTGCGCGATGAGATAAAGCACGGAGAAACCGTGCCCGATGATGGGCTTGAGCTCCTGCTGCAGGCGGTCCTCGACGATCTTCGGCAGATTCTCGCCGTAGAGTTCGCGAGCTTTCTTGTACGACATCGAGCGGATCTCCTCATCGGCGCCCGGAATCTGCGGCGAATAGAGGTCGTCCGGAATCGGCTTGAAGCGCTCGATCTGCTCGGCGATTCTGCGCGGATTCGTGACGACGGCCTCGTAGGCGGCCTCCTCGCCGAGATACGAAAACTCCGCGAGCATCTCCTCCGTCGTGCGCAAATAGAGCGGCGGCTGCAGCTCAGCATCGTCAAAGCCCTTGCCCTTCATGAGAATGGCACGGTAAATCTTATCTTCGGGATTGAGAAAATGCACATCGCAGGTCGCGACGAGCGGTTTGCCGAGCTTTTTCGCGAGCTCGGCGATTTTGAGGTTAATCCGGATGAGGTCATCATCCGTCCGGATGTCGGGGTACTTGTCGCTGCGCTTGAGGAAGTCGTTGTTGTGGATGGGCTGGATCTCGAGGTAATCGTAGAAATCCGCAATCTTCAGGAGTTCTTCGTCCGTCTGGCGTTCCTCGATGGCGCGGATGAGCTCGCCGGCCTCGCAGGCCGAGCCGATGAGCAGGCCGTCGCGGTACTCCTCGATGATACGCTTCGGCAGGCGCGGCTGGCGGTGGAAGTACTTGAGGTGGGCAAGCGATACCATCTGGTAGAGATTGCGCAGGCCATTCGGATTCTTCGCGAGGAAGATGATGTGGTTTGCGCGCTTCTGCTCGTAGTCCTCCTGCACGAGGTAGCCCTCCATGCCGTAGATGACCTTGATGTCCGTCTTGCAGTCCTTGAGGGCCTTGGCGGCATCCGGGAACGCCTGCACGACGCCGTGGTCCGTGACGGCCACAGCCGGCCAGCCCCAGCGGTCTGCCGTCTTGATGAGGTCCTTGACCGAGACGACGGCGTCCATGCTGCTCATCGTTGTATGCGCGTGCAGCTCGACGCGCTTGACCTCGGCATGGTCCTCGCGCAGCTTGGCCTCCTTCTTCGCCAGGCTGTCCACGAAGAGCACGTACTCATTCATGTACGTATCGAAGCGGACGGAGCCGCGCACGCGCACGCTCATGCCCTCCTTGAGCTGGCCCATGATGGCATCGTAATCCTCGGGCTCGGCGTTCCGGCCGCGCTTCGTCTTGAAGAATTTCTTGCAGGCGATGCCGTTCGTATCGTCGGCAAGGCAGAACGTCAAGAGCTTCGTGCCCGTCTTGAACTCGATGGTCTTGAGTCCGGAGCCCGGGCCCTCGCCGATCGTGCCCTCGAGGATGACGTTCTTCATCTCGCCCTCGAGCTCGTCGATCTTCCGGACCTCGCCCATGACGCCGCGGCCAAAGACCAGGCTGCCCGCACTCTGGATGATGACAGGCCCACGCGCGTCCTTGCGGTGCGATTTTGCCGCAGCCTTCTTCGCGGCAGGCGCGGTCTTCTTCGCAGCCGGTGCAGCCGTTGCGGTCTGCGGTGCAGACGTTGCGGAAGCGGCCTCTTTTCCCTGTGCACTGTGCGCGCGCTCCTTGCGCACGGCCTCGCGGTATTCCCGCGTGTTGAAGCAATCGTCCACCTCGAGATTCTGCAGGACTTCCTCGCTCGCGTTGCATTCGATGCGGCAGCGGTAGCCGAGCATGCGCTCGACAATCTGCCCCATGACATGCGTCACGGCATGGGCGCGCATGATCTCGCCGCCGAGTTCGCCCGGCACATCGATGAGGATGTGACTGCCGTCCACCGTGTACTTCGAGCGCTTCAGGAGCTCGTAAACCGTCGGATTGCCCTCCGCCGTCTCATAGACGAGCTTCGGCCATATCTTGCTGACGGCATCCTCCACATTGACGACATCCTGATAGAAGATGACCTTTTTCAGCTGACACTTCTTCTCAATCTGACGTGCCGCCTCCTGCAGGAGGTCATCGGCAATCAGCAGCTGCGACGTCAGCGCGATCTCCCAGGTGCTCGTATGCGGCGAAACCTCCACGTGACGGATGGTGCAGGCCTTCAAGAGCTCCTTCTGCTCATCCGTGAGCCGCATGCCCTGAATGAGCTGCCAGAACATGTTGTCCTGACTGGGCACAATCCGATACTTCTGCATGAAATCTGCCATCCTTTCGAGTCATTTTACACTGTCTATCATTATATGGCATTTTGCCGAAAATAGAAAGAAGAAGACGAGCGGATATTCCGTCGTCTTCGGTGATTAAGGGTAGAGTTCCTGATATTTTCTTTCGTTCATGAGGACGCGCTTGACATATTCGCGCGTCTCCTGATAGGGAATCGCATCGATGTCCGAGAAATCCTTCGGCCAGCCGTATGCTGAGATCCACTCCTGCACATTGCCGCGTCCCGCGTTGTAGGCTGCTAGCGCGAGGATGTCGTTGCCGCCAAACTCCTGCTGCAGCGAATGCAGGTACCAGATGCCGTAGCGGATGTTGCGCTCGGGATCATGCAGGGCATCCGTGGAATATGAGGGATCGTCGAGCTGTCCGGCAATCCACGAGGCCGTATCCGGCATGAGCTGCATGAGGCCGATGGCCCCCCGGTGCGAATGAACCTCATTCTGGAATTTGCTCTCCGTCTTGATGACGGCTGCCGCGAGATGCGGGTCCACCTGGTAGCGCGCCGCATACGTATCAACCAGACTGCGATACGGGAACGGATAGAGGTAATTGCGCTGGAACGGCTCTGAGAAAAAGGCGATGCAGGCGGCAAAGACCAGGGCCAGCACGAGGCCGCCTCCCCAGAAGGCAAAGCGGCGGTGCCGGTGTCCCGCCTCCTGCTCTTGTTCAAGTGGCATCAATTCGGTCCCTCCATAGGCGGCATAAGGCCGCTCTTAAATCTTCTTCCGTGCCGCTGTTGTCGATGACGACCGTCGCACGACGCCGCTTCTCGTCAAGCGGCATCTGCGCGGCGATGCGTGCCTCGGCCTCCTCCCGGCTGTAACCGTTGCGCGCCACGAGCCGCTGCACTTGGATCTCGTGCGGCAGAGCGAGGAGCCACGTCTCATCGGCGAGCCTGTCCCAGCCCGCTTCAAAAAGCAGCGGCACATCGAGCAGTACTGCGGGCGGCCGGGACGCTCTGGCCCGCTCCAGGCGATCCCTAACGGCCCGCAGGATGACGGGATGCGTAAAGGCATCGAGCCAGCGGCGTTCTGCGGGGTCCGCCGTATCGGCAAAGACCAGGCGCCCGATGGCCGGCCGGTCAAGGCTGCCGTCTGCCTGCAGCACGCGCGGCCCGAAATGGCGCACGAAGCCCTCGTAGAGAGCTCCTCCCGGCTGCTGCAGCTCATGCGTGATGGCGTCGGCATCGATGTGAGCGGCCCCGAGCTCCCTGAGAATGGCCGCCGCCGTACTCTTGCCGCAGGCGATGCCGCCCGTCAGACCGATGATCTTCATGACTTCGCCTCCAGCTGGCAGTGCGGGCAGAAATGCGTGCCGCGGCCGCCCACCACGATCTTCTCGACGGGGGTGCCGCAGCGCCGGCATGGCTGCCCTTCCCGGTTGTAAACCCAAAGATGTTCCTGATGATGTCCATGGCCGCCTGCGCCATTGCGGTAATCGCGAAACGTCGTGCCGCCGTCGGCAATGCCGTCGCGCAGGACCGCCTCCACGGCTTCCTTCAAGCGCTGCCATTCCGCACCGGTGAGCGAAGAAGCACGGCGCAGCGGGTGCAGCCCGGCCACGAAGAGCGCCTCATCGGCATAGATATTGCCGAGCCCTGCCACGCGCTTCTGATCAAGCAGGAAGGTCTTCACGGGCATCGCGGTCCGCTTGGCGCGCCCTGACAAGGCCCCGGCCGTAAAAGGCGGCGTCAAAGGCTCCGGCCCGAGCGTCACGAGCCCCTTCGCCTCAGCAAGCTCATGCGGATAAAGCGCATAGAGCCGCCCGAACGTCCGCGTGTCACGGAACACCAAAGCATGGCCGGAGGACAGGGAAAAGATGACGCGCGTATGCGCGTCGGGCACGAAATTCCCCGGCTCATAGACGAGACTGCCCGTCATGCGCAGATGAACGACCAGCGTCAAATCCGCCGGCAATTCAAGGAGCAAATACTTGCCGCGCCTCAGGACGCGAAGGATCTCTGCCCCCTGCAGGCGTGCGGCAAACTCCTGCGCCGCAGGATACGCGATCTGCCGTGGCAGCAGCACCTGCGTCTTTGCGATGCACTGCCCGGCCAGCACACGGTCGAGGTACGTCCGTATCGTTTCCACCTCCGGCAGTTCCGGCATACCGTTCACTCCTCTCGTCCACCTCATAAATTACGTATCTATTATACAAAGTTGGCACACATCCCGCAACGCCTTTCCGCGGAAATGTACCAATCTTGTCCAAGGACCTCTTCCGTCCCTTCGGGCCACCTTCTCCGGGGATGCCCCCGGCATCCCGCGCTTCGCGCCCGTGCGCAGGGAAGGCTGCAAATTTTGCTACATTGGTTGTTAGCCCGAGCGGAGGGATGTATTCCGCCTGGAGGCGCGCAGCGACTGCCCGCAGGGCTGGGGCCCAACACATCCATATCTTCGCACCGGATGTCAGAACGCCGCGGCAGGCGGCGAAGCTCCTTTGCTGTTCGCAGCATGTTGGGTCACATTCAGCTGTGCGCTGAAGCCGGAATACATTCCGCAGCACTTTGGTCATACACAAAACCTTCATTCATGGACCTCTTCCGGCCCTTCGGGCCACCTTCTCCAGGGATGCCCCCGGCATCCCGCGCTTCGCGCCCGTGCGCGGGGAAGGCTGCGCATTTTGCTACGTTCTCTGTTAGCCCGAGCGGAGGGATTTTTTCCTTGCCAGCTTCCTGACGAACATGCGTCGTTCAAGCAGCGCGCGTTTCACATGTTCGTCGGGCTTTGTTGAAAAGGAAAAAATCCCTTTAGCCAGCCGACTTCGCGCAGCGTTGCTCCCTCGTCCCCGCCTTTCACATTCAGCTGCGCACTGAAGCCGGAATACATTTCGCAGCGCCTTCTGCGCTCATTTTGCCGCGGCCCAGTCCTTGCCCCAGTGTACATCGACCAGGAGCGGCACACGGAGCTCTGCCACATGCTCCATCGTCTCGTGCAGGATTGCCTCCACCTCGGCGCGCTCCTGCTCCGTCACCTCGAGCACCAGCTCATCGTGAACCTGCAGCAGGATACGGCTCTTGAGCCCTGCCTCGCGCAGCCGGCGGTACGCGGCGATCATCGCGAGCTTGATGATGTCGGCCGCACTGCCCTGGATCGGCGAATTCATCGCCATGCGCTCCGCGAGCATCCGTTGATTGAAATTGCGGCTCTTGATGGCCGGCAGATCGCGGCGGCGGCCGAACATCGTCGTCACATACCCCTTGGCGTGCGCATCCGCCACCATCTGATCCATGAAGCGGCGCACACCCGGATAGCGCTCAAAGTAACGCGTAATATACGCGCCCGCCTCCTTGCGCGGAATATGCAGATCGCGCGCAAGGCCGTAATCGCTGATGCCGTAGACAATGCCGAAATTAACGGCCTTGGCCCGGCGGCGGAACTCCGGCGTCACCTCATCGAGCGGCAGCCCGAAAACTTCCGCAGCCGTGCGTGCATGGATATCCTGATTGCGGCAGAACGCATCGATGAGATTCTCATCCCCCGACATGTGCGCGAGCAGCCGCAATTCAATCTGCGAATAATCGGCCGACAACAGGCAATCATAGCCCGGGCCCGGCTCGAACAGCGCGCGGATCGTGCGTCCCTCCTCCGTGCGCACGGGGATGTTCTGCAGATTCGGATCGGAGCTTGAGAGGCGGCCCGTCGCCGTCACCGTCTGATTGAAGCTCGTGTGGACGCGGCCCGTATCCTCATGGATGAGCTCCCCGATGCCGTCGAGATACGTCGACTTGAGCTTGCTCCAGAGGCGGTACGACAGCACCTCATCGACGACGGGATGCTCGCCGCGCAGCTCAGCCAGCACCTCCGCATTCGTCGAATAGCCCGTCTTCGTCTTCTTGATGGCCGGCAGCCCGAGCTCTTCAAACAGCACGACACCGAGCTGCTTCGGTGAATTGAGATTGAATTCCAGTCCCGTCGTATGGTAAATCTCCTGCTGGATGACGGCGAGCTTCTCGCCGACCTCCGCCGTCTTTGCGGCGAGATGGCTGCGGTTGACGAAAACGCCGTTCTGCTCCATGGCAGCGAGCACCTCAACGAGCGGCAGCTCAATCTCCTCGAGCAAGGACCGCATGCCCTCCTCCTCAAGGCGCGCCCAAATCACGGGATAGAGCCGCAAAAGCGCTGCGGCCTCCCAAACCGCCTGCTCGCGCGCATCGGCAAAGGAGGCAGGCACGGCGACGCCCGGCAGGTATTTCTGCACGAGCTCCGGCAGTGCATACTGCGAGCGCTCGGGATCGAGAAGATACGCCGCCAGCTCAGCATCCGCGAAATGGTTCCCGGCCGCGAGGCCCGCATGGTAATAGCGCTTGAGCCCCAGCAGGCAGACGGGCTGCTTTGCCCGCTCCAGCCGCCGGGAGAGCTCTTGGAAGGCCGCAGCATCCGCCGGCACGAAGCCCTGGCCGCCTTCCGGCGACGCTATGGCAAGCCCCGTCAGCGTTTCAAACGGGGCCTTGCCTGCAAAGATGCCCGAGACGGCAAGATACGAAGCGCCGGTGAGCTTTTCTTCCACGTCCTCTTTAGACCACTCGTCAGCCGCAAGCGCAATGGGCTCGCCTGAGGAGGGAACCGCAGGTGAAGAAGCGCCCTCAGCCTTGCCGTAAAGCCGCTCTACATTCGTCCAGACGGCCTTTAAGTTGTGGCTGTCGCAGAATGCGCGCAGCTTGGCAAGATCCGGCTGCATCCGGCACTGCTCGGGCTCGAATGTGAGCTCCGGCACATGAAGCTCAATAGTCGCGAGCTCCTTGGAAAGTCTCGCCTGTTCGCCGTACGTCAGCAGGCGCTCCTTGAGCTTCTTGCCCGAGACTTCCTCTGCATGCGCGAGCACGCCCTCGAGCGAGCCGTAGGCCAGCAGCAGCTTCGTGGCCGTCTTCGGGCCGACGCCCGGGATGCCCGGGATGTTGTCCGACGTATCGCCCATGAGGCCCTTGAGGTCAATGAGCCCGAGCGGCGCAAAGCCGTATTCCTCGGTAAAGGCCGCTTCATCGTACTCCTTGAGCTCCGAGATGCCCTTCTTCGTGAGCATCACGCGCAGATTCGGCCGCACGAGCTGCAGGGCGTCGCGGTCCCCCGTGATGACCATGACGTCGTAATCCTTCTCCGCCGCCTGCACCGCCAGCGTGCCGATGATGTCATCGGCCTCATAGCGGTCCTTCTCGAGGAACGGGATGCCCATGCCCGCGGCAAACTCGCGCAGCAGCGGGAACTGCGACAAGAGTTCCTCGGGCGTCTTGTCGCGCGTGCCCTTGTAATCGGCAAACCGTTCCGTGCGGAATGTCTGGCGGCTCTTGTCGAATGCGAGCACCATGAGGTCGGGCTGCAAGTCGGCAATGAGCTTTGTCAGCATGTTGGAAAAGCCGAAGATGGCATTCGTCGGCTGGCCCGCCGCATCGCTCAAGGGCGGCAGGGCGTAAAACGCGCGGAAAATCAGGCTGCTGCCGTCGAGCACCACAAAGCGCTCCTTTTTTGCCTGCTGCTTATCCTGCACCTGCTCCATATGGTCACACCGTTCCTTCCTGTCCATTGACTTGTTCTGTCTGTTCCATTCGCTTCATGCCGTTGATATGACACAAATCTCCCGGCCCGTCTTGACATGCGCCAGGCCGGAACCGGGAGAAAAGAATGCGTCTCTTTTTACTTTGCCTGAGTCTTGTCTACGGCCGTCTTGGCAGCCGTCTCAGCCTTTGCCTCGGCCTTGGTCTCAGCAGCCTTGACCGTGCTCTCAGCCTTCGTCTCAGCAGCGGCAGCCGTGTCCTTCACAGCCGTCTCCGTCTTGGCGGCAGACTGGTTCTTCAGGACGTACTGGCCATTCTTGTCGAGGCCGCCATCGAGGTGATAGAGCGTGCCGATATCATCGGAATTGCAGTAAAGCGTATCCTTCTTCTGATAGCCGACGGCCTGGCCGTACGTGCTCAGAAAGACCTTCTCCTCCGGCTTCCAGCCGAGCGAGACTTTCACGGCCTGTGCGAGCTCAACGGCCGGCAGGTAGACGATATCGTCCTGTACGACGGCCTTGCCCTTGAGCTTCGTGCCGTTGACGAACAGCGGATAGACCTTGGCGACGTAATTCGGGTTGCCGTCGGAAGCGGCGACCTTCTGCTCGACATCGGCATCGTTGACGAAATCAGCCACACCGTAGCCAGCGAGCCATTTCTCGACGTCCGAGGCCGTGACATTCTGCCAGCCGTAGCCGTCCGGATAGACGTAGTAAGCGACCTGGTTGTCCGGCGTTTTCTCGACGACAATGCGGTTATACGTGATCTCAACGGGCGTGCCGACTTCGACCATGTCGAAGACCTTCTCGACGTCTTCCTCATGCATGCGGATGCAGCCGTTCGATACATAGTGGCCAACGGAATCCGGATGGTTCGTGCCGTGGATGCCGTAGTTGCCGCCGATGCCGATCCAGCGGTAGCCGAGCGGATTGTTCGGACCCGACGGGATGGAGTTGGCCGGATCGCCCGGGTCCGTCCAGGTCGGGTTGACTTCCTTGTTGATGACCTTGTAGTAGCCCGTCGGCGTCGGCGTCGACGTCTTGCCCGGGCCAATCGGATAGAGCGCTACCTTCTTGTTGTCGCGGACAGCGGCCAGCGAGCGGGCGGCAAGGTTGATGACGAGCTTGTCGGCAAGCTCGACCTTCTGCGGCGCCTCAGCCGCAGCCGTCTTCGCCGCAGCCGGCACCGCGGCGGCCGTCGTCGTGGCAGCCTTCGGAGCCTCGGGCAGCGGAGCACCCGGCTGATTGTAGAGCGTAACCGTTTTATCGGACTGCTCCTCTGCGGCAAACGTCGTCGCGGCAGCACCCGTGATCAGGGCAGCGCTGAGCATGCCCGCACAAATCTTTTTCCATGTAACCATTTTGTCAGTCTCTTTTCTATTAAGATTTTATGGCAAACGCGCCATACTTTCTACATACTACCATCATCCCTCTTTTTTTGCAACCTCCCGTACGCGACGGCAGCGCACAAAACGCCCGCAGCACGTGACCATGACCGTGCTGCGGGCGTTGATATTCTCTGACTTATTCTTTGGCACGCTGCTGACTCTCGGCGATGATGGCCGCTGCGTCCTTCTCGGGCACGGCCTCGTAATGCGAGAACGTCAGCTCATAGCGGCCGCGCCCCTGCGTCAGCGAGCGCAGGTCCGTCGCGAAGCGGTAGAGCTCGGCCTCGGGGATCTGGGCCTTGACCTCGCCCATATCCTTGCCGCGGCTGTCGATGCCCTGGATGCGGGCGCGCTTGCTGTTGAGCTTGCCCATGATGTCGCCCATGTAGTATTCCGGCGCGACAATCGTGATGATGTCGATGGGCTCGAGCAGGATGGGGTCGGCCTCCATGATGCCCTTGCGGATGGCGATGGCCGTCGCCGTCTTGAACGCCGCCTCTGACGAATCGACCGGATGGTAGGAACCGTCGTAGAGATTGACCTTGACGTCGACGACGGGATAGCCCGCGAGCACGCCTGCGGCCAGCGTCTCCGCCGTGCCCTTCTCGACAGCCGGGATGTACTGGCGCGGCACGCTGCCGCCAAAGATCGTCTCGGTGAATTCATTGCCACTGCCAGCCGTGAGCGGACTGATCTCGAGCCAGACATCGCCGTACTGGCCGTGGCCGCCGCTCTGTTTCTTGTGCTTGCCCTGGACCTTGACGCTCTTGCGGATTGTCTCGCGGTACGCGACGCGCGGCTTCTTGAGATGCAGCTCCACGCCGAACTTTCTCTGGAGTTTGTCGGCGAGGATCTCGAGGTGCACCTCGCCGATGCCTTTCAGAAGCGTTTCGCCCGTCGCCGGGTTCTTGCGCAGCGAGATCGTCGGGTCCTCATCCTGCTGCTTGGCAAGTGCTGCGAAGACCTTGTCCTCGTCGCCCTTCTTCTTCGCCGTCACGGCCATCTCGAGCATCGGCTCGGGGTAAGGAACAGCCTCGTAGAGGATGGCGTCCTGTGCGTCGCAGAGTGTATCACCCGTCCTGACGGACTGCAGCTTCGTCGTGCCGACGATGTCACCGGCCTCGGCCTGCGCAAGATTCTCCTGCCGCTTGCCCTGCATCGTGAAGATCGTGCCGACGCGCTCCATGTTGTCGCGGTTCGGATGATAATACGACGCATCGCCGCGCATCGTGCCCGAAAGAATGCGCAGCAGGCTCAGGCGCCCGACGAAGGGATCGACGAATGTCTTGAAGACCTGTGCCGAGAACGCATCCTCCGTATGGCGTTCCTTGAGGTCGCCGCCCTTCGGGTCCGTGCCGATTGCCACCTTGAAGTACGGCGTCGGCATATACTCGACAATGCCGTTCATGAGCTTCTTGACGCCGATATTGGCCTTGGCCGCGCCGCAGAAGACCGGGAAGATTTTGCCGGCCTGGATGCCCTCGATGAGGGCCGCCGTAACCTCGACCTCCGTGATTTCCTTGCCTTCGATGTACTTCTCGAGCAATTCGTTGTTGAATTCCGCGACGGACTCGATGAGCTGCTGGCGCGCGGCCTCGACATCCGCCTCAATGTACTCGGGGATGTCGGCGATGAGGTCCTCATCGTCGTGCGTGACGATCTTCATGTGCAGGGCCAGCAGGTCGACGACGCCCTGAAAGGCCGCTTCCTGGCCGATGGGCAGCTGGACCGGCACGACGCCGCTGCCGAAGCGCACGCGCAGTTCCTCGACGACCTGCTGGAAATCGGCGTGCTCGCGGTCCATCTTGTTGATGAAGAACGCGCGCGGCAGCTCCTCGTCGGCGGCGTACTGCCAGACCTTTTCCGTCTCGACCTCGATGCCGGACGGCGCCGAGATCACGATGAGTGCGCTGTCAGCGGCGCGCAGAGCACCCTTGACATCGCCCACAAAGTCGGGATACCCCGGCGTATCGATGAAATTCAGTTTATAGTCACGCCATTCGCAGGCGGCCAGCTTCATATTGATGGTCATGCCGCGCTTCGTCTCTTCCGGCTCATGATCGAGCAGACTCGTCTTGTCCTCGACACTGCCGAGGCGCTTGGCTGCGCCGACATTAAAGAGGCAGGCATCGAGCAGGCTCGTCTTGCCCGTCTTGCCATGACCGATCACCGCGACATTGCGTAAGTTCGTGCTCTTGTATGATTTCATCGACAATCCCTCCTGTATCATAAAATCCCCTCGGATTCGTAGTTTATATATTCTTTATTCTCTGAATACAGGTAGAATCCTGCAAGAAACCACAAAAAATCCCGCAGCCAGTCGTTTTATCCGGCTGGCTGCGGGATTTTTCAGTGACAGGTACGGCACTGCCGGCGTGCGGTCAGGCCGCGCCCCTCATTCGTCATCGCTGTCCGCGTAGACATCTTCCTCGAGGCGCATGAGCAGGAAGCAGTAGTCCGACACGCGGTTGAGGAAGAGGCGGTCGCTCTCGGCCACTGGCTCCTCTTTGGCGAGCCGGCAGCTGCAGCGCTCGGCGCGGCGCGCAATCGTGCGCGCATGGTCGAGCATCGCGCCGCCTTGCGTATCGCCCGGCACGATGAATGCGGTCATCTCAGGCAGGTCCTCCTCGATGGCTGCCATATCGTCTTCCATCGCCCGGACCTCCTCCATCGTGATGCGCGGCTCTCTGCCGAGGCTCGCGTAATCGGCCATGAGGCGGCTCAGCGTCTTCTGGAGTTCGTGGATGCGCTCGCGCACCTCGTCCTTCGTGACGAACGCGCGGGCCATGGCCAGCACCGAATCGAGCTCATCGATGGTGCCGTACGTCTCGACGCGCAGGCAGCCCTTCTCGACGCGCTCGCCCGTGAACAGGCTCGTCTGCCCCTTGTCGCCGGTCTTCGTTGTAATCGACATTTGCATACTCCCTTTCAAAAAAGAGTGAAACACTTGCCTCAGTCCATGATCTCATACGTGCCATCGTAAATCTCGCATTCGCTGAAGAAGATTGAAATCTCGCGCTTCGCGCTCGCCGGACTGTCCGAGGCATGCACGGCGTTGCGGCGGCCCGAAGCAGCAAACTGCTTGCGGATCGTGCCCTCGGCGGCCTCCGCCGGATTCGTCTTGCCGTTGATCTCGCGCACGCGCGCAATCGCGTTCTCGCCCTCAAGCACCATCGCAATGAGCGGGCCCGACGTCATAAAGCCCACGAGGTCCTTGTAATACGGGCGGCCGATATGCTCGGCATAGTGGATGGACGCGAGGCGCTCATCCATCTTGAGGAGCTTCATCGCCACAATGCGGAAGCCTTCCTGCTCGTAGCGCTTGATGATATCACCGCTGTAATGTTTGTCAAAGGCATCTGGTTTAATGAGTACAAGTGTTTTTTCCATGAATCGATATCCCCTTATAATTTTTCTGCCCGATAGTGATTGGCCACCTCGCTGTAACTCAAGGCGGATTTCTTCAGCGCTTCGATCTCATCGTCACGCAGCGCGCGGATAATCTGCGCCGGATTGCCGAAAACGAGTGAATTCGACGGAATCTTCCGGTGCTGCGTGATCATGCTGCCCGCGCCGATCACGACATTTTCCCCGATTTCCGTGTAGCCAAGGATGATGGATCCCATGCCGATGAGCGTGTTGCTGCCAATCTTGCGGCAGTGGATCAGCGCGTTGTGGCCGATGATGACGCCGTCGCCAATCTCCGTCGGCGCATCCCACATCACGTGGACGGTCGCATTGTCCTGGATGTTCGTATTCTTGCCGATGCGGATGGGCTGGAAGTCCCCGCGGACCACCGTACCGAACCAGAGGCTGGACCCTGCGCCAATCTCGACGTCGCCAGAGACGACGGCCGTCGGCGCCAGGAATACGCTCGGATCGATCTTTGGCGCTTTGGATTCATAAGGAATGATATATGCCATGATGATCACCTCTTGAAGCAGTATTTTCTTATATTTTAGTTAATTCGATATTTATGGGCAACCTCCTGCCTGATTCAAAAAATTAATCTTTCGCCGGCATGGCCATACGCAGGGCCCGTACCTGCTCGCCGAAGAGCCAGTCGCGGATGGCGGGCCCCTGAAGCCCCGCTGGCGCCTTGTCTCCGTGCACAGCCTTCATCACGGCGAGATAGCGACTGCCGTTTGCAAGATACTCGGGCAGGCTGTGATGGTCCGCGAGGATGACGGCATTGAATTCTGGAAGGCTCAGCACGCTGCGGTCGACGGCGAGCAGGAGATGTGCGATCTTGCCGGGCTTCGTCAAAAGCGGCGCGCGCATGTGCTGCTCGATGACAAAGGCTCCTGCCTTGAGCCAGAGGCGCGGCAGCGTCGTGCGCGCGTCCCATTTTCTGAGGCAGTCGAGCCCGCGCTGCTCGTGGCCGTAATGATGCGGCTCCATCTCCCGCGGCGTCGTTCCCTTGCCGAGGTCGTGGACGAGCGCCGCAAAGCGCGCGAGAATGGATGACGTCTGATGCGCGACCGCGTCAATGACAAGCATCGTGTGCTCGAAGGCATCGCCCTCGGGATGGAAGGCCACGGGCTGTGTCCTGCCGATGAGCGCGTGAAGCTCAGGGAAGATGGCCGCGAGCAGGCCCGCCGCTTCGAGGCTCCGGAAGAAACGCGAGGGCTCGGGGGCCTTGAGCGCCCGCCGCAGTTCCGCGACGATGCGCTCGGCGGGCTCCATGGCCAGTTCCCCGCGGCAGGCACGCATATAGGCAAGCGTTTGCGGCTCAATCGTGAAGCCGAACTCCGCGGCCTGGCGCGCTGCGCGCAGCGCGCGCACGGGATCCTCGAGAAAGTGGTGCGAGACGGCGCGGATGCAGTGCCCTTCAATGTCCGCACGGCCGCCGTACGGATCGATCAGGCTGCCCATCGGCAGTTCAAGGGCCATGCTGTTCATCGTCGTATCGCGGCGGTAAAGGTCCTCCTCCACCGTCACGCCCGGGTCGCAGTCCACCGCAAAGCCGCGGTAGCCGGCCCCCTGCTTGCGCTCCTTGCGCGCGAGCGCGACCTCACATTCCGCCCCGTCGATCGGCACAAGGTAGACGGGAAAGCCATGCCCGACGCGCCTGGCATCCGGCAAAACCGCCTCCACCTGTGCGGCCGTGAGCCCTGCCACCATGTAATCCTTGTCGTGCGGCACGGCGCCGCGGCACTTGTCGCGCACCCAGCCGCCGACGAGGAAGACACGTCCGCCCGCCTGCCGGAGCTTCTGTGCAAATTCTGCTTCTCGCAATCGAATCCCTGCCTTTCATATTAAAGAAAAGCCCTGCCGGCTGGCAGAGCTTTCGTTTTCCTTGCTTCTGATTGCGTCCCGCGAATCATGGCGCATGCCTGATGGCCTCGCGCCGTCATTTGCGCAGCAGATGCGCACCGCGCGTGTCGAGGTCGAGCGTCAGGATGCGCGACTTGACGCCGTGCTTGCGGAATGCCTCCTGCATGGCCTTGCCCACGGCCTCCTCCACATGGCGGCGTTCAAGCACGTAGGCGATGAGGCACGGGCCTGCACCGCTGAGCGTCGCGCCCGCGGCACCGGCCGCACGGGCCGCTGCGAAGACGTCGTACATACCCGGGATGAGCTTCGCGCGGTACGGCTGATGCAGTGCATCATCAAAGGCATGGCGCAGGAAGCGCTCATTGCCGCGCGTCAGGGCCGCAACGAGCATCGACGCCCGGCCGACGTTGAAGATAGCATCCTTAAGCGGCACCTCCTCGGGCAGCACCTTGCGCGCCATGCGCGTCGAGAGCGGGAAATCCGGCACAGCCACGACGAGCTTCAGCCGAAAGTTCGGGCGGAAATGGAAACAGTCGACATGGCCGTCGGTCACGGCATTGACCGTGAAGCCGCCGAAGATTGCCGGTGCGACGTTGTCGGGATGCCCTTCTATGTCCGTCGCGAACTCCAGAAGTTCATAACGGTTGAAGCGGTTGCCGATAAGAGCATTGGCCGCTGTGAGTCCCGCGACGATGGCCGTCGCGCTGCTGCCGAGGCCGCGCGAGAGCGGTACATGATTCTCCATGTGGATGACGGCGCCGCGGTAATCCTTGTCGCGCCCGGCCTTCTGCAGAAGATACTGAACGGAACGCCAGACGATGTTGCGCGCGTCGCACGGGATGTTCGCTGCTCCCTCGCCCGTCATCGTGATGGAAAGCCCCGGCTCGCGCGTCAGGCGCAGCTCGAGGTCATTGTAGATGGTGCACGCGAGTCCCAGCGTATCGAAGCCGGGGCCGCAGTTGGCACTCGTGCCGGGTACGCGCACCCGGACCATTTTCTCAGCCATGACTTACCCCCGTTCGTTCTCGACGCGAATGACATTGCGGATCTCATCGACCACCGGCAAAGCCTGGAGCGCGCGCAGGGCCGACTGGATGCGCGCATGCTCGACAATATGCGTGACCGCGACGATTTCCGCATGGTCGACGACATTGCGACGCGTCTGGATGACCGATTTGAGGCTGACGCCGGCATCACCGAAGGCCGTCGCAATCGCGCCGAGTACGCCGGGCTTATCGTCGACGAGCAGGCGCACGTAATACGACGACTCGGTCTTGTCGATGGGGCACAGCGTCTTCTTCTCATAGCAGGTGCAGCGCACGCGGCCGAAGGTGCGGTTGACGATGTCGCGCGAGACATCGATAATGTCCGAAACGACAGCCGAAGCCGTCGGCAGGGAGCCTGCGCCCTGGCCGTAGAACATGGCCTCACCGATGGCGTTGCCGCGCACGAAAATGGCATTGTATACGCCGTTGACCGAGGCGAGCGGGTGGCTCTTGGGCAAAAAGACCGGATGGACGCGCACATCGACGCCGTTCTCCTTCGAATCCTTGCCAACAGCCAGGAGCTTGATGACGTAGCCGAGATCTTTTGCATACTCGATATCGTCGGGCGTAATCTTCGTGATGCCCTCGACCGACACATCCTCGAGCTGGATGCGCGTGTTAAACGCGAGTGACGCGAGGATTGCGGCCTTGCGCGCAGCATCGAGGCCGTCGACGTCGGCCGACGGATTGGCCTCAGCATAGCCCTTCTGCTGCGCCTCCTTGAGCACGGTGTCGTAGTCTGAGCCGCACTCCGTCATCTTCGTCAGCATGTAATTCGTCGTGCCGTTGACGATGCCCATGATTTCCGTGATGCGGTTGGCCGTCAGGCACTGCTTGAGCGGCGTGATGATCGGGATGCCGCCGCCGACACTGGCCTCAAACAGGAAGTCGACATCGTGCTGTTCAGCCATCGCGAACATGTCCTTGCCGAACTGCGCGACGACGTCCTTGTTGGCCGTGACGACGCTCTTGCCGGCTTCCATGGCGCGCAGCATGTACTCGCGTGCTGGATGCAGGCCACCCATGAGCTCGACGACGACATCAATCTCATCATCGCGCAGGATTTCCTCGATATCATCCGTCACCCTGAGGTCCTTGAGGTACGGGCGCGGCTTCGTAAGATCGCGCACGAGAACCGTCTTGATCTGAATCGGTGTGCCGACGCGTTCGGTAATCTGACGCCGGTTCATGTCCAGCACCTTGATGACACCGGAACCTACCGTGCCAGAACCCAGCAAACCAATCTTGATGACTTTCTCCATTCGACACACCCTCTTTCCTCAGGACTGCCCCAGAACTTCGAGACGCTTGACCCCGTCGACCATGCGCAGCTTGTCGAGCAGTGCCTCGAGATCAACCGACAGGTTGGCCGTCTCAATGGACACCGTCGCATTGGCTACTCCCTGCAGGGGGATGCCCTGATTGATGGTCATGACGCTGCCCGAATCAGCCGAAATCGTGTTGAGCACACTCGAGAGGACGCCCTTCTTGTGCTCGAGCAGGAACGTGAGCGTGACAATCTTGTTCTGGCTGGCCTCGTAGAACGGGAACACGTAGTCCTTGTACTTGTAGTAGGCACTGCGCGAGAGTTCCATCTTCTCGACAGCCTCATTGATCGTGCGTGCATCGCCGCGCTTGAGCATTTCCTTGACACGGATGGTCTTCTTGATCGCCTCTGGCAGAATCTCTTCACGGACGAGGAAGAAGCCGCTTTTCTCTTTATTCATACATTACGCCTCCAATGGATACTATTCTTTTGACAAAGGATAGTATACCATATTATGTGTACGAATGCCAATATATTTTGCGGGAATGTCCAAAAGCGATACAATAAAATGCGAAAAATGATTACATTTTATCCACGCGTGTTTCCCCGGTGTCCCGCGTGTATCTTACTTTCGGTCCCATTGAGGAGACGCGCAATGTTGGACTTGTGACGCACGATGATGAAGGCCGCCGCGAGCACGCCGAAAACCGTATACTCCAAGGGGTACGAAAATGCCCAGGCGAGCACGGGCACGAGCGCCGCCGCGATGCAGGACCCCAGCGAGACGTAGCCCGACACCTTGACGATGACAAGCCAGACAAGAAAGACGATGAGGCTCGGCAGCGGCATGAGCATCGTGATGACGCCGAGGCCCGTCGCGACGCCCTTGCCGCCCTTGAAGTGCAGGAAGAGCGAACAGGAATGGCCGACAATCGCGAGCACGCCCGCGAGGATCATGACAAAGGGGATGCCCGTCAGAACCTCGGCGAGGTAGACGCTCACGGCGCCCTTGAGGAAATCGAGCAGGAAAATCAGGAAGCCCGGCCCCTTGCCGAGCGTGCGCCAGGCATTCGTCGCGCCGATATTGTGGCTGCCGTGCTCGCGCAGGTCGACGTGCCAGAGGAGCTTGCCGAACACAAGGCCGTTCGGGATGGACCCCAAAAGATAGCTCACGACACAGGTGATAAGAACGCTAGTCGTCATCAGCGGTATTCCTCCTCCTCGTCACGCGCGCGCACGATGAGCTGCAGCGGCGTACCCTCAAAGCCAAAGCTCTCGCGCAGCTTGTTCTCGATGAAGCGCAGATACGAGAAGTGCATGAGCTCGGGGTCGTTGACAAAGATGATGAATTTCGGCGGGCGGATGTCGGCCTGCGTCATGAAGAGGATTTTGAGGCGCTTACCGCGGTGCATCGGCGGCGGGTTAATCGAGACGGCATCGCGAATGAGGTCGTTGAGCACGCTCGTCCTGATGCGCATCGACTGCTGCTCGGCCACGTACTTGACGAGCTCCGTCACGCGCGAGACGCGCTGTCCCGTCAAAGCCGACGTGTAGAGCACCGGCGCGTACTGCAGGAAGCCGAGTTCATCGCGCAGTTCCTCGGTGAAGCGCAGCGTCGACTTGTCGTCCTTGTCGGGGTAGATATCCCATTTGTTGACGACGATGACGACGCCCTTGCCCGACTCGTGCGCGTAGCCCGCAATCTTCTTGTCCTGCTCCGTGATGCCCTCATAGGCATTGATCATCATGAGCACGACGTCGGCACGGTCGATGGCGCGCAGCGAACGCATGACGCTGTAGCGCTCCACAGGCTCGTCGATCTTGCCGCGGCGGCGCATGCCGGCCGTATCGATCAGTGTGAACTTGATGCCGTCCTTCGTGAAATGCGTGTCGATGGCGTCGCGCGTCGTGCCCGGCACATCGCTGACAATGACGCGCTCCTCACCGAGAATGGCATTGACGATGGAGGACTTGCCGACATTCGGGCGGCCGATGACGGCGATGCTGATCTCGTCCTCATCCTTCTGCTCCTCCTCATGCTCCGGGAAGGAAGCGACAATCGCGTCAAGCAGATCGCCGAGGTTCCGGGCATTCGAAGCCGAGAGCGGGATTGGGTCGCCGAGGCCCAGGTTGTAGAATTCATAGATATCCATCTCGCGCTGCGGGCTGTCGATCTTATTGACGCCGAGCACGACGGGCTTCTTCGTGCCGCGCAGCATGCGGGCGACTTCTTCATCAGCCGCCGTCAGGCCCGTGCGGCCATCGACGAGGAACAGGATGACATCGGCCTCGTCCATGGCGAGCTGTGCCTGCTGGCGCATGGATTTGAGGATGTGATTGCTCTCGTCGAATTCGATGCCGCCCGTATCGATCATAGTGAATTCATGATTGAGCCATTCGGCATCGAGGTAAATGCGGTCGCGGGTCACGCCCGGAATATCGTCGACAATCGAGACGCGCTTCTTGCCGATCTGGTTGAAAAGCGTCGACTTGCCGACATTCGGGCGTCCTACGATCGCCACAATCGGTTTGCTCATATTCATCCTTCTTTCTATCTGTCTGTCAAAGTATCGTTTTTACGCAGAAGCGCTTGACCGGGTATTCCCAACCAGGCTTCTCCGGTTTTCTCAGGGATTTTTCGTATAGCCTGCATTGCTCTGCCACATGTAGGCCGTCTCGCCGGCGCGTTCCTTGTGGTAATGATGCCAGTCCGTCAGGGCACGGCGGTAATCGGCGCCCGTCTGCACGGGTTCGATGCGCGCCTCGGGGAACTCCTGCTGCATCTGCTGCAGCGACACATCGTCGAGGAAGATATCCTCGCCCGAGCGCAGGGCGGACTCGGGGATGAGGATGCCGTGGCGCGGCCCCTCTTGGCGGCGGAGCTCCGCGATGATGTCCTTCGCCGTCAGCAGGCCCGAGACGTTGACGGTTGTGCCGAAAAAGTCGTTCGCGACGGGCAGCACGCGCACGTGCAGGTTCTCCGCCTGCACGGACGCTGCGAGCTCCTCGATGACGGGCGCGACCGATGTGCCCGTGATGACATCAAGGTACACAGGCTCCTCGTACGCTGCGGGGCCCGGCTGCGTCTGCTCCCAGTCGTTGAGGAAGTTGCGCGTCAGTCCGATGCCGTTGTCGAGCTGCGGGAAGCCATCGTAGAACTCCGTCGGCGGCACGGGGCGGCCGGCGAGGAAGTAGAACTCGTCACCGAGGTAGAGGAACGTGCGCCCCTCCTCCTGCTGGAGCTTCTTCTGCCACTTCTCCGCCTCGTCGATGACGCGCGCGGCGCTCTCGGCATCAAACTGCTGCAACGGGAACGGATCCGTGCGGAACTTCGTGACGCCAACAGGCACAACGGCCAGCGACAGGGCATGCGGACGGCGCGCGACGATCTCGCGGATCGTGCGTGCGAGTTCCTCCCCATCGTTGAGGCCGCGGCAGAGCACGACCTGCGTGTGGTAATCGGCACCGGCCTTCTCGAGGTTGTCGAGCTGCTCGGCGATGCGCGCCGCGCCGGGGCAGCGCAGCATCTGGGCGCGGAGCTCCGGGTTCATGCACTGCACCGACACGAAGAGCGGCGACAGGTGGAATTTCTCGATGCGCTCGAAGTCACGCGGCCCCATGTTCGTCATCGTGACGAAATTGCCGTAGAGGAAGGACAGGCGGTAGTCGTCGTCCTTGATGGAAAGGCTCTGGCGCATGTTCGGTGCGATCATGTCGACAAAGCAGAAATAGCAGTGGTTCGCACAGTTGCGGATGCCGTCAAAGACGGCCGACTCGAACTCGACGCCGAGCTCCTCATCCATATCCTTTTCGAAGGAGATGATCTCGCGCTCGCCGTCCGCATGCTCGACAAGCAGGTCGATTTCCTCATCGGCCATCGCAAAGCTCAGGTCGATGATGTCGCGCAGCGGCTGCTCGTTGATCTCTATGATCTTATCGCCCGGCACGAGCTCGAGTTCCTCTGCGAGGCTACCGGGATAGACGCGCAGGATGATGCCTGCGTAATGTTTGCTCATGGTTTCACTCTCTTGCACTACAAACAAAGGAGTGATGCATAAATCATCACTCCTCAGAAATGTCTTATTTCTTTTTCAGCTTACGCCGAGATCAGTCACGTGCCTTCGTGATGGAAAGCGAAATGCGTTTGCGCTTCATATCGATGCGAAGGATCTTGACACGAACGATGTCGCCGACATGAACGGCTTCATCAGCACGCTCGATGCGCTTGTCAGCGAGCTCGCCCATCGGGATCAGGCCATCAAAGCCCGGCTCGATTTCCATGAATGCACCGAAGTCCGTCAGTTTAATGACTTTGCCTTCGATGATCTGGCCTTCGCTGTACTTCTCAGCGTTGTCGAGCCACGGATCACGCATCGTGTCCTTGACGGACAGCGAGATACGCTTGTTCTCAACGTCAACGTTCTTGACATATACATCGAGTTCCTGGCCAACTTCGAGAACATCCGACGGATGCTTAACGCGGTGCCAAGCGAGGTCGGAGATGTGAGCAAGGCCGTCTACGCCGCCGATATCGATGAAAGCACCGTAGTCAACGAGGCGCTTAACCGTGCCGCGGACCGTCTGGCCAGCTTCGAGCGTGGAGAAGACTTCCTCTTCCTTCTTAGCGCGCTCAGCCTCGAGCAGGGCACGGCGGGAAAGAACGAGACGCTGCTTGTGGACATCAATCTCGATGATCTCAGCTTCAACCGTCTGGCCGACGTATACGGAGAGATCCTTGACAAAATGGAGTTCCATCTGGGATGCCGGGATGAAGCCGCGCAGACCATCGACGGATGCTACGAGGCCGCCCTTGACAACCTGCGTAATCTTGGCCTGAACCGTCTCTCCAGCTTCCTTCTTCTTCTCCATCTCTTTCCAGGCAACCATGCGGTCAGCCTTGACCTTGGAGAGGATGCCGCCGTTGTCGCCGCCGAGGGATACGACGTAAACGTCGATCTCATCGCCGACCTTGACAACATCTTCAGCGGATTCCGGAGCCGGGTAAGCGAGCTCGCGCTTCGGAATAGCGATTTCCTGCTTATAGCCAATATCCACGTAAGCCTCATCGCGGTTTACCTGGATGACTTTACCTTTTACAGTGGTACGTTCCTGGATATCCGGCATGGACTCCTGCGCTAACAATTCTTCCATATTCATCTGTTCTGACACTTTTTATATACCTCCTTGATAATCCAGTCCGGTGTAGAAGCACCAGCTGTAATACCAATTTTTTTTATTTTGTCAAACCACTCGTCGTGCAGCTCAGCTGCCGTTTCGATGTGGTAAGTCAGGCATTTTTCGGAACAAAGCTGAGCCAGCCTTGTCGTATTGGCACTGTTCTTGCCGCCTATGACCAGCATGAGGTCGACTTTGCTCGCCAATTCGATGGCCGCGGCCTGTCGCTGATCCGTTGCCGTACAGATCGTTCGCAGAATCCTGATATCCCTGGATTTATCCAGCAAGCGCATTACAATCTGACGGAACTTCGCTCCTGAAAAAGTCGTCTGGCACACGATGCCGAGCTTGCCAGAGGGCTCGACGGCATCGGCCTCCTCCTCTGTCTCAACAATCATTGCCTTCCCCGAGGACCATTCAAAGATACTCTGGACCTCCGGGTGATCTTTTTCTCCAATGATGATGACAGGATATCCTTCATCAACGAGCGCCTTTGCGGAAAGCTGCGCTTTCTTGACATGGGGACACGTTGCATCCACCACTTCGAGGCCGCGCCTCTCCGCTTCTTCATAGACCTGCGGCCCGACACCATGCGAACGGATGATGACCGTTCCGCGCTCCATCTCCTCAAGCGAACCCACCGAACCGACGCCTTCGCGCCGCAGGCGGTCGACCATCTGAGGATTGTGGATGATGGGTCCGAGCGTACAGGCAGTCCCGTCTTCCGAAGCATTTTCCCTCGCGATCTTGATGGCGCGCTTGACGCCATAGCAAAACCCGAGATAATCTGCCAAGATGACTTCCATACATCTACCACCATTATTCATATTCTTGCAAAAAGCACCGGAGAACTTCCGTGTTTTTTACAATCTATAGCCTAGTATATCATGCATGCGGGCCGCAGGCAAATGGTTTTTACGAATTTTTTTCGATTTCTGCGCGCAGGGCCGCGATGTGCTGCATGATTTCCTGCGAAAAAGCCTCGAGCTCCTCCTTGTTGCGGCGGTCGCCCGTAAAATGCATCGGCTCGCCGTAGCGCACGTGGAATTTCGGCAACCAGCTGCCGTGCGCGAAGACGTGATCGGTGCCGACGATGCAGGCCGGTACGACGGGCGCGCCGCTCATGGCCGCGAGCAGGCCGACGCCTGCCTCCGCCTTGTGCATGCGCCCGTCCCTGCTGCGCGTGCCCTCAGGGAAGAGTCCGAGCACATGGCCCTGCTTGAGGACGCCGACGGCTGCCTTGATGGCACCGCGGTCCGCAGCGCCGCGGCGTACGGGGAAGGCATGGCAGTTGCGGATGGCCGCGCCGAAAACCGGGTGCTCGAAGAGCTCAACCTTCGCCATGTAGCTGACGGGGCGCGACAGGAAGCAGGCGAGCAGCGGCGGGTCCCAGTTGCTCAGGTGATTGGCCGCGAGGATGACGGGGCCTTCCTGCGGCAGGTTCTCCCGGCCCGAAATGTCCGCACGGAAGAAAATCCGGAAGATAAACCAGAAAACAGCTCGGAGGATGTCGTAGAGGATCATGCCTTCTCACCCGCCATTTCGAGGATCTTCGCGACGACCTCATCGATCGTGAGGCCCGTCGTGTCGAGCAGCGTGGCGTCGTCCGCCTTGACGAGCGGCGAGATCTCGCGCTCCATGTCGGCCTTGTCGCGCGCGGCGATGTCGCGCCGGATGTCGGCGAGGTTTACTGCAAGCCCCTTCTCGCACAGTTCCTTATAGCGGCGCTGCGCGCGCTCCTCGATGGAAGCCGTCAGGTAAATCTTGACGTCGGCATCCGGCAGCACGTTCGTCGCGATGTCGCGGCCGTCCATGAGCACGCCGCCGCGCGTGGCCATCCTGCGCTGCAGGTCGACCATCTTCTCGCGCACGGGGCCGAGCGCCGCAACCTGCGAGACGATGTGGCTGACCTCCGGCGTGCGGATTTCCCCGGTCACGTCGCGGCCATCCACGCGCACCGTCGTCCGGCCGTTCTCATACGAGAGGTCCACGTCGATCGTGGGCACGACGGAGAGAATCTTCTCGTCCGTGACTTCGCCGCCCTGCTGCAGGACCTTCCAGGCCACGGCGCGGTACATGGCGCCCGTGTCGATGTACGTATAGCCGAGCTTTTTGGCCGCCAGCTGCGCCACGGTGCTCTTGCCGGCTCCGGCCGGCCCGTCGATTGCTACTACAAGTTTCTTCAAGACTGTTACCCCCAACTCAAATGATTCTTGCGCCTCTGCTCACTGCTGCAAGTCCTGCAGCGTCCGGTAGAACGCCGGATACGAGATGTTTACGCATTCCGGGCGCTCGAGCGTGACGCCGGCGCCGGCCGTGCCGAGAATGGCGAGCGACATGGCCATGCGGTGGTCATCGTACGAGAAGCACGAGGCATGCTGCACCTTCGTGCCGCCGTGGATGACGAGGCTGTCCGCGCCGGCTTCTACAGAGCCCGGCGCGAGCTTGTTGAATTCGTCCGCGATGGCCTGCAGGCGGTCCGTCTCCTTGACGCGCAGTTCGCCGGCGCCCGTGATGACCGTGTCGCCCTCGGCAAAGAGTGCGGCCACGGCGATGACGGGAATCTCGTCGATGAGGCGCGGCATGATCTCAGCTCCAAACGACGTGCCGTGGAGCGCCGAGGTCTCGACGCGGATGTCAGCCGCCGCCTCGCCGCCGCTCACGCGCTCATTTTGAAGCGCAATGTGCGCGCCCATGGCCCTGAGCACATCGAGGATGCCCGTGCGCGTCGGGTTGACGCCGACATTTTTGAGGAGCAGGCTGCTGCCCGGCACGATGGCGCCGGCCACGAGCCAATAGGCGGCCGAGCTGATGTCGCCGGGCACCTCGATGGCCTCAGGCGCCGTGAATGACTCGACCGGGCGGATGGTCACGGCCGTGCCCTCTTTTACCGTGTGAACGCCGAAGGCCTCGAGCATGCGCTCCGTGTGGTCGCGCGACGTGAAGGGCTCGACGACCGTTGTCGGGGCATCCGCGTACATGCCCGCGAGCAGGATGGCCGACTTGACCTGGGCGCTCGCGACGGGACTCTCATAGACCATGCCCGAGAGCCTGCGGCCGGCCGGCACGACCGTGATCGGCAGCTTCGTGTTCTGCGCGCGGCCGTAGATCTTCGCGCCCATCTGCGTCAGGGGCTTGATGACACGGCCCATCGGACGCTTGTGCAGCGAGGCATCGCCCGTGAAGGTCGTGAGAAACGGCTGCGGTGCGAGGATGCCCATCATGAGGCGCAGCGTCGTGCCGGAATTGCCCGCATCGATGATGGAGGACGGTTCCTGAAGGCCGTGCAGGCCATGGCCGCAGACCGTGAGCTCCGTATCGCTCTCAAACATCACGGCAGCCCCGAGCGCCTGCATGCAGGCAGCTGTCGAAAGGCAGTCCTGGGCATGCAGGAAATTCGTGATGTGCACAGGCGTCGAGCCGAGTGCCGAGAACATGACACTGCGGTGGGAAATGGACTTGTCGCCCGGGATTGCGACGGTGCCGTGCAGGCCGCGAGCAGCCTGCGCGATGGTCTTCGTTTGTTCCATAAGGAATCCTCCATTCTCGTCTTTCAGATGTTCAGAGGGACGGCGGCATAGCCCCGCCCTCCCCTTTGGTACTTTTCAATCGTCGTTCCAGACGCTCCAGCAGCCCGCGGCATTGCCCATCGAGAAGGCCGCCTGCAGGTTGTAGCCGCCCGTGTAAGCATCGACATCGACGACCTCGCCGGCAAAGTAGAGGCCGGGCACGAGCTTCGATTCCATCGTCTTCGGGTTGATCTCCTTGACGGAGACGCCGCCGGCCGTCACGATGGCCTCGGCGATTGGCCGCGTCTTCGTGATGGTCAGCGTCAGATGCTGCAGCGTCTCGACGAGGCGGCGGCGCTCCTCGGCCGTGACCTGATGCACGGGCTTGTCGGGGTCAAGGTAGGCATAGTCGAGCACGGGCTCGATGAGCTTGTGCGGCAGAAGGTCCACGAGGCCGTTCTTGAGGGACTTGCGGATGTACTGCGCAAAGTCGCGCTGGATCCTTGCATCAAGCTTCTCGGGCGTCAGTGCGGGCTTGAGATTGAGTGTGAGTTCCACGAGCTGATTTTTCGCGAGGCACTCAGCCGCCTGCCGGCTGGCCGAGAGGATGATCGGTCCCGTCACGCCGAAATGCGTGAACATCATCTCGCCGAAGAGCTCCTGCACGGGCTCGCCGTCTGCGAGCAGCGTCGCGCGCACGTTGCGCAGCGAGAGGCCCTGGACATCCTTGACCCAGTCTTCCTCCGTCTCGAGCGGCACAAGCGACGGGCGGATTGGCACAATGATATGGCCGAGCTTTGCCGCCATTGCGTAGCCGTCACCTGATGACCCCGTGCCCGGATACGACGCGCCGCCGACAGCGAGAATCACGGCATCGGCCTTGTAATGCGCACCCGTTTTCGTGCGCACGCCCGCCACACGGCCATCCTGTGTCAGGATGTCGGATACGGGTGTCTCGAGCTCGATTGTCACGCCGAGCTCGTGCAGCCGGTGCACCATGGCGTCGACGGCGTCCTGTGCCCTGTCGCTGACGGGGAAGACGCGGTTGCCGCGCTCCACCTTGACAGGCACGCCCTGCTGCTCAAAGAACTCCATGACATCGCGGTTGTCATACGCGCGCATGGAACTGTTGAGGAAAGCGCCGTTGCCGTGGATATTGCGGATGATTTCGGGCACGTCGGCCGCATTCGTGATGTTGCAGCGTCCCTTGCCCGTGATCATCATCTTGCGTCCGGGCTTCTTCATCTTCTCGAGCAGCGTGACCGCCGCCCCGTTCTCGGCGGCGCGGATGGCCGCCATCATGCCGGCCGGCCCCGCGCCGATCACCAGTATGTGTTTCATGCTTCTGCCTCCTCAAGACCTGCCAGCCGGTAAAGCGCCTGCACTTCCTGTGCCTGCAGCGCGCGGTGCTGCCCGCGCGGCACGCCCAGGAGCGTGAGCCCGGCAAAACGGGTGCGCTTGAGCGCGCGCACGTCACAGCCGACGGCCGCGAACATGCGGCGCACCTGGCGGTTGCGGCCCTCGTGGATCGTGATGGCTGCGCGCGTGAGGCCGCGGTCCTCTCCCAAGAGCTTTACCCTGGCCGGTGCCGTCATGCCGTCTTCGAGCAGCAAGCCCTCACGCAGGGCCTTGATTTTCTCCGGTGTGAGCTCGCCCGTCACGCGCGCGACGTACGTCTTTTCCACCTCGTACTTCGGGTGCAGCAGGCCGTTCATGAGTGCGCCGTCATTCGTGATGAGCAGGAGTCCCTCCGTGTTGTTGTCGAGCCGCCCGACGGGATAGATGCGCTCGCGCACCTCCGGCAGGAGGTCGAGCACCGTGCGGCGCCCACGCTCATCCTTCGCCGTCGAGAGATACCCCTTCGGCTTGTTGAGCAGGAAGTAGACGTGACGCTCCCTGCTGGCCAATGGCTTGCCATCGACCGTTATGATGTGCTCCTCAGCCTCGAATTTGAGGCCGAGTTCGCGCACGACCTGGCCATCGACGGCCACACGGCCCGCTTCGATGAGCTTCTCGGCCGCCCGGCGCGACGCAACGCCCGCCTGACTGATGATTTTCTGTAAACGCTCTGCCATCGCTGTCTCTACTTCCTTTTCTTTTCTCATGACACGCTTCTCATGCGCCCGCACATGATTCTCACTTCGCACTGCTAACGCCCAGGAGCGACTGCAGCCAGTGCCAGACCGTCAGGAAGAACGAGCGCCGCGTGACGCTCGTGCCGGCCAGAAGATCCGTCGCGGCGACTTCCTTATCGTCGAGCAGCACGACGAAGCGGCCGACCACCTCGCCCTCCTCGACGGGAGCCTGCAGCTTCTGGGGTATCTCGAGCTTCGTCTCATACTGGCGCGCATCGCCCTCCTTGAGCTTCGCGAGCGTGATGGTCCCGGCAGCCTTCAAGGGAACGCGCGTGCCGTTGCCGCCCGCCGTCGGTGCATAGCCGGCGACATCGCCCTCCGTCACGAGCGTCACGGGCTCCACATGCGCGAAGCCGTAGTCGAGCAATTTGATGGAATCGTTCCACATGTAGACGGAATCGAGCACGACGGCCACGAGCTGCAGGCCGTCCTTTTTCGCCGCCGAGACGAGGCAGCGGCCCGCCGCATCGGTGTAGCCGGTCTTGACGCCGTTGGCGCCGCGGTAGAGCCAGAGCATCTGGTTCTCGTTGCGCAGGCGGTGCTCGGGGTTCTTGACCCAGTCAAAGTGCATCTCCTTCGTGCTGACGATCTCCTCGAAGCCCGGCACCCTGTAGCCATAGGAGGCGATGAGCGCCATATCGTAGGCCGTCGTGTAATGGTCGTCGCGCGGCAGACCGTTGGCATTGGCGAAGTTCGTGTTGACCGCGCCGATCTCGTGCGCCTTCTTCGTCATCATCGCCGCGAACTTGTCGACGGAACCGGCAATGTGTTCGGCGACGGCCACCGTCGCATCGTTGCCCGAATGCATCATCATGCCGTAGAGCAGATCGCCCATGCGGATCTTCTCACCGGCCTCGAGCCAGATGGTCGACCCTTCCGTGCCGGCCGCGTTGCTGCTGACCGTGACCACATCGTCGAGATTCGAGTTCTCGAGAGCCAGGATCAGCGTCATGATCTTTGTCGTGCTGGCCGGGAAACGCCGCGCATCCATGTCGCGCGCGTAGATGACCTGCCCCGTCGCGGCATCCATGACGACGGCCGAGCGGGCCGTCAGGTTCTGCAGGGGGTCATCGGGACGGACGACGAGCCCCGGCACATCGGGACGCGGCATCTCCTTGATATCGTATACGGCTTCCGCCCAGGCATGCTGCTGGCTGAGCGGGCTGATGAGGCAGGAAACGGCCATGCTTCCCGCCAGCAGCAGCCGGCCGGCTGTTCTCTTTTTCAAAATCCAAAACGCTCCTTATTTTCCCCTCTTGCGGGGAATTGATATGCATCTGTTTATTTTATCATTCTGTCCCGCCAATCGCAACACATTCCGGCATCACCGCTTCTTGATGGCGTTCTCGCCGAGCAGCGCGGCGAGTGCCGCGTCCGCCTCGGGGCTGCCGTCGAGCCAGAACGCGCCTGAGGCCTTCTGCCAGTGGCCCTGGCTGTGGAAATACGTGACGTGATTGCCGCGGTGCCCGGCAAAGATCTCATGCATCGCCGCTTTCTGCTGCTCGTCAAGGCCCGCGGGCGGCAGGGTGATGTAGTATTCCGTGAGATAGAGGTCGAGCGGCCAGATTGTGTCGGCGATGAGCTTGACCTCACCGTCCGTCGTGATATCGGCCTTGCCCTGCACGACAATCGGCGAATCGGGCACGAGCATGTTGACATGCTGGTAGAAGATGCGCGGGAACACCGTGACCTCGAGCGAATCAGTGAAATCCTCGAGCGTCACGAAGCACATCGTGTCACCCTTCTTCGTCGTGATGCGCTTGGCCTCCGTAATCATGCCGCCGAGCCGCAGCACCTGATGGTTCCGGATGCCGTTCTCCTGCAGCGAGCCGATGCGCGGCAGATTTGCGAGCTTGTCGGCAAACTGGTCCAGGGGATGCCCCGTGATGTAGAAGCCCGTCGTCTCCTTCTCCCAGTTCAGCATCTCCTGCTTCGAGACTTCGGGGATGTCGGGCAGCTTGATGGCACCGGCCTCGCCCATCGTCTCCTCCGTGAAGAGGCCGAGCTGACCGCTCTGGCGGTCGCGCTGCTTCTGATACGCCTCAGTGACGGCCTGCGGCAGGATGGCGAGCAGCTGGCTGCGCTTCGCGCCCGTGCTGTCGAACGCACCGCATTTGATGAGGCTTTCCATCACGCGCCGGTTGACGATGCGCATATCGACGCGCGCGCAGAAATCCTGCAGCGAAGCAAACGGCCCGTCCTGCGCACGGATCTTCTCGACGCTCTCGATGGCGCTCTCGCCGACGTTCTTGACGGCCGCAAGACCGAAACGGATGGCATCGCCGTCGACGCTGAAATACGAGGAGCTCGCATTGATGTCGGGCGGCAGGATGCGGATGCCCATGCGGCGGCTGAGCTCGATATACGTCGATACCTTCGGCGTGTCCATGATGCTCGTGAGCATCGCGGCCATGAACTCCGCCGGATAGTGTGCCTTGAGGTACGCCGTCTGCCAGGCCACGAGCGCATACGCCGCACTGTGCGACTTGTTGAAGCCGTAATCGGCGAAATGCGTCAGGAGGTCGAAGATCGTGTTGGCAAGCCCCGGCTCGATGTGATTCTTCGCGCAGCCCTGCAGGAAATTCTCCTTCTGGGCCATCAGGATTTCGTGCTTCTTCTTACCCATGGCGCGGCGCAGGAGGTCGGCCTGGCCGAGCGTGAAGCCCGCGAGCACCTGCACGATCTGCATGACCTGCTCCTGGTAGAGCACGACGCCGAACGTTTCCTTGAGGATGGGCTCGAGCAGCGGATGCATGTAGGTGACTTCCTTCTCGCCGTGGCGCCCAGCGATGAAGTCCTCAACCATGCCGCTGCCGAGCGGTCCCGGCCGGTAGAGCGCGACGAGCGGGATAAGGTCAGAGAAGCCCTCGGGCGCGAGGTCGCGCACGAGCTGCGTCATGCCGGACGACTCCATCTGGAACACGGCTCCCGTGCGCCCCTCGCAGAGCATCTTCGACGTCGCCTCATCCTCGAGCGGAATCTTGTCGATGTCGATTTTCTCATGGCGGCTCTTCTCGATGTTCGCGAGCGTGTCGCTGATGACCGTCAGCGTGCGCAGGCCCAGGAAGTCCATCTTGAGGAGGCCGAGCTCCTCGACGTGGTCCTTGTCGTACTCAGTGACGAGCGTGCCCTCTGAGATCGAGACGGGCACGTAATCCGTCAGCGGGTTGCGCGCGATCACGACGCCGGCCGCATGTGTCGAAGAGTGGCGCGGCAGACCCTCGAGCTTGCGCGCAAGGTCGATGAGGCGCTTGACCTCGGGACGCTCCTCATAAGCCCGTCGGAAATCGGCCGACTCCTTCATGGCCTTGTCGAGCGTGATCTTGAGCTCGTTGGGCACGAGCCCCGCGATCTCCGCCACCTCGGCATACGGCATGTTGAGCACGCGGCCGACATCGCGGATGGCGCCCTTGGCCGCCATCGTGCCGAACGTCACGATCTGCGCGACATGGTCGTAGCCGTAGCGTTCCTTGACGTAATCGATGACCCTGCCACGCTGGATGTAATCAAAGTCCACATCGATATCCGGCATCGTCACGCGCTCCGGGTTCAGGAAGCGCTCAAAGAGCAGATCGTACTTCAGAGGATCAAGATTCGTGATTCCGAGCAGGTACGCGACGATGCTGCCGGCCGCCGAGCCGCGGCCCGGGCCCACGCCGATGCCGTGCTCGCGCGAATAATTGATGAAATCCCAGACGATGAGGAAGTAGCTGTCGTAGCCCATGCGGTGGATGATGCCGAGCTCGTATTCGAGGCGCTCCCGGACCTTTTCCGTAATCTCGGAGTAGCGGCGCGGCAGATTCTCCTCGCAGAGATGGCGCAGATACGCTTCGTCGTCGGCATACGGCGAAGGGATTGGATAATACGGCAGCTGCAGATGGCCAAACTCAAAATCCACCTGGCACCTTGCCGCAATCTTTTCCGTATTGGTGATGGCCTCGGGATACTTGGAAAAGAGCGCCGCCATCTCCTCGGGTGACTTGAGATAATAATCATCGCTCGCAAAGCGCATGCGCGAAGGGTCGTCAATCGTCTTGCTCATCTGGATGCAGAGCAGGATGTCGTGAAACTCACTGTCCTCGCGGTGCACGTAATGCAGGTCGTTCGTCGCAACGAGCCCGACATCGTATTTCTTCGCGAGCTCCACGAGCCCGGCATTGGCCTTGCGTTCCTCGGGCAGCCCGTGGTTCTGGATTTCGAGGAAGAAATTGTCGCGGCCGAAAATCCCGAGGTATTCCTGTACGAGCGCCTCGGCATGCTCCCTGTTATCCTGCAGGATGGCGCGCGGGATCTCGCCGGCAATGCAGGCCGACAGGCAGATAATGCCCTCGTGGTACTTTTGCAGGAGCTCCTTGTCGACGCGCGGCTTGTAGTACATGCCCTCGATGTTCGCGAGCGAGACGAGCTGCACGAGGTTGCGGTAGCCCGTCTGATTCTCGGCGAGCAGGATCAGGTGATAGTAGCGCACGCCGCCTGTCTCCTGGCGGTCTCTGCGGTCGCCGGGCGCCACGTAGACCTCGCAGCCGATGATGGGCTTCACGCCCTGCTTCTTCGCTTCCTTATAAAAATCGATGACCCCGTACATCGCGCCGTGGTCGGTGATGGCAATGCTGTCCATGCCGAGCTCTTTCGTCGCCGCGATGAGATCCTTGATGCGGCTCGCGCCGTCGAGCAGGCTGAATTCCGTATGGACATGAAGATGGGTAAACGGCATTCTCGCACTCCTTCCCCCATGAAATCGGACAGATCTTCTCTGTCCGCAGTCAGCAGAAAAGCCGGAGACGCAGCTCCGGCTCAAATTCCTTATGATGGTGCTAAGACTCAGACCTCCATGATGATCGGCAGGATCATCGGGCGGCGGCGGGTCTTCTCGAAGAGATAGCGGCCGAGCGCATCGCGCACGTTCGCCTTGATGGCAGCCCATTCCTTGACCTTTTCATCCTCGCAGCGGTCGAGTGCCTGCTGGACGCGGGCCTTCGCCTCGTCCATGAGGGCCTCCGACTCGCGCACGTAAACAAAGCCGCGCGAGACGATGTCCGGGCCGGCGACGACGCGGTTCGTCTGCTTGTTCATCGTCACGACGACGATGAGAATACCGTCCTGCGAGAGCTGACGGCGGTCGCGCAGCACGATGTTGCCGACATCGCCGACGCCGAGGCCGTCGACCATGACCATGCCGGCCGTGACCTTGCCGGCCACCTGGCCCTTCTCGCGCGTGAACTCGAGGATCTGGCCGTTCTCGCTGATGAAGATGTTCTCCTTCGGCATGCCGAGCTCACGGGCAAGGCGTGCATGCTGCACGAGATGGTGGTACTCGCCGTGGACCGGGATGAAGAATTTCGGGCGCACGAGATTGTGCATGAGCTTGAGCTCTTCGCGGCTCGCATGGCCCGAGACATGGATGCCCTGGTTGCGGCCGTAGATGACGTTGGCACCGAGCTTCATGAGGTTGTCGATGGTCTTCGAGACAAGCTTCTCATTGCCCGGGATTGGCGTGGCCGAGATGATGACCGTATCGCCCGGCACAATGCCAACCTTGCGGTGATCCGACATCGACATGCGCGTCAGAGCCGACATCGGCTCGCCCTGGCTGCCCGTCGTGATGATGACCACCTGCTCCATGCGGTAGTTGTGGATCTCATCGATGTCGATGAGCGTGCCCTCAGGCGCCGTGATGTAGCCGAGCTCGAGCGAGATGTTGACGACGTTGACCATGCTGCGGCCAAGTACGGCAACATGGCGCTTGTAGCGCACCGCCGTGTCAATGACCTGCTGGATGCGGTGGACGTTCGACGAGAACGTCGCGACGATGATGCGGCCGCGTGCGTTGTGGAACGCCTTGTCAAAGGCCGCACCGACCGTGCGCTCCGACGGCGTATGGCCTTCGCGCTCCGAATTCGTCGAATCGGCCATGAGGACGAGCACGCCGCGGTTGCCGAGATCCGAGAACCGGCGGAAATCCGTCATCTTGCCATCGATTGGCGTGTAGTCGAGCTTGAAGTCGCCCGTATGCACGATCATGCCGACCGGCGTCTTGATGGAAAGGCCGACGGCGTCAGGAATCGAGTGGTTGACGCGGATGAAGCCGACGGAGAAGCAGCCGACATTGATGATGTCGCCCTGCATGACCGAATGCAGATTGCTCGAGTCAACGCCGTTCTCCTTGAGACGTCCCTCGAGGATGCCGAGCGTCAGCCGCGTGCCGTAGACCGGCACATTGATTTTCTTGAGGACGTACGGCAGTGCGCCGATGTGATCCTCGTGGCCGTGCGTCAGCACGATGGCCTTGATCTTGTCCTTGTTCTCAACGAGATAGCTGATATCCGGGATGACGAGATCGATGCCGAGCATGTCCTCTTCCGGGAACATAAGGCCTGAATCGATGACGAGGATCTCATCGTCCACACGGATGACCGTCATATTCTTGCCGATTTCCCCCAGGCCTCCGAGAGGGATAATCTGTAATTTTTGTGCTCCTTTAGACAAAAAAGTACACCTCCACTGATAATGCTGATTGAGTTCTTTCTTTATAGTGAATTTTATTGCGTTCGTAATTCGTAATACGACAAGCAGACCTGAAGCGTCGCGCGTTCAGGAATCGCTTATGAAATTGTAGCCGCTCAAATCATTCTTTTTTATTTTATCATCATGTAATCCATAAATCAACGAAATTCCGTGGAAAAAGGCCACTTCCTGCCAATGAGGAAGCGGCCTTTCGCAAAACGGACAGAAATCTGCACACGATTTCGTATTGATTCAGTTAGTTTCATCGAGAATGCGCACGCCGTAATGCACCTTGCTGTACCTGCCGCCCATGATGTGCGAAAAGCCCAGGCGCGCGAACTCATGGCTGCGGGCATTCTCCTTGAAGACGACGCGGTGGCGGGCGACGCGGCAGGCATCCTCGATCATCGCGGGCGTGATGGCCGCGTAGTTGGCGACGGTCCGCAGCGGCGTGAGGCTGCGGCTCTCCATCAGTGGATGGCGGAACATCGGATCGAAGTAGACGACGTCGAACGATTTTTCAGGCAGCGTCTTCAGATAGTGTGCCGCCTCATCGCAGACGGTATGGACGCCGCGCATGGCTTCCTGCATTGGCCAGTTCTCCGCCTTGAAATGCTGCAGGCCGTAGCCGACGACCGTCTCGATGAGGGGCTCGGACTCCACGCCCGTCACGGAGCCTTCGGGCCCCACCGCAAAGCTCGCGACGATGGCGTCGGCGCCGAAGCCCAGCGTGCAGTCGAGCACGTGCATGCCGCGCACAAGCCCCATAGCCTCGACCATACGGTCGCCCTCGCCGCCGCTGCCGAAGCGCAGGTTCTTGAGGCGAAGATGCGCCATGTTCGGGTGGAAGAAGAGGTCGCCGTGCGGCGTCTCAAGCGTCAGGAGACCGTGCTTGGCCACGAGCAGGAACTCGGCGCCATAGTGCTCGCGCAGGGCTGCCGATGACCGGTTTCGACGCTCGATGTAAGGGATGCCGGCGTGCGCGGCCGCCCATCTCGCAAGCGTCACAGCGTCTTCCGTCTGCTTGCGCCCCGTTGTCGCGACGGCTCTTATCCTTGATGCCTTTGGTGTCACCAGGTCCAACGCTTCCCGTATGTCATTTGTCTCGTGCAAAAGAATCCTCCTCTCAAGCCGGGTCAAAAGCCGAAGCCCGTGCGCTTGAACATCTTCGCGAGCTCGTCGTTGCTGAATTTCAGGATGGTCGGACGGCCGTGCGGGCAGGTGTACGGGAACGGCGTGTGCGCGAGCTCGTCCAGGATAATCTGCATCTGGCGCAGGCTGAGCTCTTCGCCGGCCTTGATGGCCGCGCGGCAGGCCGTCGTCGCCAGGCACGCCTGACGGATTTCCTCCGCGGAAGTCTTGTGCATCTCATGCAGATTCGTCAGGATTTCCCGCACGATGTCCTCTGCCTCGCTGACAGGCACATCAGCCGGCACCTCCACGAGGCGGAATTCGCGCTCGCCGCTCGGCTCCATGTGGAAGCCCAGTGAGACGAAGAGGTCCCGGTTCTCTTCAATGAGCGCAGCCTCGCTGTCGTCAAACGAGAGGATCTGATGCACGAGCAGCTGCTGCGACGGGATGCCTTCGGCCATGGCCGAGAACTTATCGAACAGGATGCGCTCATGCGCCGCGTGCTGGTCGATGATGTAGAGGCCCTTGGCGTCCTGCGCGATGATGTACGTGAGGTCGACCTGCCCAATGGGGATGATGTTGCCGTCATTCTCGAGCAGCACGCCATGCTCCTGGCAGGGCTCGGCGGCAGGATCTGCCTGCGGGGCAGTTTTTGCCTGCGGCTGTATGCCCGCTTCGCCCTGTACGGCGGCAGCGGCTGGCGCTGCCGCCCTTCTTTCCACTTCCTGGCGGCGCTCCTGCTGCAGGGCCGCCTGTGCCTCGTGAAATTCCATGGCAGGCCTTGCACTGCCATGCACGGCTTCGTAAATGGTCTGCGGCCTGCCAGAGGGTGCCTGCTCCCGGCGCGGCCACGAGGGCACGGGCGAGAGCGGCTCCGTCGCGGGCACGAAGCGCATGGGCTCCATCGTATAATGGTGCTCGGGCTTTTCCACGACGGCCGCCACCTCGCCGAGCGCGCGGTCCGCCGCCGGCCGGATGGCATCGAGCACGGCCTTGTAGACCGCCTTGAAGACGCGGCTCTCATCCTCGAATTTGAGCTCGCTCTTCTGCGGATGCACGTTGACGTCAATCGTGCGCTGCGGCACCTCGATGTTGACCACGGCCAGCGGGAAGCCGCTCTTCGGGATCAGCGACTTATAGGCGTTGTCAATGGCTTTCGCGATTGCGCGGCTCTGGATGATGCGCGAATTGACGATGTACGTCTGCCAGGCGCGGCTGCTCTTGAGCATCGACGGTTTCGTGATGTAGCCCGAGATGTGGATTTCCTCGCCGTCGAGCGACAGTGCGAGCAGGGAATCGGCCGCCTTGCCCCCGTAGATGGCGCGGATGGCGTCAAAGAGATTGCCGTTGCCCGGCGTCACGACGGATACCTTATTGTTGTTGATGAACTGGAACGCGATATCGGGGCGCGAGAGGGCCAATTTGACGATGAAATCGTTGATCTTGCCGCCCTCCGTATGCGTCGTCTTGAGGAATTTCTTGCGTGCCGGCGTGTTGAAGAAGAGATCCTCAACCTTGATCGTCGTGCCGAGGCTGCAGCCGGCCTCGCGGATATCGGGCTCCTGCCCGCCGCAGATATCGACGCGCGTGCCGAGGTCCTCGCCTTCCTGCCGCGTCAACAGGGAAAAGCGCGAGACTGAGGCGATTGTCGGCAGGGCCTCGCCGCGGAAACCCAGCGTGCCAATCGTGTTGAGGTCGCTGACGGCCTTGATCTTGCTCGTCGCATGGCGCAGGATGGCCAGGCGTGCATCCTCCGCGCTCATGCCCCGGCCATTGTCCGTCACGCGCATGAAGCTCGTGCCGCCCGCCATAATCTCGACCTCGATGCGCGTCGCACCGGCATCCATGGCGTTCTCGACGAGCTCCTTGATGACAGACGCCGGCCGTTCGACGACCTCGCCGGCCGCGATTTTGTTGATGGTGTTGTCATCGAGTACGTGAATCGTGCTCATGCCTGACCCTCCTCCCGTTTCGCCTGCTCCTGCAGCTTGTAAAGTGCGTTCATGGCCTCAAGCGGCGTCATCGTCATGACATCGAGTGCCAAAAGCGACGACGCGAGGCTCGAGGAAAAGAGCGAGCCCATCGAAGCGTCCGCCTGCTTCTGTCCTGCCGAAACTGCAGCAGCCGCAGTCCCCTTGGACGCCTCTGCCGTCTGCCCGGCAGCCGGTACGGCCGCCTGCTCCGGCGCCGCGGCCTCGAGCTCCGCAAGGATTTCCTCGGCACGGGCCGTCACGGATTTTGGCAGACCCGCGAGGCGCGCGACGTGGATGCCGTACGACTTGTCCGCCGCGCCCTTGATGATGCGGCGCAGGAAGGCCACCTGCTTGCCGCGTTCCTTGACGGCCACGCAGTAATTCTTGATTTTCTCGTCCTCGAGGTCCGTGAGCTCATGGTAATGCGTCGCGAAAAGCGTCTTGGCATGGACCTTCTTCTCGATGTATTCGATGACGGCGCGCGCAATGCTCATGCCGTCGAATGTGCTCGTGCCGCGGCCAATCTCGTCGAGGATGACGAGGCTGTCCTTCGTCGCGTACTTCAGGATCTGCGCGACCTCATTCATCTCCACCATGAAGGTGCTCTGTCCGCTCACGAGGTCGTCACTCGCGCCGATGCGCGTGAAGATGCGGTCCACAGGCGAAATCGATGCCTCGCGCGCCGGGATGAAGCTGCCAATCTGCGCCATGAGCGTCAGAAGGGCCACCTGGCGCATGTAAGTGGACTTGCCGGCCATGTTCGGCCCCGTGATCAGCATGATCTCGCAATCGTGATGGTCGAGCTGCGTGTCGTTCGGCACGAAGAGGTCGCGCGTCAGGATGCGCTCGACGAGCGGGTGGCGGCCATCCTTGATGTCGATGGCCCCGTTCATCGTCAGCTGCGGACGCACGTAATGATACGTGCTGGCCGCTTCGGCGAGGCTCGCGAGCACATCGACGAGCGCGATTTCATGCGCAGTCTGCTGCACCTCAGTCAGATGCGCCTTGATTGTCTCGCGTACCTCCGTGAAGAGATTGTATTCGATATTGACAATCTTTTCCTGTGCGCCGAGGATCTTCGTTTCGAATTCCTTGAGCTCCTCCGTGATGTAGCGCTCGGCGTTCGCGAGCGTCTGCTTGCGGATGTAGCGGTCCGGCACGAGCGACGTGCCGCTGTGGCGCACTTCAATATAGTAGCCAAATACCTTGTTGTAGCCGATCTTGAGCGTCTTGATTCCCGTCTGCTCGCGCTCGCGCTCCTCGATCTCCTGCAGCATAGCCTTGCTGTCGTGCGAGATGCGGCGGTACTCGTCGAGCTCTTCATTGTAGCCCGTCTTGATGATGCCGCCCTCGCGCAGGCTGATGCCCGGCTCATCGACGATGGACCGTTCCAGCAGGTCGACGAGCTCCGCGAAGCACTCGATGCCTGCCGCGCACTGCCGCAAGAGCTCCGACTTGACCCCCTTCATATTTTCCTTGATGCCCGGCAGGCACATCAGCGAAATCTTGAGGGCGATGAGGTCGCGCGCGTTGGCCGTGCCGACCTCGATGCGCGTCAGGAGGCGCTCGAAATCATGGATTTCCTTGCAGCCCTGCCGCACGCCGCCGCGCAGCGCGAAATCCGCCGCAAACTCCTCCACGGCATCCTGCCGCCGGCTGATTTTCGGGATGCTTAAAAGCGGGTACTCGAGCCATTTCTTGAGGAGGCGGCTGCCCATGGCCGTTTCCGTGAAATCGAGCACATCGAGCAGTGTATCCTTCTTGCCGCCGTCACGCAGGTTGCGCGTAATCTCAAGATTGCGCAGCGTATACGTGTCGACCACGAGATTTTCCGAAGCATCGAGATACGTGAGCTGGTTGAGGTGCGTAAGATCCGTCTTGACGGTCTCGTGCAGGTAATCGAGAAGTGTCGCGACGGCCGCCCTGGCCTCGGGTGCCGTCGGGCGTGTCGCCGCGTCGAAATGCTGGACGAGACGGTCATCGATGTGCGCCGACACCTCGTCGATCATCGTGAATGAGCAGTGCGGCAGGCGCAGCGCGATGAATTCGCGCAGATCCTGCTCAAAGGAAAGCCTGCCGACGAGCAAAAGCTCCGGCATCATGAGGCGGTAGAGCTCATCCTGCAGCATCTGCAGACGGTCCGGCCCCTGATAGATGCCGTAGAAGCACTCGCCCGTCGAGATATCCGCACCCGTCAGTACGATCTTTTCCGCCTGCTCATAGACGAGTGCAATGTAATTGTTCTGCGCGTCTTTGAGCGCCGCTTCCGAGAGGACCGTGCCCGGCGTGATGATCTTGATGACCTCGCGCTTCGTCAGCCCCTTGGCCTTCGGATCGCCGATCTGCTCGGCGATGGCCACCTTGTAGCCCTTCTGCACGAGCTTGTTGACATAAGTCTCCGCCGCATGATACGGCACGCCGCACATCGGCGCATTATCCGGATTCTTGCTGCGGCTCGTCAGCGTCAGCCCGAGCTCCTTCGATACGAGCTTTGCATCGTCAAAAAACATCTCATAAAAATCACCGAGACGGAAGAACAGGATCGTACCGGGATTCTGCTCCTTCGCCGCGAGATACTGACGCATCATCGGTGTCATTTCCATCGATAGAAACACCTCCTGTAAAAAAATTCAGCGCTGCTTCCCTTCTCGTCCGGCAGCCGATAAAACGAGAAAAGGCCCTCCCGCAGGAAGACCTTTTCCATCTGTTAAAAACCAGCCTGTTCCCCTGCAGGCAGTCATACCAGGGATTTTCACTCAGTGGACGCGCTCGCCCTTGAGCACCCAGGTCTGCGGGTGCGTGATCTTCACCGTCACGAAATCGCCTGGCTGCTCGCCGTCATGCGCGAACAGGACGATCTTGTTCGTGCGCGTGCGCCCAGACCAGACGGCCGCGTCATTCTTGCTCGGCCCCTCGACCATGACCTCGACTTCCCTGCCGAGCAGTTTCGTATTGATCTCGAGGCTGATCTCATTCTGCACATCCATGAGCTGCTGCAGGCGCGCCTTCTTGACATCCTCCGGCACCTGGTCCTCCATCTTCGCGGCCGGCGTGCCCGAACGCTTCGAATAAATGAAGGTATAGGCCGAATCGTAGCGGATTTCGCGCAGGAAATCGAGCATCTGCGCAAAATCCTCATCCGTCTCGCCCGGGAAACCCACGATGAGATCCGTCGTCAGGCTGACCTCGGGGATGGCCGCGCGGATGCGGCGCACGAGATCCTTGTAGGATTCCACTGTGTAGACACGGTTCATGGCCTTTAAAATGCGGTTGCTGCCGTACTGCACGGGCAGATGGATGTGCTCGCAGAGATGCTCGCCGTCACGGATGGCCGCGATGACCTTATCCGACAGATCCTTCGGATGCGACGTCATGAAGCGCACGCGGCGAATGCCCGGCACCTCGTCGACCATCTTCAGGAGATCGGCGAAATCCGCCTGCTTGTGGTCCTTGCCGTACGAATTGACATTCTGCCCGAGCAGCGTGACCTCCTCGTAGCCGGCTGCGACGGCCTCCCGGACTTCCTTCACGATTTCCTCCGGCAGACGGCTGCGCTCGCGTCCGCGCACATACGGCACGATGCAGTACGTGCAGAAATTGTTGCAGCCGTACATGATGGGAATCCACGCCGAGAGCTTGCCGCTGCGCGCCACCGGCACATCATCCGGCAGCTCCGTTTCGCCGAGCTCCACATCGACGACATGGCCGTGCTCCGCCTCGATCTCGCGCACCACGCGCGTGAGCTCATGCACCTTGTTCGTGCCGAGCACGAAATCGATATGCGGCGCACGCTTGATGAGAGCCTCGCCCTCCTTCTGTGCCATGCAGCCCGTGATGCCGAAGATCAGATCCGGATTCTGCCGTTTGAGATGCTTGATCTCTCCGATCTTGCCGTAGACGCGGTCTTCCGCCGTCTCGCGCACGCAGCACGTATTGATGAGGATGAGGTCAGCCTCTCCCATCTCCTCCGTCGGCTCATACCCAATCGTCTTCAACTGCCCCAGCATGCGCTCCGCATCGCTCTGATTCATCTGACAGCCATAGACAATCAGATGCGCGAAACGATGTACCTTGCCATCGATACGTTTCATATATATAATCCATCCTTTATTCCATGTATTCCATGATAGTCAATAGCATATTTTATCAGAATCCTACCATTTTGTCCATACTGAGATCGTACAGAAAAGCCTTATCCACGGACCTCTTCCACCGCTTCGCGGTCCCCTTTCCCCGCTTTTCGTTTTTCTATCAGAACGGCCAGTCAATGCCGATGTTGCCTGACACTTCTTAGGCCAGTCGCTGTGGTCCGTGCGCAAAATCAATCAAAGAGCCCGAGCTGGTCGTAGGAGTTGAGTCGGGCCAGGCTTTCGGGATGGTGTTCTTCGAAGAAGGCGGTCTTGACCTCCTGCTCGGGAATCACCGTCCTGCTCTTGTGGTCAGCCGTATCGGCAAAGCGGCAGCTGTAGACGACGGGGAAGTATTTGCGGATGAAGCTGCCTTCCTGATGGGCTGTCAGCGCGATGATCTGGAAGCCCAGCTGCTGCGCGATGAAAAAGACCGGGCTAAGAACATGGTCGCTCGAAGCCTTGCCAAACGGGTTATCTGCGACGACCACGCGCGTATTGTATTTGGCTTTCCGGATATGGCAGCGCTTCTCCGAAAGGTAATTGAGACATCCGAGGAACAGGGCCATATTCTTGCTCCACGTCTCGCCGCCCGACCACTGATTCGATTCTTCCCATGGATAGGGCCGCTCTGAGAAGGTATTGCCGCTCGTCGCTTTGCGGCAACGTACCTTGACGGCCTGATTCCCGAGCACGACATGAAGCATCTGCTGGGTACGCAGCCGTTTCTCGAGCGTATCGCGGATTTTCTTGCCATCTTCCTGGCCGAGTTCATCGTGATACGCGTCGCCATCGAGCTCCTGCGCCAGGTTGTTCAGATAGGACCGGATGGCCGTGCGGGCCGCGGCTTCCTCCCATTCCGGCAGCTGGATCATGATGATGTCCTTTGCCGCCTCGCCCACCTTGACGCGCGTCCTCGAGGCAAGCTCTTTCAAGCCGTCACAGACCGACTGCAGATGAAGAATCATGTGCCGAAGCATATGCTCCATATGCGCCAGATGACTCCTGCGCTCCTCCTCGAAGAGGCTGATGGCCCCCTGCAGGCGTTCCCTGCTCTTCGTCTGCCAATCAAGATATTCCTCGTAGCGCTCCTTGCTGCGCAGGCCGTCGACGATGCTGCGGCGCATCCGTTCTTCATGCACCTTGTCCTCACAGTAGAGGATGAACGCATTCTTCTGCTTCTCTCCGGCGCGCTGGCGCTGCTTTGCCGTCTCGAATGCCGTCTCCGCCTGCTCCAGACATGAGGCAATCCGTGTAGAAAGCTCCGAGCTGCCGGCGTCTTCTTCGAGCTTTTCGGGAAGCACCATGGGGATTTCCTCGCGAGCAAAGCCAAGCTGTTCGTTGCGGATTTCCAGCTGATGCACGAGTCCATCGAGAGCTTTTTCCTCGCGTCCGTTTGCCTGCAGTTGTGCCGTCAGTTCAGAGGCGAGCTTCCTCAATACTTCCTGCTGCTGCGCCGCCTCGCGCTGCACGTCTTCAAAAGGCTGCACAAGAGGCGTATAAACGCCGTATTCGCGCTCATGACGCGCCCGCTCGTTCTCGCACTGTCCGTCCTGTCGGTTGTACGTATCCTGCCGCGCCCGGCATTCCTTTTCGGCCTGCTGCTGTGCCTTCTTAAGCTGATGGGATGCCTGCAGCAGCGTTTCTTCGCGCAGGGCACCATCCTCCGGATAGACGAACGTCTCGTCGAGCTCCGTCTCCGCCCGGCGCTGCTGCTCGCAAATCTCTTTTTGCAGGCGTTTCTTGTCGGCCTGTGACTGGGCAATCTGTGCCTCGAGGCGCGCCCGGCTGCTGTCGGCACCTTCCAGTTGGCTCTGCAGGCGGCGCCGCGTTTCCGCCAGTGCCTCATAGGAAAGTCTCTCTTGCGGCAGGACGGCCGTTTCCTGCTGCACATCCGGATAGTACATCATGTGCCGCACTTCCTGCAGGCGCGTTTCGGCCCCGGCCTCGTCATACGTCAGCGCATCCTGCTGACGGCGCAGGGCATCCAGTTCCCCCGTCAACCGCTTTTCCTCTGCCTGCAGGACTGCGCAGGCCTGCAAAAGCTCGCTGTTACGCGCGAGGATTTCCTGGTGCTGGCGACGCAGTTCCTTATACTGCGCCAGTTGCCGGAGGCCATAGGAAAGCCCGGTCTCCCGTCTCTCCGCCTCCTGATGCTTCTTGCGGAAGCCCTCGGCATTCTGGCGGCACTGCTCCTGATTCCGGCGGGCTTCCCGCAGCACATGCTGCGTGCGCGAAAGGGCCTCCTGCAGCGACTGATACGCATCCCGCTGCTCGCGGTACCAAGTAAAGGGATACCGTTCCTCAAACTGCTTCAGGACTTGCAGCGAATGGCTGAGTTCCTGCCATTCCCGGTCATTTTCCCGCAGCAGGCCGTCAGCCCGGTCAGCCTCCTCCCGCATGGCGTCGAGCCAGTCACGGAACGCTGCCGGCTGCATGACGCGCTGCCAGTGCGAAGGTGCTACGATATGCAGGCCGCCGGTCAGCGTCTCCCCTGCCACGATGGCCCTTGCCTGCTGCTCGGACAGGATGAAGACAGGCTCAAAGAAATCCCCGGCCTCCTTTGCAAGAAGGCGCTGGAGCTGCGGCACATCCTCCTCCATGACCACGACGCTGAGTGCCCAGAACGGATATCGCGCATAAATCTCCTGTTGTTTCTCAGCCACGGCTTCCACGTGCAGCTGGAAGAATTCCACGCCGCTCTTGAGGAATACGAACTCGCTGCTCCAGGCTTCGATCTTGTCAAGCAGGACAGGATCCGCCGCGAATGCCTCGAGCCCATCGTAGAGATCCAGCCAGCGATGGGCCTGCCGGCGCTTCTTGTCGAGGTCGTTATGCTGCTTTTCATGCATGACGACGGCATCGCCGAGCTGCTGGGCAAAGTATTCCGCCTGACGGTAGAGATCCGCTGCCTCGCGGGTGGTGTTGGCGCACTGCGGCCATTTCTGCAGATTCGCGAATACATCGCGCGCCGCCGTCGTCACGCGGTCCAGAGCGACCGTCCGCTCCTGCAGGGCCTGCTGCTGTTCATCACGGGCCTTTTCGGCTTCCGCAATCTGTCCGGCGGCCTTCTCTCCCTCTTCTTCGAAAAAGGCAATGTTCTGCGCATAATCATCCCGGTTCTTCCGGACTTCTGCCAGTTCCCGCCGCCAGGCCTGTTCCTGGGCATCCACATCCTGATGGACGGCATCGGTGAAGAGTTCCTGCTCGATGACTTCCTGCTGCGCGACAAGCGCGCCGATGCGCCCTTCGCCGCTGTCGATCTCCTGCCGGAGCTTCTGCTGACGGCGATGGTTCTCCCTCTGCTTTGCCTGACACGCAGCTTCGTGCTGCTTCTGCGTCTCCCGCTGCTGCCGGATTTCCTGGATGCGCGCTTCATGCTTCTGCTCCTGCTGCTGGAACCATCCATGAAGCCAGGCGCCATTCTCCTTGAGCTGGGCGGCAAGCTCCTGCGTCTTCTGGTCGGCTGCCAGGAGAGAAAGTGCCCGCTGACGCTCGGCAAGCAGGCCCTCGGCCTGTGCGAGCTCCTGTTTCCTACGGGCATAGCTGAGATTGGCGGACATGGTCTGATTATCCCGATACGCCTGTGCCGCATCGTCAGACGCGCGTTTTGCTTCTTCATAAGCAGCTCGTGCCTCCTCACAGGCAGCCTCAGCGGCCGCCACGCGGCAGGCCGACAGGATTTCCCGGTTCTTCTGGCGCTGGGCATCGTTTTCCTGCTGGCGCATTACCAGCGTTTCCTGTTCCTGCTGACAGGCAGCCCGCGCGCGGCGTACCTGCTGGTCGTACGCCTTGAGCAGTCCATTCTGATGCAGGAGCTCCTGCTCCGCCTCATACTGTGCCTTCTTCACGGCCGTATAATCCTGCATCTGCGCGAGGATTCCCTGCATCTCCCCGATGCGTTTCTCGAGGCGAATCTGCTGCTTGACATGTTCGCGCTGGCTCTCAAAAAGCGCAGCAAAGCCATTACCTTTCTGCTGACCATGAGCGGCCGCCGCCAGACCTTCCTCCACCGTCGGGATCAGCAGGCGGTCCACGAGCTCTGCCGTCGTGCGGCAATTGTTGAAATACGCCTCGACGCCGCCCTCCGTCTCGTTGATGGCCGCAATCTTATCCCATTCCGACGCGATGAGCTTGAAGTGCTCTTCGATGTAATCCTCATAGGCCTGCAAGGTATCATATTCCGAAAAGAAATGAGCCAGCATATGGCGTTCCGCCGTACTGCGGAAGAATGCGGTCATTTCCTCTTTCGTCGCCGGCCGTTCCCTGCTGCCCTCCTTCTGCACGAATGGCAGCGTATCGAGGCGAACGGAGGATTCCGGCGTGTACTCCATGGCAAATTCCTGGCTGCCGAGCTGGTCCTTGCTGTTGCGGAAAAGCGTCACGGCCGTCAGTGCATAGCGGCGCGGCCGGTCCTCAAGAATCCACTCCACGGCGATATGCGCCGCTGAGTTGCTGAGCTGCAGCGTTTCCTGGATCTTGCGCTGCGCCACGGATTTGCGCGGCAGCACCGCCTGTATGAGCGTCTGTACGAACACCGTCTTGCCCGCGCCATTCTCGAGCAGCAGGATGGCATTGTAGCCGTCAAAGCGAAAGATCGTATCGATGTAGCGTTTGTGTCCATGGTCATAGACCACATTCGTAAAGCGAATCCTACTGATGGATGGCATGGTCATCCGCTCCTTTCTCCCCGTCCTGCACGTCCTTGTGATCCAGTTCATACATGAAATCCAGGATGCCGTTGTTATAGCTCGCTTCCATGAAGTAGTTCGCAAAGATGGCCCTTGCCTTTTCCGTCAGCACGAGCTCGTCGTTGCCGATTTCCCGCACGAGATGCTGCTGCAGCAGGAAGGATCTGGCCATGTTCAAAAAGCTCAGGCGGCTGTTTGTCCGGGCGTCCTGTTTCCTGGCCGTTTCCTTGATGCTGTCGAGGTCATCCCACTTCCGCATGAGCGTCAGCCAATTGAAATTCATCGCGCCCTCAGCAGCCTTGAGCGTCTCCTCGTCATGGCGGTGCAGCGATTCGATGCGGCCGTTCATGGCTTCAAGCCAGGTGCTCATGCTCACGAAGTCCGCCGGCTCCTGCGTCTGATAGCTGTCGTAGAAGCAGCCGAACAGGACAATGATGGAAAGGTACAACAGGTAAATGTCCATATTGACCGCTTTCGATGTCATGTATCGTTTCTTGAACGCCTCATTGCTGATATGGAACGGCGATTCAAGTGAGGCCGGCAGAAGATACAGATAATCGGCATCGCTGATCAGCACACACTGCACCTGCCCGACGAAGCGCTCCACGAAATGGCGGACTTCCTCATTCTCCCAGTAGGCGGAAATCTCCGCCTTGCGCACTTGGCCGCTGGCTGCCAGACGCGCATAGATGTCAAAGGCCAGCATCACATTATCTTCTATCATAGCTTCTCATCTCCATCCACTGTCACGGTGATATCCATATCGCTGATCGTATAGCCATCAAGTTCCACAAAACCCGATCGTTCCTGCACTTCAATTGATAGAAGTTCCGGACAGACCGCCGGGATTCGCGCGTAGACCGAGTCCCTCGCGATGCGCTCAGGATTAAGATGCAAGCAGTGCTGCCGGTGCAGCAGCATCCAAAAGACGTAGAACTGTTTCTCGCTGCACCAGGCGGACCGCTGCTCCTCAAGCATCGCGCAGAACGCCTGCAGCGTCGTCTTCCTGCCGAGACCCAGGAAATCCAGCAAATTGCGCACAATGGCCGCATAATGTTCCTGGACATTCTGAAGTTTCTCACCATGGACCTCCGTATCGTCAATCTCCGGAAATGCTTCCTGTCGGCTCTCCCGCTCCAGCTTCTCGAGGCGCTGCGGCAGGAAGATCGTAAGCGGCGACCAGAGCTCGCAGGCCTGCAGCGGCAGGAAAGGCTCGACGAGACGGCGGGCTGCCGTCAAAGGCAATGGCGAGGCGAACATGCGGCTCGTGATCTCCTGTTCATAATTGAAACTGTCCACGCCTGTGAAATACAGCGCTTCTTCAGCCGCAGCCAGCGCTGATGTACCGAGGTCAATACCGGCCTTCAAGAGCTCGCGATGAAGCGCATGCACATGCGCAAGATGGCGCTCCACGGCCTGGATGTTCGTATAGGCACGCCGCTCGGGGTCAGCCTGTGGATTGCCGCGGATGCGCTCCTTCGTATCGCGCACAAAGGTCTGGAGTTCCGTGAAGGCATCTTCCTCGCTCTTGAGCCGCTGGTTGAAATCAGCCACAATCCTGCGATAATGCTCCAGCGTCTCCTGCGAGACGATGTTGCGATGGATTTCCTGACGGATTCTGTCCATGCGATTGCGCAGCGTTTCGACATCGAGCCGCATCTCCTCGATCTGACGCAGGGCCAGCACAAATTGCCCTTTCTCGAGCTGCTTGCGCAATATGAGCTGGTTGATGGACAGCTGGTACTCGCTGAAATACTCCTTCGTCGCAAAGATCAGCTCGAGTCCCTGTTCATCAAGGACATAATACTGCTCGTTGGCATGGATGTCGGCGCGGTCTGCCTTAAGATAGGAATAACGGGCCCTCACCTCTCTGCCCTGTTCCCAGTCGAAAAAGACCTGTTCATTGCGCCGGCCGGTCTGCGGGCGGAAAACGCCCACGATATCGCGGGCCAGCTGCTCATACGCTTCCTCCCCCTTCTCTACGGGGAAGAGACAGCCCTGCGTCTGCTGCTGCAGAAAAAGCGCAAGGTTCCGGATGCCGGCCTCACGCTTGCCGTCCAGCATTTGCTCAAAGAAAAAGAGCAGTGCCAGAAGGCCCAGCTCCATACCAGAATATGATTGTTCACCTTTCTGCCCGAACTGCCGCCTGCCAAGACGGTACAACGGTTCCATGAGCAGAATGCGTTTCATGCGTTCAGCAAAGTGTTCCGATTCCATTCCGTAATTCCTTTCCACATGTAAGCAAATCCGCTGCCGACAGGGCTTCCTGCGGATAATACCGATGATTCTCTAAGATTTGCCGGAACTTCCGTGTCTCCTCCGGCTGCAGCCAGTGGGAAAAAGCCCGCCAGGCCGCCTCATCAGGTATTTGCTGCTCCTTGCCCTGCGGTGCCTGCTGCTGCAAAAACGCCCGGTAAAACGGTGCGGCGAGCCGTACCTCGACGGCGGGGCAGGTGGACACAGACTGGAAGATTTTAAGCCCTTCCCAGTCAAAGTCGCCAAAGTACCAGGCAATGTGATGAGCCTCTGGACATCCCGCCTGCCGAGGCAGGGCCGCGAGATTGCCCGCGATCTTCCAGCCGGCGCCAAAAACCAGAGACGCAAAGCCAAGCTCTGCGAAATACGGCAGCAGCTTATGATACGGAGCCTTGTTCTCCAGCACCAGATGATGGCAAATATCGCCCTGCAAGGCAGAAGGATGGACCGCCATCATCAGGGGTTCCCACTCCCGTTTGACGCCGATATCCTGCCAGCTGAGATGCAGACGATGCAGCAACACTTCTCCTTCTGTAGTCAACAGGAATTTTTCATCGCGAAAGATATCCCAGGAACGCTGCTGATCAGAAACCGTCAGCGGCTGCTTGGCAGCCGTATGCTGCAGCCATTGGCTCAGCTGGAGGATGTGCGCAAGATCCTGTTGCCAGAACGTGAGCGGATGTCCATAATAAAAGGAAAAGTCGAGCGAGGCAGCCAAGCCGTGCCGTGCAATATCCTGCTGGATGGCATCGGCCGCCGGGCAGAGGCGCCCGCGTGCAAGGCGGCAGCGCCGCGGCAAGCCGCGAAAATCCGATCCGCGCGATGCCACCCGCGTCAGGCTCCCATCGCGCAGCAACGCTGCCATGGCCTGATGAAAGGTCTCATAGTCCATAGCAGCAAAGGCTCGCTGCAAATCGTCCAAATCAACGGTCTTGCGCGTCCATTCCCACAGGAATGCCCGGATTTCCTGTTCGGCATCCATCACAAACCTCCCGCCTTTCTCATCATTTTATTTTTTTTCATTATATCATAGAACACACATCAGCAAAAGCCAGGATTTTCTCTAGCCAGCTCAAAGACGTCTTCGGGCCACCTTTTCTAAGAAAATGGACCTCTTCCACCGCTATCGCGGTCCCCCTTCCCCGTGCACGGGGAAGGCTGATTTATGGGATGGGTTGACAAAAGGAAAGATGAATGCTAAAATGTATTACGTTAATGACGCATGAGTGATGTCATTTTGCCGGAGTGGCGGAATTGGCAGACGCAGCAGACTCAAAATCTGCCGTTGGCAACAACGTGCCGGTTCAAGTCCGGCCTTCGGCACCACTTGCAACACAAGGCTTCGCGGGGTTTCCGCGGAGCTTTTTTTGATGACAAAAACAGAGGTCAGCACCTAACATAGCACCTAACGGGTCATTGAAGAAAATATAAGAAAAGCCAGGCACATCGATTGTCTGGCTTTTTCTACAGATACGAACGCCACAAACAAGATCATTTTGCATATATATGCATAACGAAGCACGAGCCTGCCGCGATGATTACGCCTCGGGCAACAGCTGCTGAATGCGCTGGTTGACGAGATCAATCCATTCGCCGTGGAAGCCGACTTCCATCAGGAGCTCTTCGAGCGTCTCGATGCGCGGCTGTTCGAGGAACATCAGCACGCGGCTCTTCTCGAGCGGGCGGTAGATGTAGTAATCCTCGGGCATCGTGCCGGGCTGCGGGAACGCGACGGTGTACTCATGATACATCTTGTCATTCATGGATTCATAGACGCCCGTCGAGCGCGCCGCATAGGCACGCCAGGTATCCGGCAGCTCTGAGAGCAGCGCGCGGATCTCCTCCTCGAGCGCCGCGATCTTCGTGCGGTAGTCGGCGAGGGTCTGACTGACGGCCTGCGTGTCCTCGAGCATGACGGCACAGATGAAGTCGCGCAGGGCGGCAAAATCCGTCAGCTGGTACTGCAGGAAGTCCTCGGGCTTCTCGACGCCGGCCAGCCAGTCCTTGAGCGACTGCTCCATGGCCGCACGGGCCTTGGCCACGACGAGCTCATCCTCGCTGTGCAGCCGGAGCGAGAGGTTCGCGACACGCTGGCCGGGCTCCTCCGACTTCAGGATTTCCTGCCCGGCGCAGGCACGGCAGTAGCCGATGGCCTCATTCGTGAAGGGCTTGCCCGCATGGATCTCTCCCATGAACGGGAATTCCTTGCCGAGCTTGTCGTAGATGCGGCGTTCCTCGGCAAGCTTGCCTTTCGAATAATACGTCAGCGGACGCTTCTGATAGACGACGCGCGTCACCTTGCCGCAGCCCGGGCAGTGATATTCCTTGTCGACGAGATTCACGGCGATGTCGCGTTCCGGATTCGGCTTGAAGAACGCGTACGGTACCGTCTCGACGAAGCAATAGTTGAACACGTTGAGCAGATTATCGGTGATACGGGAAGGTTCATTGGCCATCAAAGACACTCCTAACTTATTACAGGCAATCGCAGGTGATTACAGGCAAACAAAAAGCCCGGAAGGAAAACCTTCCGGGCTGCATTTCATCTTGGAGGCGACACCCAGAATCGAACTGGGGATAAAGGTTTTGCAGACCTCGGCCTTACCACTTGGCTATGTCGCCAAAATAAAATGGAGCGGAAAACGAGGCTCGAACTCGCGACCCCCACCTTGGCAAGGTGGTGCTCTACCACTGAGCTATTTCCGCATGATATAAAATTGGAGGCGACACCCAGAATCGAACTGGGGATAAAGGTTTTGCAGACCTCGGCCTTACCACTTGGCTATGTCGCCGAAAAATGGAGCGGAAAACGAGGCTCGAACTCGCGACCCCCACCTTGGCAAGGTGGTGCTCTACCACTGAGCTATTTCCGCATGAATGGCGACCCGAATGGGACTTGAACCCATGACCTCCGCCGTGACAGGGCGGCATTCTAACCAACTAAACTACCGGGCCGTTCTTCTTTTGTGTCGCTCTGTCTCAGCGACATGTATTATTATATGGGCAATCTGCGTTCTTGTCAACACTTATTTTAAAAAAAGTTGCGATTCCGTTGAAAAAGGGATGAAACAAAGAGCAGACACGCTACGTTATATAAAAAGGAGCCCGCCGTACAAAGCATTCGCACGCGGGCCTACCCTCTATGTTCTTTTCGTTATGCCCCAAGCGGCCGTCAGTGCAGCGCAGCGATCTTCTCGAGTGTCGCGAGGATCAGATCCACCTGCGGCTTGACCGTGGCGAGGACGAGATGCTCATTGGGGCTGTGGATGTCGCACGTCGTCACGCCGATGGACACCATGTCGAGCTGCGGATTCTTGAGGAAGTGCCAGCCGCATTCGAGGCCGGCGTGGATTGTCTCGACCTTCATGGGCTTGCCGTTCTGCTCCTCAAACGTCTCCGCCACGATCTTCGCGAGGCGGCTGTCCTTGTTTTCCTTCCAGCCCGGCGACTGCGTGCCGATGTGGGCCGTGAAGCCCGTGAGCGCGGCAATCGTCTCGGCATACTGGCGGAACTCGTCGAGTTTCTGGTCGATGGCCGAGCGCGGGAAGAACTGGACCTCCACTTCATCCTCGCTCATATTGACGACACCGAGGTTCGCGCTCGTCTCGACGAGGCCCGGGATGACCGATGACATCGCGTAGACGCCCGTGTGCAGGATCGTCAGCAGGCGCAGCAGACGCTGCGTGTCGCCGGCCTTGATGACCTGCTCGGGCATCTCGGCCGGTGCGAGGCTGATGTCGATGGTCGGGTCGACATTGCCGTACATCTTCGCAAAGCGCGTGCGGATGTCGCGCAGCACCTCCACCATCTTCTCGCGCGGCAGTTCCGTCGCGATGACGGCCCGGGCCGTGTTCGGGATGGCGTTGCGCGCCTTGCCGCCCGTGAAGGAGATGAGCTCGATCTCGCCCTCTTTCTGCAGGGCCGTCAGCGCCATGGCCAGTGTGCGGATGGCATTGCCGCGGCCGTCGCCGATGCGCTCACCCGAATGGCCGCCGAGCAGGCCCTGGATCTCAATCGTCCAGGCATGCTGGCTCTCGGCCGGCACACGGCGCAGCTCGCGCGTGAAATCGAGGTTGACGCTGCCGGCACTGCCGACGGTCAGCTCGTCATAATTCTCGCTGTCGCAGTTAATGAGGAAGGAAGCATCCTTGAGGTGCTCAGCGCCGAGCTTGATGGCGCCCGTCATGCCCTGCTCCTCGTCCACCGTCACGATGAGACGCAGCGGGCCGTGGTTCTTCGCATGCTTCAGCACGTAGATGCCCTCGGCCACACCGATGCCGTCGTCGGCGCCGAGGCTCGTGCCCTCTGCCGACAAATACTTCTCGTCGCGTACGAGCTTGATGGGATCCTTGAGCGGATCGTACGCATAGCCTTCCTCCGCGACGCAGACCATGTCCATATGGCCCTGCAGGATCGTCAGCGGCGCCTGTTCAAAGCCAGGAGCTGCCGGCTTGTCCGCAATGATGCTGTTGACCTCGTCCTGCGTCACCGTGCAGCCGAGTTCCGTCAAATACGACTTCAGGAAGTCGCTGACAGCCTGTTCATGGCCCGACTTGCGCGGGATGGCCGCAAGCTTCGAGAATTCCTGCAATACCCCTTCGAGTACCTCATTTTCCTGTTTCATCACTATCACCTTTCCTCGTGAAATTCCGCCTGTCTCCACCTGCCGCAGATGCGAGCAAAGCGGGAGGCAGGCAAAAGGAAAAGCCTGCCCCACCTTGGGACAGGCTGAGAACCTTCAACAAATGAGCGGACACCGGGACCTCAGTCCGTGAGGGCTGCCGGCATCGCTTCCGCCACATCGACACCTTCCGGTGCGTAGAGGACAATCTGCTCGGAAATGCGCTTTGCGCAGCCGTTGACCACGTAGCAGGCACCATTGACAAAATCGCAGATGCGGCGCTGCTCCTCGGCAGCGACACTCTCGTAGTTGACAACAGCAGCCTTGCCGGCCTTGAGGTCATCGGCAATCGACGTCACGAGGTCGAAATCCTCAGGCACGTAGATCTTGACGCGCAGTTCGGCGACCTTCGTCGTATGGACCGTGAACTGGCGGCGCGTCGTCGCATGAGAGGGCTCGCGGTAGGACGGAGCGGCCGTCGTGCGGCGTTCTTCAGCCGGTGCAAAGAAAATGGAGCTGCCACCCGAAACCTTGTACTCTTCTGCCGTTCTCACGGAAGATGCCTGCGCCGCAGCCTTCTGCTGGCCGGCCTTGCGCTGTTCCTGCTGAGACTTCGTCTCGAGGACCTCTTCTTCTTCGACTTCTTCCTCTTCCCATGGCAGAATCATATCCATGAGGCCCGTGAGTTTGCCTTTCACTTTCTCCATACCGCTCATACTCATCTCGTCCTTCCAAGCTGAAATCCAATCATCTCGACGTCTTGCTGATACCGACATACGGTGTAAATTTACATTTAACTATCGACATGATACCACATTTCGTCAAAAAATGCAAAAATCCTGCTGGAATTCACATCCAGCAGGATTTTTTACAAAAAACAAGCAGCGTAACGTCTTACTTGCGTGCGTTCTTGGCTGCGCGGCCGCGGACCGTGCGGTCGAGGATGGCCTTGCGCAGACGGATATTCTGCGGCGTGACCTCAACGAGCTCATCGCTGTTGATGTACTCGATGGCCTGCTCGAGCGACAGGATGCGCGGCGGCGTGAGGCGGATGGCCTCATCCGAAGCGGACGTGCGCATGTTGGATACGTTCTTCTTCTTGCACGGGTTGATATCGATATCGTTCTCGCGGGAGTTCTCGCCGACGATCATGCCCTCGTAGACCTGCTGGCCCGGGGAGATGAACATCGTGCCGCGATCCTGCAGCGTGTAGATGCCGTAGCCCGTCGTCTCACCCTGCTCGAATGCCACGAGGGAACCGCGCGTACGGCCCGGGATGTCGCCCTTGTACGGAGCATAGCCGTGGAAGACGTGGTTCATGATGCCATTGCCCTTCGTGCTCGTCAGGAGCTCGGAACGGAAACCGATGAGGCCGCGTGCCGGGATCGTGAACTCGAGGCGCATGTAGCCGGCCGTCTCCGTCATGTTCGTGAGCTCAGCCTTGCGCGTGCCGAGGCCTTCCATGACAGCACCCATGTACTCCTGCGGCACTTCAACCGTCAGGTTCTCGATCGGCTCGCAGAGCTGGCCGTTGATCGTCTTGTAGACGACTTCCGGTTTGCCGACCTGCAGCTCGTAGCCCTCGCGGCGCATCTCCTCGATGAGGATGGACAGATGCAGCTCGCCGCGGCCCGAAACCTTGAAGACATCCGGAGAATCCGTCTCCTCGACCTTCATGGCGACATTCGTCTCGACTTCCTTGAACAGGCGGTCGCGCAGATGGCGGCTCGTGACGAACTGGCCCTCGCGGCCGGCAAACGGGCTCGTGTTGACACCAAACGTCATGGAGAGCGTCGGCTCATCGATGCGGATGGCCGGCAGTGCCTCCGGATTCTCGGCGTCAGCGACCGTGTAGCCGATGCTGACATCGCCGAGGCCCGTCAGTGCGACAATCTCGCCCATGCTGGCCGAGGGAACCTCAATGCGCTGCATGCCCTGGTAAACGAAGACCTTGCCGATCTTCGCGCGGATTTCCTGGTCACCGTTGATGAGCACGACGTTCTGGTTCGTGCGGGCCGTGCCGCGGCTGATGCGGCCAACAGCGACGCGGCCGACGAAGGAATCGGACTCGAGCGTCGTGACCATCATCTGCAGCGGGCCTTCCGGATCGCCGTGCGGAGCCGGGATTTCCTTGACGATTGTCTCCATCAGCGGCTCGAGGTTCGTGCTGTCATCATCCATGCTGTACTTCGCGATGCCATCGCGGGCCGTCGCATAGATGACCGGGAAGTCCAGCTGATCATCGTCAGCATCGAGTTCCATGAAGAGTTCGAGGACTTCGTCGTAGACGTCGTCTACACGCTGGTTCGGCTTATCGATCTTGTTGATGACAACAATCGGCTTGAGCTTCTGCTCGAGTGCCTTGCGCAGGACGTACTTCGTCTGCGGCATCGGGCCCTCAAACGCATCGACGAGCAAGAGGACGCCGTCGACCATGTTGAGGACACGCTCAACCTCGCCGCCGAAATCGGCATGGCCCGGGGTGTCGACGATGTTAATCTTGATGCCATTGTACATGATAGCCGTGTTCTTCGACAGGATCGTGATGCCACGCTCACGCTCGATATCACCGGAATCCATGACGCGCTCGGCAACCTGCTCGTTGGAGCGGAATACATGGCTCTGCTTCAGCATCGCATCGACCAGCGTCGTCTTGCCATGGTCGACGTGGGCGATAATTGCGATGTTCCTGAGCTTATCATTTGTCATCATACTCATTCTGTGTAATCTGCCTCCTATAAAAGAAAAGGGATACGCACCGTATCCTTACTTAACAAACTGAAAATCAAATCAATACTTAACTATTATACATACTTTCGGAGGGTAATGCAATACTTCTTACTCCATCTTCCTGCACAGCATTCCACCGGAGGCGTCCCTGCCGCGCACCCCTGAAAAAAAGAATATTTTTCAGCGAAACTATAACAAAATTGTTGTATCTCCAATTATTTTTTGGTATGATAATACACGTGTTACAGTTTTACATACGCGATTCCACGAAGTAAAGGAAGTTGTAAGCCATGAATGTAAGTTTAAACATCTACCAGACACTTGCCGCAGCGACTGCGGTTTATTACGTTGGCGTCCTCCTGCGCCTCAAGGTCCCCTTTCTGCGCAAATACTGCATCCCGGCGCCTGTCGTCGGCGGCATCCTCTTCGCCATCCTCAACGATATCCTCTATGTCAACGGCATCTGGACGTACGAGCAGGATACGGTCATGCAGAATGTCTGCATGATGCTCTTCTTCACGAGCATCGGCTACACGGCAAGCATCAGCCTCATCAAGAAAGGCGGCATGCTCGTCGCCAAGATGGCGGTGCTGACGGCTCTCCTCATCGTCTGCCAGAACCTCATCGGCATCTTCTTCTCGCATCTCTTTGGCCTCAATCCGCTGATGGGGCTTGCAACCGGTTCCATTCCAATGGTCGGCGGCCACGGAACTTCGGGCTCCTTCGGGCCCGTACTCGAAGGCGTCGGTCTCGACAATGCGACGACAATTGCCTTTGCCGCTGCGACGTTCGGCCTCGTCGGCGGCAGCCTGCTCGGCGGGCCGACGGGTGAACGCCTCGTGCGCAAGTTCACGCTGGCAAGCTCCGCCGATGAAGAGCGTCTTGACCCCGCCAACAGCACCGAGGAAATCCACAAGCTCGAACAGGCCGCCCGCAAGGAGAAGCAGACCATTGAGGAAGAGAAGCGTGCGGGGCAGAGCATCAACAACCTGCGCTTCATGAATGCACTCGCCCACCTGCTGCTGGCCATGGGCCTCGGCACCGTCGTCAGCCAGCTCTTCGTCAGCGTCGGCCTCGTCTTCCCGGGCTACATCGGCTCCATGCTCGTCGCCGCCATCATCCGCAACGTCGCCGACTACACGCACAGCTACAAGGTCTACCAGCGTGAAAGCGAAGTGCTCGGCAACCTCGGCCTCACGATTTTCCTGTCCTGTGCGCTCATGAGCCTCAAGCTCTGGCAGCTCACCGACCTTGCCATCCCGATGATCGTCATGCTGCTGAGCCAGGTCATCTTCATCGCCCTCTTCACGAATTTCGTACTGTTCCGCGTCATGGGACACAACTACGAAGCCGCCGTCATGGCCGCCGGTACCTGCGGCTTCGGCCTCGGCGCCACACCGAACGCCATCGCCAACATGTCCGTCATGGTCGAGCGCTTCGGCCCCGCCCCCACCGCGTTCTTCGTCATCCCGCTCGTCGGTGCCCTCATCGTGGATTTCGTCAATTCCTCAATCCTGACCGTCCTCATCAACCTGCTGGCCTGAGCCGCAGGACTGCAAGGAACGTCCATTTACATCGAGCACCTCTGTTCCGACGAACAGCCTCCCCTTCAGACGGCTCCGTCGCCAGCTTCCCCCAAGGGGGACGCCTCAAGTCTTTCCCGCGCGGGCGCAAAGTGCAGGATGCGGAGCATCCCTGGAGAAGAAGACCGTGCGAACGGTGAAAGAAATCCATGTTTCGGAAATCAAAAAACGGTCCGCTGACAGCTTGGGTCAGCGGACCGTTTTCTGCAAGGGCCTGTGGTTCAGGCCTTTTTCTTTATGGATGCAATGCTCAGAGGCCGGCTTCCTGGCGCAGGATAGCGGCTTTATCCGTGTGCTCCCAGGGCAGGTCGACATCCGTGCGGCCGAAGTGACCGTAGGCTGCCGTCTGCTTGTAAATGGGGCGGCGCAGGTCGAGCATCTTGATGATGCCGGCCGGGCGCAGGTCGAAATGTTTGTTGACGAGCGCTTCGATCTTCTCTTCATCGACCTTGTTCGTGCCGAACGTATCCACCATGATGGATACCGGGTGTGCAACGCCGATGGCATAGGCCAGCTGAATCTCACAGCGATCGGCGAGGCCGGCGGCGACGATGTTCTTTGCGACGTAGCGGGCGGCATAAGCGGCGCTGCGGTCGACCTTCGTGGGGTCCTTGCCCGAGAAGGCGCCGCCGCCGTGACGGGCCCAGCCGCCATAGGTATCGACGATGATCTTGCGGCCCGTGAGTCCCGAGTCGCCCTGCGGGCCGCCGATGACGAACTTGCCCGTCGGGTTGACAAAGATCCGCGTGTCGTCGCGCAGCAGCTCAGCAGGAACAACGGCCTTGATGACATGCTCGATGAGGTCCTTACGGATCTGCTCGAGCGAGACATCCTCATCATGCTGCGTCGAGATGACAATGGTATCGACAGCCACCGGCTTATTGTCCTCGTAGAGGATCGTGACCTGGGTCTTGCCATCCGGGCGCAGATACGGCAGCGTGCCATCCTTGCGGACTTCGGCGAGGCGGCGTGCGAGGCGGTGTGCGAGTGCGATCGGCAGCGGCATGTACTCCGGCGTCTCGTTCGTCGCATAGCCGAACATCATGCCCTGGTCGCCGGCGCCGATGGCGTCCTCGATATCCATGTCGCCTTCACGTGCCTCAAGCGCCTGGTTGACGCCCTGCGCGATATCCGGGGACTGCTCGTCTAGCGAGACGAGGATGCCGCAAGTCTCGGCGTCGAAGCCGTACTTGGCACGCGTGTAGCCGATCTCACGCACCGTCTCGCGGATGATTTTCGGGATGTCGACGTAGCATTTCGTCGAGATCTCGCCAACGACGTGGACCTGGCCCGTCGTCACGAGCGTCTCACAGGCCACGCGACCGTTCGGATCCTTCTCGAGGATGGCATCGAGGATGCTGTCGGAAATCTGGTCGGCCATCTTGTCCGGATGACCTTCCGTGACCGACTCGGAAGTGAATAACATGCGTTTCTTGCTCAATTCATAAACCCCCTTGATGGTTGTTTGGTTTGTATACTGGACAGACAGGCAGAAAAAAGGCTCTCTATAAAAGAGAGCCTTTGCGTACTCTCATCTTATAGGCATGAAACCTAAAGGAATTGGCACCGTTTTGACCGCGTCAATGGTTGCCGCAGCTTCATCGGGCCAGTCCCTCTGCTGCTCTGGATGAGTTCTTATTCTGCTTTGTTGTTACCATCATAACGTATCGGCGAAATGGTGTCAAGTAGAAAAAATGAACACAGTTCATTTTTTCATTCGTCGCGGAATTCGCGGATGACGACCTTTTCGGCCTTGTCCGTCGCGCTGAGCTGGACGCTGACGACCTCCTTCGAGGACGTCGGCACGTTCTTGCCCACGAAGTCCGCGCGGATTGGCAGCTCGCGATGGCCGCGGTCGATGAGCACGGCCAGCTGGATGGTCTTCGGACGGCCCATGTCAATGAGCGCGTCAAGTGCTGCGCGGATCGTGCGGCCCGTGTAAAGCACGTCGTCGACGAGGACGATGGTCTTGCCCGTGATGTCGACGGGCAGCTGTGTCGGGTGCACAATCGGCTGATACGAGAGCGTCGAGAGATCGTCGCGGTAGAGCGTGATGTCGAGGACGCCGACGGGCGGACGCTTGCCCTCGATGCGCCCGATGGCTGCGGCGATGCGCTCGGCAATGGGGACGCCGCGCGTGCGGATGCCGACGATGACGAGGTTCTCCACGCCCTTGTTCTTCTCGACGATCTCATGGGAGATGCGCGTCAGGGCACGACGGATCCCCTCGGAATCCATCAAAACGGTCTTATCGGTCAGTACTGGCATAGAAATCCCTCCAGACTACAAAACAGTTGGTCACACCAAATCTTCAGCGCTTATACTTTGCCCGCAGTACCTTGAGAATGTTCGCCATATCCTCGGGCAGCGGAGCCGTGAAGGTCATGCGCTCGCGCGTCACGGGATGCGTGAGCGAGAGGCTCAGGGAGTGCAGCGCCTGCCCCTCGATGGCAAACGGGCAGGCTTTGCGCGGACCGTACTTGGGGTCGCCGAGCACGGGATGCCCGATGCTCGCCATGTGCACGCGGATCTGATGCGTACGCCCCGTCTCGAGGCGGCATTCGACGAGCGTGTAGTCGCCGAAGCGCTCGAGCACGCGGAAATGCGTCACGGCCGGCTTGCCGTGCTCGTGAACGATGGCCATTTTCTTGCGGTCCGTCGGATGGCGGCCGATGTCGCCCTTGATGATGCCGGCCTCCTCGCGGATATTGCCGCAGACGATGGCGTTGTAGATGCGGTGCGCCGTCTTCGTGCGGATCTGTTCCGCAAGGTCGATATGCGCCGCATCGTTCTTCGCCGCCACCATGACGCCCGACGTGTCCTTGTCGAGCCGGTGAACGATGCCCGGCCGAATCTCGCCGTTGATGCCCGAGAGGTCATGGCAGTGGAACAGGAGTGCGTTGACGAGCGTGCCCGAATAGACGCCTGTCGCCGGATGCACGACCATGCCGCGCGGCTTGTTGACGACGATGATGTCGGCATCCTCGTAGAGGACATCAAGCGGGATATCTTCCGGCAGGATGGCGACAGGCTGTGCTGCAGGGATCGTGAGCAATACCATTTCCCCTGCCTGCAGCTTGTAATTGGATTTGCGCGCCCTGCCGCTCACCTCGGCCTTGCCGGCCGCGACGATTTTCTGGATGTGCGCGCGCGAGAGCTCCGGCTCCATGCGGGTCAGGAACACATCGAGACGCTCGCCCTCCTTGTCAGCCGTATACTGTTTGCTTTCCTCCGCCATATATCACCCATCCGTTTCTTTTTAGTCTTTCATGCGAAATATAATCGCGTAAATCATGCTGGCCACGCCAAGGACGATGGCCACATCGGCGACGTTGAACACCGGCCAGATGCGGAAATCGAAGAAATCGATGACCACGCCGAGCCGGATGCGGTCGATGAGATTGCCCACGGCGCCGGCAAGCAGCGCCACGCAGCCGTAATAGAAAAAGGCGTCCTGACGGCGCAGCCGGTCACGGCAGCAAAAGAAGGCGACCATGAGAGCCACGGCAGCCAGGATGAAGAACCAGCGCGCATGCTCGAGGAGGCCAAAGGCCGCGCCGGGATTCAGCACATACGTCAAGTGGAAGACGGAGCCCAGGACCGGCACGCTTTCGCCGGGCAGGAAAACCGCATCCACGATGAATTTCGTCAGCTGATCTGCGACGAGGATCAGGAAAAACAATACGAGAGCCATCTGGTGTCGCTTATCCTTCCTGTACAGGCGCTGCCGCAGCCTGTTCATCAGCGGCCGGTGCTGCTGCCTGCGCGGCCGTTTCCGCCGGCGCATGGTTCATGGCATCCTCGATCACGGCAAGCTCCGACTCGAGCGCAGCCTTCACGCGGCAAAGAAAGGCACTGCGCTCCCCCGTCAGGCGCTCGTAAGCAGCCTGGGCATCGCGGACCTTCTGCTCAGCATCCGCCGTCATCTGGCGGGCGGCGAGCTCGGCCTCGCGGCGCATGTTCTGGCACTCCTTGGCCGTGTTGTCGCGCAGCTCCTGCGCGTTCTGCTTGGCCGTGGTCGTGACTTCTTCTGCCGTCTTCTGTGCGACGAGCAGCGTATCCTTGAGGTTCTTCTCGAGCTTCTGGTACTGGGCGTTGTCCTGCTGAGCACGCGCGAGCTCTTCCTTGAGCTTGTCGTTCTCGCGGAACAGCTTCTCGTAATCGTTGACGACCTGGTCGAGGAAATCATCGATCTCATCCTCATCATAGCCGCGGAAGCTGCGTTTGAATTCTTTGTTGTGAATATCCAGTGGTGTAAGCAATGCTAAGATCCCCTATCTCTCTTAAATATAACGCTTGAGCACGACGACCGTGCGCCCCTTCTTCGTCTGGCCGCGGACTTCCGCGACTTCGAGGCGGCCGCGGCCGCGCATGGAGATGATATCCCCTTCCTTGACCGTCTGCGATGCGCTCTTGACATGCTGCCAATTGAGCTTCACCTTGTCGGCCGCGATATCGGCTGCGGCGCGGCTACGCGAGGAGCCGAAGCCAGAGGCCGCAATCGAATCGATGCGCAGCGAGGCCACGGTCGCGCGAATCTCCTTGCAGCGTTCCTCGCGCGGCGCGATGTCCGCAAGGCTTGCCTCTTCGCAGGTGACGCCGACAGCGCCAATCTTCGTGAGATTCTGCAAGAGGTATGACGCCATCTTCGTATCGCAGAGGATGCGCACGGAATCCGCCGTCACGAGGAGATCCCCGAGGCGGTCGCGCTCAATGCCGAGCCCCATGAGGGCGCCGAGCACGTCGCGGTGGCTCAGGCGTGCGAACTGTCCGTTCCAGCTCGCCTTGATGCAGGCGATGTCAAAGCCTGCGGGCTTTCCCTGGAAGTCCTCGTGGACGTACATGGCGCGGGCACGCTCAGCGCCCGGGTAGCCGCCGTCAAAGTCGACGCGCAGATTGCCGTAATTGGCCGCGACCGTCTCGGCGATTTCCTGGCCAAACGGATCCAAAAAGCCGCTGATGCGGAACTTCTGCGTGCGCTGCACGGTTTCGGCAAGGTCCGTGAGCTTGATAACGGCTTCTTCGCCTTCCGTGCCCTTATAGAAACGAATGAGTTTTTCTTTCTGTTCACTTGCCATAGATTATTTCTTTCCTAACTCCTTTGATTTCTCCGTCGCGGCGAGCACGGCGTCGATGAGGGCACCGCGCACACCGCGCTGCTCCATGACCCGGACGCCTGCGATGGTCGTGCCCGCAGGGCTCGTCACCTGGTCGCGCAGCACATCGGGGTGCCTGCCCGTCTCGAGGACCATCTTCGCGGCGCCCAGGAGCGTCTGCGCCGCGAGCTCAATGGCCGCCGGACGCTTGAGCCCCGCCGCCACACCGCCGTCGGCGAGCGCGTCGATCATCAGGAACGCATAGGCAGGGCCGCTGCCCGAAAGCCCCGTGACAGCATCCATGGCCGCTTCGGATACTTCGACGGCCCGGCCGGCTGACGCGAGGAGCTCCTGCACGACAGCTGCCGCCTGACGGTCCGCATGTGTGCCGCAGGCAAAGGCCGACATGCCGGCACCGACGGCCAGCGGCGTATTCGGCATGACGCGCACGACGGGCTGCTCCGGAAAAGCCTTCTCGAGGACCGAAAGCGTCAGGCCGGCAACAATCGAAAGGATGATCGCATCCTTGCGGACCCTGCCCTTCACTTCCTCCATGGCCTTGGCCGCAGCCTGCGGCTTGATGGCCAGCACGAGCACATCAACGGCCCCGGCAAAGCCGTCGGCGCCGACACTCGTGTGGATGCCGTAGTGTTCCGCGAGTTCCTCACAGCGCTTCGCCTTGTGGTCGGAAACGTAGATATCCTCGCGATTCACCGTACCCTGCGTGATGGCAGCGACGATAGCCTCTGCCATCGCGCCGCCGCCGATAAAGCCAACCTTCCCCATCGGAAAATCCCCTTTCTGCGTCTGTGCTGGATAACAAAAAAGAATCAAAAGACCGGCTCCGGCTTACTTCTTGAGCCAGGGCATCTCGGCCGAAACCTTGCGTTCCTCTTCCGTATACGTCACATTGACATTGCTCGGCGCGCAGAGGAAGACGTTATGACCGACCTTCTTGATCTCACCGTTGAGCGCATACGTCGTGCCGCTGATGAAGTCGATGATGCGCTTCGCGGATTCAGCATCCGTATGTTCGAAATTGATGACGACCGGCTTGCGCTCGCGCAGGTTGTTGGCGACCTGCTGGGCATCGTCAAAGGTCTTCGGCTCGATGATGATGACCTTCATCTTGGCCGCCACGACATTCTCGCGTACCGAAGCACCGGAATGGAGATTGACCACATTGCTCGCCTCCTCGCGGCGTTCCTGACGGGCGCCGGGTTCCTCCTTATCGTAAGGGCGCTTTTTCTGATCCTGATCCATGTCTTCCTCCTCAAGGTCCAGGTTTTCATCTTCCGGATCCGAAAGCCCAAACTTGCCACAAATCTTATCGATGACATTCATGCGTAAACACTCCTCTAGTACTGACGCGGGCCGAAGATGGCTGTGCCGACCCGGACGATATTGGCTCCTTCTTCGACGGCGATGGTGTAATCATGGGTCATGCCCATTGATAAATATGATATATTCGCGGTCTTGAAGGGAATTTCCTTTACCTGCTGGAAAATTTCATACATTTCGTGGAACAGGGGACGGCAGTCCTCGACGTTCTCATAGTTCGGCGCGATGCACATGAGGCCGCGCAGCCGCAGGTTCGGCAGTTCGTCGACGAGGTCGAGCAGCGGCCGCAGGTCTTCCTTGTAGACACCGGACTTGCTCGCTTCCTTCGCGAGGTTGACCTGCACGAGCACATCCTGCAGCTTGCCAAGCTTGCCGGCCTCATGGTCAAGCGCCCTTGCCAGATGCTCCGAATCGACCGAATGGATGAGGCTGAAATACTTGACCGCCTGTCTGGCCTTGTTCGTCTGCAAATGGCCGATGAGATGCCACGTGACGTCGCGCTCAAGGACATCGAATTTGCTCTTGGCTTCCTGGATGCGGTTCTCGCCGATATCCGTGACGCCGGCATCTATGGCCTCGCGCATCGCGGCGACGTCATGGTTCTTCGTGACGGCCACGAGCTTCACGGGCGCATTCTTCGGCACGCGCGTGCGCCGCGCCATGGCGGCCCTGATTTCTGCTTCTACCTGATGGAGTCGTTCTGCGATCATGAATAATCCCCCATTCCCCAGATGATCTCACTTGTACGATATATGATGATTTACGATTGCTTCTTCAGCGCGATGACGGCTGCCATGCGCCCCGTCCTGCCGCCGTCGGCACGGTAGGAATAGAAGATGGCGTGATTGCAGGCTGTGCAGACAGAGGCACAGTCGATATGCTCGCGCGGAATGCCCGCTTCCTCGAGTTGAATGGTATTCGCCGCCCAGAGGCTCAGATGCGTGTGCCCCGGCTGCGGTTCTGTGAAGAGCTCGCGCTCGTGCCCCGGAAAGGCCGCGCGGAACTGCTCGGCGACCTCCGCGCCCACCTCGTAGCAGCAGGGTCCGATGGACGGGCCGATGCCGACGAGGATGTCCTCCACGCGGCTGCCGAACTCGTCCTGCATGCGCCGGACGGTCTTGGCGGCGATGCGGCGCACAGTGCCCTTCCAGCCGCCATGGGCGATGCCCACGGCCCGGCGCACAGGATCGAGAAAGAGGATGGGCGTGCAGTCGGCAAAACAGAGCAGAAGCGGCAGATCCTCTTCGTCTGTGATCAGTGCGTCGGTCGCCGCGATGGCATCGTCATAAGAGAGTGCGCCGCGGCTGGCATCACGCGCCGTCACGCGCGCGATGGCCTCGCCGTGAACCTGCTCCGGCGTCACGAGACGCGCGGCGTCGAGGCCGAGCGCCGTGAGATAGCGCCGGCGGTTCACGATGACAGCCTCCGGCTCATCACCGACATGCAGCGCAAGATTAAGTGAATCATACGGCGCCTCGCTCACGCCGCCCAGTCGGCCCGACAGGCCATGTGAGGCCACATCAGACGGAAACGAAGAAAAGGAACCGCTCCAGATACCCGAAGCGATTTGTTTTAACTCGAAACTCATCGAACTCCCTCTTTCTGCTTTCTGCGGGCCAGGCCCGGATACGATAGAATCAGCAAAACCGGCCGAGGCGTCTCAGCAGACACCGCAGCGGTGGCAGCCCTCGAAGCACGGGATTGTCGGCTCGAGACGCTGCGAGCGCTGCAATTCCTTGTAGAGATACGCCTTCTCGAACCCCATATCGAGCCGCTCCCAGGGGAAGAGCTCGTCCTCCGGGCGGCGTCGGTAGAGATAGAATGCCGGGTCAAGCGAACATTCCTTGAGCGCACGCTTGAACGCCTTGCTGCCGCCCAGCTCGTGCGCGCGCATCAGGCCCTCGGCGACACGGCGGTCGCCGCGCGAGAGCACGCCCTGGATATAAGCTTCCTTCGGCGACTCGATGTTGACGATGATGTGCTTGCGCCTGCGCAGGGTCTTCTCGAGGCGCTTGAGGCGCTTCTCGACGACACGGCGGTCGGCCATGGGCTCCCACTGGAATGGCGTGAACGGCTTCGGGATGAAGGGATTGACCGAAAGCGTCAGCGTACCCTTGCTGCCCTTCTCCTCCATATAGTCCTTGAGGCGGTTCGTCATATCGATGATGGCATCGATATCCTCCTCCTCCTCAAACGGCAGGCCGACCATGATGTAGAGACGGAAATTCCGGATGCCCGCCGCCAGCCCGAGATCCATCGATGTGAACAGATGGTGTTCCTCGATGCCCTTGTTGATGACGGCACGCATGCGCACGCTGCCGGCCTCGGGCGCCATCGTCAGCGTCTTGAGGCCGCTCTCGGCGAGCGAATCGACGAGCTCCTTCGTGACGGAATCGGCGCGGAACGAGGCCACCGACATCGAGAGCCCCTCGCCGAGGATGTCCTTGCAAAGCGCATTGATCTCGGGATAGTCTGAGATTGCCGCCCCCATAAGGCCGATGCGCTTGCGGTATTTAAGCGCCTCCTGCACCTCCGCCTCGATGACTGGCAAGGACCGGTTCCGGGGCTTGCGGAAGCAGTAGCCGGCCATGCAGAAGCGGCAGTGGCGGCCGCAGCCGCGCGCCGTTTCGATGAGGTAGAAATTGAATTCCGTATTGTCCGTCACGACGACGGTATGCGCCGGCCAGGCATCGAGGTCCCTGACCCACTGGCGTGAGACAGCGGCGGGCGCACCCGGCAGCGGCTCGATGGACACGAGCGTGCCGTCCTCTGCATAGCGGTGCTCGTAGAGCGACGGCACGTAGACGCCCGGCACACGCGCGAGCCTCTGCAGCGTTTCCGCGCGCGTCAGGCCCTCGCGCTTTGCTTCCTGGTACGCATCCATGAAGGCGGGCATAATGACCTCGCCCTCACCGATGATGAAGGCATCAAAGATGGCGGAGAGCGGCTCGGGATTGAACGTCGGGCACGGGCCGCCGGCAATCAGGATGGGGTCGCGCTCGCCGCGCTCAGAGGCACGCGCCTTGACGCGCCCGAGTTCCAGCAGTTTGAGGATGTTGAAGTAATCCATCTCAAAGGATACGGCGAACGCAATCAGCGGGAATTCGTAAAGCGGCGTCTGATTTTCCAGCGTCATGACAGGCGTGCGCGTGTTCTCGTAGCGCGCGAGGTCCTGCCAGTCCGGCAGGAAGGCGCGTTCACAGGCCACATCGGGCCGCTTGTTCAAGAGGTCATAAATGATGTGGAACCCGAGGTTCGACATGCCGACAAAGTAGGAATTCGGATAGACGAGAGCCGTCCTCGTCCGCGTTCCCGCCGGATACCGGTAATAGCCGCGTTCCTCCTCGAGCTGTTTCTGCAGCCCCTTCTTCAATTCCCAATCCAATCGCAAATTCCTCCACGTATGCGCTTTATGCGTTCCTGTCCTTACTCTTATTTTCCCTCCGGCTTCTCTGCCGGATCCTTCTGTTCCTTGCGGGCCTGCAGGTCGCGCAGCTCCTCGAGGAAACTCGAGATATCCGCGAACTTGCGGTAGACCGACGCGAAGCGGATGTAGGCCACGTCGTCAAAATCCTTGAGCTTCTCCATGACGAGATTGCCGATTTCCTGCGAGGAAATCTCCTGGTCCATCGTGTTGCGGATGTCGCGCTCGATCTCATTGACGAGGGCGATGATGCGCTCCATCGAGATATCGCGCTTGTCACAGGAGCGGATGATGCCGTTGAGGATCTTGTCGCGCTTGAATACCTCGCGGCGCCCGTCGTGCTTGACGACCATCAGCGGCATCTTCTCCACGACCTCATACGTCGTGAAGCGGCGGCCGCAGCCATTGCATTCCCTTCGCCGGCGGATGGTCGTACCGTCTTCTGTCGCGCGGGAATCCACCACCCGGCTGTCGGCCTGCTTGCAATATGGACATCTCATGGCTGCACCTTCTTTTCCTGTTTCCCTTGTTTTCCCTGTTTATGCTGGCGTCGCGGACGGCCCGGATGCTCCTGCCTGTCCTGCTCGCGCGGCCGCACGAGGCATTTTGGTCCGAAGCCGATGAGATCCTCGCGATGGGCCATGTGCAGGGCCTTGCGGACGATATCGTGATTCTTCGGCAGCCAGTACTGCATAAGCGCCCGCTGCATCTTCTTCTCTTCGTATGACTTGGCCGTGTAGACCTTCTCACCCGTCAGCGGATGAATCCCCGTGTAGTACATGCAGGTCGAGAGCGTGCCCGGCGTCGGGATGAAATCCTGCACCTGCTGCGGATGATATCCCATGTCGCGGATGAACTCTGCGAGCTCAATGGCGTCACTGAGCTCCGAGCCCGGATGGCTCGACATGAAATACGGCACGAGATACTGTTTCTTGCCGAGCTTCTCGTTCATGCGGCGGAACTTCTCGACGAAGCGCAGGTAAACCTCGCGGTTCGACTTGCCCATGAGCTCCGTCACGCGGTCCGAGATGTGCTCGGGTGCGATCTTGAGCTGGCCGCTGATGTGATGCTCGCAGAGCTCGCGCAGGAAATCATCCTTGGCGAGCAGCAGATAATCGAAGCGGATGCCCGAGCGCACGAAGACTTTCTTGACGCCCGGCAGACTCCGAAGCTCACGCAAGAGCTTGATGTAATCCGAATGATCGGCGACGAGCTGCCGGCACGGCACCGGTGAGAGACATGGCTTGCCGCGGCAGGTACCGCGCTTCAGCTGACCATCGCAGGATGTGCGGCGGAAATTGGCCGTCGGACCGCCCACATCGTGGATGTAGCCCTTGAAGCCCTTCATCTTCGTCAGGATCTTCGCCTCACGTATGAGCGACGCGTGGCTGCGCCGCTGAATGATGCGCCCCTCATGCGAGATGATGGCGCAGAAATTGCAGCCGCCGAAGCAGCCGCGCTGTGAGACGAGGCTGAACTGTACTTCCTGGATGGCCGGCACGCCGCCCATCTTGTCGTAGATGGGATGCCAGGTCCGCATGTACGGCAGGCCGTAGACCTCATCCATCTGCTCTTCGCCAAGCGGCATCGCCGGCGCATTCTGCACGACGCACCACTCGTCATTCTGCTGCAGGAGGCGGCGTCCGCGGATCGGGTCCTGCTCGAGGTATTCGAGCTTGAAGGCCTCGGCAAACTTCAGCTTGTCGCGGCAGACCTCCGCAAACGAGGGCAGCTCGAGATAATCCCAGGCGTAATCCTTGCTCGGCACGCGGTAGCACGTGCCCTTGACGTCCTGGATGTTTTCGACTGCGACACCCTGCTGCAGATCGGCAGCGATCTCGAGGATGGCGCGCTCGCCCATGCCGTAGATCAAAAGGTCCGCCTGGCTGTCGACGAGGATCGAGCGGCGCAGCGCATTCGTCCAGTAATCGTAATGCGCGAGCCGCCTGAGGCTCGCCTCAATGCCGCCGATGATGATGGGCACATCGGGATAGAGCTCGCGCAGGCGGTTGCAGTAGACGATCGTCGCGCGCTCCGGCCGGTAGCCGGCGCGGCCGCCCGGCGAATACGCATCCTGATGGCGGACTTTCTTGGCCGCCGTGAACTTGTTGAGCAGCGAATCCATATTGCCCGCGGAAACAAGGAACCCCAGCCGCGGCTTTCCCAGGCGGTCGAAGTCCTTGGTGGAATGCCAGTCTGGCTGGGGAATGATACCAACCTTATACCCATGTTTCTCGAGGAGACGGCAGATGATGGCCGGACCGAAGCTCGGGTGATCGACATAGGCATCCCCCGAGATGAAGACAAAGTCAAGCTGCTCCCAGCCGCGTTCTTTCATGTCGCGGCGTGAAATCGGTAAAAAGCCATTCATCAGTTTGCATCCTTCGTGAACGTCTTATTGGCGACCTGGCCTTCCTTGCCAGCCTTGCCAAGCTCCTTGCCATTGACCGTGAATTCGACGGCACCGGCGTTGCCGGCGCGGACCGTCACGTTCTCCTGGCCCTTCCAATCCATCGAGTCGCCCTTCTTGAGCGTACCCTCGTAGACGACCTTGCCGTCGGCCTTGACCTCGATCCAGCAGTCATCGCTGAACTTGCCCGTGACCTCGACGCCGTCATACGTCTTCTGCGGCTCGGCCGCCTGTTGCTGCTGCGCCTGCTGCGGAGCCGGTGCCGGCGTCTCGGAAGACGAAGAGCCCAAGAGATATGCCGCCACACCGACTACGACGACGAGCACGACCGCAAGGATGATGAACTTGCCGCGGTTCGAGCCCGAGGAAGGCGCAGAAAACGGGCGCTGTGCAGGGGCTGCCTTGCGCGCCTTATGCTCCTGGCGTGCGGGTGCTGCCGGACGCTGCGGTGCTTTCCGCGGTGCGGCGGCAGGTGACGGTGCAGCTTTCGTCTCAGCCGATGCCTTCTTCTCCTCGGCTGCTGCAGGCTGTGCAGCAGCCGCTGCCGTCTCGCGGACCTTCGATGCCTGCTCCTTCTGCGATGCGGCCGGTGCTGCCTTGACTTTCGCCGCCTGTGCGGCCGGAGCGGCCGCGGTCTTCTCCGGATGACGCTCCGTCACGAACTCATGCACGAGTTCCGTCGCATTGAGCTTCAGATAGTTGGCATAGTTGCGGATAAAGCCCTTCGTGTAGACCTCGCCCGGCAGCTGCTCGTAATCCCCTTTCTCAATGCATTCAATATATAAAGCCCGGATACTCGTACCCTTCTCAATATCCTTGACCGTAAGATTCTGCTTTTCGCGCTCTGCGCGCAGTTTATCGCCGACCATTCCATTACCTCCTTGAAATCAGCCCTTGCATAGAGCCATCCCAATTTATTATACATGAAATCATAGTATTTGCAAATGATTTGCCAAATGCACAAAAAAGGCACTCACTTGCGCAAGTGCCACGTAAAATTTTCATGATGCATGACGGATCTCTGCCACAGCCTGACGAAGCGCTGCCGCGAACGCCGTAACCTCCGCCTCCGTCGTGAAGCGCCCGAGCGTGACGCGCAGGGCCGTCCGCGCCTCATCCGGCGACTGCCCCATGGCCAGCAGCACGTGCGAGGGCTCAAGAGAACCCGCGCTGCAGGCGCTGCCCGCCGAGACGGTAAAGCCCATGAGATCGAGCTTTATGAGCAGCGTTTCCTGGTCGATGCCGAAAATGGCGAGGTTAAGGTTGCCCGGCAGGCGATGCTCCGCGTCACCGTTGAGCGTCATGCCCGGTATCGCCTGCACCTGCTGCCAAAGAGTGGCGCGCAGCGCGAGCAGTCGCTTTGTCTCCACCGCCATCTCCTCCCGCGCGAGCTCGGCAGCCTGTCCGAGGCCGACGATGCCCGGCACATTCTCCGTGCCGGCCCGCTGCGAACGCTCCTGTTCACCGCCACAAATCAGCGGTTTTACGGCAAGGCCGCGCCTCATGTAGAGAGCGCCCGTGCCCTTCGGACCGTAGAGCTTGTGACCCGAGAGCGAGAGCGCATCGACGTTAAGTTTCTCCACATCGACGGGCAGATGCCCCGCGGCCTGCACGGCATCCGTGTGAAAGAGCACGCCGCGTTGACGGCAGATGGCGCCGATGGCCGCGATGGGCTCAATGGTCCCGACCTCGTTGTTCGCCATCATGACGCTGACGAGGATCGTATCGGGGCGCAGCGCCGCCTCCACATTCTCGGGGGCGACGCGGCCCTTGTCGTCGACAGGCAGATACGTCACGGAGAAGCGGTCCTTTGGCAGAGCCTTGCAGGCCCGCAGAACCGCGTGATGCTCGACGGCCGTCGTCACGATATGGCCGTGCCCGCAGGCTGCCGCCACGCCCTTGATGAGCCAGTTGTCGCTCTCGCTGCCGCCGCTCGTGAAGAAGATTTCCTCCGGCGAGGCCCCGAGCAGGGATGCCACCTGGCGGCGCGCCACGGCCACGGCCCGGCGCGCCTCGCGGCCGAACGAATAGAGGCTCGACGGATTGCCGAAGTGCTGCGTGAAATACGGCAGCATGGCAGTGACGACGCGCTCATCCACCGGCGTCGTCGCCGCGTAATCGAGATAGACAGGCTTCACCGCGCACACCCCACTTTCTGCGAGATATGGTCTTTGTCATTGCAGAGGTCATAGAGCGTGATGTTGTTGAGCACGCTGCTGATGCTGTCGCAGACTTTCTCCCAGACGCCGCGCGTCACGCAATCGCAGGCCCTGTCGCAGGGCTGCTCGGACGATTCGGCACTCGTCAGCAGGCAGTCGACGAGCGCGATGGGCCCCTCGACCGTCGTGATGATCTCCCCAATCGTAATCTCAGCCGGACTCTTCGCGAGCATGTATCCCCCCTGCGCGCCGCGCACGCTCTTGACGATGCCGGCACGGCGCAGCGGCACCATGAGCTGCTCGAGATAATTCTCGGAAAGCCCCTGACTCCTGGCGATGTTCTTCAGGCATACGGCGCCTTCCCCGTAATGGAGCGCGAGCTCATAGAGCGCCGTCACACTGTATCTTCCCTTGGTCGATATCTTCATCTCGGATACCTCATTGAACAATCATAAACAAAATATATGAACCGAATCCCGAGTAATTTTCTCGGATTTAAATGCTATAGACAATATAGCAGAAATGCACCGCCGTGTCAAAAGACATCTGTCCTGTTCCGTCAGATATTCTCATCCTCATGGAAACGCTCGGGCCAGCATTTCCTGAGGTAGTCGCGCAGGCGCTTCTCCTCGCCGTTCTCCGTCGGCTCGTAATAATGCGCGTGGCGCATGGCCTCCGGAAGATAGGACTGCCGCTTGAAATGGCCCGGGAAATCGTGCGGATAGATGTAGCCCTTGCCATGGCCGAGCGTCTCGGCCCCCTTGTAGTGAGAATCGCGCAGATGCACGGGCACGCTGCCGCAGTTGCGGCCGCGCACGTCGGCGAGCGCCGCATCGATGCCGAGATACGCGGCGTTCGACTTCGGCGCCGAGGCGATGTACGTCACGGCCTGCGCCAGAGGGATCCTGGCCTCGGGCATGCCGACGAACTGCACGGCCTGCACGGCCGACATCGCGACGACGAGGGCCATCGGGTCGGCATTGCCCACATCCTCCGCTGCGCAGATGGCGACGCGCCGCGCGATGAAATTCGTATCCTCGCCGGCCGCAAGCATGCGCGCGAGATAGTGGAGTGCCGCATCGGGATCGCTGCCGCGCATGCTCTTGATGAAGGCTGAAACCGTATCATAATGGTTGTCACCCGTCTTGTCATAGCGCTGCACGCGCTCGCCCGTGATCTCGTCGAGCAGTTCCATCGTGAGTTTGCCGCCCGCCGGCGGCAGCATGGCGGCCGCGCCCTCGAGCACATTGAGCGCCATGCGGGCGTCGCCATTCGCGAGCTGAGCGATTGCCGGCAGGACGCCTTCATCGGCCGTGATGCTGCGGCTGCCGAGCCCGCGCTCTTTATCGCCAAGCGCGCGCTTCAAGATGGCGAGCAGCTGTCCGTCCGTCAGGGGCCGCAGCCGCACGATGCGCACGCGCGACAAGAGCGCATGGTTGACCTCAAAGAACGGGTTCTCCGTCGTCGCGCCGATGAGCACGAGCCGCCCGTCCTCCACATATGGCAGCAGGACATCCTGCTGGCTCTTGTTGAAGCGGTGGATCTCGTCGATGAAGACGATCGTGCGGCGCTGATAATAGCGCCGGGCTTCCTCAGCTTCCTTGACAATCTTGCGGATATCGGCGATGCCCGCCGAGACGGCATTGAGCTTCTTGAACGCACTGTGCGTCATCTGTGCAATCATCTGCGCGAGCGTCGTCTTGCCCGTGCCCGGCGGTCCGTAGAAGATCAGCGACGGGATCTGGTCACTCTCGATCATGCGGCGCAGGAAATGCCCCGCGCCCACGGCCTCCTGCTGACCGATGAACTCCGCGAACGTCCGCGGCCGCATGCGCTGCGCGAGCGGCTCAAACGCATGCAACGCACCGCCGGCAGGCGCATCCTGCATGGCGGCATCATGAGGGGCATCCCCGGCTGCCGGACCTGCGAAGAGATCCATGCCGAGGCTTCCCATATCATCCTTGTCGTCTTTCACGCTGCTCCCTCCTCATGCGCGGCCCGTCGAGCCGAAGCCGCCCTTGCGCACGCTGCCCGTACCGGCCGCATCCTCCGTCACCGTCAGGTACTTCTGAAAGATGCCCTGCGCGATGCGCTCGCCGCGCTCAATCACGACGGGTTCCTGCCCGCGGTTCCAGAGCGCGATGTAGATATGGCCCTCGTTGTCTTCATTGTTGTAATAATCCGCATCGACGATGCCCACGCTGTTCATCAGCACGAGGCCGCGCTTGACGGCAAGGCTCGAGCGGATGTGGATCGTCAGCATCTCATCGGGCTGCATGTACGCCTTGAGCCCCGTCGGCACCATCGCCATCTGCTGCGGCTCGATAACGGCGCGCTCGGCCGCCTCGAGGTCGTAGCCGGCGCTCGCTGCCGTCTTGCGCTGCGGCAGCGTGATGTCAAGCCCCTCATACGACGACACGACGGCAAAGCCCCTGCCTTTCATTTCCATCATATTCTTCATCCCTTCGTTTCATCCATTTCATCCATCTGCGGACACAAAAAAGGCCCTCCTCGAAGAAGGGCCTCCATAAGGCAAGAGGCATCAAGCCTCTTCGCTCTTCCGTTCACCCGTGGCGACAACCGTCCCCTTGACCGGACGGGCCGGCGTGATCGTGGAGATAGCATGCTTGTAGACCATCTGCTGCTTGCCCATGCTCTCGAGCACGACGGTGAAATTATCGAATCCCTTGACATTGCCCTTGATCTGGAAGCCATTGACGAGATGGATCGTCACGGCGATGTTCTCTTTGCGCACCTGATTCAAGAAACTGTCCTGCAGGTTGATTGTCTTATTTGGCATAGGAATGGGTCCCCCTTACTTCTATGATTACTGCTTATAGAAAAAGATTCGACTCCTGTGGCCAAAATCCTGCCAGATCCCGCAAAACCTCTGCGAAAAGTTCCTGCTCTGAGCGGTTGTCCATCGCATACCAGCGGATGTACGGCATCTTGCGGTACCAGGTCAGCTGACGCTTCGCAAAATGGCGCGTGCCCTTCTTGATGGCGTCAACGGCTTCCTCACGTGTCAGCTCGCCCGCGAGATACGCTGCCATCTCCTTGTAGCCGATGCCCTTCATCGCGGGCATCACGCGCGTCACCTGAGAGGCGAGCAGACCGCGCACCTCCTGCTCGAGCCCCGCCTCCATCATGAGATCGACGCGGCGGTTGATGCGCTCGTAGAGGGCCGGCCGCTCCCACGAGAGGCCGATGACAAAGGCATCGTAAGCGAGCTCCTGCCCGTCATCATAGGCGCGCGTGCGCGAGATCTGCTCGCCGCCAAAATGCGCGACCTCGAGTGCCCGGATGACGCGCGGGATATTGTGCGCATGAATCGTCCCGGCAGACTCCGGGTCCGCCTGTACAAGCCGCGCGTAAAGGGCCTCGCGCCCCTCGCGCTCGCAGAGTTCGCGCATCTCCTCGCGGAACGCCTGATGCTCGCCCGTCTCATTGAACGCATAATCCTCGAGCAGGGCCTTTAAATAAAGTCCCGTGCCGCCCGCGATGATCGGGATGCGCCCCTCCGCGTTGAGCCGGCGGATGATGGCCCCGGCCTGCTGCTGGAACTGCGTCACACTGTACGACTGCGAGGGCTCGAGGATATCGATGAGATGATGCGGGATGCCGCGCCGTTCCGCCGGCGTCGGCTTGGCCGTGCCGATATCAAAGCCCTTGTAGACAAGCATCGAATCGCCTGAAATGATCTCCGTGCCGAGCCGCTCCGCGAGATTGAGCGACAAGGCCGTCTTGCCAGACGCCGTAGGCCCTAGGATAACGATGACCTTTGACACATCCGCCCTCACAATTCTCTTGACTCGCCCGGCTCGACGATATGAACCTCGGCGCGCGTCATCGCCTCGGTGATTTCCTTGTAATGGCGCACATCCTGGTTGATGATCGGCCAGGTATTGTAATGTACGGGGATCACATGCGGCGCATTGAGCAGCTGCGCAGCCATCGCCGCATCCTCGAGGCCCATCGTGTAGTTGTCGCCGATCGGCAGGATGGCATAATCGAGCGTATCCTTGTGGCCGATGAGCTGCATGTCACTGAAGAGTGCCGTATCGCCGGCGAAATAGATGACGAGGCCGCCCATGTAGATGACGTAGCCGCAGGCCACGCCGCCCGCAACGCCCGAGCTGTGCTGCGCGAGCGTCATGCGGACCTTGCCGAACGGCAGCGTCAGCGAACCGCCGAGATTCATCGGATGCTGTTTGAGGCCCGGCAGGCGCTCCTCACAGATGGCCAGCACCTCCGGGATGCCCACGAGCTCCGCGCCCGTGCGGCCCGCGATCTCCGGCGCATCGCCGAGATGATCGCCGTGCGCATGCGTGATGAGGATATAGTCGCACTCCACCTCATCCGCCTTGATTGCAGCCTTCGGGTTGCCCGTCAGGAACGGATCGCAGAGCACCTTGTATTTCCCATCGTCGAGCAGGAAACAGGAATGACCGTAATACGTGTATTTGACCATATGACTTCCATCCTTTCTTCGTAAATGGTATCCTAATAATAAGTATACCATGTGATTCGACAAAAAAGCGAGGTAATGTTCATGTCCGAGCATCGTTTTCATCTGCCGCAACTCACAGCCGTCTCCGCCTCTCCCGCCGTGCCGCAGGAAGCCGGCCTGCTCGTGAGCGGCGGCCGCGCGCCGGATGTCCGCTGGCTGCGCGAAGCCGCCCAGGGACGCCGGCTCATCGCCGTCGACCACGGGCTCGACGCCTGCCAGAAGGCAGGACTCCGCCCCGCCAGCCTCATCGGCGACGGCGACAGTGCAAGCCCCCTCGCCTGGCAGCAGGCCAAAGCCAGCGGCATCCCCATCCACGCGTTTCCGCCCGAAAAAGACGACACGGACACGCAGCTAGCACTGACCATCGCCCAGGAGGAAGGCATGCCAGCCGCGCTGCTCACGGGCGTCTTCGGCGGCCGCTTCGACCACGCCTACAGCACGATCTTCAGCTGTGCCGCCGCGCCGCTGCGCTGCGTGCTCGCTGACGAGCGCGAAGCCCTCTTCTACCTCAAGGACGGCGAAGATATCGCCATCACCTGTCATGTGCGCCCCAAGGCCATCTCACTGCTGCCGCTGACGCCGCTGACAGAGGGTGTGACCGCAGACGGCCTGCACTGGCCGCTTGCTGGCGCCACCCTGCCGCAGCTGCTGCCGCGCGCCGTCAGCAACGTGCTCGAGCCGCCGCAGGACACCTTCCGCGTCTCCCTCAGGCAGGGCATCCTCGGCGTTTACCTCGTCTGGGGCGATGACTGAAAGCGGCGCTGACGCACGGCCTCGTAGAGCACAACGGCCGCCGAAACGCCGACGTTGAGCGATTCCGCACGTCCGTACATCGGGATGTAAACTTTCTGTGCCGCCGCGAGCAGCCCTTCTGAGACGCCGTTCCCCTCGTTGCCGAAGACGATGGCTGAGGGCTTGCAAAAATCCGCTTCAAAGAGCGGCTGCGCCGTCTCGTCGAGCGCCGTCGCCAGGAGCTGCCACCCCCTGCGCTTCGCCAGTTCGCTGATTGTGGCAGACTCCACGTCCTGCAGGATCGGCAAGTGGAAGATCGAGCCCATCGAAGCACGCACGACCTTGTCGCTGTAGATATCGACCGAGCCCTTCGTCAGGATGACGCCATCCGCGCCAATCGCATCGGCCGTGCGGATGATCGTGCCCGCATTGCCGGGGTCCTGCACGCCGTCGAGCACCACATAGAGCGCGTCACCCGTCGTGCCAAGCTCCATCGATTGCCACCGCGGCTGCCGCATGACGAGGAAGATGCCCTGCGGCGTGTCCGTCGCGGCTACGCGCCGCGCGAGCTGATCCGAGATCTCATAGAGCGGGCCCCGTTCCCTGAGCACCTGCAGCAGATGGCTGCCGCGTTCTTTTCCCGCTAGCTCCCGCGTGTAGAGGCCGAAGACGAGCTCCCAGCCGGATTCTGCGGCCATTTCCGCGAGGCGCACGCCCTCCACGCGAAAAAGTCCCTGCTTCTGCCGATGCTTGCGCAAAAGCAGGCTCTCCATCTGCTTGATCTTCTTGTTGGCCGGGCTGTCAATGCGTTCTGCCATCACCGTCTCCCCCATCCTTCTGTCCTGCTATCCTGCCGCCTTTTGGCAGCGCACCATAAATCCAAAACCATATGAGAAAACGGGCCCGCGAGGCTCTGCTTCATCGTGCAGAGCTTCGACGGGCCCGCCTCGTTATCGTGATAACGAATTACTGGTTCTCTTTGGCAACAGCGACGAGCTGTGCGAAAGCCTTCTCATCGGAGATGGCGAGGTCAGCCAGCATCTTGCGGTTGACTTCAACGCCAGCCTTCGTCAGGCCGTTGATGAGCTTGCTGTAGGAAATGCCGTTCGTGCGAGCAGCGGCATTGATACGAGCGATCCAGAGACGACGGAAGTTGCCCTTCTTGGCACGGCGGTCACGGCGTGCGTAGTAGAGAGCCTTCATGACAGTCTCATTGGCTTTCTTGAACTGTTTGCTCTTGGAACCCTTGTAGCCCTTTGCGAGCTTCAGGATCTTCTTATGACGTCTATGTGCAGTCACGCCTACTTTAACTCTTGGCATGTTCTTATCCTCCTAAAATCTATCTATCGCTGTCCCTCGGATTAACCGTTCGGGAGCATGTTCTTTACGCGGCCAAAATCAGCGCCAGCTACGAGCGTAGCCTTGCGCAGGTTGCGCTTGCGCTTCGGAGACTTCTTCTCCAGGATGTGGCTCTTGAAAGCCTTGTTACGTTTGAATTCACCGCTGCCCGTTACGGAAAAGCGTTTTGCTGCAGCTCTGCGAGTCTTAATCTTCGGCATTACTGTTTCCTCCCTTAATCTGCGTCTTGTTCGACTTTTTCTTCGATGCCTTCTGCACCTTCGGTGCGACGATCATCGTCATATTTTTTCCTTCAAGTTTGGCATTGCGCTCGACGGAGACGCGATCTCCGAGCTGTGCAGCCACACGAGCGAGTACCTCCTTGCCGAGTTCCGGATGCGAAAGCTCGCGGCCACGGAACATGATCGTTACCTTGACCTTATTCCCTTCCTCGACAAAGCGAAGTGCATTCTTCAACTTGACGTCAAAATCGTGTTGCTCAATGTTCGGGCGAAGCTTGACCTCTTTGATGTTGATGGTCTTCTGTTTCTTCTTCGCTTCTTTCTCCCGTTTCTGCTGCTCATAGCGGTACTTGCCAAAATCCATGATGCGGCAAACCGGCGGCTTCGCCTTCGGCGCAACCTCGACAAGGTCGAGATGCTGCTCCTCTGCCATGCGCAGTGCTTCGCGCGTCGGCATGATGCCGAGCTGCTCACCCGTGGCGCTCGTCACGCGAACTTCGCGGATGTGGATCTGTTCGTTGATTCTTAACGATTCCCTGCTAATAGTGGAAACACCTCCTGATAATCCTGATACGTTATCACGTCTGCAACCTTATAATAGAGAAACAAAAAGGAGGCGGCACAAAGCCACCTCCATCAATTCATACTATAAACCCGGCTGACTGTTCATCATCAGGTGAGAAGCGGTGGCTCCTTCTTGTTGCGTACTTAGTGAGTATAACACAAGATTGTTAGATATGTCAACAGGTATCCTGCAAAATTTGACAAAAAATCAATAACCCCGATTTGTTTCTCCCCCACCTCGGCATCGTCGCGCCGACAACCATTTCAGCCCAGCTACAGTCAGGAGATGACCAGAGATGCCCACCGCACACAAAATCAGGATATGCTGCGTGAAAGTCGGCGACATCCCGACCATCGCCAATTGACGGAAGTCCGTTATCGCGTAATGGACAGGCTGCAGGCAAGAGATGACCCGCATCAAGCCGGTCATCCCCTGTTCTGGCCAGATGTAACCGGCCACTAGAAAAGCCGGCAAGGTGTAGAATACCAAGCACTGCACAAGGGCAATCTTTGTGCGGAAATAGAGTGCCAACAGCCCAACCAGTCCCTCCACCGAGAAGAGAAAAGCGGCACAGATCGACAGCATCTGGAGCCAGCTGCCATGGAACGGCAGGCGGAAGGCCATCACCAGCAACAGAATGCCGAGAAATACAGCTATGGAACTGAGCCACCAATAAAGAACCCCTTTGACAAAGGTGACGCGCAGGAATCCATATTCCCTGTAATAATCTTTGCGCACATCGCTCTGCACTGAGAGGGCATATGCCATCATGATGCCAATCTGGGCAGCCATCAGCATGACGCCGTACGTATAGAATGCAAGGTAACTCTGCGTCGGATTGCCGATGCTGCGCACGCTGAGCCCCACTGAAGCAATCGGTACCTCTGGTGTACCATGGCGCATGATAGCAGCCGTACGGTATTTCGCTGACCAATATGCAACAAGATACGTCATGGGCGATGATGCATATCCCGATACCAAGGTATTCGTCCCGTCCTGCAAAAAGCCCAATGTGACAGGACGGCCACTGTAGAAATCATCGGCAAAGCCGGAGGGAATGACGAGCACAGCTGCCGCCTGCTTATCCCGGAGCCATTCCTCCGCCTCTGGCATATGGCGTGTCTCACCGATAAAATGGTATTGATCTGCCGCTGATACATCATCAGTCAGCTGACGGCTGAGCTGCGAATCATCGAGGTCACAGACTGCCACAGGAATCTGTTCTACAATCTCATGCCGATAGAGGTTGCCGACAAGTGCCGCATATAAGCTGGCAGCAGCCAGCATGACCACGAGGACGATGCGCCGGTCATACCATAGGATTGACAGTTCCCTCTGTAAGATTTTCCGCATCAAGATTTTCCGCATCCTTTTCCTCCCTTTTCTTCATCCCAACCGGTTTCTCCGCCGTATCCTTCTCCTTGACCTGCCGGATCCCGAGACATGCAAGCCCTAGAAATAAGCCTGCAATGAGAAAGAGGATACCTGCATGCCATAGCCAGCCAGGTGAATCTCCCAACAGCAGGAGGTTACGGAAATCTTCTGCCACATAGCCAATCGGCACAATATAGGAAATGGCCAAGCTGACCGTATCCATGTCATAGCGCGGCCAGATGGCCCCCGAGAACAGCACGGACGGCATGATATAGACAAGCACATACGTAATGGCCTGCTCGGCCTTGCGGACCCAGGAACCGACACACAGAGCGAAGGCGACTATTGCACTGAGATATGCACTCAATAGCAATATCAAGGAAAGATAATCGCTCCGGTTTATGAGACTCAGCCCCCACATGGAAAGTGCGAAGCAGACGCACAGGATGAGCAGCGAAAGTGGCAGGTACACGAGGAACTTGGCCAGCAGACAGGAAAGCGTATGGCGTTCCCAACGTTTCCGGCGCCGCTTCCGGTCCAGCACCATGGACGGCCCCAACGAGAAAACAATGCCGATCTGTGCGGCATGCAGGATGAGGATGACGAGGAAGAAGTCCTCATAGCCGCCCGTCGGATTGCCGATCACACGCACGGCGAGGTCCAGACTGCCTGTTTGCCCACTCGTCCAGCCAGCCGCGCGCCGCTGGTGTTCCTGTACCGACGCATCCCATTGCGCCACCACAGACTGAACGGCCTTTGCTGCCGTGCCGCCCAGCGTCGTATTGCTGTTGTCCACGAAAAAAGCAACCGAGACTGGTTCGCCGCATGCAATATCCCGCGAGAAATGCGCAGGAATGACGACGACTCCCACAGCGCCTGCGTCCATCACATTTTGCACCAAGTCCTTCTCATCGCCTTCATCGAGGAGCCGTTCCTCGATGCGGATATCCGGCATCGTCGCGAGGTCGCGCACCAATTTGCGGCCAGCCGCCCCCTCATCCCGATTGCAGACCAAGATAGGCACATCTTCAATCGCGTTCTCATAGAACAATGCACCAAATAGCACTGTATAGACTAGCGGCACAGCCACCATGATCATGACCGTACGGCGATGCAGGGCCATCAGTAGATGCATTTCCTTAATGACGGCCTGCAGGATCTTCTTCCAGGCATCCTGCCCGATACGCTTACGCATCATATCGCTTTCCTTTCTGTCATCCCACGCATTGTCATGCTCATCTTCTCGTACTCATCGCCCATCGGTACCGCTCAGCAGGCGGAACCGCATTCCCGGCCAGACGCTGTCATCATTCGTGCGCACCTTGACATTGAACGCCATGACATCGGTATCCCCTCGTTCACTCGTCGCTTTCTGCGTGGCAAAGTCCGACTTGCGGCGGATGCTCTCGATGGTTCCCGTCAGCTTCGTCTTGCCATCACGGGCCTCCATGGTCACATCATCGCCAATGCGATACTTGCCGATATCCGTCTCAGCCACCTTGAAATCGACCCAGTTGTCACTCGCATCCTGAATGGCAAAAAGTGGAACAGATGGTGACACCAGCGCCCCTTCTTCGACAAAGCTCTGCGTGATGGCGCCATCGTACGGTGCACGGATCTCTGTCTCATTCACATTGATGGAAGCACTGTCCAGTGCCCCCTGCAGGGCATTGGCCTGTTCCAGTGCCGCCTGTTGTGCAGATGCATTGGCCTCATTCTCTTCCAGTGCTGCTTTTGCACTTTCGACACCAGCTGCAGCCGCTTCATAGGCATCCTGCGCCTCTTTCTGCTTCGAAGCATACGTGTCGTATGTCTGCTGCGGCACAGCGTCTTCCGCCAGCAGGGTACGGTAGCGATTCTCGTCTTTATTGGCAAGATCGAGCGCTGCTTTTGTCTGACGGCAGGTCGCTTCCGCCTGTTTCAGGGCAGCATCCAGCTTGCCGCTCTGGCTGTCCGAATTATAAACCGTCTGCTGGACCAAGGCATACTGTGCGGCCAGCGAAGCCCTCGCCTGCCGCTCTGCGGCTTCCCCCGTGTCCTTGTCCAAACGTGCGATGACCTGCCCTTTCTTGACGGTGTCTCCTTCATCGACATAAAGCGCAACGACCCTGCCGCTGACTTTTGGATTGATATTGCTCTCCTTTGCATCTGCCATGCCCCAGAGTCCCGGCTGGTCTGTCTTCGCTGCCATTGCTTGCCAGTAGAACAGTCCCAGGCCGAGAATCAACGCAACGACAAACAGCACGAGCTTGATGTCCTTTTGGTGGCGATGATACCACAACATCTGTTTCTTCATATTCTCCTCCTTGTTATCCTATAAGTACTGTATTTGATTTTCTCAGTACTCAAACCGTCAAAAAGCAAGGAACCGCAAAACTCAGCGATTCCTTGAGCCTGTCATTCCGGCTTGGCCAGCAGGCCATGAAACAATATGTCCTCGAGTGATTCCAGTGCCTCCTGATAGGTCAGATCATGTTCCTTCAGGAACGCAGGGACCGTAATGGCTGCGGCCGATGCATAGAGGCAGCGCTGCAATACCTGCAGGGATATAGGACGAAATACACCTGCGTCGACACCTTGCTGCAGCATATCGATTGTCACATCGATCTTCTGGTGGAAGAAGGTCTGCCATCTCTCGTATTCCCTCGGATACTGCATCTCCAGTTCGCGATAGAAGTCCGTCAAGGTCATCGGCTCTACCAGAGAGAGATATGCTTGTATAAGACAGTGGATCTGCTCTGCAATGGGTTGACTAGAAGAACGGATCCTCTGCTCTTCCCCATTAAATCGGCACATGATGTGGTCCAGCATGAGGTGGACCAGTTCTGCCTTCGATGACACGATCTTGTACAGCGAGGATTTGCTCATGTGCAAGCGCCGCGTCACATCGGCCATCGTGAAGCGCAGAGAATGGAGACGCACTTCTTCCCAAGCCGCCTGGACAGCCCTCTCACGCAATCTTGTCATTGTCATTTCCATACGATCAATATCCCTCACAGTACTAATATACACAAATCCGGTACTCATATATCATAACGCTTTTCGCTATTGCCGTCAAGACATGACAGCACCCTGCGCAAAAATGATACGCCCCCAGCACGATGCAAAAAAGAGCCCGCAGGGCTCTGCTTCATCGTGCAGTGCTTCGCGGGCTCGCATCATTGTCACAATCTGACAGGATCTCAATATTCCTGTGCTCTCGTCTTGACCTTATCCTGCAGGTAAGCAATGAAGTCTTCGACCTTCATGGACTGGCCATTGTCCTTCTCGCCGTACTTGCGGACCGTGACCGTGCCGTTCTCGACTTCCTGGTCGCCGATGACGAGCGTGTACGGCGTCTTCTTGACCTGTGCCTCACGGATCTTGTAGCCGACCTTCTCATTGCGGTCATCGACCTCAACGCGCAGGCCGAGATCGAACATCTGCTGACAAAGCTTCTTGGCGTATTCGCCCTGACGCTCCGTGATTGGCAGGATGCGGGCCTGTACCGGTGCGAACCAGACCGGAAAAGCGCCGGCGTAGTTCTCGATGAGGATGCCGATGAAGCGCTCAATGGAGCCGTAGACAACGCGGTGCAGCATGATTGGGCGATGCTTCTCGCCATCCTCGCCGACATACGTCAGGTCGAACTTCTCCGGCATCTGCATGTCGTACTGGATCGTACCGCACTGCCACGTACGGCCGATGGAATCCTTGAGGTGGAAGTCGATCTTCGGGCCGTAGAAGGCGCCGTCGCCTTCGTTGACGATGTACTTGAGGCCGCGGTGCTCGAGAGCCTTGCGCAGGCCGTTCGTCGCGAGCTCCCAATCCTCATCCGAGCCCATGGAATCATCCGGGCGCGTCGAGAGCTCGGCGACATACGTCAGGCCGAACGTCTTGTAGACTTCGTCAAAGAGGTCAATCGTGTGCTGGATTTCCTCCTCGACCTGATCCGGCGTGACGAAGAGATGGGCATCGTCCTGCGTGAAGTTGCGGACGCGGAACAGGCCGTGGAGCTCGCCGGACTTCTCATGGCGATGGACAAGACCAAGCTCGCCGAGGCGCAGCGGCAGGTCGCGATAGCTGTGCTGGCGGGAGTTGTAGACGAGCATGCCGCCCGGGCAGTTCATCGGCTTGATGGCGTAATCTTCACCGTCGATCTTCGTGAAGTACATGTTCTCTTTGTAGTGATCCCAGTGACCGGACGTCTCCCAGAGCTGACGGTTCAGGATCATCGGCGTCTTAATCTCCTGGTAGCCGTAGCGGCGGTGTACCTCGCGCCAGTAGTTGATGAGCTCATTGCGGATGACCATGCCGTTCGGATGGAAGAACGGGAAGCCCGGGCCTTCCTCATGCAGGCTGAAGAGGTCGAGCTGCTTGCCGAGCTTGCGGTGATCGCGCTTCTTGGCCTCCTCGAGCATATGGAGGTATGCGTCGAGATCAGCCTGCTTCTCGAAGGCCGTGCCGTAGATGCGCTGCAGCATCTTGTTGTGCTCGTCGCCGCGCCAGTAAGCACCGGCGATGCTCATGAGCTTCAGGGCCTTGACCTTGCCCGTCGAGACGACGTGCGGGCCGGCGCAGAGATCCGTGAACTCGCCCTGCGTGTACATCGTGATCTTCTCACCTGCCGGCAGATCCTCGATGAGTTCGACCTTGTAATCTTCGCCCTTCTCCTTGAAGAAGTTCAGGGCCTCCTCACGGCTGACTTCCTTGCGCTCGAGCTTGAGGTTCTCCTTGACGATCTTCTTCATCTCTTTCTCGATCTTGGCAAGATCCGCCTCCGAGAGCTGACGGTCCATGTCGAAATCGTAGTAGAAGCCGTTGTCGATGGCCGGGCCGATGGCCAGCTTGACATTGGCATCCTTGTAGAGACGCTTGACGGCCTGTGCGAGGATATGCGAAGCCGTGTGGCGCAGTGCCCAGCGGCCGTCCGCATCCTCAAACGTCAGGAACTCCACCTTGCAGTCTTTATCGAGAACGGTCGCAAGATCTTTCGTCTCACCGTCTACTTTAGCAGCCAGGACCTTCTTGGCGAGGCTGTTGCTTACCTGTTTCACGAAATCCTGGATGCTGACGCCGGCCTCTACCTCACGTACGGCACCGTCTTTCATGGTAATCTTTAACATAATGTATGCCCTCCTTGACAATAGGAAAATAAAAAAGCTCCGTCCCATGAGGGACGAAGCTTCAGCATCGTGGTTCCACCCTGATTGCCACCCTGCTCTTGCACAAAATGACCACTCAGCATTTGATAACGGAGAATGTGCTCCGTCCCCGCCTACTCAGCAGCAGCGTTCAGCGGGGAAGCTTGAAAGGGGTAGCTCCGGCACGCTCCTGAAGTGCTCTCAGCAACTGCACTTCTCTCTGTAAGAGGTGGCCTCCGCAGCCATGTCTTTCGCATCGCTTGTGTCGATGGCTTTATTATATGAGCCTTATACACCCTTGTCAAGCCATTCTGCATTTTTCTTTTGGCTTCTTTTTACGGCTTTTCCGCACCGAAAAGCCGTTTGAGCGCCGGACGGTCCACCTTGCCGCGATCATTCAGAGGGATCTGCGGCAAAAAGACCATCTTATCGGGGACTTCGACAGGTTTCAGCGCATGGCGCACGGCCTGACGAATCTGCTGCTCGGAGCTGCCCTCCTCTGCCACGAGGAATGCCGCGGCCGTATCGCCGCGCAGACTGTCACGCACGGGCAGGACGACGGCGTCGGCGACCCCCGGCAGGGCCTTCAGCGCGAGTTCGAGGCGAATCGTGCTGAGTTTGACACCGCCCTTGTTGATCCAGGCTGCACGCCGCCCGCCAAAAATCAGTTCGCCTTCTTCGTTGAGGTATCCCGTATCCCGGACCGTGAACGGAATCTTCGCGCCGCTCACATGATACGGTGTATCGACGTAGATGAGACCATCATCGCCGACCGAGACGCCGATGCCCGGGAACGGCCGGCCGAGGTTGCTGCTGTCGCGGTCCGGATTCTCGCAGACGGCGTACGTGATGTAATTGAGCTCGCTCGCGCCGTAATAGAGAAGGATCGTGACTGCGGGAAAAATCTGCTGCAGACGGCGCAGCATGGCGGGCGACAAGAGCTGCGAGCCCGTGAAGAGCGTCCGAAGCCCTACGTAAGGCACTGCCATCGCCCTGCTGAGGAGCTGCAGCTTTGTCGGCACAATGTAGAGCACGTTCACCTGATGGCGGCGCAGCAGCTCCTCCCAGACATGGCAGCGCGTCAGGCGGCTCGTCACGACCGTGCCGCCCTCATAGAGCACAGAAAGCCAGCTGTTCATATTGCCCGTGAAACTCAGGCTGCCCTGCAAAAAAAGGACAGCATCCGCATCCACGTGAAAGATTTCATCCTGCACGGGGAAAAAGCCCGCCCAGCTCGCATACGTGCGGTACATGACCTTCGGTGTCCCCATCGAGCCCGAGCTCAGGACGCCCAATATATCCGGCTCCTCGTGCGGCCTTTCGAGAAGCCCTGACGGCTCAAAGACGCGTGCTCCGCCCTGCAGGCAGCGCCAGATGCCCTGCAGGCTGTTTTCCGTGAGGATTGCGCGCACCTCCTGCGCCTGCAGCCCGTGGTGCAGCAGGATGGGGCGCGCACCGACGGCCTGCAGCGCGAGAAACGACGTGAGCTGCGCCAGGAAATCTTCCGCCTCCACGAGCACATCGCCGCGCACGCCGAGCGATGACGCCTCGAGCGCCATCGGTACGACCAGATGCCAAAGCTCGCCATACGTCAGCTCTTCATCATCAATGACGAGCGCAAGCTTCTGCGGCTGGCGGCGTGCCTGCCAGTAAAGCAAAGCCGCATAGTTCCCGAGGCCCTGCTTTTCCAAGTCAAGCTGCCGCTTCGCAAAACTCCTGTTTTCTTCACACATCTTCGTGCACTTCCTCTCTGCTCCATTGCTCTGACGCCGCATCTGGCAGCCGCTCGAGCAGGATGGCCTCGCCCATGCCGCCCGCGCCCGCAATCGACAGGAGCCCGAGGCCGCCGCCCGCAAGCTTCAACGACTGCAGCAGATGCAGCGCGAGGACCGCGCCCGACGCCCCGTACGGATGGCCGTAGGCAAGCGCCCCGCCGAGACGGTTGTAGCGGTCAAGGCACCCCGGATGCGCGCGCTCGAACAAGACATCGATGACGGCAAACGCCTCATTGAACTCAATCGCCGCCAGATTCTCATACGAAAGCCCCTGCCTCAAAAGCAGTGCGTCGGCCGTGCGCATCGCGCCGCGCGGGCTCTCAGCGGGGTTCCCGCCGACCGACGCCGTCGCCACGAGCCGCGCCTCAGGTTTCAGATGATGGCGCCGCAGGAAATCGCCGCTCGCGAGCAGCAGAAAAGCCGCGCCGTCGTGAATCGCGCAGGCATTGCCGGCATCGAGCAGCGTTCCCGGGCCAAAATGCGGTGGCAAACGCCGCAGGAGCTTCTTGGATAAATGCGGCCGGACGCCGCTGTCACGCCGGCAAGTTCCGACCGGCAGGATCACATCTGCGAGCCAGCCTTTCTGCACGGCCTCGCCCGCCAGATGATGACTGCGCAGCACGAAGGCATCGAGCTCCTCCTTCGTCACGTGCTCGGCCTCCATCACGCGCTCAGCGCCGCGGAGCATCGCATCCGCCGAAACATCGCCCGGCGCAAACTGCGCCGTCTTGTACGCACCGTCCGGCATGAGCGCATGGCGCGGGTCCTTCTCGTCATAGACGCGCAGGGGCTGCAGGGAGGCGCTCTCCATGCCGCCCGCCAGAAAAAGCTCCCCCTGCCCGGAAGCAAGCTTCGCCGCCGCAAGCGAGATAGCGGCGGCAGCCGAAGCGCACTGCATATCGACCGTACATGCGGGCACCTCCTCGGGAATGTCCGCCATAAGTGCCGTCAGCCGTGCCAGATTGCCGCCCGTCCCCACGGCATTGCCCGCGAGCACACCCGAAAGTTCGCGCCCGGACAAGCCATAGCGCGCGAGCAGCGCCCGCATGACAAGCGAGCCGAGCTCCTCGGGACGCCTGTGCGAAAGCGCCCCGCCGCGGTGCGCGATTGGCGTGCGCAGGCCGCCGAGGACATAAACCGCTTCGCCCTTCATGCGCTCAGCCCCGTTTCTCAACGGCTTCATTGACCTTCACGCCGAGGAATGCCGCCATCAGGCATTTGATGACATCACCCGGGATATACGGCAGCACCGCCATGACGAGCGCCGCCTCGAGGCTGATATCCATGACGAGCATCATCGAGATGAGGCCGCCGATGTACGTCACGGGGATGCCGATGACGATATCGACGAGTGCATACCGCTTGAAGCTCGGACAGCTGCCCTTGAGCGCACTGATGATCGGATACACGACGATCCAGGCAAAGATGTAGCCGCCCGTCGGACCAAACAGCTTGCCGAGGCCCGCCGTGCCGCCGACGAAGACCGGCAGCCCGATCACGCCCAGAAACGTGTAGATGAGCAAGGCGATCAGCGTCTGCTTCGGCGGCAGCACGAAAGCCGTCACGCCGAGTGCCAGCGTCAGCGCCGTGACCATGCCCGGCGTGAACGGCAACGGGAACGAGATGTACGCCGTCACACAGCAGAACGCCACGCAAAGCGCCATCTTCGTCATATCGCGTACGGTCAGGGAAGATGATTGCGAATACATAATGATACCTCTTTTCCCGTCCTCAGGCCCCGCAGGACCCGGGACGCAGTAATCCTGCCAGCAAAATGCTGCACATGCCTCTTATTATAAAATAGCGGCAGCTTATCGTCAACATTGCAGGTTATGCAAGTTAACGATAAGCTGCCGCCTTAAAAGCATGACAGCATCAGGCCTTTTGCCGGGGAACGACCGTCCGGACTTCCACCTCGATCGTATCGCCGGCAAACGAAGCCCCGCGAAAACGCAGCTCGGCGCGCTCGGCACCGGCAAGTGCCGGATGCGCAAGAGCAGCTTCGAGGATGGCAAGCCCCGGCACCACGGGATGCGGGCCCGCATGCAGGGGATTCGTATCCCCGACGGTCCGCACGAAATCATGGACATCCTGTGCCGAAAAACGCAGGGAGATGACGGCAGAAGCTGCAGTCCCCGTCGCAAGCAGCCGCAGGCGATGCACGGCAGTCCCTGCCGAAGCTTTCGGGACAGGCGCCGCATGGCCCAGCATCATCACGAGCGTCAGGCGCCCCGACGCATCGGCCGCCATGACCTCCATGAGCCCGTGCACGTCGCGCAGCACCTCCGGCCGCCCCTTCGTATCGCCGGGCCTGCGTTCCCAGACGGCCCGGCCGATCAGAGCCCCCTCATAGCGCGGCCCCTTGAGCTGCGCCGTCATGCGCGCGAGATCACGAAACATCCTGCCTCTCCTCTCCAAGCAAACTCACAGCATCACCAGATCAGAAGAAAGCCCCGCCGTCTCCTCCGTCGCCGCCATCATAGCCGCCATCATCATAACCACCGCCGTAGTCATCATAGCCGCCGCCATAATCGTCGCCGCCGTAATCCGAGGAATCCCCATAGCCATAGCCGTCATAATCATCGGAACTGCCGTCATCTCCGGCATCGCCATAGTCCTCGTCATCATCCACGGACCAGTCCGCATCCCAGTCGACATCATCATCGACATCGTCCCAGTCGCGGTCAGCATAATCCGTATCGGCGCCGCCATCGTCAAAGCCATCATCCTGCTCAGCCAGCGCGTCGCGCTGCATTGCCGCCGCCTGATCGATATGCGCCTGCGTCGCCTCCGCATCGTGATGATGCATGAGCGCCGCACCGGCCACGACTCCCGCAAGGCCAGCCGCAGCCGCCATGCGGCTGTCATGCTGACGCTCCCGCGCATTCTGCCGGCGGATATCGCGCAGTGCCTGACGCTGATCTGCCGTCAAGAGCGGCGGCCGGACCACGCCCGACGAGCGCTGGTGCAGCGAAGCAGGCGAAGAAGGGGCAGGTCTTGCCCCTGCCACGGCCTTATGAACCGCAGGGCTGACTGCATCCGCACGCCTCGAGGAAACTGCCTGATTGGCCGGTGGCGACATCCGGCCAGCCACAAAGAGGACCACGCCCAAAACCACAATCAGCAAAAGAACCGTACCCATGAAAACCGCTCCTTTCCGCTTCAATCGGCCAAGCCGCCCATAGGGCTCAGCCGGAAATCAGCCGCATGATGAGCCAGACTGCCGCAGCCGCACCAACCACCAGCAAAAGCACGGGCAGCGCGACAAAAAACAGGAATGCCAAGAGCGCCGCACCGCCCACCACGAGCAGCAGCTTCGTCCCCCAGCCCATCCGGCCAAGACTCGTATTGCCAAACGAGGAATGCACGTAAATGCGCGAACGGGAGCGCGGCGTCTCCACGCGCTCCTCCTCGGTATCGGGATTTTCATCGATCGTGACGCCCTGATACTCCTCTTTCTCCTGACGCGACATCACGCGTACCTGTGGATCCTTCTCTTCGTCCAAAAAATCACCTCCACCTGCCATACAGGCAAGCTCGTATCCTCACTTCTCATCCGTGCGGCGAAGTGCCAGGAGTTCCTGCGGCACCGGACGCCCCTTGTGGTAGAACTGCCAGTCCGCATCGCCCAGCTCGCGCTGCACACGGCATGGCACGCCAAACGCCAGCACATTCGCCGGGATATCCTTCGTCACCACACTGCCCGCGCCGATCACCGAATTATCGCCGATCGTCACGCCCGGCACCACGATGACGCCCGCGCCGAGCCAGACATTCCGGCCGATGTGGATCGGCAGATTGTACTGATACCCCTTCTCGCGCAGCTCCGGCGCCAGAGGATGATTCGGTGTCGCTAGCGTCACATTCGGTCCGATCATCGTGTAGTCCCCAATGAAAATCTCACCGTCGTCCACCGCCGTCAGATTGTAGTTCGCATAGACCTGCCGGCCAAGATGCAAATGACGTCCGCCCCAGTTCGCATGCAGCGGCGGCTCGATGTAGCAGTCTTCGCCCATCTCCGCCAGCATCTCCCGCAGGAGTGCCTGCCGCTTCTCCTGCTCATGCGGCCGTGTCATATTAAAATCATAGAGCTTCTCCATGCAGTCAAACTGCTCCTCCATGAGCTCGCCATCCATCGGCAAATAAAGCTCTCCATTCGTCAACTTATCCTTTGCTCTGCGCATTATATCGCCTTCCTTCATTTTATGTTCCTGCTTCTATCATTCGACAATCCCCTGCCATTTCCCTGCTTCCCCTTTTGAGCCCTTCGGGCTCACTTCCCTCAAAAGGGACAGCTCTCTACCACTGGCGTCCCTTCCGGGAAGCTGGCAGTGCAGTTGCCTAAAAAAAAAGGGCAACCGCTCTCGTTCACTGCTCTGCCTGATGGAAACGGCCCCTGAGACAAGCATCAGGCCGTCAGCAAAATCCTCAAGAGTTACCGAGTCACATACAACAGCCCGCCTTCATGATATAGTAATATCTACAGCAGTTTACAGCTTTTAAGCCGCTTGCTCATCGCCCCAGGCCAAGACCTGCAAGGCTTTGAGCAGCGTGCCTGAATTTATGCTACTTTGGGCTTTGGACACCAAAGTGGCGAAAAATACTTCCTTGTGGATCTGCTGGCTCAGCGCGTGCCGCAGCTCCTGCGGGCTCTTGTCCCGGTAGGCGCTCAGCTTCCCGTCCTCGTACGGCAGGATCTTCATGAGAGCGTGCCCAGCGTTCGTCAGATTCAGCAGGTGCTCAATCGCAGTCTTCGTACGAACTTTGTAGCTACCGAGCTCCCAGAACATCTTCTGCTCGTAGTAGTTCGTCTCAATGCCCCAGCGAAGCTTGTAGAGTTTGAGCGGATAAAACGTCATGAGCCTAGAGCTGGTGTCACGAAGTGCCTTACTCTCCTGCCAGGCAATGCTCATGTGCAGGGTCA
>CABJCJ010000003.1:0-109626 GCA_902364065.1 Veillonellaceae bacterium SB90
AAAGCAGCTTAAGAAGTTGCTCAATCTGTTCCTGGCAAAACCGCCCGATTTCTGGGGAAGATACCTAATACAGTGTGCATGATGTGATATTGATAGATGTCTGCAAACCTGATGGGTCCTTATCTTATGAGGGATTCAGGTGTGCGAAGTTTGAGTAATTTACAAATCAAGCGAGCTAATCTGCTGCAGCTCGCTTGATTTATCGATATTTAATTCAACCACCTATTATATTTCCTTCTCTCATTTCGCAGTTTTTTTATCCAATTCAATTTCAAACTGCGTACTGTATTTATTTATAACAATTATATTAGAAGGAATATTTATTTTACTATTTAAATTTTTCTCGTATGTTATAAGGATTCCAAAACTACAATTCTTTTTCTTACTTGCAGAAACAAGCATGGAGAGTGCATCTTTAAAAGATTCATTATCGCGTTGAATTCTAATTGCAACAGGACAACCAAAATAATGTCTTTTTAAAAAGGCATCTATTCCTTTATTTCTTTGTACTATATCACATTCAAATTGATTTAGTATAGACAATTCAGTTTCATTTTTTGTTCTATATGCAGCCGCACCAACCTTCAATAATATAGAAGTCGTTTTATATGGATCAGCAAGTCTTTTTTTTGTAATTTCAATAGCGTCAGGGTTTATATCAATACCAATGTAATCACGATTTAAAAGTTTTGCACTAACCAAAGTTGTACCGCTACCACAAAATGGATCTAAAACACAATCCCCTTCATCTGTACTAATTCTTATTATTCGTTCCAATAATTCTATCGGCTTTTGAGTTGGATACCCTGTTCTTTCCTTTGCTTTAGGATTCAAAAATGGAATCTCCCAAACATCGGAAATCGGAACTCCTTTCTTTTCTTTCGCAGTAACGATTTCTCCATTTTCATCGCGTTTATAAACTGCTTTTCCTTTTTTATCTCTCACTCTCTCTTGTAAAATCTGGTCAAGGTTTGTTGTTGCCGAATAGTTACCATAAATAATATTGAATTTATAGTTTTTTCCTTTTGTGTAATAAAAAATAGTTTGATGTGCAGGCAATAACCCTTTTTTAGAGTTCGACCATCTTTTATACGTCCATATTATCTCACTTCTAAAATTAGCAACTCCGAACACTTCATCTAGCAAAATCCGCAAATAATGAGACGCAGATGTATCACAGTGAAGAAAAATTCCACCCGTAGGCTTTAGTATTCGCTTCATCTCTTTAATACGAACACGCATAAAAGATAAATAATCATCCAAGGAGTCCCAGGTATCTGCGAATTTATATTTTCTTCCATTTTTATCTGATAATGACTGGATTCTCTGTGTATAAAACGGCGGATCAAGATATATCATATCTATCGAATCACTAGAAAAATCCTTCATTACTTCTAGGCAATCAGAATTATACAGCATTATTACTCGCGAGAATCAGCAATTTGCTCCATTATTTCAAGCAAATCAATCCCCGTAAACTCTTTTATATAATTCCAAGCTGAATCACCATAATAGTACTTCCCGCCTATTCCTATATATAGTGTTTCCAATGTTTCTTGTATTTTTTTAGCTTGCCCACGCTGAGGATAATAAAACATAACTCTAACAGGTATATATCCCTTTGCGCTTATTGCTTTTACACGTGTATGCTCTTTCGTAATATGATCTCCGTCCGTAGTTGCATCGCGCCATTTTATTTCATGCGCTATATTACCAACTAGACAATCAATTTCAAATTTCTTAGGACGAGTCCCTAACGTATTTGGTATTTTAATCTTTGCCGCATTAGGATATTTATATTTCATGCAATAAACAGCGGCTTCTTCTAAAAAAGCACCTGCATACTTATACAAAAAACGTCCTTTATTTTGGTATAGATCAATAAGATTTCCTTCTTTATTTGAAATACCCAAGACACGATAAACGAGGTAATGAGAATTATCATCACTTTTCATTTCTTCGATTCTTAAGTCAACTTGATTCTTTAAATCCTTTGCATATTTATCAGCTAGTTTTCGTATTGTATTATAGACTTCTCGATTCACTCTAGTACTCTCCTTTTGTAACTAGATTTAATATATCATTATATCACATAAATCAGTAGTTTACAGCTTTTGAGACATAATAAAATCACGTAGCTCCTGCTAGTGTATAATAGATTCACCACAAACCAAACGGTTCCTCATCGCTCAGCTGGCGTTGGAGTCAGCTCCGTCAGTGTGCTGCCTGTTCCGGCAATTCCTGTCGAAGCAGACGGATGCATCGCTCAACAGCTATTACCGTCCCCTTGGCAATGGACTCGTTACGGATGCATCCATTTGACAAGCCCTAGCTCTGCGGGCTCTTGCCATAGTGCCGGAGGCGCTCCGGCAGGCGCCTATCTTGCCTTGTCGCCCACCGGCTGGTGAAAACGCGCATCTTTGGTGACCGCACCGTCCATGCCTATGTGACGCTGAGCAAGAGTGGCTTGCGTTGCCTCTTTTTTTAGCACCGTGGACCCAATGGCCCTGCACATGAGCATTGCCTGGCAGGAGAGTAAGGCACTTCGTGACACCAGCTCCAGGCTCATGACGTTTTATCCGCTCAAACTCTACAAGCTCCGCTGGAGCATTGAGACGAACTACTACGAGCAGAAGATGTTCTAATTCCAGCACATTGCCAAGGCCTTACAAGCATTGGCTTGGAGCAATGTGCAAGCGGTTTAAAAGCTGTAAACTAGTGTTTCTATATAAATTTGCACATATATATTCGCTAAAAAATTTCAATTTCCTGCTTGCAACAGCAATGGTTCCATCTCTGCCAGCGTTAATTTGTCGCGCCCGCATGATTTTCATCAATAGTCATAAGGAACATTGCCACCTTTACTTTCCCGAACAATCATGCCGTCAAGCGCCTGCACTGTCTTTTGCACCAGGCTGAACCTTGCTCAGCAAGACGATACGAATAAGAATAAATTGAAAGTATGTTTTTTTGTCGATATAATAAAGACTAGATACTTTTTTGCAACAGGGGGTTCTATCATGCGCAAGATCGCGATTTACGGCAAGGGTGGCATCGGCAAGTCGACGATGACGAGCAATCTGGCGGCGGCGTTCGCTGCACGGGGGAAGCGCGTCATCCAGATTGGCTGCGACCCGAAGGCCGATTCGACCATCAATCTGCTCGGGGGCAAGCCGCTGCTCTCCGTCATGGGCTATATGCGCGAGTACGACCGGGAGCCGGAGAGTCTCGCGGAAATCTCGCGCGAGGGCTTCGGCGGCGTGCTCTGCATCGAGACGGGCGGGCCGACGCCGGGGCTCGGCTGTGCGGGACGCGGCATCATCGCGACGTTCGGCCTGCTCGAGGACCTCGAGCTCTTTGAGACGTTCCGGCCCGATGTCGTGCTCTTCGACGTGCTCGGCGATGTCGTCTGCGGCGGGTTTGCCGCGCCGATCCGCGAAGGGTATGCCGAAGACGTGCTCATTGTGACCTCGGGCGAGAAGATGGCGCTCTACGCGGCGGACAATATCGCCAAGGCAGTCGAGAATTTTGCCGACCGGGGCTATGCGAAGGTCAGCGGCGTCATCCTTAACCGCCGCAATGTGCCGGATGAACGCAACAAGGTGGAATCGTTCGCCAAGAATCATGGGCTCGCCATCATTGCCGATATCCCGCGCAGCGATGCCATCAATGTGTATGAGGAGCGCGGCATGACGGTGATTGAGGGCGACAGGACGCTGCCCATCAGCCGGAAATTCCTGGAGCTTGCTGACCGCCTGCTCGCCGGCGAGGACGCCGCTCCTTCGCCGGCGCCCTGAAAGTGAGGGATCATCATGCCAGATGTACGCCAGCTGGGCGTTCCGTATTTCCTGACCATGGAGGAGCTGGCTGCCTGCGGACCGGAGGCCATCCCCGCCGAGCTCCAGACGGATACGCACCTCATCTACAATTCACCCGCGGCGCTCGACTTCAATTCGCCGGGCGCCCAGGGCTTCGGCGTCAAGCGCGCGGGCCTCTCGGTGCCCGGCAGCATCATGCTCCTGATTGCCCCGGGCTGTTGCGGCCGCAACACGAAAGCCCTGCAGGTACCGGGCGGCTACGGCGAGCGCTTTGCGTACCTGATGCTCTCGGAAAATGACATCGTGACGGGCAAGCACCTGCGCAAGATTCCGGCCGCGGCCGAGGCCTTCGTGAAGAGCCGCGAGACTGTGCCCACGGCCCTCATGATCTGCATCACCTGCGTCGACGCCCTGCTCGGCACGGATATGGAGCGCGTCTGCCGGCAGGTGGAAGCGCGGCTCGCACTGCCCGTGCGCCCCTGCTACATGTACGCGCTGACGCGTGAGAGCCGCCTGCCGCCGATGACCGCCATCCGCCAGACCGTTTACAGCCTGCTGAAGCCGCGCAAGAAGCGCAGCAGCCAGGTGAATCTCCTGGGCTATTTCACGCCGCTGGCCGATGACTCGGAGCTCTATGCCCTGCTCCAAAGCATCGGCGTGCGCCACATCGGCGAACTCGCGCGCTGCCATGACTTCGCGTCCTACGAAGCGCTTTCCGCCGCCAACTTCAATCTCGTGCTCGATCCCGAGGCCCGCCAGGCCGCGAGCTGGTTCCAGCAGGAATTGCAGATTCCGGCCATCGAGCTCAAGCGCCTCTACGAGACGGACAAGATTACCCGGCAGTACGAAGGGCTCGCTCATGTGCTCGGCGTTCGCCTGGATGACAGCGCGTACCGCGAGCAGGCCGAGGCCGCGCGCGATGCGTTCGTCTCGCGGTATCGGGGGCTTTCCGTCGCCGTCGGCAGCCGCCTGAACGCGAACCCCTTCGAGCTCGCGCTGGCACTCCTTAAGGCAGGAGTTGAGGTCCGCGAGATCTTTGCCGTGCCAAGTCCCACGGACTTCTTCTACATCCGCCGGCTCGCTTCTCTCGCGCCCAGGACCAGGCTTTACACGAACCTCTCGCCGTCCATGCTGCACTATGAGGAATGCGAGCATCCCGTCGAGCTCGCGCTGGGTGCCGATGCCTGCTACTACCATCCCGGAGCCGCACAGGTGCCATGGAATGAGGAATGCCAGCCATTTGGCCATCAGGGCGTGCGCAGCTTGTTCCATGTGATGACGGAGACCATGGCGGCCGCGGAAGCGGCAAACACCAAGGGCAGCAGGAAGGAGGCCACGAAATGAAGGGACTGCGTTTATACCTGCCGCCGTTCGCTCCGGATACCTCGGGCGCCGCGGCCGTGCTCTACCCGCTCGGCGGCATGGTCGTCATCGTCGACGCGGGCGGCTGCGCCGGCAATATCTGCGGCTTTGACGAGCCGCGCTGGCAGGAGGAGGGCGCGAAAAGTGCCGTATTCAGCGCGGGCCTGCGCGATATGGATGCCATCATGGGGCGCGACGACAAGCTCATCGAGAAGGTCCGTCTGGCCTGCGAGGAGATTGAGCCGCAGTTCATCGCCTTCATCGGCACGCCCGTACCGGCCGTCATCGGCACGGATTACCGGGCGCTCACGCGCATGGCAAAGAAGGCGACGGGCCTCCCGGCCATCGCGGTGGACAGCGACGGCACGAAGCTCTACGACGCGGGCGGCGGCAAGGCCCTGCTCGCGCTCTGCCGCGCCTTTGCCAAAGGGCAGACGGCTGGGCACTGCGGAACCATCGGCCTGCTCGGCCTGACACCGCTCGATTTTTCCGCAGGAAAACGCGGCCGTCTGGCAGATGCCCTGCGGGAGGAAGGCTGGTCAGCCGTCTGCTGCTACGACCGGCTGACGGATTTCACGCAGCCGTGCTGCCGGAAGAATCTCGTCGTCTCGCCCCTGGGGCTGCCGGCCGCCCGCTTCCTTGCCGAGCACTGCGGCATCCCGTATGAAATCGGCCTGCCCGGAGCATTCTTGAACGACCTGGCTGCCAAAATCGCCTCTGGCCTCGCCAAAGAGGATCGCGTGCTGATCATCCACCAGCAGGTCCTGGCCGGTGCCCTGCGCGGGGCGCTTCGCCAGGGCGGGCATCATGGGCTCATCACCTGCGCGACCTTCTTCGAGCAGCCGGCGGGAACGAGTGAGCCCGGCGATGCCGTCTTTCGCGAGGAAGACGAGTTCCAGGCGTTTGTGGCAGGCGGCCGTTTTACGGCAATTGTCGGCGATCCGTCGCTCCGGCGGGCCCTGCCCTCTTTCGGCGGCCGCTTCCTCGCGCTGCCGCATTTTGCCGTCTCCGGCACGACCTCCGCGTCCTGACCGCAGTTCCAAAAGACAGAATACGGAAAACAGCGGGCCGGGAGACACGGCACAAACCATCAAAGAAGCAGCACACACGCACCAGAAGACCAGAAGAAATGAGGACTTTCGTTATGTCATTTTGGAATATCAAGATTTACGGCATCGTACAGGGCGTCGGCTTCCGCCCGTTCGTGAGCCGGCTCGCTGAAGCCTGCCGGATCCGCGGCAACGTCTGCAACAAGGGGCCCTATGTCGAGGTCAACGCCCAGGGCACGCCGGAAAATCTCGCGGCCTTTCGCCGGGGACTGTGGGAGCAGGCGCCGGAGCGCGCGAGCATCCTCAAGATTGATGTGCGGGAAGAACCGGCTTCTGAAGCGGCTTCCAGAAATTTTTCGGATTTTGCCATCATCGAGAGTGCGAAGGAGCGCGGCGATATCTTCGTCTCGCCCGACATCGCGACGTGTGACAAATGCCGTGAGGAGCTCTTTGACCCCGGTAACCGCCGCTACCTGCATCCCTTCATCAACTGCACGGCCTGCGGGCCGCGGCTGACCATCCTCGAGGCCATGCCCTACGACCGCGAGCGCACGAGCATGAAGGAATTCCCGATGTGCCCGGCCTGCCATGAGGAATACGTGACGCCAGACGACCGGCGCTACGATGCCCAGCCCGTCTGCTGCAACGACTGCGGCCCCGAGGTCTACCTGCTCGGCGATGAAACGGTGCGGCGCGAGGCGGCCATCAAAGCCACGCGACGCGTCATCGCCAATGGCGGCATCGCGGCTATCAAGGGCATCGGCGGCTTTCATCTCTGCTGCGATGCCACGAACGAGGCGGCTGTCGCCCGGCTGCGCGCACTCAAGCACCGCCCGGTTAAGCCCTTTGCCATCATGATGCGGGATCTCGCCGCCGTCAAAGCCTCCTGCTGCCTCGAGCCCGGCCAGGAGGAAATGCTCACGGGTCACCAGAAGCCCATCCTGCTGCTGCGACGCAAGCGGGATGCCATCTTTGCGCCGAGCGTGGCTCCGGGGAATCCGAAAGTTGGCGTCATGCTGCCCTACACGCCTCTGCACATGCTCATCTTTGACTATCCCATAGACGATGCAGTCATCCCCGCGGCACTCGTCATGACGAGCGGCAATCCCTCGGGCGCGCCGATCTGCCATAACGACGAGGAAGCAAGGGAAGTCCTCGCCCCCTTATGCGACATCATCCTCTCGCACAACCGCCGCATCCGCCTGCGCGCGGACGATTCCGTCATGGACTGGTTCGAGGGCAGGCCCTACATGATCCGCCGCAGCCGCGGCTTTGCGCCGCTGCCCTTCCTCGTGAGCAACGCCCCCAAGGGGCAGGTGCTCGGCATCGGCGGCGAGCTCAAGAACACGTTCTGCCTCGCGAGCAACGTCCTCTTCTACCCCTCGCCCTACATCGGCGACATGTCCGACCTGCGTACGGTGCTCGCGCTCAAGGACTCCGTCGCCCTCATGGCATCGCTGCTCGAGAATGAGCCGCAGCTCGTCGCCTGCGATATGCATCCGCGCTACAACACGACAACGGCTGCCAAAGAACTCGGTCTGCCGCTGCTGCCCGTGCAGCACCATTACGCGCACATCCTCTCGTGCATGGCGGAGAACGATGCCGCGGGGCCCGTCATCGGCGTTTCGTTTGACGGCACGGGCTACGGCACCGACGGCACGGTCTGGGGCGGCGAGATCCTCATGGCCTCGTACGAATCCTTCGAGCGGCTCGGCTCCATCGAGCCCTTCGCACAGGCGGGCGGCGACCGTGCAAGCCGGGAGGGCTGGCGCATTGCCCTCGCGCTGCTTTTCGCCACGCACGGGAAGGAAGAAGCCCGCACGATTGCCGCGCACCTGCAGCTCGCCACGGAGCAGGAATTTGCCGCCGTCGCGTTCATGCTCGAGCACCGCGTCAATACCGTGACCTCGACGAGCGCCGGCCGCCTGTTCGATGCCGTCAGCGCGCTGCTCGGCATCCGCCGCGCCTCGACCTTTGAGGGCGAGGCCTCCATGTACCTGCAGTTCGCCGCTGAAGCCTGGGCCGAAGAGCATGCCGCCCCAGAAGAAATGGACGATGTGCGCGCCGGGATGCCCGCATCGTCAGACGGGCGTTTCCTGCTGCCGACGCAGGCGCTCTTCGATGAACTCGTCAGGGAGCGCCTGAACGGCGTGGATGCCGGCGCCCTTGCGTATGAATTCCATGCCGCCCTCGCCCGGCTCATCGTGCGCGGCTGCGAGGAAGCCCGCAAAAAGACGGGCCTCACAGCCGTCGCGCTGAGCGGCGGCGTCTTCCAGAATCTGCTGCTGCTGCGCCTGACGAAGGAACGGCTTGAGGCGCAGGGCTTTACCGTGCTGCTGCACAGTCTGATTCCGCCAAACGACGGCGGCATCTGCCTCGGTCAGGCGGCCGCGGCCAGCTTCCATCTGGCGGCCCGGAAGGCTCCTGAGGCCAGGCCGTCATGAGCAGCGCCCCTGCTCTATGGCAGCTCGTTTTACCAGGGCTGTCATGATTGATCATCATTGTTTATCTTAGGAAGGAAGTCATCATCATGTGTGTAGGTTTGCCAGCCAAGGTCATCCGCGTCAAGGACGGCATGGCCATCGTCGATGCCTCCGGCGCACGCCGCGAAGTCTCCGCCGAACTCCTCAACACCGTTGACCCCGGCGATTACGTCATGGTCCACGCGGGCCTTGCCATCGCCAAGATTACAGCTGACGACGAGGAGGAAAGCGCCTCGGTCCTGGAGTCTTTGTCATGAAGAAAAACGAAGCCATCGCCAAGGCCCGCGCCATCGTCACGAGCTACCAGGGAAAAAAGCTGCGCATCATGGAAGTTTGCGGCACGCATACGCATGAGATCTTCCGCCTCGGGCTGCGCCAGCTGCTGCCGCCCGATATCACGCTGATCTCGGGGCCCGGCTGCCCCGTCTGCGTCACGCCCGTGCGCTTCATCGACGAGGCCCTCTATCTCGCGCTTGAGCGGCACGTGACCATCTGCACATTCGGCGATCTCGTGCGCGTGCCGGGCACAAGGGAAAATCTCGGCGAAGCGCGCGCCAAAGGAGCCCGCGTGCAGGTCGTCTACACGCCACTCGATGCCGTGACGTATGCGCGGGAGCATCCCGCGGAGGATGTCGCCTTCCTCGCCGTCGGCTTCGAGACGACGACGCCGGCTGCCTGCCTGGCCGTCCGGCGCGCCGAAGCCCTGGGCCTCACGAATTTCACGCTGCTGACGGCCAACAAGACCATGGACGCCGCGTATCTCGCCATGAGCAAAAGCTGCGATGCCTACCTGTATCCCGGCCACGTCTGCGCCATCACGGGCACGAAAAAGATTGCCGCACTCACAAGCCGTGGCATCTCGGGCGTCGTCGCGGGTTTCACGGCCAGTGAGCTTTTGACGGCGCTGGCCGTCATCGTCGAGAAGAGTCGGCAGGAGCAGCCGTTTTTCGTCAACTGCTACCCGCGCGTCGTCACGGAGGAAGGCAGCCCGGCCGCCCGGAAGCTCGTCCAGACGTATATGGAGCCCTGCGATGCGGAGTGGCGCGGCCTCGGCGTCATGAAGGACAGCGGCCTGGCACTGCGCACGACCTATGCCCGCTTCGACGCGAGGAAGCGTTACGCCATCCCGGAACTCCACAGCCAGGCCAATCCGGCCTGCCGCTGCGGCGAGGTCCTGCAGGGCAAGTGCCTGCCGACGGATTGTCCGCTCTACGGCAGGCTCTGCACGCCCGCACACCCCGTCGGCGCCTGCATGGTGTCGCGCGAAGGCGCCTGCTCGGCCTACTATCAGTACGCGACAATCAACATGCGATAATACACGATAACATTTGCAGCTTACAGGAAGAAGGAATCCCGCCATGTCCGATACCATCACGCTTGCACACGGTGCCGGCGGCCGCCAGACGGCCGCCCTCATCGATACGGTCTTTGCGCATCATTTCCGCAACCCGGATTTCACGGCCGACGACGCCGCCGTGCTGCCGCTCGGCAGCACGCGCGCGGCTTTCACGACCGACGGCTTCATCGTCTCGCCCTGGCGCTTCCCGGGCGGCAACATCGGCAAGCTCAGCATCTGCGGCACGGTCAACGACCTCGCCTGCATGGGCGCCGTGCCCCGCTACCTCTCCTGCGCCTTCCAGATTGAGGAAGGCTTCGCCATCGAAGACCTCAAGGCCATCGCCGCCGCCATGGCCAAGACGGCAGAAGAAGCTGGCGTGCGCATCGTCGCAGGCGATACGAAGGTCGCAGGCCGCGGCCAGGTCGACCATATCTTCATCACGACGACCGGCATCGGCGAAGTGCTGCCGGGTGCTGCCCCGAGCGGCAGCCGGGCGCGTCCCGGCGATGCCGTCCTCGTCACGGGCGATGTCGGCCGCCATGGCTGCGCCATCCTGCTCGCGCGCGAGGATTTCGGCATCGAAGCCGATGTGACGAGCGACTGCGCGCCGCTCGCAAAGATGGTCCAGCAGCTCTTTGCGGCTGTGGAAGACAAGAAGGCCATCCACACGATCCGCGACGCCACGCGCGGCGGCGTCGGCACCGTCCTCTACGAGATCGCCCGCGAGAGCCAGGTCGGCGTGCGCCTCAAGTCCGCCGCCATCCCCGTCGATCCCGCCGTCAAAGGCGTCTGCGGCATGCTCGGCCTCGAGCCCCTCTATCTCGCCTGCGAGGGACGCCTCGTGATCGTGGCGCCGCAGGAAATCGCGCCGCAGCTTCTCGCCGTGCTCCGGCAGTCTCCCTACGGAACAAGTGCCGCCATCATCGGAGAAATCACGGATGACCCGGCCGGCAGCGTCGTCGTCGAGACGGAGCTCGGCACGAGAACGCTTCTGCCGGAGCCCGGCGGCGAGCTCCTGCCGCGCATCTGCTGATACCTCTCTTTGAATGAGGAGACTGAACGAGGTGATTTTTTGCTGCAACGAATCCACGGCCGGCCCTCGCGCGCCTGCCTGCTGCTGCGGGATGCCAGCTTTCCCGCGCCCTTTCCCCATGAACTTGAATACTCGCCGGCCTGCCGCGGCACCTGGAACATCGTCCACACGGGCATGACGCTGCCGGAAAGCCACCAGATCTTCGCGTGCGCCTCCGGCTGCCTGCGCGGCGTCGTGCTGACGGCAGCCGAGATGGGCCTCATGGACCGGTTCTCTTCCATCGAGCTCAAGGAACGCGACCTCGTGCAGACCGACAACGAGCAGCTGCTCATCCAAGGCGTCACGGACATCCTGCAGAACCTCCCGCAGCTTCCTCGCGCCGTGCTGCTCTTCCCGGCCTGCGTCCACCACTTCCTCGGCTGCGACCTGCGCTACGTCTACAAGACCCTGCGCGAGCGCTTCCCGCAGGTGGATTTTGCCGAATGCTTCATGGACCCCATCCGCCAGACGAAGAGCCTGACGCCGGAAGAACGGCTGCGCCGCGCAATCTCCCGCCTGCTGCCGCCGCAGGCAAAGACGCCGCGGACAGCCAACATCATCGGCAGCAATCTGAAGACGGACCCGCAGAGCGATTTTGCCCGGCTGCTCCAGCAGGGCGGCTGGCTGCTGCGCGACATGACGCGCTATAGCGCCTACGATGACTTCCTCCGGATGGGCGGCTCCTGCCTCAACCTCTACACGAATCCCTTCAGCCTTCCCGCCGTCCGGGACCTCAAGAAGCGACTGGGACAGGATTTTCTCTATCTGCCGCAGGTCTGGCGCGCCACCGATATCGAAGCTGCCCTGCATGCCCTGCTGTCGCGCCTGGATCTCACCGAAACGCAGCGGGAAGCAGCCCGTCTGGACATCCGTCTCTGGCAAAAGCGGGCCGAGCAGGCCCTGCAGGCCGCCAGAGCCGTCGTCGGCACGCGGCCCGTCGCGCTTGACCTCACCTTCACGTTCCGGCCGCTGAATCTCGCGCGTCTGCTCGTCGAGCATGGCTTCTGCGTCAGGCGGATCTACAGCGATGCGTTCCTGCCCGAAGAAGAAGCGGATTTCCTTTGGCTGCAGCAGCAGGCGGGAGACATCGAGCTCTTTGCGACGAAGAATCCCGATATGCGCATCCTGCCACGTACGTCCACGCCGGATACGCTGGCACTCGGGCAGAAGGCGGCGTATTTCTGCAGCACGCCGCATTTTGTCAACTACGTCGAAGGCGGCGGCAGCTGGGGCTTCGCGGCCGTCACAGAGCTTGCGCGGCTCATGACGGAAGCCTGTCGGCAGCCCAAGGCCGTCCGCCCGGCTGTCAGCCGCAAGGGCTGGGGAGGTCCCTCTATTTTATGAAACAAGTTGCCAGTATCTTATCCACGTACTCCGCCGATACATTCGGCGTCTGCTCGGCCTTCTTTGAGCTCGGCGGCATGATCGTCATTCACGATCCGTCGGGCTGCAATTCCACGTATACGACGCATGACGAGCCGCGCTGGTACGACCACGACAGCCTCATCTACGTCTCCGCCATGACGGAGCGCGACGCCGTGCTCGGCGACGACCACCGCCTCATTGAGGAAATCGTCACGGCCGCACGCCAGCAGCAGCCCCACTTCATCTGCCTGATTCCCTCGCAGATCGCGCATCTCATCGGCACCGACTGCCGGGCCATCTGCCGCATCATCGAAAAAAAGACGGGCGTCCCCGCGTTCACGCTGCCGACCAACAGCATGCATTACTACGAGCGCGGCATCAACCTGGCCCTCGAGCATCTGGCGGCCTGGGCGCTTGGAAAGGGTGCGGCGTCTCCCTCCGGCAGGGATCTTTTGCCAAAGCCTGCCCGTAAAGCAGGCACCGTCAACCGCAGGATCAACCTGCTCGGCCTCACGCCGCTCGATTACGGCGCCGCGACGGCCCCCGCCTCGGCGGCGAAATGGCTCGCACAAAACGGCTTCACGCTCGAGGCTTGCTGGGCCATGGGCAGCAGCCTCGAGGAGATCGCGGCGTCCGCAAGCAATGCCGACTGCAGCCTCGTCATGAGTTACGGCGGCCTCGGCGCCGCGCGCCTGCTCTATGAAAAAGCCGACATTCCCTACGTCTGCGGCGCTCCCTTTGGCGCGGCCGGCGAAGTTCTGTCAGCAGCGCTCAAGACCTGCCAGGCTCCGCTTTCTGGCGCGCTCTGGCCACACAGCGGGGATAAACCGGGCATACAAAAAAAGCAGGAGATATCTCCTGCTCCCTGCTGCATCATCGGTGAAACCGTCTTTGCCCAGTCCCTGGCTCATGCGCTTGAAAAGGCAACTGGCCAGGCTTTCACGGCCATCGTCCCCGTCGAGACGGACCGGGAAATCCTCGCTGCCGGCACGCTGCTGCTCTGTGATGAAGACGAGCTGCGGCCGCGCCTCCGGGACGCCCGCCTCGTCATCGCCGACCCGCTCTACGCGCCCATCGTCCCGGACACCTGCCATTTTGTCGCGCTGCCCCACCGGGGCTTCTCGGGCCGCACCTATGAACGGCAGCTGCCCGACCTGATGGACGCCGCCATGTATCACGATTTCCTCCAGGAGGTTCGCTCATGCTTCTGACCATTGCCCATGTCTTTGCCTACGCCATCATCCAGACGTTCGGCTTCACGCTCTTCACGCTGGCGCTGCAGCGCCTCGGCCACCTGCAGCGGCTCTACAGGCTAAAGGCGTTCCTGTTCCTCGTCATGGTCAACGCCGCCGGTACGATGACCTTCGGCGAAGCCGCCTGGGGACGCACCTCCACGCCCGTCGCCGCCGGCCTCTTCCTCATCGGCATGGCCTTCTTTCTCGCCGCCCATTTCTACCTCGGCTGGAAAAAGCTTCGCCGGTAACGTCCAGCGAAAATAAAAACATCCGCTCATCATGCGAAAGGACCTGATCCTCTGAACAAGAAATATCTCTATCTGCTCGCCGCTGCTCATCTGAGCAACGACATCAACACGGGCTCCCTGCCCGCCCTGCTGCCTTTCTTCGTCAGCTTCTACGGCATGGATTACACGGCGATTGCCGGGCTCATGTTCGCGTCTTCCTTCCTGAGCTCCATCATCCAGCCCCTGTTCGGCTGGCTCGCGGACAAAGGCTCGCGCCAGTGGTTCATGGCCGTCGGTGTCTTTTTCGCCGGGACCTCGCTGGCGCTCACCGGCTTTGTCACCAATTACTGGCTGATCTTTGCCGCCGTCACCATCATGGGCATCGCCAGCTCCATCTTCCATCCCGAAGCGGCCCGCTGCGTCAACGGCGTCTCACAGGGGGCGCGCGGCAAGGGCATGAGCATCTTCAGTGTCGGCGGCAACGGCGGCTTCGGCTTTGGGCCGCTGCTCGCCGTCTTCCTCGTCACGACCTTCGGCATGCACGGTCTGGCCTTCTACGGCATCACGGCCATCGCCATGAGCCTCCTGCTCCTGCTGGCCATCCCGCATCTGCGCCGTGCCATTGCTGCCAACCAGCAAAGGGCGCAGGAAAAGACCGCGGCAGAGTCAAAAGACGCCGGTCAGCCTGCCGTCAATGACTGGCATGCCTTCGGGCGCCTCTTTGTCGTCATCCTCTTCCGCTCGACGGTCTTCACGGGCATATCGAGCTTCCTGCCGCTCTTCTGCATCCAGGCACTCGGCACGAGTGAAGCCATCGGCTCGATGACACTTTCCATCATCAGCATCGCCGGCGTCGTCGCCACCCTCTTCGGCGGCTGGTTCGCCGACCGCCACGGCTACCGCAGGACTTTGCGCCTCGGCAGCGTCCTGCTCGTCCCGTTCCTGGCGATTGCCGTCTTCTCCGGCAGCATCTACGCCGTCTACGTCATGCTCCTGCCGCTGAGCTTCGCCATGCTCGCGCCCTACTCGTCCTTCGTCGTCATCGGCCAGGAATACCTCGCCAAGAATATCGGCTTCGCCTCCGGCGTCACGCTCGGCATCTCCATGAGCATCGGCGGCATCATCGCCCCCGCCCTCGGCCGCTACGCTGACATCTACGGCATCACCGCCGTCATGGGCCTGCTCGTACTGCTCGCTGCCATCTGCGCCGGCGCCACCTTCCTGCTGCCGGCCAGAAAGCGCAACGCCTGAGATAAAGCCAGACCATGGATGGACCTATTCTTTCCCTTCGGGGCACCTTTCCCGTGCGCGGGGCTACGCCGCTCGCTGATGCTTGCAGTCGAGTCGCGTTGGTGCCCGCAAGGCCATGGACCTCTTCCGCCCCTTCGGGGCACCTTCCCCGTGCGCGGGGAAGGCTGCGCTTTGTACGCTCGTATATTCTGCCGAAGACCACGAGCCCCTGCCTTCTCCCCGCAGGGAGAAGGGGGACCGCGCCAGCGGTGGAAGAGGTCCTTGGGCGTCAGGCGCGCACGGTCTTGTCAGCGGTTGGCGTGCAGATACTCGATGTAGGAATTGCCCCAGGCCTCGATGCTCGCGAGGACCGGGCGGAACTGCCGGCCGATGGCCGTCAGGCTGTATTCGACGCGCGGCGGCACCTCGGGGTAGACCGTGCGGCTCACGATGCCCTCGCGCTCGAGATACTTGAGCTGCGCGGAAAGCGAAGCATGCGTGATCTTGATTGCACGCTCAAGCTCATTGAAGCGCTTCGTGCCCTCACTGAGCTCATGCAGCACGAGAATGGCCCACTTTCCCTGCAGGACCTTCTGCGACGTCACGAACGGACAGACGCCGAACAATTCCGAATCAACCTTCTTCATAGCGAAAAACCTCCATTACGCAAGCATTTCATACCGGGTCAAGTTAAATATCGTTCTTGTTCTCATTATAGAGGATACATATAATATAAACAAGATATCTAGTAAAAAAAATATACCTCTTATTCCGATACGATGTGAAATAAGGCCAAAAAGAAATGAGGAATTGACATGGAACAGCAGAAAACGCGCATGCCGGCGATTTTCGTCGGGCACGGCAGCCCGATGATCGCACTTGAACACAACGACTTGACGGCAACGTATAAAGAACTCGGCCAGACCATCCTCAAACGCTTCGGCCGCCCCAAGGCCATCCTGATGATCTCCGCGCACTGGTACACGCGCGGCACACTCGTGCAGAGCGCCGAAAAGCCGCGCCAGGTCTACGACATGTACGGCTTCCCCAAGGAGCTCTACGAGCTCAAGTACGAGCCTGCAGGCTGCGCCGACCTGACAAAAGAAGTCACGGACCTGCTCGGCGATGGCGTCGAAGTCGACGACAGCTGGGGCATCGACCACGGCACCTGGAGCATCCTCGTCCACATCTTCCCCAGGGCCGACATCCCCGTCGTCCAGCTCTCCGTCAACGGCCTCATGGATACGCGCCAGTCGTATGAGCTCGGCCAAAGGCTCGCCGTACTTCGCGAGAAGGGCTACCTCCTCATGGGCAGCGGCAACGTCGTCCACAACCTGCGCCTCGTCGAGTGGGAGAACGAACACGGGAGTCTCGCCGCCGACCGCTTCGACGAGGCCATCAAGTCGGCCATCGAAGCGCGCGATGACGAAGCCGTCATCGAATTCCACCGCTGCCCCGACGCCGACTACGCCGTCCCGACGCCCGACCACTTCCTGCCCCTTCTCTACATTCTCGGCGCCGCCCGCGACGAGAAGCCTTACATCTTCAACAACGTCCGCAACCTCGGCTCCATGGCCCTCACAGGCTACGCCTTCGGACTCTAAAGCCATCTCCTTTTGCCAAATATTCTGGATGACAAAAGCGGTCCCTCGACTCAAACGAGCCGGCGGACCGCTTTTTTTATTGTTTCAGGAATCCCTGTACCCCCGGCAGTTCCTTTTCCATGTGGATGTGCGGGCAATGTTCATCGAGGTATTCTTCGCCCGAGGCCCGGTAGCCGAGCCTCTCGTAAAACGGCCTTGCCTGGACCTGCGCGGAAAGGACGAGTCTGCTCACACGGTGGCGGCGCAGCCAGCCTTCCACCTCCTGCACGATCCGCTCTCCGTAATGGCGTCCCCGGCAGGCCCTGCGCACGGCCAGGCGCCCCAAGGTATAGGAGCCCGGTTCATCCGCGGGGAAAAAGCGGCAGCAGCCCACAGCCTCGCCCTCCTGATAGAGAACCAGATGCCAGGCCGTCCGGTCCACTTCGTCGAATTCCTGCTGGAAGCCCTGTTCCTGCATGAATACCTCCTGCCGGATTGCCCTGGCGTCCTGCGGCAGCCCCTGCTGAATGCGCGTCTGAATCATGATGATTTCCTCCCAACAAAAACAAAGGTGCCCAGGAATTGTCTTATGGCATGCCGTGCACGCCGTACCTGCGACAACTCCCAGACACCTGATTCCTCCTGTCCGGTGACAGAAGCAGTGTTCATTCTGAAATTGTTTTTATTTTACCATGATGCGGCCCGGCGCGTCAAGGTGGTCTCTTACGCAGTTCACCCGCACCACGCGCTCCGCAACGCTCACCCCGCAGGCACCGCTCGGCATCTACTGCCGAACCGAGGCGCTTGGCAATCCGCATACGGCCCTTTGCCAGTTCTTAAAGCAGGCAGAAAGCATAAAAAAACCTGTCGCAAGATTCGTGACAGGTCTTTTTTCTGTGCTTGTCAGTTGTCAGCGGATTGCTGCTGCATCCGCATCCTTCTGAATCAGGCCGCCGTATACATCACGGTAGCGCATAGTCTTCTCTCCGTTTTTCTTCTGGGCTTCTTCGTCGCGATTGTTGACTCGCACGCGCTCAATCTTGTGGCGGTCGTTGTCATCGCCGTCGATGCGGTCGATGCGGAACCGGTCAAGGCTGAGCTCGCGGATTTCCGGCTCGAACTCCTCTGACATGCGTGCCATATCGCCATCGATAGCAGCACCGCGTTCCAAGGCCCGTGAGAAAATTGCTGCGAATTCATAGCGTGTCATCGTGCGCCCGCCCTTGAACTCACCGTCCGGATAGCCTTCCAGCAGGCCGCGTTCTGCCAAATGCTTGACATAGACATATGCCCAGTGATTCTCCGGCACATCGGGGAACAGGATAGAACGTTGCTGCACGGTACCTTCGGCGTTCTGCCCGAGCAGCGATACCAGTTTCTCGATTTTCTCGTCCTGCTGTCTGACATAATCCTTCAGAGCCATGATTTCCTTGGCCATCGCTACGCGGCTGTTCGAGACATGATTGCCTTGACCGAACTTGATGCTGATGCCGGCATTGATCATGTTCTCGCCACCACCCACCGTGCCGCCGACAGAGAACGTCGTGTCCTCGTTGGGGCGATAGAAGGCGCCGATGGCCGTGGCATTGGCACCACGATAATTGCCGTAGCCCATGGCGAAATCCCATTTATCATCAGGGTCGAAATCCTGCGGATGCAGAGCCGCAAGTGCAGCTGCACCGGCACCGACACGGTCAACGCGGCGGTCGAGATTGCTTACTTCCCCGCCGAGCCTGCCGATAGCCTGATCACGCTGATAGAGCTGGCTGCCATTGACGGCCTCCGTGGAATCTTCACTGATCGTCCCAGCTGCGACACCCGCCACCTTATTGCCACCCATGTTGACGTTGCCGTCCTGGATGCTTATGGTCCGGTTGGTATCGCCGGTCTTGACGGTAAGACCACTGTTGTTGATTGTGGTATTTCCCGTCGTGACACTGTCCAGTCCTTTCAGGTCCTTGGACAGACGTACGTTCAGTGTATCATCGTCTCCCTTGACGATGCCGATATTGTCCGCATTGCTGACTTCCTTGGCGCCGCCCTTGATATGCAGCGTATCGCCGAGGCCCACTTTCACTTCCTGGCCGTCATCCCCCTGGAACTTCCGGCCACCGTCGACCTTGTCGCTGACAATCTTTTCCACTTCTTCCTGTTTCAAGCCTTTTCCGGCTGGAATTTCGGTGGTTTGGGTGCCATTTTTATCATGAATTGTAATGGTGGTTGTACCGTCTTCCTTTGTATCCACTTTGACAGTGGGAGAATACCCATCCTGACCGTCCTTGCCATCCTGCCCATCTTTGCCGTCCTGGCCATTCTTACCTGGGGCTCCCTGTTCACCGGTATCTCCTTTATCGCCCTTTTCTCCTTTTTCACCTTGGGCTCCCGTTGCGCCGGTATCCCCTTTGTCGCCTTTTTCTCCTTTTTCACCTTGGGCTCCCGTTGCGCCGGTATCGCCTTTGTCCCCCTTTTCTCCTTTTTCACCCGGTAATCCAGGTATTCCCTGTTCGCCTTGTTCCCCCTTCTCCCCTTTGAACAGAGGATTCTTCTGGATGAAATCCTGGTCCAGACCCACGTGGACCACGTTGCCCTCCTCCAGGCTGGCGGTAAGGCCATCACCGAAATCCAGTTTCATGGAGCCGTTTTGGCCAAAGTCGGCAACCTGGCTTCTTCCCGTAGTGGTATAGGAACCGCCGCTCCGGGATCCGCCGGTATAAATGGTATAATCCATGGCACTCATGACACGTTTCAGCTGGGCCACGTTCACGGCATCCGTATCCTGGGAGCCTGCGGCCACGCCGGTAATCTGGCGGGTCAGGGTGCTGCCGTTGCCGACGGAAATGGCGTTGCCGGTGGAAACCCAGGCAGAAGAGGTTTCCGTGGTTTCCTTGCCCGTCAGCATATCGTATCCTTTGGCCCCGCTTGCCCGGTCAGCAAAAGCACCGCTGCCCAGGGCCACGCTGCCTTCCAGGGTAGCTTGGGCCCCTTTGCCCAGGGCCAGGGCCTCCTTGGCCGTTGCACTGGCATTGTTCCCCAGCGCCATGGCATAATCCCCGGTGATGGTATTCCCGTTCCCCAGCGTCACATCATAGTCCCCGGTGATGGTGTTGTTGTCCCCATAGGCATGGCTTTTCTGGGCCTTCCGGTTGCTGCCGTCATTCTGCTTATCGCCGTCCACTTTGTTGCCGTAGCCGATGGCGCTGCTGTAGTCGCCATTGGTGGTGTTGCCGGTACCAGACACCGTATCATAGTATCCGGGCGCATGGTTGTCATGACCGACTGCCACACTGCTGTACTGGGCATCGTTGGTATGGCCGATGGCCACAGCCATGTACCCCGCATTGGAACCATCGCCCTGCGCCACGCCGTATTCCATGGAATGACTGTTGTGGCCAATGGCAATGGCAGACCGGCCTTCCGCCTGGACATCGCTGCCCACCGCCACCGCATCAGAAGAATCCGTCATACGGGTCACGGTCATGAACGAGGTTTTCACCAACTGACCATTCTGATCCCGGTAATAACTGCCATCAGGATTCTTCGCATATTGAGGATTGGTGGTGGCGTTGCCCTTTTCATCCAGGAAGTAAGCGGCTGCATCCTGGTCCCGGGTCAGTTTGCCCTCCCTGTCGATGTAGTAGGAAGCCGGGGTGCTCAGAACCCGGGCATTGTTGCCGATGGCCGTGGAACGGTCCCCTTCGGCGATGTTGTCCACGCCTACCGCCGTGGCGCCGGTGGTGTAATAGGACCGGCTGGTCTGATCATTGTTGTAATAGCGAGCCACATTATCATAGATTGTTTTTGCAGCCAGGTAATCGTTGTAATTGGCGTAATCATTCCGCTGGGGTTCTTTGGCCCGTACATTGTGTGCATCGTCCATGTACTGGCCGGGCACCAGGCTGTGGACCTTGATCTGCCGGTCTTCGTACTGTTTCGTTTCCGGGTTGTACACCTGAGTGGTCACCCATTTAAAATCCATGTCCTGATAGGCATAGGAATCGTTGCCGCTCACCGGCTTCAGCGGGTCCTGGGCATGACCGAATTTGCCGATGCTGTTCCGGGTCCCCATGGCTACGTTTTCCGGCTGGTCATCTACCCGGGTGTAGTTGACTTTGTCATCCTTCTGGATTTTCACCACCTCATTGCTTTTCCCGGCAATCAGGTTTCCTTCTGAATCATAGGTCACATAGGCATCGGTGCCCTGGGCGGTGGTGTCTTGCTTGTTCTCAATATTCACCGCCTGGTTGGCAGAAGCATTGTTCTGGTTGGTAGGCTGGGTTTCCGAATGGACCTCAGCACCCCAGGCCAAAGACGGACTGATCATTCCCAAGCTCATAGCCAGAGCCAGTCCACATACCCCCGCCGATATACAATGCTTGCTGTCATGTTGCGTCCGCTCTTTGCCATGACGTTTTGCCAGTTCAGATACTACCACGTAACAATTCCTGGCCTTACTCCAAACGACCTTATAGGTTTTGTTCATGTTTTTCTCCTATTTTGATTTGAATTTTTGGCATCTTACGAATAAACAGATAATTATCCTCCTCCTTTTCTGCTTTTTTTAGTACATAGCGACGGTTTCGTCCATTTCCATTTGGTACGCATTCCCTCGCATCTGTACTTATCGAAAGACGACTTGACTATAATAACGCTAAGATTAAAATTTGTCAATTGATTTTCTAATTATTTACTAATTTATGTAACAAAATACACATAATGTACTAATCATTTACTAATATACATGTAATGTTTTTTGAACACCATGTAGGAATCTGCTGAAATCACACAAAAATCCTTCTCCAGATAACAGTTGTTGTTTTTCTTGATTTTATAGAACTTACGTTTTAATAACCAACCTCATCCGCCAGCCTGCGGCTGCCATCTTCTCCATAGGAGAAGGCTTAGGCATCCCGCTCCTTCGGAGCCCCCAAGGGGCAGCACGGTAAGATGCTTAAGCGGAGGGATGTGTTCCGCCTGGAAGCGCGCAACGATTGCCCGCAGGGCTGGGGCCCAATACGACAGGCTCTTTGCGCCGGATGTCAGAACGCCGCGACAGGCGGCGAAATACCTTTGCTGCTCGCAGTATGTTGGGTCACATTTAGCTGCGTGCTGAAGCCGGAATACATCCCGCAGCGCCGACCTCATCCGTCAGCCTGCGGCTGCCACCTTCTCCATAGGAGAAGGCTTAGGCATCCCGCTCCTTCGGAGCCCCCAAGGGGCAGCACGGTAAGATGCTTAAGCGGAGGGATGTGTTCCGCCTGGAAGCGCGCAACGATTGCCCGCAGGGCTGGGGCCCAATACGACAGGCTCTTTGCGCCGGATGTCAGAACGCCGCGACAGGCGGCGAAATACCTTTGCTGCTCGCAGTATGTTGGGTCACATTTAGCTGCGTGCTGAAGCCGGAATACATCCCGCAGCGCCGACCTCATCCGTCAGCCTGCGGCTGCCACCTTCTCCATAGGAGAAGGCTTAGGCATCCCGCTCCTTCGGAGCCCCCAAGGGGCAGCACGGTAAGATGCTTAAGCGGAGGGATGTGTTCCGCCTGGAAGCGCGCAACGATTGCCCGCAGGGCTGGGGCCCAATACGACAGGCTCTTTGCGCCGGATGTCAGAACGCCGCGACAGGCGGCGAAATACCTTTGCTGCTCGCAGTATGTTGGGTCACATTTAGCTGCGTGCTGAAGCCGGAATACATCCCGCAGCTCCACCTCTTCCGGCCCTGCGGGCCACCTTCCCCGTGCGCGGGGAAGGCATTAAAAAAAGACTTCACGGTATCGTTGCGCCTGAGATAGGAATCTCAAACACAAGGATGACGTGAAGTCTTTTGGACTGGTATATGAAGTTGTTTGTCAGCCAGCTGAACCGTCCGCGCTTCAGGGCTGCTGGCGCAGGTCGCGCAGGTATTGCTGCTCCTTCTCGCTGAGCTCGACGTCCTTGAGCAGGTCCGGGCGCTTCGCGAGTGTTTTCCGCAGGGACTGCTCGCGGCGCCACTGGCGGATCTTCGCGTGGTCGCCCGAGAGCAGAACCTCCGGCACCTCCATGCCCTCGAAATCGCGCGGGCGCGTGTACTGCGGGAAGCCCAGCAGGCCGTCATAGAACGAGTCTGTCGGCGCCGAATCCTCATCGCCGAGCACGCCCGGCAGCATGCGCGAAACGGCGTCGGTGATGACCATGGCCGGCAGCTCGCCGCCCGTCAGCACGAAATCGCCGATGGAGATGGCCTCGTCGGCCAGGCGGTAGATGCGTTCGTCAAAGCCCTCGTAATGGCCGCAGATGAAGACGAGCTGGCTGCAGCCCGCGAGCTCCTTGGCCTTCTGCTGGTTAAAGACCGGCCCCGACGGATCCATGATGAGCACGCGGCGGCTGCCCTCGTGCTCCGGCGTCTTTGCGAGCACATCGCGCACGGCCCGGTAAAGGGGCTCGGGCTTCAGGACCATGCCGGCGCCGCCGCCGAACGGCGAATCGTCGACATGCCTGTGCTTGTCGAAGGAGTAATCGCGGAAATTCGTGAAGTGGATGTCGAGGATGCCCTTGTCCACCGCGCGCTTCGTGATGCTCTCGCCGAACGGCCCCGCAAACATGTCGGGGAACAGCGTGACCATGTCAATGCGCATCGTCCGTCGCCTCCGGCATCGCGACGACCATGCGGCCGCCCGGGATATCGATGGCTTTGACCACGGCCTTGAGCGCCGGGATCAGGAGCTCCCCGCCGTCCGGCGTGCGCGCCTGATAGACGTCGTTGCTGCCCGTCCGGAGCACGTTCTCGACCGTGCCGAGCTCCCTGCCCGCCTCGTCATAGACCGTCAGGCCGATGATGTCGAAGGTGTAGAATTCACCCTCTCCAAGCGGCGCCGCCTCGCTGCGGTCGATCGTGAGGAGACGTCCCGTCAGCTGCATGGCCTCCTCGCGCACGGGGTACTCGCGGAACTTCAGCAGCACGAACTGCTTGTGGTACTTGCAGCTCTCGATGTGCAGCAGTTCATCGCCGACCATGACTTCCTTCATGGATGCAAAGCGCTCGACGAAATCCGTCAGCGGGATGATGCGCATCTCGCCGTGGATGCCGTGCGCCGCGCCCACCTTGCCGATGGTGATGCGGCCCGCCATGGCCCGCTTCTTGTTCTTGTCAGCCGCGGATGGCGATAATCTTGTCATCTTCCACCAGCACTTCCACATTCATGAGCTCGCGCATGTCGTCGCCCACATGGACCTCCACCTGGCGCTCGAGCGTGCCCTGCACGATCTCCGCACCGAGCACGAGCTTCTCCGTCTCTTCCTTGCGTGCCTTGGCCTGCTCGCAGTAATCGGCGCGCTTCTGGCGCTCCTGCTCGAAATGCTGGCGGATGGCGTTGAGGCGCTGGATGTCCTGCGGCGTCGGGTCAGCCGGCGTATTCTCCTGCATGACGCGCTTCTCCTGAATGCCAATTTGCTGGATCTCGAGCTCGGCGCGGTTGATGCCCTCCGTGAGTTCCTTGAGCATCTTCGTCTTGAGTTTCTCCGTTAATTTTGCCTTGATGGTTACCGGCATCTTGAGCGAAATCGTATCCATATTTTGCCCTCTTTTCTTCTTTGCTGATACTTCTCTCTGCTGATATGAAAACAGCGGCAATGCCTTCACCACCATGCACCGTAGAAGATCCATGGCGGAGGGCAATGCCGCTCTTCTTTAAATAATCTCAACCGAGACTTTCTTGTTCTCCCGGGTGGCCGCGGCTTTGACAACGGTGCGCATCGCTTTCGCGATACGGCCCTGCCTGCCGATGACCTTCCCCATATCATCCTCTGCCACATGCAGCGAAACGATGACCTCACGGCCCTCAACACGTTCCTCTGCCTGCACAGACTCCGGATGATCCACTAAGGATTTGGCGATAACTGCAACCAGCTCTTTCATGCTGTCGTCCTCTCCAATCAGTTCTTAGCGTTCTTTGCTTCAGCAAACTTAGCCATGATGCCCTGCTTGCTGAGGAGATTCTTGACGGTATCCGTCGGCTGAGCGCCTTTGTTCATCCAATCGAGAACCTTGTCCTCATCGACCGTGACTGCTGCCGGATTCTGGGACGGATCGTAGTTACCGAGAACCTCGATGAAACGACCATCACGCGGAGCGCGGGAGTCAGCTACAACAATGCGATAGAACGGATTCTTCTTTGCACCCATACGGTTCAAACGAATCTTTACTGCCATGTCAATTCACCACCTTTCGTGTTTCAGGATATATTCAACGCATGAACGGCATCTTCGGGAGTCCCATGCCACCGAGGCCCGGGAAACCGCCCTTCTTGCCCTTCTGCATCTTCTTCATTTTCTTCATCATCTTCTTCATCTCGCCGAACTGCTTCAGGAGCTTGTTGACATCCTGGACGCGCGTGCCGGAGCCCATGGCGATGCGCTTGCGGCGGCTGCCGTTGATGATGCTGATGTCGGCGCGCTCCTTCGGGGTCATCGACTTGATGATGGCCTCGATCTGGCGCATTTCCTTGCCGTCGAGATCGATGTCCTTTCCGGCAAGCTGTTTCTTGAGGCCGCCCATGCCGGGGATCAGGCCGAGGATGTTCTCGAGCGAGCCGAGCTTCTTGACCTGCTGCATCTGGGAGAGGAAATCATCGAGCGTGAACTCGTCCTTGCGGAGCTTCTTCTCCATCTTCTTGGCTTCTTCCATGTCGAACGTGGCCTGCGCCTTCTCGACGAGGGAGAGCACATCGCCCATGCCGAGGATGCGCGAAGCCATGCGGTCCGGATGGAACACCTCGAGCGGTTCGAGCTTCTCGCCAAGACCGACGAACTTGATGGGTACGCCCGTGACGGCCTTGACGGAAAGTGCCGCACCACCGCGGGCATCGCCGTCGAGCTTCGTCATGATGACGCCGTCGAGTCCGAGGGAATCGTTGAACGCCTTGGCGACGTTGACGGATTCCTGGCCCGTCATCGCATCGACGACGAGCAGGATCTCATGCGGGTGAACGGCGGCCTTGATGTCGCGCAGCTCCTGCATGAGGGCTTCGTCAATCTGCAGGCGGCCGGCCGTATCGATGATGACAACATCGCAGGCATGCGAGAGCGCATACGGCAGCGAGTCCTTCGCGATCGTCACGGCGTCCGTGCCGGCCGGCATCGAGAACACCGGGATCCCCAGCTGCTTGCCGAGGACCTGCAGCTGCGTGACGGCAGCCGGACGGTAGATATCCGCCGCGACGAGCAGCGGATGCTTGCCCTGCTTCTTGAGCGCAAGGCCGAGCTTGCCCGCCGACGTCGTCTTGCCGGCGCCCTGCAGACCCGCCATCATGATGACCGTCGGCGGCTTCGGGCTGATGTTCAGACGGCTCTGCGTGCCGCCCATGAGGTTCGTGAGCTCCTCATCGACGATCTTGATGACGACCTGTGCCGGCGTCAGCGTTTCGAGGATGTCCTGGCCAATCGCGCGTTCCTTGACGCGCTTGATGAACTCCTTGACCACCTTGAAGTTGACATCGGCTTCGAGCAGGGCCATGCGTACTTCGCGCATGGCCTCATTGACATCGTCCTCCGTGAGCTTGCCATGGCCGCGGAGTTTCTTGAACGTCGCCTGCAGACGATCGGATAAACTTTCAAAAATCAAAACTCATACCTCCTGGCCATTCCCAAGCAGCGGCGAAAGGCGTCCGAGCACCGCGTCGACTGCCGTGGCATTCGCTGCAGTCCGGAGCGCGGCCACGTCATCAAAGATGCCGGCGAGCTCCTGGCGCTCTTTCTGGTAGCGCGCGACGAGCCCGAGCTTCTCCTCGTAGGACTCCATGGCCTTCTCCGAACGGTGGATGTTGTCGTAGACGGCCTGCCGGGATATCCCGAGCGCCTCGCCGATCTCCGACAGCGAGAAATCCTCAAAGAGATGCATCTTCAGGCATTCCTGCTGCTTTTCTGTCAGCAGCGCCCCGTATATATCGAATAGCGCTGACAAATACAAAAGCTGCTCCATCCTGCCCTCACCCTGCCTGTAAACTCTTATGTGCCAAGGCGTTTTGCTTGACATAGGCTATTATAGCGGACTACGACCCTCGTGTCAAGCATATATCCTTGTCAGCGAAAAACTTTTTTCACGGAGAAAATGAGAACTTTTCCAAAAAGAAAGAGGAGTTCATCTGCACATTGTCGAATGCTTTGATAAGATATAGGTAAGAGACAGCCAAGAAATAGCCATGCCGCTGTCTTTGAGAGCAATTGCCCTCTTACCTTCTTATTTGAAATACAGGAAAGGAGTTTTCTCAATGCAATTCAAGAAACTGATGGACAATTTTTTAATCCACTATCTGAACCAGTTCGACAAGCACTGCTTCAACATCAGGCTCCACGATGAAATGTATACGATCGGCAAGGGTGAGCCGGAGTTCACGGTCATCGTCCACAAGGACATCCCGAAGAGTGAACTCCTCTCCTCCACGGAGCTCGCGCTCGGCGAGGCCTATATGCGCGGCGACATCGAGATCCAGGGCGACCTCTTCCACATGCTCTGCACCTTCCTCGACCAGGCCGACCGCTTCTCGCTCGACCGCAAGGGGCTGCGCGGCATCCTCTACATGTCTGAAAAGAAAAAAGACCAGGCCAAGGAAGTTTCCTCCCATTACGACCTGGGCAATGAATTCTACAAGCTCTGGCTCGATCCGACGATGAGTTATTCGTGCGCCTACTTCAAGCACGAGGACGATACGCTCGAGCAGGCCCAGCGCAACAAGGTGGACTACATCCTCGAGAAGCTCTACCTCAAGCAGGGCATGACGCTGCTTGACATCGGCTGCGGCTGGGGCTTCCTGCTCATCGAGGCCGCCAAGAAGTACGGCGTCAAGGGCTACGGCTGCACGCTCAGCAAGGAGCAGTGGAAGAAGAGCCAGGAGCGCATCAAGGCGGAGGGCCTCGAAGGCATGGTGACGATCGATCTCGTCGATTACCGCGACCTTGAAGACAAGGACCTCAAATTCGACCGCATCGTCAGCGTCGGCATGATGGAGCATGTCGGCCGCTCGAATTACGCGACGTACATGGAGACGGCCAACCACCTGCTGAAGGACAGCGGCATCTTTCTGCTGCACACGATCACGGGCCACGACGAGGTCGTCTCGGAGCCGTGGATCCGCAAGTACATCTTCCCGGGCGGCACGCTGCCGTCGTTGCGCGAACTCATCGCCGACGCCTACGACGCCGACTTCCGCGTCATCGACGTCGAGAGCCTGCGCCGCCACTACTACAAGACGCTCATGTGCTGGTACCACAACTTCCTCAAGGTCCACGACACGGTGGCGGGCTGGAAGAACGAAGAGTTCGTGCGCATGTGGGACCTCTACCTCTGCGGCTGCGCGGCGGCGTTCTACATCGGCTACATCGACATTCATCAGGTGCTCATGACGAAGGGCAACAACAACGAGCTGCCGATGACGAGATGGTACTAAGCCTCAGCGCTTGATCCTGAGGTCCAGCAGGACCCGGTCCGTCTCCCAGGGAGAGATGATGCGGTACGGCACATCGTATTTCTCAAGGACGTCCAGGATTTGCTGGTCCTTTTCTTTTGCCTGCGGCAGATCCGTCTCGGGGCGGCCGTCGACGGCCAGGAACTCGTCGTTGCGGCGCAGCAGGTAGTTGAGATTCTCATAGCGGCCAAATTCCTGCATGACGAGCGTATCAAACGCCTCCGACGGCTCGCGGTTGTAGATGATGTTGAGCGGCAGCGGCGAATCGCAGATGGCAAAATCCACGCCGTATTTCGCGAGCGTGCGCGTGCGGTGCGCCTGCTCGGCAAACAGGTAGAGCTGGTCCTCGACGATATCCGTCGCCTGCTGATACCAGAGCCACTTGGCAAATTCGCCGACGAGTTCCGTGCGGTACCCCATGCGCTTGAGTTTCGAATACATATCGGCCGCGATCGTGCTCTTGCCGATTGCCGCGCCGCCGTAAAAATTGATTACCTTCATCTCAATCCCTCACGATCTGTGCAAATAGACTCCCTCTAGTGTAACACGCTGACGAAAAATTTCCAGACTTGACATTTGCCGGGACAAAAGAACACAAAAATGACCTGCCGGGGCACAAGGCATGTGCTGTGCTTCAGCAGGTCATTTGTTTGTCTTCCCGCAATCCGATTCACGTCGCAGAGACCGCTGCTGGCTTCGGCGTGATGAGTTCCACCTCGTGCTCCTCAAAGTACGACTGGTACTTCTCAGACGGCAGCCGGTCCGTGATGACGCTGTCGAGGTCCTTGAGCGCACAGTAATCCTTCAGCGAGGCCACGTCGAACTTCGAGCTCTCGATGAGGAGATAATGGCGGCATGGCTTCTCGATAAGGCAGCGCTTGACCTCGCACTCGAGCAGCGAATCATCCGTCGCACCATGCTCGAGGGATATCCCCGAGCTGGTCAGGAAGACCTTCGTGATGTTGTAGCAGGACAGGCAGCGGCGCACCTGCGGCCCCACGAAGGCCTTGGCCGGCAGGAAAAGGGAGCCACCCGTCGCGATGACGTTGAGGTCCCGGTAGGCCGAAGCCGCATTGATGACATGCAGGCTGGCCGTCACAATGGTCAGATGGTGGCATTCCGTCAAGTACGGGATCATCTGCATGGCCGTCGCACCCGAATCGATGTAGATGACGTCGCCGTCCTCCACGCGTTCAGCCGCCAGGCGCGCGATGGTCTTCTGCGCCTCAGCATGCCGGCCCTTCGACGACAGCAGCGGTTCCACCGCCGCGCCTTCATCCTCGGCCAGCAGGATGCCGCCGTACACTTTCTGGATGAGCCCCTTCTTGTCAAGCTCTGCGATATCCCGACGGATGGTGTTCTTGGAAACCTTGAAGGTGTCACAGAGTTCATCGATGGAGATGTGATGGACTTGTTCTAATAATTCATAAATACGATTGATACGATCGATTTTCATGGAGTTCACCTGCTCGCGTTCCTATTTATCCATGGTCTGCGGTGCATGCGTCTGACGCCGCCGCCACGGACAGTTCAATCCGATTCGCACGTTCTGCGATATTTTATCATACTTTATATTATAGAAGAAAATCCATCAGAAAGCAATCTCAAAAACAAACATACGGTCGAAAGAAACAGGAAGAGGCCGCGTTCATGCCTTTTGCCTGGAATATGATATAATGGTGGTGGCGCTTTGGCGCCGCGATCACGAAAGCCGGGGATGCAAAGATGCGCCCCGCAGAAAGGATGGATTGCATGAACAACCAGACAATTCCCGCCCGCAAGGACTGCCCGGCCGATGAGAAGTGGCAGCTTTCCGATATTTACGCGACAAAAGAGGACTGGGCACAGGCCCGCGACAGCATCCGCGGCCAGCTCGACGCCATCCGCGCCTTTGCCGGCAGGCTCCATGAGCCCCAGGCCCTGCTCGACTGCCTGACGAAAGAGGATGAGATGGAGATCGCGCTCTCCGCCGTCTTTGCCTGGGCGCGCATGATGGCCGATACCGATACGGCCAATCAGGAATACCAGGCGGATGCCGCGAGCGTCATGCCGCTGCTCGACGAGGCCGCGGCCGCCACGGCCTTCATCGAGCCCGAGCTGCTCGCCCTGCCCGAAGATGTGCTCAAAAGCCTCCCCTCTGCCCTGCCGGGGCTCCAGAAGTATGCCTTCCGGCTCCAGGAACTCCTGCGCATGAAGGCGCATATCCTGAGCCCGGAGCAGGAGGCCTTCCTCGCGCGCACGGGCGAACTGCGCAGCACGGCGCGCAACACCTACACCGTCATGGTCAACGCCGACCTCAAATTCCCGGACACACTCGGCGAGGACGGCAGTCTCACGCCGCTTTCCGAGAGCCGCTACACCTCATTCCTGCGCTCGAAGGACCGCGCGGTCCGCAGAGATGCGTTCGAGAAGCTCTTCCGGACGTACCGCAGCTTCCGCAACACGTTCGCCTCGCTCTACAGCTCGTCGGTCAAGGCCAGTCAGTTCCTTTCAGAGATGCGCCACTATGAGACGATGCGCGAAGCCGCGCTCGACGCGAGCAACATCCCGCTTTCCGTCTACGACTCCGCCATCCGCGCGACGCACGACTTCCTGCCCGAGCTCCACCGCTACATGAAAATCAAGCAGCAGCTGCTGAAGCTCGACAAGGTCCACATGTACGACCTCTACGTGCCGGTCGTCGAAAGGCCGGCCGCCGCGTACCCGTACGAACAGGCCAAGGGCATATTGAAGGAAGCCCTCGCGCCGCTCGGCGAGACGTATGAGCACGATCTTTTCGCCGGGCTCGAGGCGGGCTGGGTCGACCGCTGCGAGAACCAGGGCAAGCGCAGCGGCGCGTACTCCTGGGGCGTTTACGGCGTGCATCCGTTCGTGCTCATGAGCTGGAACGACACCTATGAGGCCATGAGCACGCTCGCGCATGAGATGGGCCACTCGATGCACAGCTGGTACAGCAGCAAAAAGCAGGATTTCGTCAATTCCGAATACACGATCTTCTGCGCCGAGGTCGCCTCGACGACGAACGAGAACCTGCTGCTCGAGTACATGCTGCAGCACGCCGAGGGCCGCGAGCGCCTCTACTTCCTCAACCTCTACCTCGAGCAGATCCGCACGACCGTCTTCCGCCAGATGCTCTTCGCCGAGTTCGAGCTTTTGACGCACGCAGCCGTGGAGAAGGGCGAGATCCTGACGGCCGACAAGCTCGAGGGCATCTGGATGGACCTCAACCGCACGTATTACGGCGAAGACGTCGTACTCGACCCGGAGCTCGCGGCCGAGTGGAGCCGCATCCCCCATTTCTACCGTCCGTTCTACGTCTACCAGTACGCGACGGGCTACGCCGCGGCCATGACGCTCTCGCACCATCTGCGCGCGAAAGGCGAGCCCGCGAGAAAGGCCTACCTCGACTACCTCGCGAGCGGCGGCAGCGACTACTCCATCGAGCTCCTGCGCCGCGCGGGCGTCGACATGACGAGCACGGAGCCCTTTGCCATCACGTTCGAGAAATTCCGCCAGTGCCTCGACGAGCTCGAGGCGGCCTGCGCCGAGTGATGCCAGGCCTTCGCGCCATACCGGCAAATTTCGGCAGGGTGTCAAGGAAAAATACTTGCAACCTGCCTGAAATTATGCTAGAATACTTATATTGTGTTCAGGGGTCCCGTGCCTCTGCAAGAAAATAAGGAGGTGTAACACATGGCAAGTGTTTGCGAAGTTTGTGCAAAAGGTGAGCTGTCTGGCAACAACGTCAGCCATTCCCATCTCAAGACGAAGCGTGCCTGGAAACCGAACATCCAGCGTGTCCGCGCTGTTGTTGACGGCGAGGTAAAACGTATCAATGTCTGCACGCGCTGCCTGCGTTCCGGCAAGGTTCAGCGTGCCCTCTGATTTGCGCATAATATCAGAAGCTGATATATCATAAAATGAGCTCATCCCTGTCGAGCAGGGGTGAGCTCATTTTATTTATGCAGGGCCGGCCGTTTACCGGTACCGGTGCCCCTTGTCCTTGTACATCTCGCGGTCGACCTTCGTGATGACCGCATCCATATCGAGAATGGGCGTCAGGAGCACGAGCGACCCGAGCGCCACGCTCACATGATGCGCAGCAAATGACTCGCGCATGGTCTGAACGAGCGAAGCCGTGCGCATCTCATCGATATCTTCGACGATCATGAGGAATTCGTCGCCGCCCATGCGGAAGACATGGCCGCCCCCTGCTTCCCGCTGCGCCTTGAGCATGATGCCGGCCACCGTCTTGATGAGCTGGTCGCCCGCCTCGTGGCCGTGTTCGTCGTTCATGCGCTTGAGTCCGTTGACATCGCCGAAGATGAAGGCACACGAGATGCCCTTCGGCAATTCGTTGAAGTAGTTGTTGAGGCCGCGGCGGTTCATGAGCCCCGTCATCTGGTCGCGCAAGCCCATGTGTTCGAGCTCGCGCACGGCGTCGCGGTTGCGGATCATGATGGCGATGAAGCGGCTCAGCGTCATCATGAGATAGCTCGACACCTGGAAGAGATCCTGCTTCGGATTAATGATCTGCAGATGGCCGATGATTTTGTCCGAGAGCTTGAGCGGCACGGCGATAAAGCGGCGGATATCGGGCAGATAGCGCTCGACCCCTGAATTCTCCGCGAGGAATTTCTCGTAGTCGGGAATCTTCACGATGTGCTGCGCGCGGAAGCCATCGTAAAGATAACACGGCACGAGCGGGATGTGCTGCATCATGACCTTCTTCGGCTCGACGCCGGCACGGCACCATTCGTACGTATTGTCGGCGAAGCCCGTGTCGTCCTCGAGCTCGAAGATGGAGATGCGGTCGGCGTTGAGCTCCGAGCCGATCTTCCAGAGCATCTTCTGCAGGCCCTTGTCGGGATCCTCCTCGCTCAGTGCGATACTCAGGGCATCATTGATCGAGGCCTCGCGGTAGAGGAGCTCATTGCTCTCGATGTCGCGCGCCAGGTATTCGTTGAGATTGATGGCCATCGAGAAGCGGTAGTTCTTGCCGCGCCACGGCACGAGCGTATCGCGCAGCAGATAGTCGATGCCCGAAAGTGTATTGTGGTATGTCCAAGTGTAGAAGCTGTCGCGGCGCAGCAGGTGATTCGTGCAGAACTCGCACGGCTCCCTGCCGCCCACGATGACTTCGTAGCATTTCTTGCCCGCGCATGAGAAGTCCTCGGGCAGATGGAAGTCGCGGGCCACGGCCTGATTGATGTAGACGAGGTCGTACGTCTCCGGGTCGCACATGTAGACGCGTTCGTCCATGTGGTCGAATTTCTCGCGGTCAAAGGCGATGCGGTCCCCGATGTAGATGGATTCGCCGAGATGGTCCTTGCGCGCGGCCTCCGCGCGCGTCACGAGGAGCTGCAGCAGGCCCTCGATGCTCTTCGTTTCCGAGCCGTAGCCCACGGCATACTGCAGGTAGAAGGTGCACGGGCAACCGTTGACATTGCGGATATTGTGAACGGCATTCGTGAGCCGGAGCATGCGATCGCGCAGCCTCTGCTCGTGAATGAGCTTATGGAAGCACAGGAAGCGTCCCGAGCCGATGTGCGCGACGACGCTGCCCGGCACGATGGCCTGACGGAACTCTGCGGCGAGGCGCTGCAGAAGCTCCCGGCGGAATGCCTGCCCGTACATGCGCACGGCCGCGTCGATGGCCGGCACGCAGAAATAGACAGCCGTAAAATCCTCGCCGTGCTGCAGGTAATTGTCGATGAACTCGATGCCCGCCATGAGCATGCCGCGGTAATTGACGAAGCCCGTCTCCTGGTCGCGTATCGCCTCCCGATAATCATCGAATGACTCGTCAAGTTCCTGGAAACGGCCGATCAGCCCGGATATCTTCCCCTTTTCATAAAAGGGATACCGGTCCGAGCGGATGACATGCGGGACGCCCTTCGCGAGGCATTCCCCGAGCTGGCGGTACTGTGGCCTCCCCTCCCCGATGACCTGTTTCTCCGACAGGCCGAACGCGCTGTCGAGTATGTGCAGACCGAGCTCGTGATCCGTCCTGCCGACGATCTCGCTCACATCCTTGAAGCCGAAGAAATCCAGGAATGCCGCATTGGCCCCGAGGAAGCGACGCCCGCAATCCTTCCAGAACACACAGGCCTTGTCCTGCACACTGTAGCTGCGCCAGAGCATGGCATCGCGCCGCCACCCTTCTGAAAGCTTCGCATCGGCAAACAAACCGTAAGAATCCGCAATCCGCTTCAGGCAGTCCAACGCACCTGGCATCTGCTCGAGGATCATGGGCTGGACGCAGAGCAGGATGCTCTGCTCGCTGATGTAGATCCGCACGGCATCGAAGCGCATCCAGTCGTAATTGCCATCCTGCCGGCGGATGCGGAAGCAGCTGCTCTTGGACATCCTGCCTTCCGCAAGCAACGCCTGACGGAATGACTTGACGCTGGCATACGCCAGGAAGCGGCTCCGGTCCGTCGGATAGACCATCCGGCGGGCATAGGCCGTCAGGAAGTCATGGATGCCCGCATGGATGTCCCGATCCGGTGCCAGCCAGCTGTGCGTGCCCACGAGCGACTCACACGTATCCTGCTGCAGATTCAGGAAAAAGACATTCTGATACATCAGACAGAGATTGTGCATGATCGTGTCGAAGCGCCGCACCTTGGCATCGTACTGGCGTTCCATATTGACATTGTGGAACTGCGCCTGATAGATGGCCAGGTGATGGTCAGCCGCCAGCCTGGAGAGCGTGACGCGGAAATACCGTTCATGCTCCGCAAACGTCATCGTCTGCGGCCGGCCCAAAAGCTCCACCTTCCGCCGGTGCTGCAGGAAGCGCACGCGGAGTGGATGATTCGCGGTGTGAAGCGCCTGATTCATCTGGCGGAGATCGCGCACGCCATACTCCCGGGAATGATTCCAGAACCACTCATTGCCCGCGAGCATCGACGGGTTCTCACCATCAAAGACGAAGAGGGCGACGGCCACATGCGCGGGGATGTCCGCGAGGCCAATCTCGTTGTAGAGCCGTGCCTCGGCGCGCGTCTCGAGCACGTACTGCCCCTTCTCGCAGCGTTCATGCAGTGTCTCCGGCGTCATGGGCTTGCCGTAATGATAGCCCTGGATGCGCTCGCAGCCGATGGCGCGCAGGAAGCGCAGCTGTTCTTCCGTCTCGACACCCTCCGCGAGCGTGTGGATGCCGATTTTCTTGGCCATGCGCACGATGGATTCGATGATGTCCTGGCTTTTCTGGCTGAATCGCTTGAGAAACACCATATCGATCTTGAGCATGTCGAACGGATAATCCTTGAGCACATTCAGCGATGAATAGCCGCTGCCGAAATCGTCGAGCCAGACGTGGTAGCCCGCGCGGTGGAATTTCTGGATGGCCCGGAGGAGTACGCCCTTATCGCGCACGACGGCCGTCTCCGTCAGCTCGAAGTGCAGGTATTCATGCGAGATGCCGTACCGCTCCGTCGCAGCTTCGACGATGGTGAACGGACCCATCTCAAAGAAGTCCAGCGAGGACAGGTTGACGGAAATCGGCAGCATCGGCAGGTCGTTCTCCTGCTGGTAGTGCAGAAGCTTCACGGCATTCTCGATCATGAAGGCGTCGAGCTCGTGGATGAGGCCCGATTCCTCCAGCACGGGGATGATGTCGCCCGGCGAGAGCAGCCCGTGCTGCGGATCATCCCAGCGCATCAGGGCCTCGACGTGGCAGAGCTTTCCCGTCAGCACCCGCATGCAGGGCTGCAGGTAAATCTGGATCTGCCCCTTGCGCAAGGCCTCAGAAAAATGCGTGAGGATGTAATTCTTCAGCAGCAGCTGACGGCCCATTTCCTCGCGGTAGACGAGCCAGCTGCGCCCCGCATCCTTCTTGGCCGCATCGCAGGCCAGCTTCGCCTCGTCGAAAGCCGAGATCACGGGCGATTTGTTCTGCCGCCGGTAAAAGCGCAGACCACACTTGACCTCAATCCCCGGGGAATCGAGCAGGCGGTTCATCTTCCGGCAGATCTGCTCGACGCGCTCCGTCAGCCGTTCAGCAGGGGCCAGGGCGATGAAGCTGTCCGCGGCGAGGTGTGCGATCAGCGCGCCCGGCAGGGACTGGCTGAGCACCTTGGCCATGCGGCGCAGCACTTCGTCGCCCGCCTGGTAGCCATGCATGGAATTGTAGAGCTTGAAATTCGTGATGTTGAAGTAGATGGGGCAATGGATGCCGAAGCAGCCCTCCGCCCGGTCCTTCTCCGACTGCTGCAAGGCAGCCTGGTAGAAGGCTTTGCGCTTCATGAGGCCCTCCGCCTCGTCAGACTTGATGCCAATCTGACGGCTGCCGGCGTCGATGAGGCAGAGCGACCAGAAGGGCAGCCCTTCCCGCTCGATGTGGCGAACGTAGGCATCGACGCGGCGGATGTGCGAGGCCGCCGTGCAGATTTCAAAGTCAAGGTAGCGCACGGGAGAATCCGCCTGCTGCCAGCCCGCCATCTGTTCCGCGAGAGATTTGTAGCCTTCCGCCAGCACCATGCCGCGGAAAAGACCGCCCGTGAGCTGCCGGAATTCTTCCGCCGTCTCACACTGGTAGAGGGAGAGCATCAGATCATTGAACCAGGCGATGTGCTCGGATTCATCCGCCCGGATCAGGCAAAACGCGCCGGGCACAGCCGCCAGGCAGGAATCATCATTCCTCATACATACTCCCCCATTTTTTGCTTGCCAGACGGGCGATGCATCCCCTGCCGGAGCGGCCGCCGCCGTCATAACCAGATCTACTGCTGCTCATCTGTATCTTGCGGCTGTCGTGCACGCTGCTCGATGCATATTGTTGAACTTATTGCTACATAATATACGACAAACAGATATACTTATCCTTCTGCGCAGCGATTCTTTTTTGTCATGTCCATGATACTCAGATGACGCCCGGCTTGATTTCCGTATCCTCACTGGCCCTGATGCGAGCCTTCTGCACGAGGCAGCTGCGCGAGCCGATGATGAACATCTCAAATTCCTCGACGTTCGGCAGCCGTGCGAAAAGCTGCTTCTTGGCGTCGAGTTCCGTGAGGTTCTGCGCGGCGTCGCGCCCGTAGCTGTCGATGACGATGAGAAAGTACATGCCCGCCGGCAGATCGCGGAAGGCGTATTTGCCCTCCTTGTCAGTCTGCACATGGTAGATGGGCGCCCCCTCAGGAGGCTTGCCCGTGCGGTACCATTCCTCCGCCGCCTTGTCGCCGAGGTTCTCGAGGGCATAGCCTTCATCGATCAGCCAGATGTCAGCCGGCTTGTCGTGGAATTTGTGCTTAGGCGCCGCAAGGTCCCAGCTCACGCCGCCTGCCGAGGCATCTGGCGCCGAAGCGATCTTCATGCCGCGCTCCGAGCCGTGCGTGTAGACGTAGCCGTGCAGGGAGCCCGTCCCCCGTTCAGCGGCCTGCGTGTCCTGCGCGATTTCAGCTTCAGCGGCCGCAGCGGGCATGACGCCTCCCCCGAACATCATGCCGGCCTCCAGGGCCATGGCCGTCGCCAGGATGCGCCAGCCGCGCATGACCGTTCTTCTCTGTTTCTTCTGCTGCTTCATATTCCTCACCTTCTCCTTCCGTTACGGCCTTTTCCATCATTATACCACAAGCAGCAGGCACGTCCGCACAGAATGCACGAATATACCTGCTGTTCAAATTCCTGTCATCAGTCTGAAGGATGTTCCCTGCACAGGGACTGGAGCCCCGCTTCGTCGAGGATGGCGATGCCGAGGTCCTGTGCCTTCTGGAGCTTGCTGCCGGCGGCTTCGCCGGCCACGAGGTAATCCGTCTTCTTCGAGACGGAGCCCGTGACGCGGCCGCCATGGCTCTCGATGAGCGCGGCGGCATCCTTGCGGCTGAGACTTGGCAGCGTGCCCGTGATGACGAACGTCTTGCCCGCGAGGCGCTCATCGACGGGACCTGTCTGCCGCTGCGTGAAGTTGACGCCGGCAGCGCGGAAGGCGGCGAGGATCTTCTGGTCCTCGGGGTCCTTGAAATAGCTTGCGATGGCCCTCGCGCTGATCTCGCCCATATCGCGCACCGTGAGGATCTCCTCCTCGGAGGCCGCGGCCAGCGCGTCGATGGAGCCGAAGTGCTGCATGAGCTCGCGGGCGGCCGTGCGGCCGATGCCCGGGATGCCGAGGCCCGTCAGCAGGCGCTGCGGCTCATTTTGCTTGCTCGCCTCGATGGCCGCGAAGACCTTGTCGGTGTTCTTCTGCTTGCCGATGATGCCCTTCTCGATGAGTTCTTCGCGCTTCTCCTGCAGCGTGTAGAGGTCGGCGATGTTCCTGATGTAGCCTTCCTCGATGAGCGCGTGGATGGCGGCCTCGCCAAGGCCCTTGATGTCCATGGCTGTGCGGCCGACGAAATTGAGGATGTGGCTCTCGAGCTGGGCCGGGCAGTTCGGATTCTGGCACTTGATGTCCGACGTGTCGGGCTCGCGCACGGCTGGCGCCCCGCAGACGGGACAGGTATCGCCGATGACGAAGGGCTCGGTGCCGGCGGGGCGCTTCTCTTTAACGACTTCCTTGATCTTCGGGATGATCTCGCCCGACTTGTAGACGCGCACGGTGTCGCCGAGGCGCACGTCGAGCCCGTCGATGAAGTCCTGGTTGTGCAGCGTCGCCCGCTCGACCGTCGTGCCGCAGAGCCGGATCGGGTCGAAGACGGCCGTCGGCGTGATGCGGCCCGTGCGGCCGACCGAGAGCTCTATGTTGCGGATGACGGTTTCCTTTTCCTCCGGCGGGTACTTGTAGGCGATGGCCCAGCGCGGCACCTTGGCCGTCGCACCGAGTTTCTCGCGGTCGGCGAAGCGGTTGAGCTTGACGACGGCGCCGTCGATGTCGTAGGCGAGGCTGCCGCGGCTCTCGCCGATGGCCGTGATGGCCTGCCAGACTTCTTCCGCCGTGCGGCAGACCTTGTAATTGTGGATGACCTTGATGCCCTGCGCCTTCATGAAGTCATACGCCTCGGTATGCGTCTGGAAGTCGCGCCCGCGGGCCGTCTGCAGGTTGAAGATGAAGAGCGAGAGATGGCGCTCCTTCGTGATGCGGCTGTCAAGCTGCCGCAGCGTGCCGGCCGCGCAGTTGCGCGGGTTCGCGAAGGGCTTGAGCCCCAGGAGCTCCTGGCGCGCGTTGACGGCCTCGAAGGCCTCCTTCTCCATGTAGACCTCACCGCGAATCTCGAAGTACGGCAGCCTGTCCCGGAGGTGCTGACGCACATCCTTGATGACGCGGGCATTTTCCGTGACGTCCTCGCCCTCCACGATGCCATCGCCGCGCGTGATGGCGCGCACGAGCTCGCCGTTCTCATAGCGCAGGGCCATGGAGAGACCGTCGATCTTCTCCTCGACGACGAATTCCGGCGCGTCGAGCTCCTGCTGCATGCTCGCGACGAAGTCGAAGATTTCCTCTTTCGAGAAGACATCCTGCAGCGAGAGCATCGGCACATCGTGCCGGACGAGCACGCCGGCCGTGCGCCGGGCCTGCCCGCCGACCATCTGCGTCGGCGAATTCTTCGTGATGAGCTCCGGATATTTCGCCTCGACGGCCTTTAAGCGCAGCATCAGCTGGTCGTATTCGTAGTCCGAAATCTCCGGATTGTCCTCATTATAATAGCGGTTGTTGTGGTAACGGATGACCTTGCGCAAAAACGTGAGCCCGCGCTTGACTTCCCGGATGTCCTCCTTCGCCTCAAGGTCCTGGAAGTCAGGCGCACGCAGCGCGCGCAGACGCTCGGCATCTTCTGTCTTTCCTGCCATCAAAAATCCCCCTTTGCCATAACATCACACGACGGCCTGCTGTCAGGCCTTCTCGATTGGCGCGTATTTCTGCATGAGGCCCTTGACGCCCTGCCCCGGGAACGCGATCTTGAGCTCGACTTCCTCGCCGCTGCCCTTGACCGAGACGACGGTGCCGACGCCCCATTTGCCGTGGCGGGCCTTGTCGCCGACCTTCCAGCGGATGCTCGTGTCCGGACGGATGACGCCGGCTGCCGGCTGTACGGGATTCTGGCGCTTCTGCAGGGCCTCGAGCGCCTCGAGCGCCGACTGCGGCTTGCCCGCAAAGTGCGTGCCCGGCCCCATCTGGCTGGCACTCGGGCGGAAACTCATGAAGCCTGAGCGCTGCTGGGCGCCGTAATGATTGGCATTGGCAAAGCCGTAGGCGTTGGCGCGCGGCACGAGGCGCTCCACGTATTCGTCCGGAATCTCCTCGAGGAAGCGCGAGGGCGGATACGAGTTCGTGCGGCCGTAGATCGTGCGCTGGCGGGCATTCGTCAGGTAGAGCTTGCGCTGGGCGCGCGTGATGCCGACGTAGCAGGTGCGGCGCTCCTCCTCGATTTCTTCGGGATTCATGAGCGTGCGCGCGTGCGGGAAGAGTCCCTCCTCCATGCCGACCATGAAGACGATCGGGAATTCGAGGCCCTTGGCCGAATGCAGCGTCATGAGCGTCACGCGGTCGTCCTCGATGTCGGCATTGTCGATATCGGAGACGAGCGAGAGCTGCGAGAGGAAGGTCTCGAGGTTCGGGTTCTCCTCCGACTTCTCGAAGTCACGCGCGACGCCGATGAATTCCTTGATGTTTTCGATGCGCGACTCATTTTCGGGCTTTCTCTCGCTCTCGAGCTCGCGCAGGTAGCCCGATTCCTTGAGGATGCGGTCGATGAGGTCATCGAGGTGCATATTCATATGCGTGCTCATGAAGTTGAACAGGAAGGTCGTGAAGAGCTCGAGCGGTTTCTTGACGCGGGCCGTGATGCCCGGGATCTCGTCGAGGGCATCGGGATTCGAGATGACGTCGAAGAGCGTGAGCTCGTGTTCCTCGGCATAGGCGTTGAGCTTGCCGAGCGTCGTCGCGCCGAGGCCGCGCTTCGGCACGTTGATGACGCGCATGAGGCTCACGGTATCGAGCGGATTGTAGATGATGCGCAGGTACGCGAGGATGTCCTTGATTTCCTTGCGGTCGTAGAACTTGAGGCCGCCGACCATCGTGTAGGGGATGCCCGTGCGCATGAACGTCTCCTCGAGCACGCGCGACTGGGCGTTCGTGCGGTAGAGGATGGCCATGTCGCCGTACGAGGCATTGAAGATCGTCTTCTGCTTCTGGATGGTCGTCACGATGAACTGCGCCTCGTCGCGCTCGTCCATGGCCTGATACGAGGTCAGCTTCTCGCCCGTCGGATTCTCCGTCCAGAGCTTCTTGGGCTTGCGGTTGACGTTGTGCTCGATGACGGCATTGGCCGCGGCGAGGATGTTCTTCGTCGAGCGGTAATTCTGCTCGAGCTTGATGACCTTCGCCTCGGGATAATCCTGCTCGAAATCCATGATGTTGCGGATGTCGGCGCCGCGCCAGCCGTAGATGGACTGGTCGGCATCGCCGACGACGCAGAGGTTGTGGTGGCGCGCCGCGAGGATCTTCGTGAGCTGATACTGCGCGCCGTTCGTATCCTGGTACTCGTCAACGAGGATGTAGCGGAAGCGTCCCTGGTACTTCGTGCGGATGTCCTCGTTCTCCTCGAGCAGCAGCACCGAAATCATCAGAAGATCGTCAAAATCCAGCGCGTTGTTGAGGCGCAGCTTCTGTGCATAGAGACGGTAGACCTCCGCGACCTTCTTCTGGAAGAACGTGTCGGCGTCGCGCTCCATGGCCTTCGGGCCCATGAGCTGGTTCTTGGCATTCGAGATCGCGTTCTGGACGCTTGCAGGTGTGTACTGCTTGTCGTCGAGATTGAGTTCCTTGAGGCACTCCTTGATGACCGTCTGGCTGTCCGACGAATCGTAGATGACAAAGTTGCGCTTGTAGATGTCCGTCGCCTCGATCTCACGGCGCAGGAAGCGGGCGCAGAATGAGTGGAACGTGCTGAGCCAGACATCCTTGGCCTTCTCCCCGATCATGCGGTCGACGCGCTCGCGCATCTCTGTGGCCGCCTTGTTCGTGAAGGTGATGGCCAGGATGCTGTAGGGCGCAACGCCCTGGGCAAGGAGATTCGCGATCTTGCAGGTCAGGACCTTCGTCTTGCCCGAGCCGGCGCCGGCCATGATGAGCAGAGGCCCGTCGGTGTGCTCCACTGCCTTCTTCTGTGCTGGATTCAGTCCGCTGAAAATATCCAAAATTTCCTCCTAAGTTTCTCTTGATGCTGAAAACGATGTACGCGACAGGAAAGCCTTCCCCCGATAAGGCAGGGGAAGGCTTGATGTCGTGCATGAAATTGCAGGGTCTGCGCCTTACTTCTTGGCGATGCGCTTGACGGCCTCGGAAAGCGGCGGGATGATCTGCTTCTTGCGGCTCATGACGCCCGGCAGGTAGATGTGCGTGCCGCTGGCATCCTTCTTGAAGGCCTCGCCGATGAGCGTGCGCGGCGAACCGGCGAACAAGAGGTACGTGGCTTCCTGCAGAATATCCGTGACCATGACGAGGCTCATGTCGAAGCCTTCCTTCTCGCAGATGTTCTTCATGGCTTCGATGAGCTGCGGCTCGAGGTCCATGACCTCCTTCGGGTCCATGACGGAGATCTGGCTGACGATGATGCGGTAGTCGCCGATCTGGAATTCCTTGAGGTCATTCTTGGCGATCTCAGCCGGCGTCATGTCGCCGATGCCGGAACCAGCCTTGAGCATGGCCATGCCGTACTCGTTGATGTCGACGCCGGCGATCTCAGCGAGGCGCTCGGCCGTCTTCTTGTCACGCGGCGTGCACGTCGGGCTCTTGAAGAGGACCGTATCGGAGAGGATGGCGGAGAGCAGCAGGCCGGCGATGGAAGGCGGAATCTCCACATCGTGCTCCCAGTGCATGTTCGAGACGATCGTGGCCGTGCAGCCGACCGGCTCGACGCGCGTGAAGATCGGCTCGCCCGTCTGGACGCCGCCGAGGCGATGATGGTCGATGATCTCGACGATCTTGGCTTCCTCGATGCCCTCTACGGCCTGGCCGCGCTCGTTGTGGTCAACGAGGATCACGCGGTCGCGCTCCGGCAGCATGAGCTGGTCGCGGCTCACGAGGCCGACGAGGCGGCCGTTCTCCATGACCGGATAATTGCGGTAGTTCGTCTCTTCCATCGTGCCCTTGATGTCGGAGAGGAGGTCAAGCGGCTTGAAGCAGACCGGATCCGGATGCATGATGCGGCGGATCGGCACGCACTGGTTGATGAGGCGTGCGACCGTGTAGGTGTCGTACGGCGTCGAGAGCACGAACATGTGCTTTGCCTCTGCTGCCTCGATGACATCGGCCGAGACGCGGCCGCTGCCCGTGACGATCAGGCAGGAAATGCCCTGGTTGACAATATCGATGAGCGTCTCATCGTGGCGGTCGCCGACGAGGACGATGTCGTTCTCCTCGATGACTTCCTGGATCATCTTGATGGAGCCGGCGGCGATGCGGACGCTGCCCGTGATGAAATCGCTCTCATTGCCCGAGACGAGGACCTCGCTGTCCGTCGCGGCGATGACGTCGCGATAGCGCACGCGCATCTCGGAGAGGTGCTGCATGCTGAGTTCCTGGAAGTAGCGTTTTGCGAGGTCAGAAACCGTCACGATGCCGACGAGCACGCCCTTGCTGTCCGTGACCGGCACGGACTTGAGGTCATGCTCGCGCATGACTTCGCCGAGGCGGCGCAGCGTATCGTGCTGGCGGACGACAATCTTGCAGTCGAGCGTGATGTCCTTGACGCGCGGGTAGAGATCCGTCAAAAGCAGCGGCTGTTCCACCTTGAAGTGCTCCAGCGCGTACTTCGTCTCCGCGTTGATCTTGCCGGCGCGTGCCGGTACTGCATTCTCGCCCAGAGCCTGTTTCAGATGGGCGTAGCCGATCGCCGAGCAGATGGAATCCGTATCCGGGTTCCGATGGCCAGTGACATAAATCGGTTTCGTGCTCTTCATTTAAAAAATCCTCCTCTATTCGCAGCGGGGCAGTCCCCCGTTTGATACGACGTAGTCTATTATTCATTATACGCAAAAAATTCTTTGCCGTCCAGTGGGCCGCCCGGTCTTCTGCGGAAAAGTCACCGGCCGGCCCGGATATTTTATATGGACATTTATCCATTTTAGGAGGCCATTATATTTTTATATGCAGATTTTATTTGACAATTTCCGGATATTCCCTTATATTGAGAGGGATTATTACATATAAAAGAAATAACTTCAAGCTATTGTCTTTAATGAATAAACAATCGTTTACCTCTATCATACTACAAGGAGGATCTCATGAAACCCGAATCATCTTCTGCCCTCGTCCCTTCCGACCAGCGGGATCCTGTCTACCAGATTTCCACCCTGCAGGCCCTCGTCATGGGCAATTTCTACGGCTGCCTCGAAGTCCAGGACCTGCTCACGCACGGCAACACGGGCCTCGGCACCTTCGATGCCGTTGACGGCGAGCTCGTCGTCATCGATGGCCACTGCTACCGCATCGTCAAGGGCGGCAAGGCCATCGAGGCCCGCCCCCACGACACGACGCCGTTCGCCAGCGTCGCCTTCCTCGACGAGGAGACGAACGACTCCCTCCGGTTCGATGCGCTGACGAGCATCGACGCCCTGCGCCACGCACTCGACGAATACCTCGAGAACCGCGGCCCCAACAACATGTACGTCATGCGCGTCGACGGCTACTTCCACTTCGTCGCTGCCCGCACGGAGCTCCGCCAGCAGGAGCCGTTCAAGCCGTTCGCCGAGGTCCTGCAGACGGATGAGGACCGCTTCCGCTTCAACTCCATCCACGGCACGCTGGTCTGCTTCTACTTCCCGAAGTACCTCGACGGCGTCAACACGCCGGGCTGGCACTTCCACTTCATTGATGACGCGCGCAAGGTCGGCGGCCACGTCTTCGACCTGCACCTCGTCAGCGGCCGCGCCATCATCAACAAGACGGACCGCTTCGTCCTTGACCTCCCGCACAACCGCGCCTTCCAGGAAGCCGCCCTCGACCAGGCCTCCAAGGACGAGATCCGCCAGATTGAGCAGGGCGCCGGCGACTGAGCCCGCCGCGTGAGACTGCCGCAGCCGTATAACAAGTAAAACGCCCCGCCCGCGAAGAATTCTCCCTTCGCGGGCGAGGCGTTTGCTATGCGGTTTTATTCTTCATCTGACTTCCGGAAGGACAGTTTCTCCTCGTCGGGCTCCAGGGCATCGCGCAGCAGGAGGTTCAGGAGGATAGCCGTGATGCTGCCAATCGTGATGCCGCTGTTGCAGATGATCTGTACCCAGGTCGGGAACTTGCTGTAGAACGTCGGCACGCCGATGGGAATCAGCGCGACGGCCACGCTGATGGCGACGACCATGATGTTGCCCTTCTTGTGGAGCTCGGCCTTCGAGAGGGCCTGGAAGCCGCTGGCGGCCACCATGCCGAACATCGCGAGGCCCGCGCCGCCCAGTACCATCGTCGGCACGCTCGCGACGACGGCCGCCATCTTCGGGAAGAGCCCGAGGATCATGAGCATGACGCCGCAGACGGCGACGATGTAGCGGCTGCGCACGCCCGTCATGCCGATGAGGCCGATGTTCTGCGCGAAGGCCGTGTACGGGAACGTGTTGAAGATGCCGCCGAGCGCCGTCGAGAAGCCATCGTCACGAGCATGACGAGCGTCATCGCGAGGCATGAAACCGGTTCAAATACCGGATAGCCGAAGGCAAACGGCGTCGTGATGCCGAGCATTGCCGCCTCCCCTACGGCGTGAAAATCCGCCATGCCGAGCGCATCGGCGAGGATTGTGCCGATGACAAGGCCTAAAAGCACGGAAATCTGACGCAGGAAGCCGCGGCAGACGCGGTAGATGACGAGGATGATGGCGAGCACGACGGCTGCCATGAGGATGTGCTCCGGGTCGCAGTAGTCAGGTGCTGAAGGATTCGCACCGGCAATCCAGTTGACGGCGACCGGCATCAGCGAAAGGCCGATGACCGTGATGACGGAGCCCGTGACGACCGGCGGGAAGAAGCGCAGCATCTTGCTGAAGAAATTGCTGATGACGAAGCAGGCCACGCCGGCAAAAATCGCTGCACCGTAGACGACCTGCAGGCCTGCCGCCCCGCCGCCGTGCGTATTGGCGATGATGATCATCGGCGTGACGGCCGTGAACGTACAGCCCTGCACGATCGGCAGCTTGGAGCCGATGAAGTTGCGGATGCTCAGCGCCTGTACGATGGTCGCGATGCCGCAGGTGAAGAGATCGGCATTGATGAGATAGATGAGTTCTTCCGTCGTCAGATGGACGGCCCCGGCGAGCACGAGCGGCACGGCCACGGCACCGGCGTACATCGCCAGGACATGCTGGAAGGCGTAGACGAGCGTCCTGCCCCACGGCAGTTTCTGATCGACGGGATGGACGGCAGCAGCAGTATTCACGATGTTTTCCCCCTCAGTCTTCCGCGACGAAACGGACCTGGCCATCGTCAAGCGACGCGATGCTCGCGAGCGCTTCGAGGTGGTAGCCTTTATCGAGCAGGCGCTGATGGCCCGGCTGGAACGCCTTCTCGATGGCGATGCCGATGCCCGCGACCTTCGAGCCCGCTTCCTCGACGAGCTTCGCGAGGCCGAGCGCCGCCTCGCCGTTGGCGAGGAAGTCGTCGATGATCAGGATGTTCTCGCCAGCCGGCAGGAACTTCTGCAAGACGAGGACGTCCGAGTATTCCTTTTTCGTGTAGGAATAGACCTGATGCGTGTAGATGGGCTCATTGATGAGCGCCGATTTCTTCTTGCGCGCAAAGACGAGCGGCACGTGCATCTCGAGCGCCGTCATCACGCCGATGGCGATGCCCGACGCCTCGATGGTCAGCACGCGGTCGATATGGGCGTCTGCAAACAGGCGCGCAAATTCTCTGCCCATGGCCTGCGACAATTCCGGGTCGATCTGGTGATTGAGGAACGAGTCCACCTTGAGCACATTGCCCGGCAGCACGATGCCGTCCCGCTTGATTCTCTCTTCCAAAAGTTTCATGACGATTCTTTCCCCTCAATAAAATAAAACAAAAACAACACGGCTGTCTCAGGCTCAGAGCTGGCCGATCATCTTGTGCGTCTGCGGAATGACGCGGACATCCCTGAGATACTGGAGTGCATATGCCTGATACGTGAGGATCTTCCCGGGGGCAGCCGCCTCGCAGCCGCCGTACGGCGTGACCGGCTGGATGATGAACGGCACCTCCGGCGCAAGCTCCGCCACGATGCCGACGGCCGTGTGGAATTCCGCGTCGCTCGTCTCGGCGGAGACGACGAGCTTGATGTAGAGGTCCTTCTCGCGCGCGAGGCGGATGAATGCCTTGTGTGCCTCCCACTGCGGCTCGCGCACGATGCTCGGCAGCTTGATGTCCATGCTGATGATGTCGACGATATCGAGGATTTCCTCGAGCTGCCTGTAGAGCGTGCCGTTCGTCTCGAGGAAGACCGGCGCATCGAGATGCTCCGCGAGCGCGCGGATGAAGGGGCCGTGCAGGAGCGGCTCGCCGCCCGTGAAGCTCACGGCCTGATGCGGCACGGCCTCGAGCAGGCGGCGGATTGCATCGGCGGCCTCGCGGACCGTCAGCGGATTCTTTACATGCTCGAACTGGCGCGAGCCGGCACTCGTCTCGACCTCGCAGACGGGATGGCTGCCCGGCGCATTCTCCGTATCGCAGTAGCGGCAGTCGAGATTGCAGCCCTCGAAGCGCACGAAGACCTGCCGGCAGCCCACGTACTTGCCCTCGCCCTGGATGGACGAGAAGATTTCAATGAGATTTTCCTGCATCGCTTACTCCTTCGTATACGTCACGCTGGATTTCGGCGTCTCATAGACGGTGATGGCATACAGATGGCTGTCGCGCACGAAGGCCTCATGCGGCTCGAGTTCTTCGAAGATGATGCGCGCGAGATTCTCCGCCGTCGGGTTGAGCCCCGAGGAGAACGGCTCGAGCTCGTTTAAGAAGCGGTGGTCAAAGCGGTCGAGGACCGACTTGAGCGCCTGCTTGACGAGCTTGAAATCAACAAGCATGCCGAGTTCGTCGAGCTCAGTGCCGCGCACCTCGGCCTCAACGAGCCAGTTATGGCCATGCAGGCGGTCACATTTGCCCGGGTAATTGACGACGCGGTGGGCAGCCTCAAAGGCTCCCTCTACTTTTAAGGTATACATGAAAATTCCTCCTGAAAACGATTGCAAAGAAACCTCCCTCATGCAAAGCAAGGGAGGTTTCACGCAATGCTGCGTTTATTCTTGTTTGTCGATGGACTTCGTGTTCTTGACGTTGCCCACGATATCGTTCATGCTCATGGCGCGCGTGTGCTGCGTATGGCTCCACTCGTGTTCATTGCGGTGGATGAAGCCGAGGAAGATGATCGGAATCCACGAATAGATGAAGACCGGATACAGGAGCATGTAGAGCCAGGACTTCCACTTGGCGCGAATCTTGATGAGGATGATCATCGGCAGGATATACTGGCCGAGCATGATGGCCGTCATGAGCTGCGACGGCATGAAATTGTAGATATTCGTGTAGAACGGCGGGAACGCGAGCTGGATGTAGCTGATGACGATGAAGATGGTCGAGATCATCAGGAAGTGCGGCTGCATGAGGTAGATGCATTCATCCCACATGCGGATGTCCTTGTGCTTCCAGCCGGCCTTGAGCATTTTCGGGATGAAGCGGTTGCCGACGTCGAACTGGCCCTGCGCCCAGCGGCGGCGCTGGTTCCACGACTGCTTGAACGTCAGCGGCTTTTCATCGTAGATGATGGCGTCATGCGCCCAGCTCGTCTTGATGCCTTCAGCCATGCACTTCATCGTGAACTCCATATCCTCCGTCAGGCAGGTTGCCTGCCAGCCGTGCTTCTTGAGGATCTCGGAGTCAAAGCACATGCCCGTGCCGCCGAGGCAGGCCGAAAGGCCGATGTTCGACTTCGCGAGATGCGAGATGTAGCAGATGACCCAGAACGCGATGGCGAACGTGCCCGACACCCAGGTATCGTACGGGTTCTTCGCATCCATGTAGCCCTGGATGACCTTGTCGCCCTTGCAGAGGCGGTTGTTCATCTCCATGAGGAACTGCGGATGCACGAGGTTGTCGGCATCGAAGACGCAGACGGCATCGTACTGCTTGTCCATCTTGAACAGGCGGTCAAACATCCACTGCAGGGCGTAGCCCTTGCTCTTCTTCGTCGGATGCGTGCGCACGTGCACGAGCGCGCCGGCCTTTTCGGCGATCTCCGCCGTGTTGTCCGAGCAGTTGTCCGCAATGACGTAGATGTCGTACATGTCCTTGGGATAGTTGAGCTGCTTGAGGTTCTCGACGAGCTGGCCGATGACGGCATGCTCGTTGTGCGCCGCGACGACAAGCGCGAACGTCTTGCGCGGGGTCTTGATCTTTACCTCCTTGCGGCGCCACATGCCGCAAAAGCCGATCAGGAAGAAGTAGAGCGTAAAGAGGAAAATCAGGATCTGCATTGGCACCATGATGATGTCAAAAGGATGTGTGAACAAAAACAATCAGCCTTTCTTTGCAAAACTTGCCAGCAGAGAATTGACGATGCCCAGTACCGCATACGTGCAGAATACGGCAACCGCAAGAGCCGCCAGGAGTGCCGCATGGCCGAGCCAGAGGATGGCGAGGAACAGGATGACAGCGATGACTTTCGAGAGCAGGTAGACAGGCTCCGCCCCATCACCCTTGAAGTTCGGATAATGGACATGGCTGACCATGAGCCAGCCGACAAAAGCCATGACGAGGGGGTACGCGATGCCGAACGTCATGGGGTCGACGCCGAGCTCGTAGAAGAGCAGCGTCGTCATCGCGACGATGTTGCCGCCTGCCGGGATGGCCAGGCCCATGAAGTAGCCGTGCACGACCGAGGCGTTGACGTTGAAGCGCGCGAGGCGCCACATGCCGCAGATGGCAAAGAAGATGACGACGGCCACGCCGAGCGGGCCGTGGTTGTGCAGCACGAAGGCCCAGGCGAGGAAGGCCGGCGCCACGCCGAAGGAGCCGAGATCGCAAAGGGAATCCATCTCCTTGCCCATCTCGCTGGCCACGCCGAAGAAACGCGCCGTGCGGCCGTCCATGCCGTCGGCCACGAGGGCCAGCAGGATGAAGAGCGAGCCCCAGAAGAAATTGCCACTGTACGTGGAAAGAATCGAACACATGCCGAAGACAAGGTTCGATGAAGTACACATATTTGGTATTAACCTGCGATAGTCCATCAGTCTTTGATCCTCCCAAGAATGGTTTTGCCGCCCGTGACCTTTTCACCCTTCCGGACGGTCACTTCCACGGACTTCGGCATGACGACCTCGAGGCACGAGCCGAACTTGATCATGCCGTAGAGCTCGCCCTGCTGGAGCTTGTCGTCAAGCGTCACATACGAAACGATGCGCCGTGCGAGGATGCCGGCGATCTGCTTGACTGAAATGCGCACGCGGTCATTCTCGATGCCGAGCAGGTGATGCTCGTTCTCAAAGCCAACCGTATCCTTGTAGGCGGGGCGGAAGCGGCCGCAGAAATACTTCTGGAGCTTGATCTCGCCGGCAATCGGACTCCTGTTGACGTGCACATTGAAGACGGACATGAAAATGATGATCTTGTTGCAGGGTTCCTGCACGAATTCGTCCGACTCAAGCGGCACGATGTCCGTAACCGTGCCGTCGGCCGGCGACAGGATGGCCGTATCATCGAGCACGATGTGGCGATTCGGATTCCGGAAGAAGTAACAGAAGTACAGCATGAGGACGAACGGGATGACCGCCACGGCAGGATGAATCGACCAGGCCATGAGCAGAGTCAGCAGGAAACAGCCGCCGATGAACGGATATCCCTCTGAAATAATCGGAGCCAAAACTCCACCTCCTGAACAAATCTTGAGTCATGACCACGCCGTGAAAACGGCCGGCACATGACATCACGCACAGACTTAGCAGGCCAGTTTGCACTGACCTGCCTGCTATCTTTCAATTATAACGGATAGGTTCCGCTTTGTCCATAAAAAGCCGCAAGTTCAGCGTTTCGCGCGGTGCACCTTGAGCACGAATTTCGGCAGCGCCATGAGGCGGCCGGCGCGCTTCGGCTGCAGCATGCCGCGGAAGAGCCACTCGAGCTTGGCCTTCTGCATCCAGCGCGGCGCGCGCTTCATGACGCCGGCCATGACGTCGAGCGTGCCGCCGACGCCAATCGAGACGGGCACGCCGAGTTCCCGGCGGTACTTGTAGAGCCACTTCTCCTGCTTGGGCACGCCGAGTGCCACAAGCAGAAGATCCGGTTTGGCCGCCTGGATCTCTTTGACGATTTCCGGCTCGTCCTTTTCTGCGAAGAAGCCGTTGCGCGTGCCGACAATCTCGATGCCCGGATAGAGCGTCTCTGCCTTTTTCTTCGCAAGCTCCGCGACGCCGGGCGCCGAACCGAAGAAGAAGATGCGGCGCTTCTTCTCCGGCGCACGGCGCATGAGCTCCTGCGCAAGGTCGTACCCGGCCACGCGCTCCGGCATCTCATGGCCAAGATGATGCGCGGCCCAGACCGTGCCCGCACCGTCCGGCACGACGAGGGCGCAGTCGTTGAGGATATGCAGGAGTTCCCCATCGTGCGTCGCGCGCATGATCATCTCGGCATTGGCCGTGGCGACCATGACGCCGCTGCGCTCATCCATATACGTTTCCACCTGCCTGACGGCCTGCTGCATGGTGACAGGATCAACCTGCACGCCCAAGATATCGATTTTCTCTGGCACTTCGTAACCCTCCGTACATTCGCGGCGCGCGTCTTCCCCTCGGCGCACGCGCGCAGAATCTCTGTATTGTTCTCTATAGTATTTATAGATTGTAGCATAAAAAACCGGAAGATGCAAAAGACCCGGGCAGCCTCTCATGCTGCCCGGGCCCTTACAGCCTGGAACCGGCGTACGCCTTATTCCTTATGCTCTTTGTTTTCCTTCTTCTTGACGGCCGTGCGGATGGAAAGCTCGCGCAGCTGCTTCTCGTCGACTGGCGACGGCGCGTTCGACATGACGTCGCGTGCGCTCTGCGTCTTCGGGAAGGCGATGACGTCGCGGATGGACTGGCGCTTCGCCATGAGCATGACGAGGCGGTCGAGGCCGAAGGCGAGGCCGCCATGCGGCGGCGTGCCATACTGGAAGGCATCCATCATGAAGCCGAACTTCGTATGAGCCTGCTCCGGCGTGAGGCCGAGGGACTCAAAGACCTTCTCCTGCAGATCGGCGTTGTAGATGCGCAGCGAGCCGCCGCCAATCTCGACGCCGTTGAGGACCATATCGTAGGCCTTGGCCTTGACATCGCCCATGCGGTCCGTGTTGAGAAGGCTGATATCTTCGTCGCGCGGAGCCGTGAACGGATGGTGCATGGCCTTGAAGCGCTTCTCCTCGTCGCTCCACTCGTACATCGGGAAGTCGACGACCCAGAGGAAGCGGAGCTTGTCGGGATCGATGAGGCCGCGCTCCTTGCCCATCTCGAGGCGCAGCTGGCCGAGAGCCGTGTCGACGACGAGGCGCTTGTCGGCGACGACAAGCAGCAGGTCGCCCGTCTTGGCGCCCGTTGCCTCAGCAATCTTGGCGAACGTCTCGTCCTCATAGAACTTCTTGAACGGGCTCTTGATGCCGTCTGCCGTGTACTGGATCCAGGCAAGGCCTTTGGCACCGTAGATCTGGACAAACTTGACGAGGTCGTCGAGGCGGCGGCGCGGGATGTCGGCATAGCCGTCAACCTTGATGCACTTGACCATGCCACCGTTCTCGATGACGGAATTGAACACCTTGAAGCTCGAGCCCTTGACGTACTCGGAGATGTCCATGAGCGGCATGTCGAAGCGCAGATCCGGCTTGTCGGAACCGTACTTGTCCATGGCCGTATCCCACTCCATGCGCTCAAACGGCGTCGGGATGTCGGCACCGATGGCCTTCTTGAAGAGCTCCTTGATCATTTCTTCCATCATCGTCAGGATATCATCCTGATCCATGAAGCTCATCTCGATATCGAGCTGCGTGAATTCCGGCTGGCGGTCAGCGCGCAGGTCCTCATCGCGGAAGCAGCGGACGATCTGGAAGTACTTCTCGAAGCCCGCGACCTGCAGCAGCTGCTTGAAGATCTGCGGGGACTGCGGCAGGGCGTAGAACTCGCCCGGGTTGACACGGCTCGGCACGAGGAAGTCGCGCGCGCCTTCCGGCGTGCTCTTGCAGAGCATCGGCGTCTCGATCTCGAGGAAACCGTGGTTGTCGAAGAAGTCGCGCATGATCTTCGTCACGCGGTGACGCAGGATGATGTTGTACTGCATCTCCGGGCGGCGCAGATCGAGATAGCGGTACTTCAGGCGGACCATCTCGTCGACGTCCACACCATCCTGGATGTAGAACGGCGGCGTCTTCGAGGTGTTGAGGATGCGCAGTTCGGCGCAGACGACCTCAATCTCGCCCGTCTCGATGTTCGGGTTGATCGTCTCCTCGCTGCGGGCGCGGATCTTGCCGCGTACCGCGATGCAGAACTCGTTGCGCAGGGACTCTGCCTTGTGGAACGTACCTTCGTTCATGGCAGCCTCGTCGAAGACGATCTGGACAAAGCCCGAACGGTCACGCATGTCGACGAAGATCAGTCCGCCGTGATCGCGACGACGGGAAACCCAGCCGCAGAGTACGACTTCCTGGCCGACTTCCGTCTTGCGAAGGGCACCGCAATGATGGGTGCGCTTCATACCTTGTAATGTTTCCATTAACCTTTCACCTCAGCACATAGCTTTTCTATAATAGCATCAAAGGAAACCTTCTGCTGTTCGCTCTTTTCCATATCCTTGAGCATCACGCAGGATTCCTTGACTTCATCTTCACCGATGATCAGCGCAAAGCGGGCATGTGCCTTGTTTGCCTGTTTCATCTGGGCCTTCATGCTGCGGCCGGCATAATCCATGCCAGCCTTGAGGCCCGCGCGGCGCAGCTCCGTCAGGAGCTTGAAGGCAGGCGCCTTAGCCGCATCGCCGAGTGCCACGACGAATGCATCCGTCTTTTTCGGCTGCTCGGGAATGAGGCCCTGCTTCTCGAGGGCCAGCAGCACGCGCTCGAGGCCCGTCGCAAAGCCGACGGCCGGCGTCGGCTTGCCGCCGATTTCCTCGATGAGGCCGTCGTAGCGTCCGCCGCCGGCGACGGCACTCTGCGCGCCGAGCGGCGCGTACTTGATCTCAAAGGCCGTCTTCGTGTAGTAGTCGAGGCCGCGCACGAGACGCGGGTCGAGCTCAAACGCAATGCCCGCTTCCGTCAGGTACTCCTGCACCTTGTGGAAGTGCTCCTGGCACTCCTCGCAGAGGCAGTCCGTGATCTTCGGAGCGCCTGCCATGAAGGGCTTGTCGGCATCGGCCTTGCAGTCGAGGATGCGCAGCGGACTGCGCTCGAAGCGGTCCTTGCAGTCGTCGCAGAGATCATCGAGCTTGTCGCGGAAGTAGTCCTGCAGGACCTTGCGGTACGTCGGGCGGCACTTCGGGCAGCCGACGGAGTTGAGACTCAGCTTGAGATCCTTGAGCCCGAGGGACTGCAGGAAATCCACGGCCAGCATGATGACCTCGGCATCCGTCATCGGATTCTCCTCGCCGAGCGATTCGACGCCGAACTGATGGAATTCGCGCATGCGGCCGGCCTGCGGGCGGTCGTAGCGGAACATCGAGCCGATGTAAAAGAGCTTGACGAGCGAGGAATCGCCGTAAAGCTTGTTCTGCAGGTAGGCGCGCACGGCCGAAGCCGTATTCTCCGGGCGCAGCGTGATGCTGCGTCCGCCGCGGTCCTCAAACGTGTACATTTCCTTGTCGACGACATCGGTACCTTCGCCGATGCCGCGATGAAACAGCTCCGTATGCTCGAAAAGCGGCGTGCGGATTTCCTCGAATCCATAACGGCCGCAAATCTCACGGATTTTCTGTTCCACGTAATTCCATTCGCCGACGGTATCCGGCAGAATGTCCTTTGTTCCCCGAGGGGCATTGGTGAGCATGAGTCTTCTCCCCCTGTTTCTTATTTTCCGCAGGCATCTTCCAGGAGCTGCCTGCGTTTCTCTATGTAAATATCCACATCTCGCAGGTACGTCACGAGGTCCTTCGCATTGAACGAGGACTTCATGCGCTGCGCGCGGAAATCGACGACCTTCGTCGTGGCCGCCCCGCCGATGCCGAGGATGGTCTGATGCTCCTCCATAATCTGGATGTTGTACATGCCTTCCGCACCCGGACGGCAGCAGCCCACATTCTCGAGGTCGCCGCTCATGTAGCCCTGGCGGTAAAGGTAATACGGCTTCATGCCGGCAGCTGCCACATAGGACATGGCGACTTCCGACATGCGGCGCGTCTCCTCGTCAGACGGCAGCTCCACATGCTGCTCCTCCATGAGGCACTTGAGGCGCGAGCCGCGCTTGAGCGCGAGCGCGTGCAGCGTGATGTCGTCGGGCTCAAGCGCCACGACCTTCTCCATCGTATCGCGCACATCCTCAGCCGTCTCGCCCGGCAGCCCCAGGATGAGGTCCATGTTGATGTGCGGGATGCCCGCTTCGCGCAGGGCATGGAACATCGCGACGACATCTTCGGGCGTGTGCTGGCGGCCGATGCGTTTGAGCGTCCGCAGCTGCATGGTCTGCGGATTGACGCTGACGCGCGAGACACAGAGCCTCTTCATCGTCTCGATCTTCCCCGGCGTGATGCTGTCGGGACGGCCGGCCTCCACCGTGAACTCCACGGTATCGGGTCCATAGAAAGCATTATATACCATCTCGAGCATTTGAGCAAAAAATTCATCGGGCAGGCTCGTCGGCGTGCCACCGCCGACGTAGATATTCTGCACGCGGAACCCGTAATACGCGATGGCATCCCGGGCCGCCATAAGATCTTTTGTCAAGACGTTCATGAATTCCTGCAATTTGCTTTCCCTGGGCAGGATATTCGAGGGGAAGCTGCAGTAGAGGCAGCGCGTCAGGCAGAACGGGATGCCCACGTAGACGCTGACGGTCTTTTCATCGGAAGTCCTGAGGAACGGCAGCTGGCGGAAGGCCATCGGCGTGATGACGCGGGCCTTCTGTTCGCTGCAGGCATAATCTTCCTGGAGCCTTGCGACGATGGCTTCTTCCGTAAGGCCGCCGCGAATCCAGCGATGCACGATCTTCGTCGGGCGCACGCCGTGCAGGATGCCCCAGGGAGCTTCCGGCATGCCGAGTTCCTCGCGGAAGATGCGGTAGAGATTGAGCTTGATGAGGCGGTTGACGGCCGCCCCCTCGCGCTCGTCAGCCTTGCCCGTGCCACGGCGCACGAAACGGCGCACATGGCCCTTCAAATCGAAGAGCAGGAGTTCGCTCTCGACCTGCGGCAGCCCCGTCTCCGTATCCGGCAGGCGGCGGTTGACAACGGAGAGCTGTGCGAAGTCCGCCTCGCCGCGCCGGCCGACGACCTCGACCTTGAAGAGCACGAGCACCTCGCGCACGATCTTGTCCGTGATCTCGCGCTTGTTGTTGAGTGTGAACGAATTAACCCTGAGCGTCATCCTGACACTCCTTGCAGAGGCCGAAGAACTTGACCTGATGATCGGAAATCTTGAAGCCGGATTTCTCCTGGATATCCTGCTCCAGCGGCTCCAGCAGATCGTCTTCGAACTCAATGACCTTGCCGCACTTCGTGCAGATCAGATGATGGTGATGGTGCTGCGACGGGTCCGTCGTATTGACCTCGTAGCGGCTGCAGCCGTCGCCGAACTCCATCTTCTGCAGGATGCCGAGATCCGACAGCAGTTCCAGGCTGCGGTACACCGTCGCCAGGCCGATTTCCGACTTGTTGTCGCGCAGGATTCCGTGCACATCTTCTGCGCTCAGGTGTTCGCCCGGGTGATCAAGAAAAATCTGCAGCACGACCTGGCGCTGCGGCGTCATCTTATGCTGGCGTTCCTGCAGTTTCCGTTTTAAATCTTCCATGGTAAATGTACGTGGCATAGTAAGATCCTCTTTCCTCAATGATTTTATTGATTATCGATTATAAGTTGATTATAAATAAGCATCAAATGTATTCATTATAACAAAACCGAAGAGAAAATACAATCAAGGGTGCGCGCTCAGTTCGAGGCATTGCGGCCCATGGCGCGCGTGACACTGTAGACATTCTTGAGACGGCGCATCTTCGTCATGATCTGGGCGACCTGCGAGGCGCTCTTGACATCGATGCCCATGACGACCGTCGATGTCTTGTTGTTGCGGTTCGGGTTCGCATTGACGCTGCGGATGTTGAGCTTCATCTCCGACGGCACGGCCAGAAGTTCCGCGAGCGCACCGCTCTTGTCGTTGCAGACGATCTCGATCTCAACCGTGTAATCCTTGTCGAGGCCGATATCCCAGCTGACCTCGATGAGGCGCGAGAGATTGTTGTCGCGCAGGACGTTCGGGCAGTCGGCGCGGTGTACGGAGACGCCGCGGCCGCGCGTGATGAAGCCGACGATCTGATCGCCCGGGATCGGGTTGCAGCAGCGCGCGAGGCGCACGAGGAGGCCACTTTCGCCCTCGACGAGCACGCCGTGGCTCGAACGGCTGCGCTTGCCGTTGTGCTGCGGGGTCTTGAGCTCCGAGAGCATCTTCGAGACATCGGGCGGCGTCGCTTCCTTGAGATCCTTTTTGTAGAGCTCAATGAGCTTCGTCATGACGCTGCGCACCGTCAGCCCGCCGAAGCCGAGCGCGGCCAAAAGGTCATCCTCACTCTGGATGTTGAGCTTGTCGGCCACCTGCTGCAGGCGGCCTTCCTTCAGGAGCTGCTTCGGCGCATAGCCGAGATGCTTGGCCTCCTCCTTGATGAGCTCGAAGCCGCGCTCAATGTTCTCCTCGCGCTTCTCCTTCTTGAACCACGAGCGGATCTTGCTGCGCGTCTCCGAGGAAGCGACGATGTTGAGCCAGTCGCGGCTCGGGCCGTTGTTGGCCTTGTTCGTGATGACCGAGACAATATCGCCGTTCTTGAGCTTGTACTCAAGCGGCACGAGCTTGCCGTTGACCTTGGCGCCGACGCAGTGATGGCCGACTTCCGTGTGGATGCGGTAGGCAAAGTCAATCGGGATGGAGCCCTTCGGCAGATCGACGACATCGCCCTTCGGCGTGAAGACGAAGACCTCGTCGGAGAAGATATCGACCTTGAGGGCCTCGAAGTATTCCTTCGGGTCGCTGAGCTCCTGCTGCAGGCTGACCATCTGGCGCAGCCAGCTCATCTTCTGGTCGACGGCGCCCGTCGCCTTGGCGCCCTTGCCGGCTTCCTTGTACTTCCAGTGCGCCGCGACACCGTACTCCGACACCTGATGCATCGCGAACGTGCGGATCTGGATCTCAAGCGGATAGCCGCGCGTCATGACCGTCGTGTGCAGCGACTGATAGCCGTTCGATTTCGGCATGGCGATGTAATCCTTGAAGCGGCCCGGGATCGGCTTCCACATCGCATGGATGACGCCGAGCACGCCGTAGCAGTCCTTGACGGAATCGACGAGCACGCGCACGGCTGAAAGATCGTAGATCTCGCTGAGGTCCTTGTTGTCGCGCTTCATCTTCTTGTAGATGCTGTAGAAATGCTTGGCGCGGCCGCTGATGTCGGCCTTAATGTGCGCTTCCTCGAGCTTTTCCTGGATCTGCCGGATGGACGTCTCGATGAAGGACTGGCGCTCCTTGCGCTTCTGCTTGACGTTCTCGACAAGGTCGTAGTAGATCTCCGGCTCAAGGTAGCGCAGGCAGAGGTCCTCGAGCTCCCACTTGATGCTTGAGATGCCAAGGCGGTTCGCGAGCGGCGCGTAGATCTCAATCGTCTCGCGCGCGATGCGCTTCTGCTTGTCCTCGCGCATGTACTTGAGCGTGCGCATGTTGTGCAGGCGGTCCGCCAGCTTGATCATGATGACGCGGATGTCCTTGGCCATCGCGAGAAACATCTTGCGGTAGCTCTCGAGCTGGGCCTCTTCCTTCGATTTGTACTGCAGGCGGCCGAGCTTGGTCACGCCGTCGATGAGCATGGCCACTTCCTCGCCGAAGAGCTCCTTCATCTGGTCGAGCGTGTACGTCGTATCCTCGACGACATCGTGCAGGAGTGCCGCGCTGATGGTCACATCGTCGAGATGCAGCTCCGTCAGGATTTCCGCGACATGCAGCGGATGGATGATATAGGCTTCGCCCGAAACGCGCGTCTGCCCCTGATGGGCCTTCTGCGCGATCTCATAGGCCCTGCGGATGAGATCGAGATTGGCCTTCGGCGAATACGCCCTGACGTTATCGATGATGGTGTCGATCGTCACCGGTTCTTTATCTTTATCGTTCATACGTCCCAACTCCTCATTGACGTGATGCTTCTTCTCTCAGCGATCCTCAAGGCCCCGCCCCTCCGCATAGCGGCGGAACGTCGGCGAGGCGGCAAGATCCATTTTCCCGGACGGCGGCGGCAGGTAGTAGCCCGTCTCCTCGAGGTTCTCGCGCACAAGCCCGAGTTCCTGGAAGACGCGCAGGCCCATCGCCATGGTGAAATACGCCATGGGCCGCATGAGGCGGTTGCAGGCCTCCGTGAGACCGGCCGCCGTAAACGGGATGCTGCCCCTCTGCTGCTGGATGCCATACAGGAAGCGGTAGATATCCCGCAGCGTCTCCTTCCCCGGGAAGACCCTGCCGGACGCAGCGGGGCTGAGCTCCTCCACGAAGCACTGCACGCTGCGATTGCCGTTCCATTCATTGATGGCGGGCGCATAGACGAGGTCGCAGGGCTCCGCATTGACGACGCCCGCGAGCTCCGCCCGGTTCCACATGAGCCCCGTCACGCGGTGCTCGCGCGTGCCGAGCTGGAAGCGCAGGTGATTGCGCTCCCGCCCGATGGCCACGGCCTCTTCCGCGCGCACATCGCGGCAGCCGAAGAGCGGCTTCGGGTTGCCCATGCCGTATGGCTCGAGCTTCTCGAGCTCCTCCACCATCGGGATCGTGATGGCCTCAGGCGCCAGTTCAAATTCGACGGCGACCTTCGGCTGGTAATCGTCGGCCGTGAGATGCGCAGCCGCATAGGCACCAAAGGCCTCGCGGAAGGCCGGCAGTTCGCTTTCCTTGAGGGAAAGCCCCGCCGCCATCTCGTGGCCGCCGAACTGCAGCAGGTGCTCCCGGCAGGCGCGCAGGGCCTCAACCATGTGCAGCCCCTTGATGCTGCGGCACGAGCCCTTGCAGACGCCATCGCCCTGGATGGTCAGCACGATGGCGGGCTTGTAGTACTTGTCGACGAGGCGCGAGGCCGCGATGCCGATGACGCCGGGGTTCCACCCCCTGCCCGCCACGACGAGGGCCGGCAGTGAGAAGGGCTCCTCCGGCGCAAGCTTCTCCTCCGCCTTCTGCACGATGCCGCGCTCAAGCTCCTGGCGTTCCCGGTTCAGAAGATCGAGTTCTTCTGCGATTGGCGCCGCTTCCTCGCGGCTCCCGGCTGTCAGGAGTTTCACGCCCTGGCGGGCCGAGCGGATGCGCCCGGCTGCGTTGAGGCGCGGTGCGAGCATGAAGCCGACATGGCCGGCGTTCAGGTGCTTGCCCGTGAGATTCGCAACCTCGAGCAGCGCGGCAAGCCCCGGCAGCGGCTCCTCCTCCATGCGGCGGAGGCCCTCCTTGACAATGCGGCGGTTCTCGCCGCGCAGGGAGACGAGATCGGCGACCGTGCCGAGCGCCGCGAGCTCGATGCCCCTCGCATCGCCATGCCCCCCGCGTCTCTGCCAGAGAGCCTGGCAGAGCTTGAAGGCCACGCCGACGCCCGCGAGCTCCTTGTCGGGATACGGACAGTCCGCACGGTGCGGGTTGAGGACAGCCACGGCCGGCGGGAGCTGCGCCCCCGGCAGATGATGATCCGTCACGATGATGTCGAGCCTGCCCTGCATGGCCCCGACATCTTCGACCGAGGCGATGCCGCAGTCCACCGTCACCAGAAGATCCGTCTTCCCCGCGAGCGCTTCGAGTGCCTGCCGGTTGAGGCCGTAGCCCTCCGTCAGGCGGTCCGGTATGTAAAAGTCGACCCGCGCACCCATGGCACGCAGATTCAGCAGCATCAGCGACGTCGCCGTCATGCCGTCGACATCGTAATCGCCGTATACCGTGATGTGCTGCCCTTTATCCATTGCCTGCGTGAGGCGGGCGACGGCGCTCTCCATATCCTTCATGAGGAACGGATCTTCAAAGGGCTGCGCCTCAGGGTGCAGGAAAGCCTCCGCCTCCTTCGCATCCCGTATGCCGCGATGCCAGAGGATCGTCGCCATCATCTCATCCTGCCCGATGGCCCTGGCGAACGAACCGAGATCCGGTATCGGCTCGTACATGTTCCACTGCTTGATCATAAAAACTCCCGTTACGATACATTCTTTATCTTTATGGTATTCGCTGTATCCATGTAAAATCCTATCAGTCCCATCAATATTAGCACAAAAAAAGAAGCCTGTCTAACAGAACAGGCTTCCAGGTGACAATCTTATCGCCTCAGGCATCTTCGCCAGGCATTTATTTGGCCGGTGCGGCCTTCGGCTGATGGCGTTTGCCCTCCGACCAGTTGCGGAACACGATCCAGAGCGGGCTCGCGATGAAGATCGACGAGTAGCAGCCAACGCTGAAGCCGACGAGCAGCGCGAAGGCAAAATCCTTCGTCGTATCGCCACCGAAGAAGTAGAGCGCAGCCGTCGTGAAGAGGACCGTGAAGACCGTGTAGAGAGAACGCGTCAACGTCTGATAGATACTGCGGTTGACGAGTTCGTTGACATCGCCGCCGCGGCGGAAATGCAGCTTGAGATTCTCGCGGATACGGTCGAAGATGACGATTGTATCGTTGATGGAATAACCGACAATCGTCAGGAGGGCCGCGATGAACGACGAATCAATCTGGCGCTGCGTCAGCGAGAACACCGCGAGCACGATGAGAATATCGTGGATGAGGGCGAGCACGGCCGCAATGCCGAAGCGCAGCTCAAAGCGGTACGCCACGTAGAGGATGATGAGTACCCACGAGACGAGCAGGGCCAGCAGCGCATTCGTGATGAGCTCACCGCCGATCGTCGCGCCGACCTTCTCCTCGCGCAGCACCTGGTAGTCGCCGACATCGCTCTTGAGCGTCGCCATGACTTCCTTGCGCTGATCCTCCTCGAGGTCCTTCGTGCGGATCATGACATTCTCCGACTCGTGGACATCGGACTGCGCACCCGAGAGCTGGATGGTCGCATCGTCGAGATCGTACTTGCCAAGGCTCGTGCGGATGTCGGAGATGGCGACCGGCTGGTTGAACTTGAGATCGATGATGGTACCGCCCGTGAAGTCGATACCGAAATTGAAGCCGCGGACTGCCATGCAGATGAGTCCGGGGATGATGATCAGGGCGGAAATCAGGAACCAGATTTTCCGATGACCTGCTATATCGAATTTAGGCATCCTTCTTCACATCCTCCTTCTTCCAGAGCATGAAGCCCGTGACGCCGTAAGCGCCCGGCTTCTCAAAGATCTTGGAATCGACCATGAGGCGCAGCATGTAATGCGTCAGCGTGATGGCCGTGAACATCGAGAGCACGGTGCCGAGGCCCAGCGTGATGGCAAAGCCGCGGATTGTGCCCGTGCCGAGGAAGAACAGCACGACAGCCGCGATGATCGTCGTGATATTCGAGTCGAAAATCGTCGTGAAGGCGCGCTTGAAGCCCGATTCCATCGACATGCGCAGCGTCTTGCCCTGAATCTGGTACTCCTCCTTGAAGTGCTCGAAGATCAGGACGTTCGCATCGACGGCCATACCGATGGTCAGGATGATACCGGCGACGCCCGGCAGCGTCAGCGTTGCATCGAGCAGATACAAGAGGCCGAGCAGCATGATCGTGTAGGCCATCAGCGCGACGTCGGCGATGAAGCCCGACATGCGATAGAAGAAAATCATGAACAGGAGGACGGCGCCGAGGCCGACGGCAAAGGCGAATTCCGACTTATCCTTGGAATCCTGGCCGAGCGTCGGGCCGACCGTGCGCGTCTCGATGATGTTGACCTTTACCGGCAGAGCACCGCTCCTGAGTACGACGGCGAGGTTCTGAGCCTCTTCGAGCGTCTTCTGGCCCGTGATCTCAGCCTTGCCGCCGAGGATCGGCTCGCGGACGTTCGGAGCCGTCAGCACTTCGCCATCGAGCAGGATGGAAATCGTGCGGCCGACGTTCTTCGTCGTGAGGTCAGCGAATTTCTTCGCGCCTTCATCGGTGAATTCGAGGTTGACGACATTCTGGCCATTCTGCTGATTCGTCGCAGCCTGAGCATCCTTGAGGTCGGTACCCGTGAGCACCGTATTGCCGTCTTCATCCTTGAATTCGAGCATGGCCGTCTTGCCGATGGTCTTGATGGCCGCATCCGGGTCCTTGACGCCCGGCAGCTCGATGATGACGCGGCGCTCGCCCTCACGCTGGATGATTGGCTCGGTGAGGCCCAGCGCGTTGACGCGCTTCTCCATGATCGTAACGACGCGGTTCATCGCGTCATCGTTGACTTTTGCTACATCTGTGTCCTCGGCCTCGAGCACGACGTGCGTGCCGCCCTGCAGGTCAAGGCCCTGGCGGATGGAATTCGCCAGCGGCTTCACCGCAACCAGGAAAATACCGATGATGGCCACGATGCAGATGATGAGTTTGATGAGACTGTTCTTTCTCAACGTTTCACAACCCTTTCCTTGTGGTCTTTTTTATGTATGAATCAAGATCCGGCGTGTTTCCGTCAGGATCAAATTGACCGTGGCATCATGCGCCTCCATGGGCACATCTGCCGTGACCTGGCCATCAAAGGTCAGCGCCGCCCGGAAAGCCTGCGGTGCCTTCTCCATGAGATAGCGGTCGTAATAGCCGCCGCCGAGGCCGAGCCGGTCCCCCTCAGGCGAGAAGGCCGCGCCGGGCACGACGACAAAGTCGATCTCGCCGGCGGGGATGATCTCCTGCCGGTCGGGCCGGACGGTCAGGATGCCGAACTTGCCCGGCACGAGGTCAGAAAGCTCCGGCAGGTTCACGGCCTCCATGAGGCCTTTGCCCGTAATGAGCGGCAGCGCCACGCGCTTGCCGTGGGAAAGGCAGTATGCGAGCAGCGCGCCGAGCTGCACCTCGTCCGGCATCGAAGCGTAGGCAAAAACGGTCTTCGCCTGCTGGAACGACGGCTCCTCATAAAGGCGCGCGAGGATGACGGCGCTCTTTTCGGCCCGCGTGGCCGGCGCGAGCTGCCGGCGGAACGCCAGCATCTTTTGGCGCAGATCTTTCTTCAGGGACAGCATGGCCTCATGCGACAGCCCGTTCATTTCGCTTCCGTTTCCTCCGTGAGCACAGCGTTGATGCTCGCACGCGCCACTTCAATGACGACGCGGTCCGCAACCTTGAGCTTCAGCGACTTGTCCGACAGGGCCTCGATCGTGCCGTAGATGCCGCCGATCGTGACGACCTTGTCGCCCTTCTTGAGGCTGTCGAGCATACTCATGCGCTGCTTCTGCTGCTTCTTCTGCGGACGGTACAGCAGGAAGTAGAAGATTGCGATCATGACCACGATAGGGCCGACGGTTCCAAGCATTTCTGGACTCATGAAAAACACTCCTTTACATATATATGGAATACACTTCCAACGGATACAGGTTCAACGGTGCACGGGCAGGCTCACTGCTTGCCATGCATGACGTAATGGGCGAAGAATTCCTCGCGGAAGGCGCCGAAGCGGTCTTCGAGGATGGCCTGGCGCATGCGGCGCATGAATTCCTGCAGGAACCAGAGGTTGTGCAGCGACAGCAGGCGCAGGCCGAAGATCTCACCGGCACGCACGAGGTGACGGATGTAGGCGCGCGTGTAGCCGTTGCGGCACGCATAGCAGCCGCAGCCCTCCTCGAGCACGTGATGGTCGTGCGTGAACTGGGCATTCTTCATCACGAGGCGGCCCGTCCACGTCATCGCCATACCGTTGCGCGCGACACGCGTCGGGTAGACGCAGTCGAACATATCGATGCCGCGCTGTACGCCCTCGACGAGACAGTCCGGCGTGCCGACGCCCATGAGATAGCGCGGCTTGTTCTCCGGCAGAAGCGACGTGGAATACTCGAGCATCTCGTACATGAGCTCCTTGGGCTCGCCGACGGAGAGGCCGCCGACTGCATAGCCCGGCAGGTCGAGTGCCACCGTCTCACGGGCACTCCACTCGCGCAGCTCCTTGTGCATGCCGCCCTGCACGATGCCGAAGAGGCCCTGATTCGGAGCCGTCATCGCCTGCTTGCAGCGCTTGAGCCAGCGCAGCGTGCGCTCCGTCGACTGCTTGGCATACTGAAAATCCGCCGGATACGGCACGCATTCGTCAAAGGCCATGACGATATCGGAGCCGAGTGCCATCTGGACGTCCATCGAGACTTCCGGCGACAGGAATTTCTTCGAGCCGTCGATATGCGAGCGGAACGTCACGCCCTCCTCCGTGATCTTGCGCAAATCACCGAGGCTGAACACCTGGAAGCCGCCGCTGTCCGTCAGGATGGCGCGGTCCCAGTGCATGAACTTGTGCAGGCCGCCGGCCTCACGCACGAGGTCCATGCCCGGACGCAGGAAGAGATGATACGTATTCGACAGGATGATGCCCGCGCCGAGATCCTTGAGCTCATCGGGCGAGACTCCCTTGACCGAGGCCTGTGTGCCCACGGGCATGAAGATTGGCGTGGGGAAGCTGCCGTGCGGCGTATGGATGATGCCGGCACGGGCTCCCGTGGCGGCATCTTTCTTGACTAATTCATAAGTGATCGCAGTCAAACAAAACCCTCAACTTTCTTGTTTTTTGGCGACTGTGCTGATTGTCACGGCTGGCGGCGGGAGGAAAGCTCCCGGCGCAGGGCGTCGAGCATGCACGCAAGGTCGGGCTCCTGCCCGGTCCAGCGTGCAAAGGCAGCCGCGCCCTGCCCGACGAGCATTTCCTCGCCGTTCAGGATGGTGTGGCCGTGCGCCGCGGCCTCCCGCAGGAAGCGCGTGTGCGCCGGCGTGTAGATGATGTCATAAACGAAGGCCGAGGCCTTGAGATCCTGCCAGACGACAGGCGGCATGCCATCGGTGTGCGGCGTCATGCCGAGCGGCGTCGTATTGACGAGCAGATCCGTCTCGCCGAGCTCCGCGCGGAATGCCTCATCCTCCCAGTGATAGACGCGCAGGACTCCGTACGGCGCAAACTCGTGGACGAGGGGTTCCGCCTTGTGCGGATTGCGCACGCCGATGGCAATCGACGAAACGCCCTCGCGCAGGAGGCCCCAGATGACGGCGCGCGCAGCGCCGCCCGCACCCAAAAGAGCCGCCTTCTTCCCGCGCAGGACGACATGCCTGCGCTGAAGCGGCATGAGGAAGCCTGTGACATCGGTATTATAGCCGAGCAGCCGCCCGTCCTTCCGGACCACGGTATTCACGGCCCCGATGATGCGCGCGTCCTCGTCGAGCTCGTCGAGCAGCGGCATGATGGCCTGCTTGTGCGGAATCGTCACATTCCAGCCGGCAAAGCCCATCGCCCGTAGTCCCTCGACAGCCGTCCGGAGCTTTTCCGGCGGCACGGGCAGTGCCACATAGACGTAGTCGAGGCCCGCCCTCTCAAGGGCTGCATTCTGCAGCACCGGCGACAGGGAATGGCGGATCGGCCAGCCCATGACACCGAGATTCTGCGTCGTTCCCGTAAGCTTCTGGCTCATGCTTTCACCTCAGTTCCTCACGCATGCTCGCGGCGCGTCTTCGTCAGAAGATCCATCTTGAGCTCGTAGTAATCCGGCGTCATGTCGAGATAATGGCGGTGCGGATTCTCAAAGCGCTGCTCTTCTTCCCAGATCTCGTTTTCGAGCTGCTGTTCGACGTAGTCGCGGATGGCATCGAGGCCCGGCAGCTCTTCCGTGCGCTTGCCCTGACGGACGTAGCACTTGCGCAGGTTCTTGAACGTACAGTTCTCGAACGAACGGTTCTTCCACGGCTTCTGCGGGTCGACGTAGCGCACGGGCTGCTTCGTATCGAAGAGCTCGCCACAGATGGCCAAAAGATCGGCCACGGCATGTCCGTTTTCATCGTAGACGCGGTAGAGGTCCTTGAGGCCCGGGTTCGTGATTTTCCCGACATTCTCCGAAACCTTGATGCGCGGCGCGAACTCCCCGTTCTCGCCGACGGCCGCCAGCTTGTAGACGGCGCCGAAGACCGGCTCGGACTTCGCCGTGATCAGGCGCTCGCCGATGCCGAACGCATCGATGCAGGCCCCCTGCGAGAGCAGCGACGATACCGTGAATTCATCGAGGCTGTTCGACACGACGATCTTGCAGTCGGGAAGCCCCGCCGCATCGAGCATCTTGCGCACGCGCTTCGAGAGGTACGCGAGGTCGCCCGAATCGATGCGGATGCCCATGAGACGCTTGCCCATCGGCTCGAGCACCTCATGTGCCACGCGGATGGCGTTGGGAATGCCGGAATGGATGACATCATACGTATCGACGAGCAGAACCGTCGCATCCGGATACGTCTCGGCGTACTTCTTGAAGGCTTCGTACTCATCGCCGTAGAACATGACCCAGCTGTGCGCCATCGTGCCCGAGATGGGGATGCCGAACATCTGGCCGGCCGAGCACGTTGCCGTGCCGACGACGCCGCCGATATAGGCAGCGCGGGCGCCGTACGTCGCCGCATCCATATTGTGCGCGCGGCGTGCGCCGAAATCCGAGACGGCGCGGCCGTCAGCGGCCCGGCAGATGCGGCGGGCCTTCGTCGCGATCAGCGACTGATGGTTGATCTGTGCCAGGATGGCCGTCTCGACGAGCTGCGCATCGATGAGCGGTGCGACAACTGTCAGGATTGGCTCATTCGGGTACATGACCGTGCCCTCGGGCAGCGCGTAGATATCGCCCTTGAAGCGGAAATCCGCCAGATAGGCGAGAAACTCCTCGGAGAAGATTCCCTGCTGACGGAAGTACTCCACATCCTCCTTCGTGAACTCCATGTTTTCCACATACTCGATGACCTGCTCGAGGCCGGCAAAGATGGCAAAGCCGCCCTCATCCGGATTTGCCCGGTAGAAGACATCGAAAGCCACCTGCACGTCCTTGTCATGGTCTTTGAAATAACCATTGGCCATGGTCATCTCATAAAAGTCCATCATCATCGTGATATTGCGCTTGTCAAACTGCGTCATGACGCCAACCCCTTCATCCTGCGGTTTCCCGCAACAACATAGCTTTATCGCTTTCTATAAATTATGCATACACTCGATTATAACACATATCCGGGTATCTTGACACTCCCCGCCTCCAAATACGGCCAGATTCTTGTGATATCCCACAAGAACCTCCTGCAAAAGCACAGGTATCCGGCCCGAAAACAGGACATCCATAAAAAAACGGCGCGATGCCGCTGCACCGTGCCGTTCCCTGCTTCAGTTTTCCTGCCGGCATGCATCAATAGCCGAGCTCGCGCTTGACCTCATGTGCCAGCGGCTCATGCTTGATGAAATGAACGAAGTCCTCGCAGAACATCGCCACGCTCTTGTCGCGCGTGTAGGCCAGCGTCATCTTGCCCGAGCAGTGCGGCGTCAGGATGACGTTCTTGGCCGTCCAGAGCGGATCGCCCTCGGGGATGGGTTCCTTGGCCATGACATCGAGCGCCGCGCCAGCGAGCTCGTCGCGATTGAGCGCTTCGACGAGCGCCGCCTGATCGATGGAGTTGCCACGGCCCACGTTGATGACGAAGGCATCCTTCGGCAGCATGGCCAGGCGCTCCCGGGAGAGGAGGTTCGTCGTCTCGCGCGTGCCCGGCAGGCAGAGCACGAGGATATCCGTTGCCGGCAGGTACTCCGTGAGATGCGACTGGTCGGCCACCTCGTCGTAGACGGCGCTGCGCTTGTGCCCGCTGCGGTTGATGCCGACAATGCGTGCGGGCTGGAAGGACTGGATGCGCTCGGCATAGCGCGTGCCGATATCGCCCGTCCCGACGATCGTCACGCGGCTGTCCTTGATGGAACGCAGCGGCAGGTTGTTCTGCCACTCGTGGCGGCGGATGATTTCCGCATACTCCGGATACCGGCGCACGAGCATCAGCGTCACCATGACGAGATGCTCCGCGATTGTCACGCCGTAGGCACCGGAGGAATTCGAGAGCAGGCAGCCCTCCGGCAAAACACCCGGGCGCAGCACGGGGTCGACGCCCGCCGACACGCTGCAGAACCACTTGAGATGCGGCGCGGCCTGCGCGAGCTTATGCCCGCCGCCCGTCGCCGCCGCATACAGGATATCGACATCCGCCATCTGCGGCAGGGCTTCGTCCTGCGACGTGAAGAATTTCACCTTCGCATCGTGCTCCGCCGCCAGTGCGGCAATCTGCTCGCGATGCGCTTCATTCATGAACGAATTGACTACAGCAATCGTAAACTGTTCCATATGAAGGGGCCCCCTATCGTTTTTGCGTCAAACATCAAGATTCGAAAAGCCGGATTGGTTTTTCCAGATAGATATTTCGTCGAACCACCGCCAGAAGCCTTTTTTGAACGAAAAAATATGTTACAGATTTACACACGGCTCCGGGCCATTGCCAAATAAAACATTCCGCGCTATACTAAGGACATCGATGCAAAAATATGAGCAGAGTAAGTGCCTGCGCGTCAAGTGCCGGATGTACGGGGAGTTGACATCCGGACGAAAGCCCCAAAGGCTGCGGTGCAGGCATTGCATCCCGCTGCTGCAGGCACGGAAGGCTTTCCTTGTTGCAGCAACGCTGCAACCCATTGCTACTTGTCACACACTCGTCACACAATGGAAAGGAAGGTCTTTTTTCATGTCCAGATTCTCCGTCAAGCCCCTCGTTTACGCCGGCGTCTCCGTAGCGCTGGCCGTGCTTCTCTCCTACGTCTTCGCGGTCCAGACCGTCTTCGTGCGCATCACCTTCGGCTTCCTGCCGATCGCGATCTACGGCGCGATGTACGGCCCCATGAAGGCGGGGCTCGTCGCAGCGGCCGCCGACTTCATCGGCACGGCCCTGCTCGGCACGAGCATTTTCTTCCCGGGCTTCCTTGTCTCAGGATTTCTCACGGGCTACATCTACGGCTGGTTCTTCTACCGCAGGCGTGTCACGCTGCTGCGCGCCTGCATCCCCTTCTTCCTCGTCATGGTCTTCATCCACCTGGGCCTCAACACGCTCTGGCTGACCATCTTCTACCATAAGGCAGCCTCCGCCATCTTTCTGAGCCGCCTCATCAAGAACCTCCTCTGCTATCCCATGGAGGTCGGTCTCTTCCTCATGGTCTACCGTCCCCTGCTGCGCTTCCTGCCCGAGCAGTTCCCGCAACCGCAGGCTGAAACATCCTCGACCTCCGCGGCAGCCTGACAACAGCAAACAGCAAACTCTCGCTGCACAATCCGGAACTTCTCCGAAAACCGGCATCGCCCGGACAGCCACGCCCTTTCCCGCTGAAAAGCCAGTACATGGAGAGGGCGTTTTTTATTGCTCTCTATATGTTTTCATCGTACTTTTCCGAGATTTTTCGCGATATGTCTCTTGTATAAAAATTTATGTATTTTATTCCCGTTCAATGTTTACATTTAAAGTGTAAGTGCTATAATACAAAACAATCTTTCCTATTTTTCATCATGCATTTATTTTTAGAAGGGACGTATGTATTATGGAGCAAAAGAACCCGCTCAAGATACCCAAAATCCTTTGGTTCCAGCTGTTCCTGCTGGCACTCGGCTATGCCTTCTACTCGGCCAACCGCCTTTCCTTCGGCGTCGGCCTCAAGGCAGTCGCAGCCTCGCTTTCTCTGACCGCCGTACAGCTCGGAACGATTGGCACCATCTTTACGCTCGGCCAGGCACTCATCGATATTCCGGCCGGTTATCTCGCTGACCGCTTCGGCCGCAAGCGCATGCTGATTTTCGGCATGGTCGGCCTCGGCTGCATGACCGCCTGCGTCACGACCTCCGCAAGCTTCGCCGGCGCAGCCTTCTGGCGCGTCTGCTTCGGCATTTTTGAAGGCTGCTGGAACATCGTCATGTACTCTGTCGCCGGCTCCATTTTCCCAGCGGCACGCGCCATGCTCAACGGCCTCATGATGACCTTCTACTCCATCGGCGCCTACGTCGGCCCGACGTATTACGGCTGGAGCCTTGAGCGCACGGGCGACTGGAGCATCGGCCTGACGCACATGGGCCTCGTCACCGTCATCTTCGGCCTGCTGCTGATCTTCGGCTTCAAGAAGAAATACACGGATACCTCGACGGACATCAAGCGCATCCATCTCATCGAAGCCATCCGCACCGTCGGCTTCAACAAAGTCGTCTGGCTCGGCGTCCTCATCCAGATTCTCAACATCATCCCGTACTGGGGCTTTGCCTCGATGGGCCCGTACCTCTTCATGACGTACAAGGGGTTCAGCCCGACGGAAGCTGGCTCCTTCTTCGGCGCCATCTACGGCATCGGCGGACTCAGCGGCGTCATCCTCGGCTTCTTCGCCGACCGCTTCGGCCGCAAGCCGACCATCATCTTCCTCTCGGGACTCAACGCCCTCTGCGCCTTCCTGATTTTCCACGTCATCCCGCAGACCTCCGCCGTCCTCTACATCGTCGGCGGCCTCATGGGCATCGGCCTGCACGCCATCTACGTGCTTGGCTACACGATCGCCCAGGACGGCGTCAGCACGAGCCAGATTGGCCTCGCGACCGGCATCGTCGGCGCCTCGAGCTACTTCCTCTCGTTCTTCTCGGGCCCGCTCATGGGCTTCCTGACGACGACGCTCGGCCATGTCGCCGCCCTCGACATCATCGTCGTGGCCTTTGAATTCTGCCTCTTCATCGTTGCCCTGCTCATGAAGGAAACGCAGAATCATCACACCGAGGCATAAACAAACAAACGCAGATTGGTGCACAAAAGCCCGTTCCATTCACTGCTCCGTGGCAGCCGGATGGAACGGGCTTTTTTTACTGCGGATAGACCTGCTCGAAATCCGTCACAATCTGCTGCAGCGGAGCTGGCAGCCGCTGCATGGCCGCTTCGCGCAGCGCCTGCGGAATCCCGTAGTACGCTTCGGCGATGCTGCCGGCAATGGCCGCGATCGTATCGCTGTCGCCGCCAATCGAAATGGCATTGCGGATTGCATCTTCGAAATCCTGCGAAGAAAAGAACGCCACGAGCGCCTGCGGCACCGACTTCTGGCAGGCCGAGCTGAATTCGTAAGTCGGCCGGATCTCATCGAGCGTAAAATCCAGCCTATAATAGCGCGCTTCCGCGAGCTCGCGCAACTCGTCCATCTTCATGCCCTGACGCGCATGGTAGATGAGAACGGCCACGGCCTCCGCACCCTTGAGGCCCTCCGGATGGTTGTGCGTGACGGCCGTCACCGCGTGCGCGAGCGACTTCGCCTCTTCCTCCGAACACGCCGCAAAGCCCGCCGGACTCACGCGCATGGCCGAGCCGTTGCCAAAGCTGTGATAAGGCTCCGGATGCTCCGCTGCCAGCCACTGCCGAAAGCCCCGGCCATAGCCCGCATGCGGATACCTGCGCCCGAGCTCCTGCATCGCTCGCACCGCCTGTTCCGGCAGGTCCTCATACCCCGGCCGCGCCGCAAGGATGGCCTTCGCCACCGCCAGCGTCATGATGCTGTCATCCGTCGGCCGGCACTTCTCATCAAAGAGCGCAAACTCCTTCGACCGGCAATTGTGCCACTCAAACCGCGACCCGATGATATCGCCAACAATCGCACCGAACATAAGAGATTCCCCCTTTGCTGAGTATCCAGACTTCATCTTCCAATTCCATGACGAAACAGCCGCCATGCTTCTCAACGCTTGGCTTCTCTCCTGGACAGCCACTTTACCGCATAGGAGCAGGAAGCCGTCACCGTCTTTCCGTTCCGCTCGATGGCAGCCACGGCCAGTGTCATCAACTTCCCCGCAATGCCCTGCCCGCGCAGACGGTCATCGACATACGTATGCGTAATCTCACAAACGCCGGGACGAATCTCAGGAAATACAACTTCTGCCACCACTTTGCCGCCTTCATCCTCTGCGTAAATCCGCCCGGATTCCTCGCGGAACAACATGTTTGCTGCCATTTCGCCACCATCCTTTTCTGAAGCTCTATTTTCTTGTCTAATGATACTACAAAAATCTGCAAAGGGAAAGGATGCCCAAACTGCCTGATTCTGAAAAATCAGATTCCAGCTTAAAGAATTACTGCCATGAGGAATGAAACCAGCAATGCGATTCCCATGGGTATAGCCGTACGCTTGACAATGTCTACAGGCGATACATCAGCCACACCAGCTACGGCAACAACAGCAGCTGTGATTGGTGATGCACTGCGAGCAATACTGGATGCCATCTGCATCGGTGTAATCATGGTCGCAGGAAGCATGGAAAGTCCCTTGGCAATATCTGGAACCAACGCACCAAAAGAATAAAACGGTGCATTACCGGAGCCCATAATAATAGCAGCAACAGCTACAATTATCGTCATGATCAGGGTGACGCCAACTGCACCAAAACCGGAACTCTGCGCTCCCTGTATAATCAAGTCTATTGCACCAATCTTTGTCAAGCCAAATGCAAACGTTTCACCGGCCACAATCAAAGTAATAACTGTTGCAAAAAGATGGCCCATACCATCAAAAAACACCTGAATGCTCTTGCATACTTCTTTGGGATGGCGCGTCCGAATCAATTCCATCAGCATAGCCAAAAACACACTGATAATCATAGCCGTCACGACCGGCATCTTGATACTGGTAATGCAAAGTTTGCTGAACATTAAAACCAGAATGATTGGCACCATCGGCAACAGTGCATAAATCGAAGGCGGAAGCTGCTCTCCTTCTTGCACAGGAGCAGCTTGCAGGACTTTCGCCTCAACGCCTTCTTTGCGATCGAAATAACGTTGAATGAAATAATGGGAAATTGAAATAGCAGCCATCGTCACGACAGCAATCGGGATCTGCTCTCCGACAAAATAATCAGCGACATCCAGATCCGCTGTCTTTGCGGCAAAAACCGCCGTACCCGAAGCAGGGCCGAGATCCAGACATGGTGTAGTAGCAACCACTGCAGCTGCTGACAAGCGGCTGACGCCCAGGCTGACAAGAACAGGATACATCGTAGCCATAAGCAGTACACAAAGTCCTGCCGCACTAGGAATGACAATGTTGAGCAGCTGACCTATAATATAGCTGACAGCCAGCAGAAGATAGGGCGAACGAATCAGACTCAAGGGCTTAGAAGCCAAATGCACCAGGCTCCGGCTGGCACCAATGTAGTCCATGTATTTAGCAAAACCGCCTACTGTCATAATCATCAAACCAATTCCTGCCGCACGTGTACTAAACGTATCTTCTACAAATTTAAAAATGTCAAACCATACCAGGCCAGTAGATTTTTTTGCATCCAACAATGGAACCCCCATCAAGATTGCTACAGCCAAAAGGAAAAATCCCCCGGCAAAAAGCACAGCCTGCGGCTTCATTCGTTTGACGATTAGCCAAGCAACAACAATCGTTGTCAGCAAGGCAATGCCTAAAGACAACATTCGAGCTCCCTCCTAACATCTGAAACAGTGCAATGATTCTAAACGCTGCTGACAGATTAAATATTATCTTGTGATAATACGGCTTTAATCACAGCAGCCAGTAAATGCGCTCTGGGTTCTACCGAATCAATTTCCAAATATTCACGTTCCGTATGCGCACCTCCACCAACTGGTCCCATTCCATCGATTGTCGGAGTTCCCGCATCGGCCGCAAAACTGCCGTCAGAGCCACCGCCGCTAGCGGTCCAGCCAAAAGCAATTCCCAGACGTTCACCTTGCTTTTCTATAAGCTGCATCAGCTTACGCGTTTTCTCCGTAGGCAGCATGGGTGGCCTGGTAATCCCGCCGGCAATGTTCACAGATGTATCTTTTACATGTGGATGATGCTGCAGTTCCTGCATCAATTGTTCAATGCGAACGATTTCCTGCGGATCGTAATACCGCACATCCACAGCAGCCTTCGCTTCACCAGGTACAGCATTGATAGCAGTGCCGCCTTTTACCAGTCCTACATTTACTGTTGTTTCTTTAGTAAGATCTGTCGCTTCCTGCAGGGCGATAATCCAGTGAGCCAGTTCCTCTATGGCATTACGACCATTCTGATAGTCCACGCCGGCATGCGCACTGCGTCCTGTGACAGTCAAATGATAGCGTGCAATCCCCTTTCTCTTATAAACCAGATTCCCATTGGCTCGCCCACATTCCAGCACCAATACGCATGTGCTTTTCTTGGCTAACTCTTGATTGACCGTTTTGGAATAGCAGGAACTGATTCCCTCATGATCGGAATTCAAAAATACACAGATATGCTTATTACGAAGCAGGTCATGTTCCTGCAAAGTTCGTAAAACATAAAGGCCAGACAAGGCACCTCCCTTGCAGTCAATTACACCTGGCCCCATGGCTCGATTACCATGTCGGCTGAACGGACGTTTTGCCGCTGTTCCCAAAGGAAAAACCGTATCCAGATGAGCCAGCAATAAAAGGTCATAATGTGCTGCCGGTCCGTTCGTAATCTTCAAACAGGGTCCGATTGATGGCGCGAGCTGCAACGGCTCCACTTGCCATCCTAATTGTTCATACTGTTCTTGAAAAAAAGCAGCCACCTTTCCAGCTCCGACCGGCTCAGAAGAAGAACTGTCTATATTGACAAGGTATGCCAGCTCTTCTTGATAACGAGCAGCATCAATAATCGTTTCATTCCAACGTTTCATGCTATATCCTCCTTTGCCTGCATGATCCATTCTCAAGTTGTCCACAAGTGAATCTTTCATTCACTGTATAGGCATAGTTTAAAGGATTGGAAGGACGAAGTACAATTCGCTGTTCTACTGTAATCATTAGCAAAACGAATTGCTGTTATTTTAGCAGAATGATAAAATATATTTATACTAATAATTAGTCTTAGATATAAAGAAGGTTGAATATGCATGCTTCTGAAACAGATTCAATATTTTCTCGCGGTAGCAGAATGTCGTCATTTTACACGGGCTGCCGAACGTCTCTTTTTATCTCAGTCTGCACTTTCTCAACAAATTACAAAATTAGAAAACGACTTAAATATCAAGCTCATCAATCGTGACTGCCATCCCATTGAACTGACACCAGCAGGAGAAGATTTTTATCACTATGCAGAATATATTCTTCATGATGTCAACCAACTACACGAAGGTATGAAAAAATGGCAAAAGCCCCATAAGCATACCATTCACATTGGTATGATCATGGGGCTGGGAGGTCTGCCACTATCTGATTTTCTTGCGGCCTTCAATACCCGATATCCAGAAGCTCGTTTCACATTAGAGCATCACCTAAGCAAAGAACTCTGTCATATGCTGACAGAAGGACAATTGGATTTCGCTATCTTTGCAGCACCACAAAATATCCATTCTTACCCTTTTGAAATCCTGCCCATACAACAGGAACCATTTTTGGCTTTATTGCCACCTCTGCATCCATCCGCTTCAACGGATTATTTCGATCTGACATTGGCTGAAAAGGAAAAATTCATTTTTCCCACACCAGAAAACGTTTCTTATGATATCCTGCTCAAGGCCTGTGAAGATGCAGGATTTAAGCCCGACATTGTCAGTTATTGCAGTGGAGCTGCCAATCGCATTGACTTAGTTAAAGCAGGTCTTGGTATCTCTATCGTTTCAGAAAGTGCCTTACGATATCATCGAACAGAAGATCTTGTCATACGACCATTAAAGAATCCTGTCTACAAGCACACCATCATGGCACGTCTGCAAACGACGATGCCGTCTTCTTACAAGGAAGCCTTTTGGAAACACATCCAACAGGAATTGAGCTGATTTCCTTGCACGTTTCACAATATATGCTATAATTGATTATGTTCAAAGGTTGTTAAAGCTGAAGCAATGAACAAGTCCTCTTGGAGTAGCTACCAAGGGGATTTTTCTTATGTCTTTTCTACACACAGAGTATCGTTATCTTTTCTTACGTTCACCAAGCAGCAAAGCAAACGCCCGCAGATTCCCCTATCGGCCCTGCAGTCTACGTCCGGGGATGCTACTGGCATCTCGCACCTTTGGAGCAGCCTCCGGAGGGGGAAGCTTGCTGCAAAGCCTGGTTGTGCGATACACCAGGGAGAATGTGTGCCGCGTCGATTCACGATGCCTGCAGCTCACTCAGCCGGTGCCAGTCGAGTTCCAGTATCCGCGACGTCGGCATCATCGCACGGATCTTTTCTACGCCTATATACGTCTTGTGCCAGATGGGAAGGCCATCCTCCTCGTACTCACCGCAAAAGTAGCGGATCAGGCCCGTTTCAAGCTCCTGTGTATAAGCGGCCACGAAACTCAGAGCCGTTGCGTGCGGGTATTTATCCGACCAGCCGCAATAGCCCCAGGATAGCGTCGCAATCTCCAGATAGAGCTTCTTGTCCTCGGTCACCCACATTGCACCGTTCGGGTCGCCCTCCGGATAGAGATTGTAAATCTTGCCCTTCGACCAGGTGTAGGCCTGCCAGACATGCCAGGAATCCGGATTGCCGATCAGGAGCATTGGCACATCGTCCCCGTCTATCCAGACGAAGGCATAGCCGGTCCCATCGATGCCGGCGACCTTGGCTGCAGCATTCACCTGCCAATAGCGTATCGTGTCACGATCCTCGACAAGGGCTTCGCCGTACTCGCGCAGGAATGCCTGATAATCCGCCAGGTAAGCCGGAGTCCCTTCCTCACAAGCCATTGCGGTTGGCGCATACAGCAGGCAGCCCCAAACGAACAGCATCAGCAGCAAACATCGCTTCCACATAGAATCACCTCCATATCCTAGAAACTTCTCTCTAGCAATAGTATACGACAAGCGGCTGTCGCGCCGTCCTGTCCAAAACAACAGGCAAAACAAAAAAGCACCGCCGAAGCGGTGCTTTCTATGAAAGGGGTTAAAACAGGGGATCAAATCATGTTCTTGACGTAAGAATCGTAGAGGCCCTTGAGCTCTTCGATCTTGTCGTACATCTCGACCTGGAGGCCGGAAGCCGTGGCGAAGTCGCCTTCGTTGAGGGCGTTGATGAGCAGCGTGAACAGGGACTTTTCATCGATGCTATCCTTGGCGAGGTAGCTGCGGATGCCGTTGATCTTGTTCCAGTTGTAGGAATCGAGATCCGTGACGAAATCGGATTTGATTTCCTTGGCTGCGCGGACGATGTCGCGGTTCTCCGGGATGATGCGGGCGACGAGCTCCGTCTTCCAGCGCGTCAGGGCACCGGCGCGGAAGGCGCTGATGATCTGGTCACGCAGAGCGCCACCGGCCGTGATGACGGCGAGCTTCTCCGGATAGTTCTCGAAGTTCTGCATGTTCTCCCAAACCGTAGCCGGCGGAGCACCGAAGAGACGCGTGCGCTCTTCTTCCGTGTAGTCTTCGAAGACATCATCCTCACTGCGGTATGCACGATCTTTCTCGAGGTAGAAGCCTTCTTCGCCGGCTTCCTTGGAGATCTCGGCGAGGCATTCTGCCGTCGTGTGCGTGATCGTGGCCTTGATGCCGTCGAGGCAGCTGGAATAGATGGCAGCGAGTACGAGGTACGTATTCGTGTACGGGTTGCAGGCGCGCAGCTCAAAGCGCGTTGCATACGGGTTCGTGAGGTCGCGGATCAGGCCGGCGAGGATCGTGCGGTTGCGGGACGGAATCTCCGGCGTATGACCGAGGGACGTGACGACGCAGACCGGAGCCTCGAAGCCCGGTTTCAGACGGTTCAGGGAGTCGTTCGTAGCGGAGACGAACGGGTTGATGACTTCATAGTTCTTGAGCAGGCCCATGAGTGCGCCGTAGCCGATGGAGCTCATGAAGTCTTTCTTCTGGTCATCTGCCGTGAAGAGGTTGTGGAGCTTGCCGTCTTTCGTGATGGCAGCCATGCCGATGTGCGTGTGCTCGCCGTTGCCGGCCAGGCCGATCATTGGTTTTGCCTTGAAGTTGACTTCGAGGCCCATCGCACGGAATACCTCGCGGACAATCGTGCGGACGAAGAGCTCATTGTCGGCAGCCTGCAGGGCATCGGCAAAGCGCCAGTCAATCTCGAGCTGTTCGCAGACATGCGTCATATGGCCGTTCTCATCGATCTGTGCCTTGAGGCCGCCGACCTCTTTATGGCCCATCTCAACCTTGAAGCCGTATTTGTCGAGGACTTCGAGGCACTGCTCCATCGCCGTGCGGACAGCGCCGTGCGTGCGCTCCCAGTACTGCTCCTGCAGAACCTGCGAAGCGGACATCTCTTCGATGGCTGCTTCCTCGAGCGGCGTCTTGACCCAGAACTCCAGCTCCGTTGCGGACGTGAACTGGATGTCCGTGACTTCGTTGCCGTTGATGCTCTCGAGGCCGGAAGCCTGCGGATGTGCCTTGAAGAGAGCCAGCAGCTCTTTCTTGACGTAAGCGAGCGTATCGGCGAGGACGGCGCGGGAATCGACGCGCTTGCCTTCATGGATCAGGAAGGACGGGATGCGCAGCGTGCCGACCGGCTTGCCCGTCTCCTCGTCGTAGTTCTCCATGTTGTAATCAACGAACCAGTTGACGGAAGGATCGACCGGCATATCGACCTTCGCGTTGTTCAGGGTGGCGATACCCGTCAGTACAACGGAAGAACCATCGGTCTGGACTGCCGTGCCGGCATAGAATTCATCGATGTCCTTGAGGAAAATGCGAACCGGGATTTTTTCATCCGTATCGTTACCGGCCATGTCGACGCCGACGAGGGATACGAATTTGATTTCCGGATGGTCCTTCACCGCTTTGAGGACCTCTTCTTTGCTGGAGTTTGCAGGAATCACATACAGTAACTCGTCCATGTTTTACCACCCTTTTTGTGAATTATGACAACCAAAAAGCCATGTGGAAAATACCCTTCCCTGCATGCTCACGCATTTTATACGCAAGGAACGGAGCGAACCACATGGCGACGTTGCCAGATTGACTATTTGCTTGAACAGGTCCTATATTAGCACAGCTGAAGAACTTTGTAAAGTGTTTCAGCGTGTATACATTTCATGAGACAGCTGCACACGGAGCGAATCAGCAAAGGCGGCCGTGTCCTGGCCGTAAACGGCGCGGAATGCGTCGCGACCCGCCTGAGCCTCCTCACCAGTCTCCTCCCTGGCGCCGACGGCGCGCATCCAGCGATAGAAGCCGCTCCAGCCACGGCGGTCGAGCAGACTGGCCGCAGCAAGCTCCGTCACGGCCGACACGCGCTCGGATCCCAGGGACGAGGACGCCTCCTCAAAGCCCTGTTTCGTTTCAAGTTGCACGAGATTGGGGACGCCCCCGCCCTGGCGGAGCTTCTCGAGCCAGGCGCGGCGATAGTCCGGCAGCGTGCCGTAGCCGGCTTCTTCCAGGCGGCCCGTACCCGCGAGGTAGGCGATGCCGCGCGAGAGCCAAGCCATTTCCTTGGATTCCGCCCCCATGTTCTGCGCCTCAAAGACGCGGGCCGTCATGACGGCGAGGTTGAAGATGCGCTGACGCTCATCCGTGAGATTGGCGACATTCAGGAGGATCGTGCTGCCGCTCTCCACCCAGAGGCTGTCGCCCGAGAAGTCATTTGCCTCCTCCTCGCTCATGCCGGTCAGAGTGGCAGCAGCCTGCACCATATCGTCCCGGCTGTTCGTCAGGATGATCGTATAGGCACCGCCGAGCGCGCGGCCGAAACGCTTTGTGAGGAACTCCTGCGAATTCCTGACCTCTTCCTTGACGGCGGCCGCCATCTCCGGCATCACGCCTGCGCGCACTTCATAGTGGATCTCGGCCGGCTGCTGCCTCTGCTGCTGCCACCAGGCCGAGAATTCCTGCAAATAATCAGCCGAGCTCATGTCGAAGGCGCTGGCAAATGCTGCCTCCCCATCCTTTTCCTCGCCTAGCGCATAGAAGTACTTCTTCAGCCGTTCATTGGCCTCTTCGCGCGGATAGCGCTGCAGGAGGTACCAGGTCATGAGATCGGCCATCTGATAGGCGTGATTTTCCCTGGCCATGACGGCTTTGCGCTGCTCGAAGTCAAGGTGCATGAGGCTCTCCGGACGGATGACCTTCGGTGCGGCCAGCAGGGCGTCAAGCACATCCATCTGCCATTTTGCAAACGGACGCCCACCGTACTGGTCGGCCAGCAGTGCGCCGATGTAGTCGGCCGAGCCCTCCGACAGCCAGAACAGCGCCTGTTCGTCGGTATCGTTGCCGTGACTCAGCTCGTACTGCACCTGATGGAAGAGCTCGTGGCCGGTCGTCGCTATGCGCTCGCCGCTCGTGTCCATGACGCCGGCCGTGCCGTTGATGGCCGTCGTGCGGATGCGCCCTCCCGACCAGCCGCCCGAGACAGCCGCGACCTCGCGCGCATCGTCTGCTGAGAGGTCGAACTGCTTGCGCAGGACCGCGGCGTAATCGTCTTCCGAAGCCGCGATGTAGACGTCGACCGAATGGCGAAGGCCCGTCCCCATCTCGCGGTGCAGGAGAAGCGGAAATTTCTCCGTGGCCAGCTCGACATCGCGGCGCGCGGCGGCAGAGACGTCTCCTGCTTCGTGGATGCGGATGGCGGGATTCGTCTCCCGATTCTCGAGATACGCGGCAAACGTCGGCCAGAGATCGCTCATGTGGAAGCCGGCCCAGCCCGCACCGCCGAGCAGCAGCAGGAATATAAGGACGGCAAGAATTTTTTTCATGACAAACCTCCTCCGTCAGCGGCGCTGCCAGCGGCAGGTCGTGTACTCCAGAAGATCGATGAGACCGAAGAGCAAAAGGCCCATGCCGCTCAGGACGAGGATGCCCGCATACATCTCGAGGTAGTTGACGCGCAGCCAGGCATCCATGATGTAGTAGCCCATGCCGTACTGCGTGCCAAACGTCTCGGTGAAGAACAGCACGGAAACGGCCGTCGCCATGGCCACGCGGATGGCCGTGACGGATTTGGGCCACGAGGCCGGCAGGATGACATAGCAGAAGACCTGGAGGAACGAAGCGCCAAGCGAATACAGCGGGTAGTACGTCTCCTCCGGGATGGCGCGTATGCCGTCACGCACGGCCACGACGACCTGAAAGACAATGATGAGGAAGATCATGAGGATCTTCGAGAGTTCCCCGACGCCGGCCAGCAGCATGAGGATTGGCAGCAGGGCGATCTTGGGGATGGGATACGTCAGATAGACGACGGGTGACAAGAGCCGGTCAGCCCGCCGGAAATATCCCATGAGGACGCCCAGCGGGTACCCGATGCCCACGGCGAGCGCGAGTCCGGCAAAGATGCGCCAGAGACTGTAGGCCCCGTGTATGGCGATGTCGGAGACAAAGACGCGGCCAAGCCGCGCAAAGACGCGCCAGGGCGACGGCACGATGGGCAGCTGCAGGAGCTCGGATGCCCCCCACCAGGCGGCGAGCAGGAAAATTGCCGCACCAAGATACGATAGGAAGATATGGCGCGTGGCCTTGAAATGATTCATGCCTCCACCTCCAGCTTCCGGATGGCTTCGCGCAGGGCCTGGCCCTGCCGGAAGAACTCCGTCGTATTGCGCAGCTCCCGATGGCCGCCCAGGGGATTGTCGATGACCTTGGCGACGCGTCCCGGCTGCGCGGCCATCAGGACGATTTTCTGACCGAGGCATAGCGCTTCCTCCACGTAATGCGTCACGAGCAGCGTCGTCACGGACTGCTGCTGCCAGAGCGTGAGGAAGACATCTTGCATCGTCTCGCGCGTGATGGCGTCGAGCGCCGAAAACGGCTCATCCATCAGCAGGAGGTCGGGCTGCAGCAAAAAGGCGCGCGCGAGGCCGACGCGCTGCTGCTGGCCGCCGCTGAGCTCATGCGGATAGCGGTCCAAAAGCTCCGCGATATGGAGCTTTGCCGCCAGTTCCTGCATGCCCTGCCCGCGCGTATCCTTCCGGCTGCCGCGGATCTCGCAGCCCAGGAGGATGTTCTGCCGCACGGTCTTCCAGGGCAAAAGCCCATAGTTCTGCGGCATGAAGCCGATGCACGTCTGCCTGGGATTGACGGGGCAGCCGTCGATGGTGACGCTTCCCTCCGCCGGGCGGATGAGGCCGGCGATGACCTTCAGCAGGGTGGACTTGCCGCAGCCGGAAGGTCCGATGATAGCACAAACCGTTCCTTGCGGAACGGTGAGGCTGACACCTGAAAGTGCCGTGATTATCCGGTTGTGCGGGCGCGCTGCCCGGTAACGGACGGTCAGGTTCTCAATCGCGATCATGATGATGCCTTGCCCAGAAGATCCGTGACGATATCCTGGTAGCCATACGTATCCTTGATGAGATCTTTGCTGCGGAGCCACTGGATGCAGTCCGTCACATCCTGCTCCTTCGGCAGCGCGGCCTTATGGTACTCCGGCAGTTTTAGGGCCTCCTTGGCTGCCGGCGGGAAGCCGCCCTTATCCACCACGAGGTCGATGTATTCGTCGCGCGGCGTGTTGTTGAGGTAGTCGACGGCCCGGTTGTAGGCGCGGTACATGGCGGCGATTTCCGCCTTCTTGTCCGCAACGGCCTTGGACGTGAAGAGGATGACGCCGGGGTTGATGCCGAGCTCATCCGAGCCTGTCACGAAATGGCAGCCATTGTGTACGGCGATGCTGGCCATCGGCTCGGGCAGCGTGGCAGCCGCGAGCTTGCCGTTCTGCAGCATCTCGAGGCGCGTCGGGATCTGCGGGATGATGACCTTGTTGATATCGCCCTCCTGCATGCCGTTGTGCATGAGGATCTGATCCGTCACGTACTCGATAATCGTATTGCGCGAGACGCTGACATCCTTGCCTTTGAGGTCCGCCACCGACTGTACGCCGGCCTCTTTGCCCGCGACGAGCTTGTAGCTGCCGTCCGTCATAGACGTGACCTTCACGTCGAAGCCGCCGTCTTTCGCAAACGCCACGGCCAGCATATCCGAGACGGCACCATCGAGATTGCCGCTCTGCAGGGCTGAATCGCGGTCCATCGCGCTCTTGAACTGCTGGATGTCCACCTTGAGCCCTTCATCGGCAAAATAGCCTTTCTCCTGGGCGATGATGAACGGCAGCGAATCCGTATCGGGCATGAGGCCCACGGCCAGCGGCTGCAGATCCTTTTGGGACTTGGCCGCCTGATCATCCTGCGAGCCGCAGCCTCCCATCGCCAAAAGCATGGCGACGGCCGTACCCGCACATAAGAATTTCTTCCATTTTGAACTCAGATTCAATAAATTCAACGCACACACTTCTCTCATTTAAATTTTTATTTTGGGGAATCCAGGCAGAAACTCAATGCAGGAGCATGTCGAGCGCCATCGAGGCTCCTGCCTTGACGTAGTAGAGGGCCGTATCGATGACATCCTTGTTCTCGTCATACGCATTCGCGGCTTTTTCCTTCATCTTGCCGGCCTCGTTTTTCATAGCTTCGACGTCGCTGAGCTTGGCATTGACATCGTCAAGCATGGACTGCGCGTCTGCCAGGGACTGGTTCACAGCATCGGTGCTGCTCGTATTCTGAGACTGCTGCTGCTGCGCGGACTGCGCCGCTTTCTGGCGGTCCGCCTCCTTGCCCGTCACCTTGTCGAGGATCTTCTGCACGGTCGAGGACGAGGCATCATCGGCGGCCATCTGCTCCTGGCGGCCGGCCAGGCGGTCCGAATCCTGCTGCAGGCTGCGCTTCTGCTGCTCGAGCTCCTTCTTCTGCTGTTCGAGCTGCTGGCGTTTCTGCTGCAGGTCCTTTTCCTGCTGGTCGAGCTTCTGCTGGCGGTCCTTCATCTCCTGCGCCTGATACTGGCGCTCATTGGCCGCCAGATCCGCCTGATCCTGCCGGTAGCCGGCGATTGCGAACCCCGCGAACAGGGCGATGAGAAAGCCCGCGCAGAGCAGGATGGCCTTCTTGCGCCCCGGCGTCAGCCAGCCGCCCTTCCCATCCTGCCGGTCCACCACGGGCTGCAGCTGGCGCACATCATCGTTTTGCTGCGGGAAGGGCTGCTGGATGGACTCCGCCTGCTCCGCCGCATCGGTCAGCGGCGGCAGCGACTGGGTATCGTCAAGCTTCGGCGCCGTTTTGCCGGCATTGCCTGCCGCACCTTTGCCCGCGGCCTGCTGCAGGCGCGCCTGTTCGTCGGGCGTCAGGCAGCGCGTCGCTTCCTCATCAGGGATGCCTCCGCGCAGCTGCTGTCCTGGCCGCACAGGCGTCAATGGCTCCTGCGCATCTGTCTTTTTGATCTGGTCATTCCGGCCAGCGTTGTCATTGTTGTTCATTGTGCACTGCCTTCGGCTTTTCTCGTTTCCAGTTCAATCATCGCGGCATGCTCCTTCTGCATCGTCTCGCAGAGGCGGCGCAGCGTCCAGAGCGTATTGAAGGGCGTGACGACCGATTTATAGTGGACCTGCGGCACGCCAGCTTCCTTGAGGGCCAAAAGAACCTGGTCGAGCCGCTTGTTGCGGATGTTCTGGAGGATCATGACCTCATGCGGGAACACGAAGTCATCATTTTCCTCGTGCTTCGTCTGCCGGAAGCCCTTGAGCCCCAGCAGGAAGCCGACTTTCTCGCGCCAGGCCTCCTCCGGCAGCAGACGGGTCTTGATGCCCATGCGGTGCAGGGTCTTCTGTGCGAGTTCGAGCTTCGCATCATCGTGGAATTGATAAAACAGGACTTGTTCTTCTCGCTTCATGGGTTTTCCTTTCTCACATTCTGTCTCACTTGGAGAGGCCGCGCATCAAAAGATACGTGATGAGTTCATCCATCGTGACCTCTTCATGCTGCATGCGCTCCTCGAGGCTCTGGCGGAGCGTCTTTGGCAGGCGCACGGTCAGCAGGCCCGCCGTCTCCTGGGGTACTGCCGGCTGCTGGGGTACTGTCGGCTGCTCCTTGGCCGCCTTCTTCCTGGCTTTCTTGCCCTGCGGCTCAGACGGCTGCATTTCTGCCGGCTGCGGCTTCTTCACCGCCTCGGCAGCTTCTGTCCGGGCTGACTGCTCCGCCTGTTCGAGACTCTCGGTCTTCTGGGCTTTGCCCGGCTTTACGCGCAGATCAGCCTTGTCGGCCTTCGCATGCTTGGCATTCTTGCCGCTCTTGACCACCTTGGCCGCTTTCGTTTCCTTTGCGTCCTTTGCAGACTTGGCATCCTTTGCTTCTTTTGCGTCTTTGACGTTCTTCGGCTCCTTGGCCTCCTTGCGGTCCTTGGACTCATTCAGGACTTCCTGTAAGTCCTTCTGCTCTTTCTTGCGCTTGACGCGCTTCTTCTCCGCCTCCGGCTTCTCCTCCGGCTGATTCTGGACCTTGGCGGCTTTCTTGCCGGCCTTTGCGGCCTTCGGCTTTTCCTCCGGCGGGTAGACGATGAACTCGTCATAGGCGCTGCGCAGCGTTTCGCTGGCCTGCTTCGTACCCACGCCGATGATGTAGGATTTTTCCCGGGAATTGAGCATCTCGGCGATGCGCACGAAATCGGAATCCGTCGTAATGACGAAGTAGCGGCGCACGCCCTCCTCGTAGAGCAGCTTCGCCGAATCGTAAAGGGCCGAGTCAAGCGAGTTCTTGCCGAGGAACGTGCGGCTGATCTGACGGAACGTGAAGCCCGGGCGGCGCAGGAGCTTGTCCCAGCGCTTCTGCTCAGGGCGCGCGTCCCAGTCGGAAATCACGATGGTGCGGCAGGGCTGGAACCGCCTTGCCTTGCCGAGCGTGTAATTCAGCATCTCAAAGGGGGCATTCTCGATATCGTAGAGGATCCCCACGGTCGTATTGTTTGAAACCAATGTCATATACTATTCTTCCTATTCATGATTGCCCGACGCCGTCACTGGGCGCGGTCGCCCACGCGGCGGGCCAGGAATTTCTCTTCTTGTTCGAGGGTGCGGGCCTGCGCGAGCTGACGCTCGGCATCGCGCAGCGTAGCCGCCTTCTTGTCGGTCATCCAGTCCGCATAGCCCTGTGCGTATGCGATGTGCAGATCGCAGATCTTGAGGCGCAGCTTCTGCAGCGACTGGGCCGCAGCAGGCACGTCAATGGCAGAGAGCTCCTCCCTGCGCTGCTGCCAGTCCGGCACAACCGTATCCTGCATCAGCGCCTTGAGTGCCTCGCGCGTCTGCTGGTTGCCGAGGCTGCCGGCCGCCAGCGTCGTCGTGAAGTCCTCCTGGGCCTTCATCATCGTCTCATTGTGTCTGGCGATGACGGCATTGGCCGCGTCGGCATAGGCTTTGAGCTTCGCCTGGCGTGCCCTGGCGAGGAAGGAGGCGAAATCCCCGACGTTCGTCACGCGTGTCACGCGCCAATCGCCATCCTCCTGTTTCGTGAGCTCAACATCAAAGACGAATTCCTCGTCGGCTTCCTTCTGGAAGACGCGGATTTTCGCCGTAGCCTGCCCCTTCTCCTCATCCTGCGTCAGGCTGTCGAGTCCGCGGTATTCCATCTCGAAAAGGCCGCTTTTCTCAAGGAACTGGCTGGCGTCAAGCGCCGTGCCGCTGCCAGAGGACGCGCCCGGCCAGCTGCCCGTGGCGACGTACTGCTCCACGGCGGATTTGAGGCTCGTGAGCAGCGGGGCCTTGAGCATCTGCGTGAAATCCCCGATGGCGGCCTTCTCCTCCTCGCTGCCCGCCGTGTCGGCGAGCACGAGGCCCGCCATGAAATCATCGTACGATGTGTCGAGCAGCGCGTCGAGGTCGACGTAGCGCTCAAAACGGTCTGTCTCGTGCTTCGTCAGAGCCGTCTCGATCTGCTGCAGCGCATACTCAGGCGTTTTCGTATGGACGTGGAAATACCACCAGGCACCGCCAAAGAGCATGGCGATGACCAGCAAAAGGACAACGATCAACTTGAATTTCAGCATCTTGCTCATACGCTTATCCTCCAGCGAAACTGTCAGCTCTTATGATGGTTGGCCGCTTCGATGATGCCGCCGCCCACGACGGTATCGCCGTCGTAGAAGACCACGGACTGCCCCGGCGTCACGGCGCGCTGCGGCTCCGCAAAGGTCACGCGGACTTTGCCTGCGGCAAGGGGCTCGACGCGGGCCCTGCCCTCGCGCTTGCCGTAGCGGACCTTGGCTGTAACCGCGATGGGCTCAGCTAGTGCATCGATGGCGATCCAGTTGAGATCGCCTGCGACCAGGCTGTCGGCATAGACATCATCGGCGCCGCCGACGACCACGCGGTTGTGTGCCATGTCGAGATCGACGACGTAGAGCGGATGCGCAGCGGCAATGCCGAGTCCCTTGCGCTGGCCGATTGTATAGAGCGGCACGCCCTCATGATGGCCGAGCACATGGCCAGCAGTGTCGACGATGTCGCCCGGGTGCAGGCACGCCGGGTTGTGCGCGCGCAGATACGCCTTGTAGTCGTCGTGCGGCACGAAGCAGATCTCCTGGCTGTCCGGCTTGTGCGCGACCGGCAGGCTGTACTTCTCGGCGAGCTCGCGCGTCTCCACCTTCGTGTACTCGCCGAGCGGCATGAGGAAATGCGCGAGCGACGACTGATTGAGATGGTAGAGCGCATACGACTGGTCCTTCTTCTCGTCGATGCCCTTCTTGAGGAGATACCGTCCCGTCTCGTTCTGGCCGATGCGGGCGTAATGGCCCGTCGCCACATAGGAGGCGCCGAGCTCCATGGCCTTCTGCAGCAGCCCTTCGAATTTGACGTAGCGGTTGCAGGCGATGCAGGGGTTTGGCGTCCAGCCCTTCGCATAGTCCGCGAGGAAATAGTCGATGACCTTCTCCTTGAACATGTCCTTGAAGTTCATGACGTAATGCGGAATGCCGACGATCTCCGCGACGCGGCGGGCATCGTCCACACTGCTGAGGCTGCAGCAGCCCCGGTCGTTCTCCTCAAAATCACGGCTCTCCTCCGACAGGCGCATGGTGACGCCGATGACATCATAGCCGCGCTCGACGAGCAGCGCCGCCGTCAGCGAGCTGTCCACGCCGCCGCTCATCGCGACGACGACTTTCTTCTTCTCCATATCGATGTGCAAGTCCTTTCTGTGACAAATCCTGCGCCGGCACGCACCTGCGCCCGGCCGCTCTGCCGGCATCTCCGGCAGGGCTCCGCAAGGACAGGAACTTATCTTCTAGTATATCATATCACGAGCCGAAAGCTCAACCGTCACCCGGCAGCGACAGGCGTCATTGGACGGACGGCGTTCCTTCTGCTAGACTGGAAGAAAGAACAGGAGGGTTTACATGCACGTCACAGGAATCATCGCCGAATACAATCCATTCCACAACGGCCATGCGTATCAGCTGCGCCGCATCCGCGAGAAGCGGCCCGATACCATCATCGCCGTCGCCATGAGCGGCAGCATTGTGCAGCGCGGGACGCCGGCCGTGCTCGACAAATGGCAGCGGGCCGAGCTTGCCATCGCAGGAGGCTGCGACCTCGTATGCGAGCTGCCCTTCCTCTTCGCGTGCCGCAGTGCGCAGGACTTCGCGCGCGGCGGCGTGCGGCTGCTCACGTCACTCGGCATCAATGCGCTGGCCTTCGGCGCCGAAAGCGATGACCTCGGCCATCTGCGCGCCCTCGCCGCCGCCATCGATGCGCCGGAGACGCAGGAGCGCACGGGCCGGCTCATACGCGAGGGGAAGTCCTACGCGCAGGCACTCACGGCCGCACTGCAAGGCCTTGGCTTTGCCCACGGGCCCGAGCTCCACAAAGCCAACAACATCCTCGCCGTCGAATACCTGCGGGCCCTGCGCGGCACAGCCGTCACCCCCTTTCTCATCCAGCGCCGCGGGGCCGGCTACCATGAAGCGGATCTGCAGGAACTCGCAAGCGCTACGGCCATACGGCAGGCCCTGCGCACGAAAACGCCCGACTGGACCGCCCTCGCCGCCGCCATGCCGCCTGGGACGCTGCGTGTCCTGCAGGAGGCCTTCCCCGGGGCCATCCCGGAGCCCGATGCCCTGCTGCGCGCCCTGAAGCTCCGGCTGCTGACGCTCAGCCGCGATGACCTCATGGCGCAGTACGGCCTGCCCGCGGGCGAAGGCATAGAGAACCGCCTGCAGGAGGCGGCCGGGCGCGCCAAATCCACCGGGGACTTTCTCCAGGGCGTCGTCACGAGCCGCTATGCAAAAAGCCGTGTCCAGCGTCTCATCCCCCACCTGCTGCTCCAGACGCCGCGCACCCTCGTGGCCGCTGCCGATGAAAAAGGCCCCTGCTACCTGCGCGTGCTTGCCTGCAGTGCACGCGGCTGCCTGCTGCTGCGCCGGGTCAAGTGCGAATCCCCCCTGCCCCTCATTACAAAGGTCGGCCCCTTCCTCCACTCCCGCGACCGCCTGCGCCTGCCGGAGCTGCCGCGTGAGCGCCAGATGCTCGCCTTTGACACCTTTGCCACGGAACTTCGCACGCTGACGCTGCCAAGCCTCTCGGCTCCCGACGACTTCACGCGCTCGCCGCGCTTCTTCAAGCCATGAAGGTTGGAAGATTACAACTTTACATATTTTTATTTACAAACAGCGTCAGTTGTTCTATAGTAGAGGAATATCCTTATCACGAACATAGATGGACACACAAAACGAACAGGACCATGAAACCATGACCATATGAAAGGAAGGATTTCCATGTCTCAACGTCCTCATATCAAAGAGCTCCTGATCTGCCGCAGCCTGCTCTCCGACCCCGCCTGCCAGGCTCTCGCCGATGTCCTCTCGGGCCAGGAGGAGAAGGCCGGCACCTGTGCGGCGCTGCTCATTGAGACGGCCGAAGAGGTCGGCCTTTCCGGCAATCTGCTGCGCTCCTATCTGCTCTACCGCCTCGTCCATGACGCCAACCTCGCCGCGCAGACCACCGAGGTCAGCCGCGGCCCCATCGGCGAAAGCCTGCATCAGGCCTTCGTGCAGGACATCGCCCTGCTGCTGCCTTTCCTGACGCAGCCCGCCAGCGACTTCCTCGGCCTCGAGCTCCTCGACGACTACCAGCCGACCACGCCGCTCGCCACCGAGGCCTTCACGGCTCTGCAGGACTTCCTGGCAGGAGCTGAGACGGCCGAGGACTACGCCAAAGGCCTCCTCACGTATTACAGCCGCTACGGCTACGGCGACATTGCCTCCTACAAGGCCTTCCGCTGGGATGAAAAGAACCAGGTCCTCGTCGGCATCCGCCATTTCGAAGCCATGCAGATGGACGATATCATCGGCTATGCCCACCAGAAGGAACAGCTCATCGACAACACGGAAGCCTTCGTCCAGTGCAAGCCTGCGAACAACGTCCTGCTCGTCGGCGCGCGCGGCACGGGCAAGTCCTCTGCCGTCAAGGCGCTCGCCAACGTCTACTACCAGCGCGGCCTGCGCCTCCTGCAGCTCACCAAGCCCCAGCTCCAGAACCTGCCGGCCATCATGGAGAATTTGCGCTACTTCGCCAGCAAGCGCTTCATCATCTTCCTCGACGACCTCTCCTTTGAAGAGGCCGAGGCCGAATACAAATACCTCAAGTCCGCCATCGAAGGCGGTGTCGAGTCGCGCCCCGAGAACGTGCTCATCTACGCCACGTCCAACCGCCGCCACCTGATCCGCGAGCACTGGCGTGACCGCGCGGAGGGACAGGACGAGGTCTACCGCGACGACAGCATCAATGAGACGATCTCGCTCTCCGACCGCTTCGGCCTCATCATCCAGTATTACGCGCCCGACCAGAAGGAATACCTCGCCATCATCGATCACCGCCTGCGCAAGGCCGGCATCGAGCTCTCGCCCGAGGAACTCCGCATCGCCGGCACACGCTGGGAAATGACGCACAGCGGCCGCAGCGGCCGCACGGCCCAGCAGTTCGTCGCACATTACCTCGGCCAGCTCGACGGCTCCAACAACTGAAGCCTTTCCCACATAAGCAGCAAAAAGGAACCTGCCGCTCGAAGCAACTCGCTTCATGCGGCAGGTTCCTTTTCTATATCTGCGTTTCTGCGCTGTGATGATTCAGCAATAGATGGCCACGGCCTGCGGCATCGTATCGATCGTCAGCGGCAGCATCGGGCCGCACTCCCCGTCGATATCGCTCTCCACGGGAATGCCCGACTCGATGTGGAAATGCTTTGCCTGCACGTGCAGCACATCCTCGCGCTCCGACACGGGCTTGCCCGCGATGAGATCTGCCGACAGGGCCATGAGCTTCGGAATGCTGCACTTGCCGATGGACAGGAGGTCGAGCTTGCCGTCATCGACCTCGACGTGCTCGGCCACATTCTTCATGCTGCCGACCACGGCACTGTTGATGACGACAAACAGGAACGTCTCGAGCTCATACAGCCGGCCGTCCGCTTCCACTTTCAGCGGGAAATAGCGGAACTTCGGCAGATCGCCGATACCCTTTAAATAATAGGCCATCTTGCCGAGGGAATTCTTGAACCGCGCGTTGACCTCATGCGCGATGCAGGCCATGGCCCCGCCACTGGCCACATTGATGAAATACGTATCGTCGACGAGCCCGAGATCCACACGGCGGCTGCGCCCTGCGGCAATGATGTCGATATAGGCCTCGAGATCCTCATTGACGCCGAGATACGTGGCGAAATCATTCGACGTGCCGCTGCCAATGATGCCGAGCGGCAGATCGAGCCCGCCCTTCATCATGAGATTGACGATTTCGTGGACCGTGCCGTCGCCGCCCGCCACGAGCAGTCCATCAGGCTGCATCTCCTGCACGAAGGGGATGAACTCCTCATTGCCCTCGCGGCGCGTGCGATACAGGATGACTGCGATATGGCGACGCTGGAACGCCTCAATGATCCAGTCCAGCTTATTCTTGAACGCTGCATGGCCAGAAACCGGATTATAGAAGAGAACCAATTTTTTCAACGATACTTCCTCCATTTCCTCTACTTTCTTGACAAGACTCATTTAAACACGCCGATGCGGCGCAGGGCGCGGATGCCGATGCGGCCGATCAGCGGGATGCGCACGAGATCCTCCTCGAGCAGGCCGCCGATGAGCAGCATGACGGCGATGTAGACAAAGCAGCCGAAGAACACCGCGCCGAACGTCGAAATGGCGCCGATGGCCCACCAGGCGTACGTCCACTCATAGAAGAAGTAGACGGCAGCTGCCATGACCGCAGCTGAAAAAATCGTCTTGAGGAGCTGCGGGATCTCCATGCGGTAGCCGATGAACTTGTAGATGAAGAACAAATTGATGATGGCTGCGACGCCCATGTCGGCAGCCGTTGCCCAGGCCGCACCCATGATGCCGAGCCAGGGGATGGCCGTGAGTTCCCAGTTCAGGATGACCTTGGCCGCCGCTGCGAGAATCATGTTGACCATCGGGATGGTCGGATGGCCGAGGCCCTGCAGGATGCCCGTCGAGACCTGATGCAGGCCGAGCAGCACGATGCTGACGGCCGAGATCATGACGGCAGGGCCGGCGCCCGGCGCATTGTAGATGAGGGATGCGATCGGCGTCGCGAGCACGAAGACGATGACAAAGGCCGGGAAGCAAACGAAATTCGAGATGCGCACCGAGGCCGCCGTCTGATTGTAGACGCGCTTCATGTCGCGCAGCGCGCGCGCTTCCGAAATGGCCGGCACGATGCTCATCGCCATCGAGGCCGTGATGATGCACGAGAGGTTGACGAGCGGCACTGCCATGCCCGTCAGGTAACCGAAGAGCTCCGTCGCCTCATTGACGCTGTAGCCGGCTACTTCCAGGCGCTGCGGCACGATCATGAGATCGAGGTTCGAGACGACCGGCAGCATGATGCTCGCCGCCGACACCGGCAGCGACAGCGTGAAGATGCGCCGCACGATGCGGAAGACCGATTCATGCTCGGTCCCCGGCAGCGGCTGGATGTCCTTGCCGTAATCGCGCTCGATGTCGCGGTCGAGCTTCCACTGGTAATAGACGAGCACGATGAGGCCCGTCACCGCGCCGGCAAGCGCGCCGAGAGAAGCGCCGGCCGCCGCGTAGTCGAGGCCCCAGGGCAGGAAGAGCTGCGCCAGGAGGATCATCGTGATGACGCGGAAAATCTGCTCGACAATCTGCGAAACGGCCGTCGGCGTCATGCGCTGCCAGCCCTGCAGATAGCCGCGCGAGCTCGCGAGCAGCGTCACGAAGAAAACGGTCGGCGCGAGCACGACCATCGACATATAGGCGCGCGGATCACGGATGAAATGCCATTCGATGAGCCAGTCTGCCGCAAAGTACGTCAACACCGAGAAGAAGAGGCCCGTCACGACCATCAGCGCCATCGAAATGTGGAAGACACGCTTGGCCCCGAAAATATCCTTGAGCGCCACGCGCTCCGCCGTGATGATGGAGATGGCCACCGGCACGCCGGCCTGGGATACCGTCATGGCAAAGAAGTAAATCGGGAAAGCCATCTGATAGAGGCCGATGCCCTCGCCGCCGAGGATACGCGATACGAAGATCCAGTTCAACGAACCGATGACCTTGACGACAAAGCCGGCAATCGTCAGGATGAAGGTGCCCTTGAGGAACGATTCGCCCTTGGACTTCATTTCCTCCGCTGGTTCCGTTCCGAGCGCGGAAGCCTCCATCTCTACTTTTTTTTCTACATCTTGCTTGCTAATTGAAAACACCGCCTACGTGCGCAGATACACTGCCAGGATTAAAATAGAAATAAGAGAGGCAGGTTCCCCCGCCTCGTTCTCTTTTGCAAAAAGAATAAAATGTCGTTATAATGGTACTCAACATTGAGATTATATCATCATTGCGCCAATCAATCCAGTATTTCTTTGCAGGAACTGCCTGCAAAAACCAGAAAGGAGTCCCGGCATGGACATCAACCTCATGGGCTTCGATATCAGCATCGGACGCCAGAAACCAGAAACCATCCGTCATCAGGAAAATGACTGCCCCTTCTGTGACCGCAGCCAGCTCACGGACATCCTTGCCACCGAAGGCGACATGATCTTCCTGCGCAATAAATACAACGTCATTGAGGGAGCCGACCAGTTCGTCCTCATCGAGGGCAGCGCCTGCCACAGCGATATGCCCGACTACACGAAAGAGCACATGCACGCGCTCATCCGCTTCGGCCTGCGCATGTGGCAGGACCTGCTCACGAGCGGCCGTTACGAAGCCGTGCTCTTCTTCAAGAACTACGGGCCGTTCTCGGGCGGCACCATCCGCCATCCGCACATGCAGCTCATCGGCCTGCCTCACGTCAAGCGCGAGCTGCTCTGCCAGCCTGAGGAATTCGAAGGCCCCGCCATCGCCAGGCGGCATGGCGTGACGCTCAACGTCTCCACCGTGCCGCGCATCGGCTTCTGGGAATTCAACATCGTGCCCGAATCGCTCACAGATGAAGCCGTCGCGACGCTCGCCGACTTCATCCAGCTCACCGTCGATTACCTCATGCACCGCTTTGCCGCGCAGACCAGGAGCTACAACATCTTCTTCTACGAAAACGACGGCCGCATCGCCGTCAAGATCCTGCCGCGCTTCGCCACGCCGCCTATCTACGTCGGCTACGGCATCCACTTCCGCCCGAGCAGCCTGACTTCCGTCATCGACGAGATGCAAAAGCTCTACTTCGCGGAAGAATGATAAAACACCTCATCCGTCAGCCTGCGGCTGCCACCTTCCCCAGAGGGGAAGGCACGCGCTTTGTGACGCTCGTATGTTCTGCCGAAGGGCGCGGTGGAAGAGGTCCATGTTCTGCCGAAGAGCAAGAGCCTAAGCGGAGGGATGTATTCCGCCTGGAGGCGCGCAGCGATTGCCCGCGATAATACCTGAGGGAACGAGGGCGCATAAGCGGAGCGTTGGCGCCTGGCGTTAAGAAGGGATTTTTTCCTTGCCAGCTTCCTGGCGAACGAGCGTCGTTCAAGCAGCGCGCGTTTCGCACGTTCGTCAGGCTTCGTTAAAAAGGAAAAAAACCTTTAGCCAGCCGACTTCGCACAGCGTTGCGCCCTCGTCCCCGTCTTTCACATTCAGCTGCGCGCTGAAGCCGGAATACATCCCGCAGCGCCGTCTCTTCGCCCGCATCTGCCAGCAGTAAAAGACGTCCATGAACAAAAAGTCACATTCTGACAATCAGGTCAAGAATGTGACTTTTTCATTCCTATATCTCGTAAGCCGGGCCGTCGTCGAGCTCCTGTTTGAGCATGCGCCAGTCCGGGCAGAAGCGGTCCATGCGGGCGTGGAAGGCTGGACCGTGATTGTGCACCCAGAGATGCGTGAGCTCGTGGAGCATGATGTAGCGCAGGATGGCCGGCCGGTACTGGGCGAGCTTGAGATTGAGCCAGATGCGGCCCGCCGCGGTGTTGCAGGTCCCCCAGCGCGTCTTCATCTTCTTGATGCGGTACTCCCGCGGGCGGCGGCCGACGATGGCCTCGGCCTCGCCCTGCAGCGCCTCGATGCCCTGTGCGAGCCGCGCGCGGTACCACTCTTCAATGGCCTTCTGACGCTCCTCAGCCCCCAGCGAAGCCTCCGCGTGGAGCAGAAGCCTGCCCGCCCGGACGCAGACGACAGGCCGCCGCGCAGGGCTTTCCCGCACGGTCAGCACATAGGGCCTGCCCCAGAGATAGAAGACCTCGCCCGTCTCATAGCGGTGCTCGGGCAGATGCGGCCGCAAAGCAGCTCTTGCCCGCTGTTTCTCAACCCAGGGCCAGTCGCGCCGCAGCAGCCGCCCGATCTCGTCATCGCTCAAACGCCGCGGCGCCGTGACGCGCACCTCGCCCGTCTCGCGGTCCACGCGCACATAGAAATTCTTGATGGCCTTGCGCGTGACGGCGACAGCCGTACCGGAAACCATCAGCTGCGAAACGGCCCCTGCTCTCCTTTTCATCTCAGTCCTGCGGCTTCTGGCGGTCTGCCATGGCGTGATCGTAGATGGCCTGCAGCTCCTCGCCCGTGAACTGGTAGCGCTCGCCGCAGAACGGGCAGCATGCCTCCGCATGGCCGTCCTCCACGAGGGACTTGAGGTCCTTCTCGCCGAGGCTCAGGAGCACCTCGCTGACGCGCTGCTTCGAGCAGTGGCAGCGGAAGGCCAGTTCCGTTTCCGTCAGGTAGTGGATATCGAAGCCCTTGAGCACGGCCGCGATGATGCCTTTGGCATCGTAGCCCTCATCCACCATGTGCGAGACGGAGTTCACCTCACGCAGATTCGCTTCGAGGCGGTCGAGGACCTCGTCACTGACATCGGGCAGCGGCTGCAGGATGAAGCCGCCCGCACCGATGCAGGCAATGCGGTCGCCGGCATGGCCGACGAGCACGCCGAGGCCGACGCTCGACGGCGTCTGCTCGGAGACGTAGAGGTATTTCGTCAGGTCGTCGGCGATCTCACCGTCCGTCAGCGGCGCGCTGCCCGTCACGGGGTTGCGCAGTCCCGTGAAGCGCGTGACCGTTACCGTGCCGTCCGTGCCGACACCGCCGCCGACATCGATCTTGCCCTTGTCATTCTGCGGCAATTCAACATGCGGATTGACGACATAGCCGCGCACGAAGCCCTCGGGCGTGGCATCGGCCGTGACCCGGCCGAGCGGCCCGTGGCCATCGAACGTCACGGTCAGGGCTTCCTGATTCTTGAGATTGGCCGCGAGCAAAAGCGCGCCCGTCATCGTGCGGCCGAGCGCCGCCGCGGCGACGGCGTGGCAGTCATGGCGGCGAATGGCCTCATTGACGAGATTCGTCGTGACGGCAGCGTAGATGCGCACACCCTCTGCCGTCGCTTTTACAAGATGATCTTTCATATATGAATAATTAACTCCTTTTTGTGAGATTCATGCCTTGGGAGGCAGCGTGAGCTCGGCGAGCACCTCATCCGTATCGATGTCATGGATGCGGATCGTCTCGTCCTGCCAGACGGCGATGGTGTTGCGGCCGTCCGGACGCTTGGAAAGGGCGGCCGAGCCAGGATTCACGAAAACGGTATTGCCGCGCTGCTCGAGCACCGTCACATGGACATGGCCGCTGATGAAGACATCCGCCTTCAGGTGCGCCGCCATCGCCTCCTTTTCCGCATCCGTCATGACAGCATCGCCGTGCGTGATGATGATGCGGCGCCCCTCCCAGACGACGTAGGCATACGGCGCGAGGATGGGCGTCTCGAGGCAGCTCGCATCGACGGAGGAGTCACAGTTGCCGCGCGCAATGACGACGGGGACTTCCGAATGATTGATGCGTTCCACGAGGCCGGCCGGATTGTAATCCGCCTTCATCGGATTGCGCGGGCCGTGATAGAGTACATCCCCGGCATGCAGGATGAGGTCCGCATCGTGGAAATGCTTGTCGTAAGCCTTGGCCCAGGCCATCTCATGGCCGTGCGTATCGCTGATGATACCGATTTTCATAAAAATGCTCTCCTTTCGGCAAGATAGCAAGATACGCCTGGCAGCAGACCGTCTTACGGACAGCGCCGCCAAGCGCATAAAGATCGATGGATTGTTGCAGATAAACGGGCTGAAATCAGCCGATGTTCTTGAGCAGGTTGGCCATCTCCATGGCAGCCATGGCGCCATCGACGCCCTTGTTGCCGGCTTTCGTGCCCGCACGCTCAATGGCCTGCTCGATGTTCTCCGTCGTCACGACGCTGAAGATCGTCGGCACGCCCGTCTGCAGGCCGACCTGGGCGACGCCCTTGGAAACCTCATTGCAGACGTAATCGTAATGCGTCGTCGAACCGCGGATGACGGCGCCGAGGCAGATGACGGCATCGTATTTGCCCGACTCCGCCATCTTCTTGGCGACGATGGGGATCTCAAAGGCGCCCGGGACCCAGGCGACATCGATATCCTCGTCCTTCGCCTCGTGACGGTGCAGCGTATCGAGTGCGCCGCTTAAAAGCTTGCTCGTGATGAACTCATTGAAACGTGCGACGACGAGGCCGAACTTGAGGCCCTTGCCCGTCACAAAACCTTCCATTACATTTGCCATGTTTTTTCCTCCATTCCGCTGGAACCAGGCTGCCCGCTTCGGTCCGGCAGCCTGGACACTTGTGTTGAATCGCTTATTTCAGGGTATCGTCACTGAAGATATGGCCCATCTTGACCTTCTTGACCGTGAGATAGCGCTTGTCAAACTTGTTGGCATGCACCTGCAGCGGCACGCGGCCCGTGATCTCGAGGCCGTAGCCCTCGAGGCCCGCGCGCTTCGCCGGATTGTTCGTCATCAGGCGGATGCTCGTGAGGCCGAGGTCCGCGAGGATCTGCGCGCCGATGCCATAGTCGCGCAGATCCGGCGCAAAGCCGAGCTCAACGTTGGCTTCCACCGTGTCGCGGCCCTTGTCCTGCAGCTCATAGGCGCGCATCTTGTTCGCGAGGCCGATGCCGCGGCCCTCCTGGCGCATGTAGAGCACGACGCCCGCGCCCTCTGCCTCGATCTTCTTGAGCGCGAGTGCGAGCTGGTCGCCGCAGTCGCAGCGCAGCGAGCCGAGTGCATCGCCCGTCAGGCATTCGGAATGGACGCGCACGAGCACATCCTTCTTGCCGCGCACATCTCCCTTGACGATGGCGATGTCGCATTTGTTGTTGAGCTCGTTCTCATACGCATGGATGCGGAAATGGCCGTACTTACTCGGGAAATCAACATCAGCGACCTCGTGCACGAAATTCTCCGTGCGTTTGCGGTATTCGATGAGTGCCTTGACCGTGATGATGTGCAGGCCGTGCTCCTTGGCGAATTCCTTGAGGCGCGGCGTACGCATCATGTGGCCGTCGTCATCCATAATCTCGCAGCAGAGACCGGCCGGATAGAAGCCGGCGAGGCGCGCAAGATCCGTCGTCGTCTCCGTATGGCCGGCACGGCGCAGCACGCCGCCCTCGACGGAGCGCAGCGGGAAAACGTGGCCCGGACGGCGGAACGTTGCAGGCTTGGACTTCGGGTCGAGCAGCTTCTTGATGGTATCGCAGCGCTCAAAGGCCGAGATGCCCGTCTCCGTATCGTAGGCATCGATGGAGACCGTGAAGGCCGTCTCGTGGTTGTCCGTGTTGTTGACGACCATCTGGCCGATGGCGAGTTCATCGAGGCGCTTGCCGTCAATCGGCGTGCAGATGAGGCCCTTGGCATACGTCGCCATGAAGTTGATATCCTGCGGCGTCACCGTCTCAGCGGCGACGATGAGGTCGCCCTCGTTCTCGCGGTCCTCATCATCGACGACGACGACCATCTTGCCATTCCGGATATCCTCGATGGCCTGTTCTACAGTTGCAAAATCTGACATGTATCTTCACTCCTGATTCGTTTTTGATCTTTGCGGATTATCTTGCGGATTAAATAAAGAAGCCGTTCCGGACGAGGAAATCCTTCGAAAGGCCCCCCGCATGCTCCGGTCCTTCTGCCGTTCCATAGGCACTGCCGAGGATCTTCGCGACGTATTTGCCGATGACATCGTTCTCGATGTTGATGGCGTCTCCCTGCCTGCGGCTGCCGAGGTTCGTGACCTCGCGCGTGTGCGGGATGAGGCTCACCGTGAAATCGCGATCCGTGACCTCCGCCACCGTCAGGCTGATGCCGTCAAGGGCGACCGAGCCCTTCTCGACGATACCCTGCAGGATGGAGGGCTCCACCTCCACCGTCATGAGGATGGCATTCTTCTCGTCGCGGAATGCGCGGATCGTGCCCGTGCCGTCGATATGGCCCGAGACGATATGGCCGCCGAGGCGGCCGCCGAGCTGCAGTGCGCGCTCGAGGTTCACGGGGCTGCCCTGCCGCAGGCCGTCAAGCGACGTGCGGCGCACCGTTTCCGGCATGACATCGGCTGTGAAATGGCGGGCATCAAACGAGGTCACCGTCAGACAGATGCCGTTGACGGCGATGCTGTCGCCCACATGTACATCCTTGAGGACCTCCCTGGCGGCAATGGTAAGCGAGCCGCCGCCGAGCCGCTGGATGCGGCCGACCTCTTCAATGATTCCTGTAAACATAAGCGTCCCTCATTCATCATTTCGTATAAGCGGTGACGAGGATGTCTCCTCCAAGCCGCTCGACCTCCATATCCCGGAGCTCTACGGCATCCTTGAGCTCCGCAAAGCCCTCGCCCTCCACCGGGGTCAGAGCCGTGCGCCCGCCGATGAGCTTCGGTGCGATAAAGGCGTGTACCTTGTCGACAAGGCCGGCCTGCAGGAACGAGAACCCGATGCTGCCGCCGCCTTCGACGAAGATGGAGCAGATTTCCTGCTGACCGAGCTCCTGGCAGAGAAGCTTCAGATCGACCTTGGGGCCTGGCCCTGCCGTCATCACTTCGATACCGGCCCTGCGCAGGGCCTCGACGCGTGCAGGAGGTGCCGCCTCCGTCACGGCGATGATCGTGCGCGCGGCCTTGTCCGTGACGACTCTCGACTCAAGCGGCGTGCGCGCGCAGCTGTCCACGATGATGCGGACGGGATTCTGGCCCGTGCCATCCGGCAGGCGGGCCGTGAGGCTCGGGTTGTCCGCGAGCACCGTGCCGATGCCCGCGAGGATGGCGTCATAGCGGTCGCGGTACGCATGTACACGCAGCCTTGCGGCCTCACCCGTGATCCACTTGGAAGCTCCCGTGCGCGTCGCAATCTTGCCGTCAAGCGACATGGCCGTCTTGAGCACGACAAACGGCATCTTCTGCGGAATCCACTTGAGGAAGACCTCGTTGAGCTTCCTCGCTTCCTCCTCGAGCACGCCGCAGACGACCTCGACGCCCGCCTCGCGGAGAATGCGGATGCCTTTGCCCGCCACGAGCGGGTTCGGGTCCTGCATCGCGATGACGACGCGGCGGATGCCGGCTTCTGCGACGGCCCTGGCGCACGGGCCCGTGCGGCCGTAATGCGCACAGGGCTCAAGCGTCACATAGAGCGTCGCGCCCCTGGCAAGCTCCCCCGCCATGCGCAGCGCATGGACCTCCGCATGAGGCGTACCGGCTTTCCGGTGCCAGCCGGCAGCCACGATGCGGCCGCCGCGTACAATCACCGCACCCACCATGGGATTTGGCGAGGTCCGCCCCTCGGCATTGCGGGCAAGCTGCAGGGCTTCCCGCATGAATTCTTCATCCTGCATGCAATCACCTCAGACTCTCATGATTCACCAAAGGAACATGGATCTGTGTATGAGACATTGAGAAAACAAAAAGCCGCTGGAAGATCTCTTCCCAGCGGCTGCTTTTACATGTGAAAAAACACGTGCCTGCCTTTTCTCATCCCGACTATACGGTCGGCTCCGGAATCACACCGGATCGTGCCTGCCAGGCAGGCTCGCGGGCTATACCGCCGGTGGGGAAACGCTCCCCGCCTCAAAGACAAATCTCTGCCTTTTATATTACCACATCTGTGCGTATCTGAAAAGACAGTCCACAAAATTTTTGACATTCTGGCCAGAATCCGGGCACAAACAAAAAAATGCCGCACCAGGAGGCAGGATACCTGATGGTGCGACCATCGCCAAAAGCAGGCGATGCACATCGTGTGGATTATGTGTAAGGATAGAGAATCGTCACTTTTTTACCGGAAGGGAATGGCCTCCCATGCAGTGACCGCTGCACGCCGAGCAGTTGCCACCGCAGCAGTCCTCGCGCCCAAGGCGGAAATTCCGGTAAACATGGCGCAGAGCGTAATAGAGCCCCACCGCCACCAAAGCGCCTACGATAAAGGTTGCCATAAAAATCCCTCCAATCCATCCGGGCACCGGGCGCACGAAGCGCCTGCCCGGAAATCTTTCTTAAAGCGTATCACAGAAGACAACGAGGTGCAAGGCACCGGGCCTTCTTCTCCATCATCAGCCGGCAAAGCCCAGCAGACTGCCGATCTGATAGACGAGCAGCGAGACGAGCCAAGCGATGGCGAACATGTAGAATGCGGAGAACGCGACCCACTTCCAGCCGCCGGCTTCCTTCTTGATCGTGCCGAGTGCCGTCACGCAAGGCGTGTAGAGCTGCGAGAAGACCATGAAGGAGAAGGCCGAAAGGCTCGTGAAGGCCGTGGCCATGCCCGTCTGCATCATCGTGGAAGCCGTATCGGCGGCATCCTCAGCCTCCGTCGAGACATCGCCGGCGCCGTAGAGGATACCGATCGTCGCGACAACCGTCTCCTTGGCCATGATGCCGGAGAGAACGGCTGCGCCGGCCTCCCAGGTGTCGAAGCCCTGGAAGACGAAGAGATGCGACATCCAGTCGCCGATCGTGGCGAGAATGGAATCCTCAATCTCGCACGGGCCGCTGAAATTGTAGTTCGACATGACCCAGAGCAGGACGGACGCGGCAAAGATGATCGTACCGGCTTTGATGAGGTAGCCCTTGCCCTTGTCCCATGTCTCGAGGAGAACCGTCTTCATATCCGGCATGCGGTACGGCGGCAGCTCCAGGAGGAACGTCGAGCCCTCCGACTTGAAGATCGTGGAGCCAAGGCCCTTGGCGACGATGATGGCCATGAGCATGCCGATGATGTACATGGCAAAGACGACATTGGCGGCATTATCGGGGAAGAACATCGCGGCGAACAGTGCCATGATCGGCAGTTTTGCACCGCACGTAAGGAACGGCGTGACGAGAATGGAGACCATGCGGTCCTTCTCAGAATCGAGTGCGCGCGCACCCATGATGGCCGGGACGCCGCAGCCGAAGCCCATCATCAGCGGCATGACGCCTTTGCCCGTCAGGCCGCAGCGGCGCATGATCGGGTCCATGATGAAGGCGATGCGGGCCATGTAGCCCGTGCCGTCGAGGAAGGAGAGGCAGAAGAACAGGACGAAGATCAGCGGCACGAACGTCAGCACCGCGCCGACGCCCGAGATGATACCGTCACAGACGAGCGAAACCATCCAGTCCGCAACGCCGGCATCCGTCAGGAAATCCGTCATGAAATCGACGAAGTCCGTGTTGATGAGGTCGTCGAGGAAATCCGCAATCGGCTGGCCGATCCAGGTGAACGTGATTTGGAAGACCGCGTAGAGGATGACGAGGAAGATTGGCAGTGCGAGCACGCCGTTGGCGAGATAGCGGTCAATCTTCTCGGATTTCGACTGGCCGACATTGCTCATGTCGACAGACTGCGCCATAATCTTGTCGATGAGGGCATAGCGGGCCTCGATGATGGCCTCCTCTTTCTCCTCTTCGGATTTGCTGCTGGCCTTGATGGCATTGACCGTATCGATGTGCGCCTGCACCTGCGGGCTGACCTCGTAGTTGGCCATGACCGTATTCGTAAAGACATCGAGGAGCTTTTTCGTACTCTTGCTGTCACGGCCGACCGTCTCGACCACTGGCATGCCGATGGCTTCTTCGAGGCGCTTCGTATCGATCTTGATGCCGCGGCGCGCCGCATCGTCCTGCATGTTGAGGTCGATGAGCAGCGGGATGCCGGCTTCGAGCAGCTGTACCGTAAGGAACAGGTTGCGCTCGATATTGGAGCTGTCGACAACGTCCATGACGAGGTCGAGCTTGTTGTTCATGAGGTAATCGATGACGATCTTTTCCTCCGGGCTGCGCGCGTTGACGCTGTACGTGCCCGGCAGGTCGACGATCGAGATGGCGCGGTTGTTGTAACGCGTATAGCCGACTTTCTTATCGACCGTGACGCCCGGCCAGTTGCCGATCTTCTGGCGTGCACCAGTCAGTTCGTTGAAAATGGTGGACTTGCCGGTATTCGGATTGCCGGTAAGTGCTACTCCTAATGTTGACATAAAAGCTTGCGTCTCCTTTCCTCCACTCAGTTGACCTGCTGAACCTGTACCTTCTCCGCATCCGCGCGGCGCAGTGCCAGGTTGTAGGAACGAACGCCAATGGCAATGGGATCGCCGAGCGGCGCCGAGCGCAGGATCTTGACTTTCGTGCCTGGGATCAGGCCCATCGTCATCATGCGCTGTTTGAGGTTGGACTCATCAATCTTCAGGATTTTGAGCGTCATGCCGGTCTTGCCGTCTTTCAATGTCAAATCAGAACGCCTCCTAATCGTATATGATAATGATAATGAGATTATTTCTTCATTGACTATGATAGCCCATCTCATTAAAATCTGTCAAGCATTCTCAGCATTTATTTGAAAGATATTTTCATTTGTAAAGAAAGTCGTCTCGATCAAGAATAAATTCCATAAAAAAAGAACCGTACGCATACGGTTCTTTCTTGTTTTACGGCCGAGGCACCAGAGCCACCGGCGAAAGCACGGCCGCCCCGGTCCGGTTCGTAAAGATATCCGCGCGGACGCCGAAGACCTCCGCGAGCATCGAGACGGTCACGACCTCGCGCGGCGGCCCCTGCCGCACGATGTGCCTGTCCTTGAGCACGGCGATCTCGTCGGCATACTGCAGCGCATGGTTGATGTCGTGCAGCACCATGATCACCGTCATGCCGTAGCGCCGGTTGACCTCGCAGACGATCTGCATGACCTCGAGCTGATGCGCGATGTCAAGGTACGTCGTCGGCTCATCGAGCAGCAGGATATCGGGCTGCTGCGCGAGCACCATCGCGAGGAACGCCCGCTGGCGCTCGCCGCCTGAGAGCGTCTGCACCTGACGCTGGCGGAACTTCTCCACATGCGTCACCTGCATGGCCCAGGCCACCGCCTCCCGGTCAGCCCTGGGATTGCCGGCGCGGAACCAGCTGCGGTACGGGAAACGCCCGTAATCCACGAGCCTTTCTACCGTCGTATCCGGCGGGGCCTGCGCGCCCTGCGGCAGGATGGCGAGATGGCGCGCGAGCCTCTGCCTCCCGAGATGGCGGATATCCTCTCCGTCGAGTGTGACCTGCCCGCGATAATCCTCGTTGAGGCCCGTGAGGACCTTCAGGAGCGTCGACTTGCCCGCGCCGTTCGGCCCGATGATGGCCGTGCGCCTGCCTGCGGCAAACGTGACGGACAGATCCTTTAAGATGGTGTGTCCTGCGATGGACACCTGCAGATTTTTTGCCGTAAGTTCCATCGTATCAGAGCTCCCTTCTCAAGAGGAACAGGAAGAACGGAGCGCCGAGCACCGCCATGATGATGCCGACCGGCAGCTCCACGGGCGCAAAGGCCACGCGCGCAAAGGTATCGCTGTACATGACGACGGCCGCGCCGAGCACGGCCGAAGCCGGCAGCAGATACCGGTAGTCCGAGCCGATCATGAGGCGCGCCGCATGCGGCACGATGAGACCGACGAAACCCAGGAGCCCGACGACTGAGACGGCGCTGGCCGCAAGCAGGGCGGCGACGGCCGTCAGCAGCAGGCGCGTGAGCTCCACGCGCAGCCCGAGGCCCTTCGCGAGCTCATCGCCGAGCTGCAGGATGTTGAGATGGCGTGCGGCCAGGAAGGCCAGCACGCTGCCAACGAGCGTATAAGGCCAGAGCATCGCCACGTGCGGCCAGCTCCTAGCGGAAAGTCCGCCGACCATCCACATGAGTGCGCTGTGCACGCGGTCGCTGTAGAGGATCATGAGCGCGGAAATACCCGCCCCCAGGAATGCCGAGACAGCCACACCGGCCAGAATGATCCGGATGGGCCGGATGCCGTTCTTCCAGGCCAGAATGTAGATGAGGATGGCCGCCCCCATCGCGCCGACAAAAGCCGCCGGCGTCACGAGATACGCGTACTCCGGCAGCAGCAGCATGACGAGGATGCCCATGAGGCCCGCGCCCGACGAAATGCCGATGATGTGCGGGTCTGCGAGCGGATTCTTCATGACCGCCTGCAGAATGGCACCCGAAAGCGCCAGATTGATGCCGACGAGCGCCGCCACAAGCGTGCGCGGCAGCCGGATGTTCATGAGGATCTGCCCGTGCGTGCCCGCGCCGCCGCCCGTGAGCGCCGACCAGATCTCCTGCACGGGGATCTCGACGGACCCCAGCATGATGCTGACGATACCGCCCGTCACGGCCAGCACGGCAAAGACGAGGAACAGGACGCTGCGCGTCAGGAGGCTGCGGCCTTGCTTCTTCCCTTCACTCATTTAGCAAAGGCCTCCGGATAGACACACTTTGCCATCGTCTCGACGGCCTCCGGGTAATGGATGCCCGGGCTCAGCAGGAAAAGGTCCTGCGGCAGATAATAGACGCGGCCGTTCTTGACGGCATCGACCGTCTGCCAGGCCGGATTCTCCGCCATAGTCTTCTCCATGCCAGCCTTGGCCTCCTCAATTTTTCCCATGCTCGTGATGAACAGGATTTCCGGATTCTGCTCGACGAGCGTCTCGAGGCTGTATGGCGCTGCATCGGGATTCTTCTCGAGCGGCGTCATGCCGGCAGCCACATTGTCCCAGCCGAGCAGGCGGGCCGTGCAGCCGGCGATGCTGCCCTCGAGCTGCACCGAGAGCCCCTGATTCGTCGTATGGATGATGGATACGCGATGCGTGTCCTGCGGAATCTTATCTTTTATGGCTTGGATCTTGGCGTCCATGTCGTTGATGAGCTGTTCGCCCTTCTGCTGCTCACCCGTGATCTGCGCGAGCACCTGCACCTCATTCTTGACATCGTCGTAACTCTTCATATCGAGCACGACCGTCTGAATGCCATTGTTCTCGAGCGTATCGACGAGCTTCTCGTTCATGCCCTTGTTGACGATGACGAGATCCGGCTCACAGGACAGCACCTTCTCGACGTCGATCTGGTAGACCTTGCCGACACTCGCCTTGTTCTTGGCGTAATCCGGCATCTTCGTCTTCGAATCCGGGCGGCCGACGACATCGCCGCCGACCTCATGCAGCGGCTCGAGGAACGAAGCCGACGTCACGACGATGCGCTCCGGTTTCTTCGAAAGCGTCACCTCGCGGCCCATGGCATCGTGGATGACGGCAAACGCCTTGTCGCCGGAAGAAGAGGACGGCGCACTCGCCTGTGAGCCGCAGCCTGCCGCCACGAGCAGGGCCAGGAGGGCAAAGCACAAAATAACGAATCGTTTCATGAAACACCCCTCCTCACTGCTTGCGCGTCAGGATGGTCGACAAGTAATTGACATGCTCATCCTTGTGCGCCTCGATATCCCGGATGATGCGCTCCTCCGAAAGCCCCGCGCGGCTGACCATCACGGCCTGCTTGGAAAGATGCTTCTTCTTGAGCAGCTCCGCCATCTCGGAGAAATTCTTGTAGACCTTCATCAGGACGACATTGTCGGCCGCATCCATAGCCTTCTCGATCTTGTCCTCCGGCGCCGTAGCCGGGATGATCGTCAGGATATCGTTGCCCTCGACAATCGGGTAACCGACATAGCTGCCGATGGCCGCAAATGCCGGCACGCCCGGGATCGTCTCAATCGTCACATCCTCGTGCTCCAGCAGCCGGTATATATATATGTAGGTACTGAAGAACATCGGATCACCGAGTGTCAAAAACGCCACATTCTTGCCGGCCTTCAAAAGATCCAGGATCTCCGCCTTGTTGGCCTCCCAGGCCGCCGTATCCGTCTCGAAGCCCTTGACCATCGGGAACACCTGATAGACAATCTCAATGTCCGGCTTGAAATACGGCTTCGCAATCGACAGCGCCACGCTGCCATCCTTCTTCTCCGTCTTGGGCGCAATCAGCACATCAGCTTTCTGGATGGCATGAATTGCCTTCATCGTCAAGAGCTCCGGGTCGCCGGGACCGACACCAATACCATAAAAGATTCCACTCATCGCAAATATCCTCCTAACATAATAAACCATCCTTTCCTTCACCGTTTCGCCGCAAGATGCAGCCATCGGTGAGAAATGAAATCAGGAAACTGCTTACCCCTTAATGTTACACGCTTGAAAAATACCTGTCAAATCCTTAGGTGCGCGGGGAAGGCCGCGCTTCGAGGCACAATGCATCCCGCAGCATCATCGGTCGTACGCATATCCTCGCCCATGAACCCCTTTCGGCCCCACGGGCTACACCCGGGGATGCCACCGGCATCCCGCGCTTCGCGCCCCCGTGCGCAGGGACGGCTGCGCGACTTGCTGCGCTCGTTGTCCTGCCGAGGAAAATGAGCCCGAGCGGAGGGTGTATTCCGCCTGGAGGCGCGTGGCGATTGCCCGTAATCGCATGGAGGGGACGAGGGAGCATAAGCGGAGCGTTGGCGCCTGGCGTTAAGAAGGGATTTTTTCCTCTCTAGCTTCCTGACGAATGTGCGTCGTTCAAGCAGCGCGCGTTTCGTACATTCGTCGGGCTGCATTAAAAAGGAAAAAATCCCTTTAGCCAGCCGACTTCGCGCAGCGTTGCTCCCTCGTCCCCTCCTTTTCGCATTCAGCCACGCGCCGAAGCCGGAATGCATCCCGCAGCGTCATCGGTCGTACGCATATCCTCGCCCATGGACCCTTTCGGCCCTGCGGGCCACACCCGGGGATGCCACCGGCATCCCGCGCTTCGCGCCCCTGCGGGGCTGCAACGCTTGTGAGAACTTGCTGTCGGGGATTGTTCTTACACCCGTCCGTTCATGGACCTCTTCCACCGCTTCGCGGTCCCCCTTCCCCGTGCGCGGGGAAGGCTAAAAACAAAAATGGCGCGGCAAGCGTGATGCCTGCGGCGTCATTTTTCTATCAGAATTGCCAGTTGATGCCGATGTTGCCCTGCCATTTCTTGTGCCAGTCACTGCCGAACGAGCGCTGGACGTCGCCGTAAAGGGTCGTGCGGTCGTTCAGGCGGTACGTGCCGCCGAGGCTGGCTTCGTACCAGGTGCTGCCGTAATCGCGTGACCAGTCCATTGTCTCGCCATCGCTGGCGGAGAGATGCATGCCACGGCGGCCGCCGAACTCGTGCAGCGCGGAGAGGCGCAGG
>CABJCJ010000003.1:109636-128006 GCA_902364065.1 Veillonellaceae bacterium SB90
ACCTCTTCCACCGCTTCGCGGTCCCCCTTCCCCGTGCGCGGGGAAGGCTAAAAACAAAAATGGCGCGGCAAGCGTGATGCCTGCGGCGTCATTTTTCTATCAGAATTGCCAGTTGATGCCGATGTTGCCCTGCCATTTCTTGTGCCAGTCACTGCCGAACGAGCGCTGGACGTCGCCGTAAAGGGTCGTGCGGTCGTTCAGGCGGTACGTGCCGCCGAGGCTGGCTTCGTACCAGGTGCTGCCGTAATCGCGTGACCAGTCCATTGTCTCGCCATCGCTGGCGGAGAGATGCATGCCACGGCGGCCGCCGAACTCGTGCAGCGCGGAGAGGCGCAGGTAATAGTCGAGCGGCTTCTCGGCATCCGGCGTGCGGCGGCCGAAGACGAAGCCGACGCGGCCGATGAAGCTGTCGTAGTCGTCCATGTGGACCTGCTTCTCGCGTGCCGTCGTGTAATGCGTGCTGCCGAGATGGCCGTAGACGAGCTGGGCCTGCGGCTCGATGAAGACACCTTTGTCGTTTAATTTCATCGTCTTGCCATACTCGAGGCTCAGGCTTGCCGCACGCGTGCGGTAACTCGCCTGATCCGGGTACGAACCCAACGTATGGAGGTCCACATCATCGCGGCCCCACTTGGCCACGGCGTCCGTGTAGACGCCCGAATCACCGAACCACGTGCCGTAAATGCCCGCCGCGAGCGAATGGTTGCTGCTCGTGCTGGTTTTCCAATCCCGTAGCCGTAACATCTGTTCTGTCCTTGTCTGTTCCAAGACCTGCCTTCAGCATAATGGAGGTGCCATGTCCCACTTCCACTTTTATGTCAGAAATTTTATTGTCATTGGCTTTATATTCATCATTGGCATTCATCGATTCATCCCGGCTTTGGGAATCCCGGCTCACGTCCACCCCTTCCAGGTAGATGCCGGAGGAATTGTAATCCTTTGCGTCAGAGTCTATGGAAATATGGAGTCCGTCCGCCAGCTTCACGGTGCCGGGATAGTCATCCTGCACCCAAATGCCGTTGGCTTCGTTTGGGTTGGAAAAAGTGGCCGTGATGTTTTTCGTATCCACCTTCGTCACATCTTTGGTAGTTTTAGCGGCAGAAGCGGCGATATCCACCACCGCGCGTTTTGTGCAGTCTTCTACATCGAAATCATCCGTCACCACCTGCCCCGGTTTGTCTATCGTCACCGGCTCAGCCGATGCAGCCGCCTGGGCCTCGGGCATGCCTGCCCATGAAAAAGAAGCCAGAGCGGAAAGTACGACTGCCGTCAAAACGGCCGTCTTCCTCCTGCGGCTATGTACGCCCTTGCCATGCGTTTTGGCAAGCTCCGATACGACGACATACCCATTCCTGGCTTCACTGTATATAACCTGGAACACCTTGTTCATTTTGCACGCTCCTTACACAAATTTAATAGTGCAAAAAGGTTTCCATTAGCAATGCGATGGTACTATGCAATTATCGCCAACCTTGATTTGTTTCTGCTCCTTTCCAGATACTTCTTACATTCCAATACCAAAAACATGTCACTAACTTCATTCTCTTTTCGTCCAGAAATTATAACACTTATCAAAAAAAAAAAAAAATAGTACTAAAAATCGATACGCTCTTATCCACAGCCCTTAATGTGTGTTTAAAGCAAATTTAATTCCAAAGGCTTAGATTTTCTAAGAAATGCGCATCGATATGCCGTCCAGCCTGTAATGACAACGGTTCCGAGGGCTCCTTTCTCCTGGATGCTCCGGCATCCCGCGCTTCGCGCCCGTGCGCGGGGCTACGACGCTTGCAAGGGCTTGCAGTTGAGTTTTGTTCTTACCCACTCTCCATGGACCTCTTCCGCCCCTTCGGGGCACCTTCCCCGTGCGCGGGGACAGCTGGGGGCTTGTGCAGATGGCGTCCCCTTGGGGGAAGTTGTCAGCGAAGCTGACTGAAGGGGTGCCTGCTCGCAGCAACTTGCCATTTTGCTGTAAACCGAAATATGCGCGAAACCTCGCCCATGGGCATCTTCCGGCCCTGCGGGCCACCTTCTCCAGGGATACCCCCGGCATCCCGCGCTTCGCGTCCGTACACGGGGCTACGCTGCATGTAAAGACTTGCAATCGATCATTGTTCATGCCCACCAGCTCAAGGACCTCTTCCACCGCTTACGCGGTCCCCCTTCCCCGTGCGCGGGGAAGGCTTAGAGCGCCCGTGTGCGGAGAAGGCAAAAAAAAGAACCCGCGCGGGCGGGTTCTTGAGATGCGATATGGATTTTGATGCTGGTCATTTGAGCATCGCGAGCATGGTACCGGCTGCTACAGCGGTGCCGATAACGCCGGCGACGTTCGGACCCATGGCGTGCATCAGGAGATAGTTGCCGGGCTTTGCTTTCATGCCAACGACCTGACTGACGCGGGCAGCCATCGGGACGGCGGAGACACCGGCCGAGCCGATGAGCGGGTTGATCTTCCAGCCCGAAGCGCGGCACATGATCTTGCCGAAGATGACGCCGCCGGCCGTGCCGAAGATGAAGGCGACGAGGCCGAGGACGATGATGAGCAGCGTCTGCGGGACGAGGAACGTCTCGGCGCTCATCGTCATGCCTGTACCAGTGGCCAGGAAAATCGTGACGATGTTGCACAGGGAATTCTGCGCCGTATCGGACAGACGATCCATGACGCCGGACTCACGGAAGATGTTGCCGAGCATCAGCATGCCGAGCAGCGACGCGATAGGCGGCAGCAGCAAACTGATGAGAATAGCGGCGACAATCGGGAAGCAGAGACGCTCAAACTTCGTGACGGGGCGCAGCTGCTCCATGACGACCTCGCGTTCTTTCTGCGTCGTGAGGAGCTTCATGACCGGCGGCTGAATGAGCGGCACGAGGGACATGTAGGAATAAGCGGCGACGGCAATGGCACCCAGGAGATGCGGAGCCATCTGGATGGTCAGGTAGATGGCCGTCGGGCCGTCTGCACCGCCGATGATGCCGATGGCACCGGCTTCCTGTACGTTAAAGCCGAGCAGCATGGCGCCGACGAGAGCGACGAAAACACCGATCTGTGCAGCTGCACCTAAGAGCAGCGTCGAAGGACGCGCAATCAGCGGGCCGAAGTCCGTCATGGCGCCGATGCCGAGGAAGATGAGCGGCGGGAAGATTTCGTTTGCGATGCCGTAATGGATGGCGAGCATCAGGCCCGGGTCCTCGAGGAAGCCCGTGCGCGGGAAGTTCGCGAGCACGCAGCCAAACGCAATCGGGCCGAGGAGCAGCGGCTCAAATTCCTTGACAATGGCGAGATACAGGAGCACGAGGCCCACGAGAATCATGATGCCATTGCCCATCGTGAAGGCCGAGAAGCCGCTGTCATTCCAGACGGCCTGCAGGGACACTGAAAATGCATTGATGAGTTCCATGAAAATCCCTCCCCTTCCTTCACATCAATGTGCGGCCGGCGACCATGTCGCGGCCCGACTGTTTCCAGCCATTGCGTTCAATCGGACGGATTGCACGAATCGCATCGACTCCGTAGCCGTAGCTCGCGACAGCTGCTGCGATGACGGCGACGACCTCCGGCGGTATGCCGGGAGCGACAGGCTCCGGCTCGGGAGCGGGTGCCGCAGCGGCAGGCTGTGCCGGTGCAGGCTCCTTCTTTTCATGACGCACGGTGGGGTCGATCTTATGGATCAACTTGATGACGAATCCCAAGGCAATCAACACCAGGAAGACGACGGTCATATTGATCAGCATAATGATCAATGGATTCGTGGTTACCGGTTGTGACATACAATCACCTCATTTATAAGATTATAAGGGCTAAAAATAGTTTACTTATTCATTATAAATTATTTTTACTGAAAATTAAAGTATTTTCTTTGCATCGCAATCATACATTCAGGGCATAAATCGCGTTTGAACAAGAACAAACCATAAAAAAGGCACAGGAACAGACAATTCTTGTGGGGGAATCATTCATTCCTGTGCGATTTTTTGTATGCCTTAAAGCAAACCTGCGGCGCGAAGATCGTCGCGTGCCTGCGCGATGTAGACATGGCGGAACGCCGGATACTCTCCGAGGCCATGCAGGACAGATTCGACCGGGAAACCGGCGGCCTGCAGCCGCGACTGCCAGGAGCCCTTGTCCTCACCGGCCATGTCGCGCGTGACGTGGCGGCCGCCCGCTAGCAGCAGCGGGGCGAGCAGGATGCGCCCGGCCTCCGCGGCCGGCACGCGCCGGAGCCGCTGCAGCACATCGTCAAACGTCGGCCAGTCAGACGGCTCGAGCACGCCGATATGGATGGGCAGCCCTGCCTCGTCGACGACGGCCTGCAGGCGCTCGTAGACGGGATTGTGCTGATGCGGCGAGCCGTGGCCCAGCAGCACGAGCTGCGTGCCGGACGAAACGGCGTGCGCGGCCTCTACGGCCCGCAGGCCGCGGATGTCGCATGCCGGGCGCGCAAAGGCCGGCGCGCCGAGCAGCAGTGCCGCAAAATGCGAAGCGTACTGCGCGACAACCGTGCAGACCTTTTGCTCGTACTCTTCCCCCGGCGTCAGGTACGTCGGCTGCACGAAGACCGTGTCATAGCCTTCGCCCTCAAGGCGTGCGAGCGCCTCGGGCAGGGAATCGACCGATACGCCGCGCTCTGAAAGCTTTGCCTTGAGGAAGCGCGAGGTATAGGCCTGCCGTACCGTCCATGCCGGGAATGCCTGCCGGAAATCCTCCGCGAGCGCATCGAGCGAGCGCGCACGCGAGGCCTCCGCGAGCACGCCGAAGCTCACGAGCAGCAGCGCGCGTTTCATCAGCCCTGCTCCTTCTTGACGACATCGGCAATGGCATGGCAGATGCGGTCGAGCTGATCCTGGTCCGGGCCCTCCGCCATGACGCGGATCAGAGGTTCCGTACCCGAAGGACGCACGAGGATGCGGCCGTTCTCGCCGAGTTCCTTGTCGCCGGCGGCAATGGCTTCCTTGATGGCTTCATTGTCTTCCCAGCCCTCTTTCGTCGCGACCTTGACGTTGACGAGGAGCTGCGGATACGTCGTCATGAGCGCCGTGAGGTCCGACGCCTTGCGGCCGCTGCGCTTGAGCGAGGAGAGCACCTGCAGGGCCGTGATGAGGCCGTCGCCCGTCGTGCTGAAATCGGTGAAGATGATGTGGCCGGACTGCTCGCCGCCGATCTTGTAGCCGTTCTTCAGCATGTTCTCGAGGACGTAGCGGTCGCCGACCTTCGTGATCTCGGCACGGCCGCCGGCCTTCTTGATGGCCTGATGGAAGCCGATGTTGGCCATAACCGTCGTGACGACCGTGTTGTACGGCAGCTTGCCCTCTTTCATCATGTCCATGGCGCACATGACGAGGATGTGGTCGCCGTCGATGACCTGGCCCTTCTCGTCGACGCAGAGGCAGCGGTCTGCATCACCGTCGTGCGCGATGCCGAAGTCTGCGCCGTTCTCGAGCACGGCCTTCTGCAGGGACTCGAGGTGCGTCGAGCCGCAGCCGTCGTTGATGTTCGTGCCGTTCGGCAGCGCGTGGATGACCTTGACGTCGGCACCGAGGCGGCGCAGGATCTTCGGCATGGCCTCGTAAGCGGCGCCGTTGGCGCAGTCGAGTACGACCTTGACGCCGTCAAAGCGTTCCTTGCACGTGGAGAGCACGAACTCCATGTACTGGTTCAGGAGGTCCGTGCGGTACTCGATGTGGCCGATGTGGCGGCCCGTCGGGCGCGGCAGATTGTCGTCCGTCTCGAGCTGGTGCACGATGGACTCGAGCTCGTCCTCAATGGAATCCGGCAGCTTGTAGCCGTCGCCGCCGAAGAACTTGATGCCATTGTCGTGGAACGGGTTGTGCGAAGCCGAGATGACGATGCCGGCTTTGGCCTTGTGCTTGCGCGCGAGGTAAGCGATGGCCGGCGTCGGGATAATGCCCGCGAGCATTGCGCGGCCGCCCGCCGAGCAGATGCCCGCCGTCAGCGCGGATTCAAACATCTCGCCCGAGATGCGCGTATCGCGGCCGATGATGATGAGCGGCTGCTCCTCCGACTCTTTGCCGAAGTAGAGCGTCGCTGCGCGGCCGAGACGGTATGCCATCTCCGGCAGCAGCGTCTTGTTTGCCTCTCCGCGGACACCGTCCGTACCGAATAATCTTGCCATGTTATTCCCTCTCCTTATTTCCTTGTTATTTTTCTGGAATAGTGTTCTTAATCAGTATGCACATTTTTCGTCAAAAATGCAAGTGCGGCTTTCATGCCATCGACGGCGGCACTCATGATGCCGCCGGCATAACCGGCTCCCTCGCCCATCGGATAAAGGCCGGGCGTGCATTCTGCGACGAAGCTCTGTCGGTCGCGGCGGATGCGGCAGGGCGCCGACGAGCGCGTCTCGACGCCCGTCATGACGGCCCCGGCATTGGCAAAGCCCGGAATCTTGCGGTCAAACCAGGGCAGAGCGCCTGCGAGCGTCTTCGTGATGAAGTCCGGCAGGCAGCGGTGAAGATCCGCCGGACGCGTGCCCGGCGCGTACGTCGGCCGCGTCAAAAACTCGCGCGAGCCGCTCGTGCCCTTGAGGAAATCCCCCACGGTCTGCACAGGCGCATAGTAGTCGCGGCCGCCAAGGTCGAAGGCCAGCCCCTCAAGATCCTGCTGGAGCTTCATGCCCGCGAGCACGCCCGCGCCGAAATCCTCCGGCGTGACCTGCACGAGCAGCGCGCCGTTCGCAATGCCCGAATTGCGGCGGTAATTGCTCATGCCGTTCGTAACGACGCGCTGTTCCTCCGAAGCCGCCGCCACGACGAGGCCGCCGGGGCACATGCAGAAAGAATAGGCGCCGCGCCCCGTCACGGGGTCCTTGTACGTCAGCGCGTAATCGGCGACGGGCAGGCGCGGATTGCCCGCGTCTTCTCCGTACTGCGCACGGTCGATGAATTCCTGCGGATGCTCGATGCGCACACCCATCGCAAAGGGCTTTGCCTCCATGGCGACGCCGCGCGAGAGAAGCATGCGGTACGTGTCGCGGGCCGAATGGCCGATGCCGAGGAAGACTATGTCTGTCGGGATGCGTTCGTCATCGTTGACGATGACTGCCTCCACGCCCTCTGCGCCGAGCTCGAGATCCGTGACGCGCGCGCCGAAGCGCACCTCGCCGCCGAGCCGGATGACTTCCTGTCGCAGGTTCTTGACGACCGTGCGCAGGATGTCCGTGCCGATGTGCGGCTTGTGCAGGTAACGGATCTCCTCGGGTGCACCGGCCGCGACGAACGCCTCGATGACATCCTTCATATGCGGGTCGTTGATGCGCGTCGTGAGCTTGCCGTCCGAGAATGTACCGGCACCTCCCTCGCCGAACTGGACGTTCGACTGCGGATTGAGCGCACCGCCCTGCCAGAACTTCGCGATATCCGCATGGCGCGTGTCGACGTCATGGCCGCGCTCGAGCACGAGCGGCGAGAGTCCTGCACGCGCGAGCGTCAGGGCCGCGAACATGCCGGCCGGGCCGAAGCCCACGACGACGGGGCGGGATGCTCCGGGCTTCCCCGCCGGTACCATTGCGGGACGAGACGGCTGCACCGCCTCCACATTGCGGTCGCGGCGCAGCTTCTGCAGGACCTTGCGCTCCTGCTTCTCACCGCCTGCGAGCGTGACATCGAGCACGTAAACAAACTGAATGGGTGCGCCATGGTATCTCCTGGCGTCGACAGCCTTACGCACAATTACCACCCCGGCAAGCTGCTGGGGTGGTAACATGATGCGTTTGGCTGCAAGGTTTTGCAGGCTCGTCTCCTCGTCGAAGGGGACGGCCAGATTGCGTATCCTGATCACTTGCAACTTCACTCCAATTATGCATGAACTTGTAACAATCCAATCACAGGGGCCGGAAGGTCACGTGGCCTTCTTCTTCGCCCGGATCTCGATATGGACCGTGACGGCGTGGTTCGTAACCGTCACGCCATCGGGCAGCACGAGCTGCACCGTCTTGTCGGCATTCTTCGTCAGGCCTGCCAGCGAAATCTTCTCCGTCTCGATGCTCGAGATCTTCGCGAGCATATCGTCGCGGCCGGCAATCTCGATCTTCGTAGGATCGACCCTGACCGTGCCGAGTTCATAGCCCTGCTCAAGATCGCTGCCGAGATCCGGCTGGATCGTGACGATCTTCTTCGTCAGGCCGCGGGCCAGCTGCACGCTGACTTCCGCCGACGACGGATAGATGGTCACGCCGGCCACCTCGCAGCCGTCGCTGTTGATGGCCGTAAGCGGCACCTTGAGGCTGAAATCCTCGTTGTTGCCGGCGAGGCCCACGTAGCCGATTACGCGCGTCACATCGCGGATATCCGATTCCGCGCCTTCGATTGTCACCGTCTCAACCGACGGCGAGACGCGCGCAACTGTCGTGCCTGGTGCCGTGGAGCCTGTGACGATGAATTCCGCACGGATCGTCTTTTGGATGATGCGGTCGAGCGTAAACGTAACGGTATCCGGCTTCGCTTCGACAAGCTCAAATCCCTGCGGCAGCACCGTCTGCACCTTGACGGCATGCTTGCCGGAATCGAGGTTCGAGAGGTCGACATACGCCTTGAAGTCGCTGTCGGACGCCGAGACAAAGAGTGAGCGCGGGCCGCGGACCTTGAGCTTCACCGACGAAGCGTCCTTCGTGATCTTATAGCCCTCCGGCGCATTGATGACATCGAGCTGCACGGTATACGTGCTCTCGATGGCGGGATTCTGGTCGTTCATGACGTAGCCCCAGAGGATCAAGGCGACAACGAGAGCCAAGATCTTAGCCGGCAGATTGTGCTGCACGAGTCTGCGAAGTCTTGCTATCATTTCTTTTTCCTCCAGTTGCGTACCATGTCCTTGATGCCCTTCTGCGGCGAGGTGAAGGCCGGGCGCAGGATGTTCTTGAGCTTCTCGATATCGAGATGGCGCACCATGCGGCCGTTCTCAGCGACGGAAATCGTGCCCGTCTCCTCACTGACCACGATGACGAGCGCATCGCACTGCTCCGAAAGACCGATGGCCGCGCGGTGGCGCGTGCCGAGCTCCGTGGAAAGCGAGCGGTTCTCCGTCAGCGGCAGCAGACAGCCCGCCGCAATGAGACGCTTGCCGCGCACGACGGCCGCACCATCGTGCAGCGGCGTGTTCGGGATGAAGACGTTGAGCAGGAAATCCGCCGTGATGAGGCCGTCGATCTGGATGCCCGTCGCACTGATATCGTTGAGGCCCATGTTGCGCTCGATGACGATGAGCGCGCCGGTCTTGTTGGCTGACATGACCTTGACGGCCTTCGCGAGCTCGTGCACGACGGAACGCGCCTCCTCATCGTCGAGGAAGACCGACGGCCCGAGGAACTTGCCCTGGCCGAGATGCTCGAGCGCGCGCCGGAGCTCTGGCTGGAACACAATGGGCAGGGCGACGAAGAGCAGCGTTACGGCCTTCTGGAGCAGCCAGGAAATGACGTGGAGCTCGAGCCAGCTGCAGACGATCGTCACGCCCAGCAGCACGAGGATGCCCTTGACGAGCGTAATGGCCCGCGTGTCCTGGAGCATGACGTACACCTTGTAGAGGATGACGGCCACGATGATGATATCGAGGATGTCCATCGGCCCGATGGTTGAGATGATGCCATGAAATTGCAAGGGAAAAGGTAGTTCAAACGGCATAAGCATAGCTCCTACAAAAATAAGTGAATGAAAAATGAATCCGAAAATATCTCTATTATAATGCTATTCTCGCCTCGGACAGCAATTTCCTTGTTACCGCTGAAATTTTTTAGTCACAAAAAGGCCCGCCTCAAAAGAAGCGGACCTCTGACTGCTGTGCAGGACAGGATGATTATTTGATTTCGCGAATCCAGCCCTTTTCCGGTGCCTCGACCGTGCCGAGCTGAATGCCGCGCAGCGTGTTGTAGAGTTTCGTGAGCACAGGACCCATTTCCTGCATGCCGCTCGGGAACTCGATCGTCTCGCCATTGCCGACGACCTTGCCGACCGGGCAGATAACGGCAGCCGTGCCGCAGAGGCCGGCTTCGGCGAAGTCCTTGAGCTCCGTGAACTTGACCGGACGATGCTCGACCGTGTAGCCGAGGTGCTCTGCAATCGTGACGAGCGAACGGCGCGTGATGGACGGCAGGATGCTGTCGGATTTCGGCGTGACGAGCTTGCCGTCCTTCGTGACGAACAGGAAGTTTGCGCCGCCCGTTTCCTCAACATAGGTGCGCGTTGCCGCATCGAGGTACATGTTTTCATCGAAGCCTCTCTGATGGGCGAGGATGTACGGATACAGGCTCATCGCGTAGTTCAGGCCGGCCTTGATGTTGCCCGTGCCGTGCGGAGCAGCGCGGTCGTAATCGCTGACGCAGATCGTGATTGGCTTGACGCCGTTCTTGAAGTAAGAACCAACCGGCGTGCCGAAGAGGCGGAACTGGTACTCGTCAGCCGGCTTGACGCCGATGACCGGGCCCGTGGCGAAGAGGTACGGACGCAGGTAGAGTGCGCCGCCCGACTCATACGGCGGAATCCAGTCCTTGTTGGCTGCGACGACCTGGTCGACGGCCTCGAGGAACATCTCCTCGGAAACCGGCGGCATCTCGAGGCGCTTGGCCGAATCGATCATGCGCTTGGCGTTCATGTCCGGACGGAACGTGACCACGCGGCCATCCTTCGTCTTGTAAGCCTTGAGGCCCTCGAATACTTCCTGGCAGTACTGCAGGATGCCGGCGCACTCGTTGAGCTGTACCGTCGGATCATCCGTCAGATGACCCTCACCCCATTTGCCATCCTTATAGTTCGCAACGTAACGCTGGGAAATCGGCTGATACGAGAACGTGAGCTTATCCCAATCCACATCAACTTTTGCCATTGAAAACTCCTCTTTTCTTCCGTGAAAGTATCTATATCATAGACCCGGCCTGTACAATTTGTCAATAGGTCGGCAAAATAAAAGTATACAATATTCACCAAGCAGGAATCTTTGTCCTTCCTGTTTGTTACATGCGTCCATCTGCCGGCATATTCTCAAGCTGCCTGCGCGCCTCGGGGAGAGCCTGCAAGATATCCGTCGCCACGAGGCCTTCGCACAGCCTGGTGTAGGCGAGATCGCCGGCCCGGCCGTGCAGGAAGGTCCCCACGAGCGGGGCCTGATCGCTGCCCGTCTGCTCGATGAGGCCCGCGATCGTGCCGGCCAGGACATCTCCGGCACCGGCCGTCGCCATGCCGGGGTTGCCGACCGTCGTGAAGTAGACGCGCCCGTCGGGGTACGCGACGAGCGTGCACTCACTCTTGGCCACGAGAATGGCCCGATATTCCCGCGCCGCCTCACGCACAAACCCCAGGAGGTCTTCCCGCAGATCCGACACCGTGAGGCCCGTGAGGCCGGCGAGCTCGCCGAGGTGCGGCGTGATGACGGGCGGCTGCGGGCATTTCGCGAGCTCCGCACCGTGATTGCGGAAGGCGTAGAGTGCGTCGGCGTCGAGGACGAGCGGCTTGTCATACGCCATGGCAAAGGCACGCACGAGCTCCATCGTCTGCGGCGCGCGCCCGAGCCCCGGCCCCATGAGCACACCGTCGTAGTCTGCGGCAAGTGCCAGCAGCTCGTCAAGCGCCCCTTCGCCGCCAAGCGCTCCGTCCGTCTCCAGCAGCGGCTTTGTCATGACCTCCGTGAGCTTCACGGCCAGAAGAGGCTGCAGGCTCGCCGGCACGGCCAGCGTCACGATGCCGCAGCCCGCACGCAGCGCAGCCTGCGAGGCCATTGCGGCGGCCCCCGTCATGCCGCGCGCCCCGGCCACGACGAGGATACGGCCGCACGTGCCCTTGTGCGCCGCACGGATGCGCGCCGGCAGCAGCGAGGCGGCAAGCCTTTCATCGAGCAGTTCCTGCCGGATGGCGTCATCCGTGAGCAGGGGATACGGGATGCCGATGTCCGACACCGAAAGCTTGCCCGTATGGTCGGCACCGGGGCTCAGATAGTGGCCGGGCTTCGGCAGGCCTAGCGTCACCGTGCGCGCCGCCTCGATGGCCACGGATGCCACCTTGCCCGTGTCGGCCTCGACGCCGCTCGCGATGTCGATGGCAAGGATCGGTTTTCCTGACGCATTGAGCATCGAGATGACCTCGCGCATCTTCTCGCGCGGCGCCCCGGCAAAGCCCGTGCCGAGCAGCCCGTCGATGATGAGATCCGTGAAATGCAGCGAGAGGCGTAGCCGGTCCATGTCGCGCTTCTCCGTCAGCGTGTGCACCGCGATGCCCATCTGCGTGAGGACATCGCGCATCACGGCCGGCGAATGCTTGATGTGCTCGGGATTGCCGGCCAGGAACACCTTGACTGCCGCACCGCGGTTCGCGAGATACCGTGCGGCTGCAAATGCATCGCCACCGTTGTTGCCGCTGCCCGCTGCGATGGAAATCTGCCGACCCTTCACCGTGCCGAGCATCGCGATGGCCGCCTCGGCCACCTTGCCGCCGGCCGTCTCCATCAAGAGAAGCTCGGGCAGGCCATACTCCTCGCCGGCACGCCGATCAATCTCCCGCATTTCCTGTACGAGTGACAATTTCATGCTCATCCCTCCATCACGCATTGTGCCACCGCATACGACTCCGTATGGCTCAGTGACAGCCACACTTCCTTGATGCCGCGCTGCCGCGCGAGCTCGGCAAAGTAGCCATGCAGCTTCACGCGCGGCGCACCGAGTGCATCCGGCACGATTTCCACATCGAGCAGCGTGCCGCCGCGCAGCCCCGTGCCAAAGGCCTTGAGCACGGCCTCCTTGCCCGAGAAGCGCGCCGCAAAGCTCGCAGCCGCCTGCACGCCGCGTCCCCGGCAGTACTCCTGCTCCCCCTGCGTGTAGACGCGCGCGACAAACCGTTCCTTCGCGACGGCCTGACGGATCCGTTCAATCTCTATGATATCGGTCCCGATTCCTCGAATCAAGCAACCATCCCCTTCTTTTCTATACAACTTTATATCTATTATTTCCCTGTCGCGAAAAGGTTTTCCTTCCCGAAAAAAAATTTATCTTTTTTACAATAATTTTTGGTTATACTATCATACATTCATCAAAAATATGGTATAATGGCAGTGAATAAAAGAAGTTTATGCAGTTTATCCAATTTATTTCATAAAGAAAGAAGCGATCACATGGAACTAAGACAACTCGAATATTTCCAGATGGCCAGCCGTCTGCGCAATATCACCCGTGCGGCTGAACGCCTGCGTGTTTCTCAGCCAAACATCACCGTCGCCATCAAGAAACTGGAAGCTGAGCTTGGGATCCAGCTGTTTGACCGCAGCCAGAAGCAGCTCTCGCTGACACCGGAGGGCGCCGTCTTCCTCAACCGCGTCGAGCTCGCCCTGCGCAATATCCAGGATGCCGTACTCGAAGTTAACGACTACAAGCAGCTCCAGAAGGGCACAATCAAGATTGGCGTGCCGCCGATGATGGGCGCCTACCTCTTCCCGCGCATCTTCTCGAGCTTCCAGCGCCGCTACTCGCACCTCGACATCTTCATGCATGAAGAAGCCTCGATGTCCATCCGCGAGCAGCTCGAGCGCGATGAGCTCGACTTCGGCATCATCATCATCTCGGGTGCCTCCCACCATCTGCAGCTCCTGCCGATGTCGAAGAACCAAATCCTCTGCTGCGTGCCAGAGGAAAGCCCGCTCGCAAGCAAGAAGAGCATCTCGCTGCAGGATGTCGCCGACTCGAAGATTGTCATGCTCAAGGAAGGCTCGTTCCTGCGCCAGACCATCCTCGGCAAGATGAAAGAAGCCAACATCACGCCGAATATCGTGCTCGAATCCAATCAGATCGTCACGCTCAAGGGTCTCGTCGCGAGCGGCGTCGGCATCACGTTCCTGCTCGACATGGTTGTCGGCAATACGCCGGGCATGAAGGCCATCCCGCTCGCCGATCCGCTCTTCGTCGATGTCGGCCTGGCCTGGAAGAAGGACCGCTACATCTCGAAGGCCGCGCAGTCCTTCATCGATTTCTGCAAGGACCTGCTCAAGCAGAACCACGGTTCCGCTGTCTGACCGGGTCTTTCTCCATCATCCCGTTTTCTCGACACGTAAAATGGTCATCCCGCCCCACAGGCAGGATGACCATTTTTCTTTCTTATATATGCGTATATGAAGATGCGTCACGTCATGTTCAGCGCTGCAGGATTTCGAGGATGGCCTCGCCGATGTCCTGCGTCTTCGCCTGGCCGCCGAGATCCGGCGTCAGCGTCTTCTTCTCGACGAGCAGCGTCTCGATGGCTGAGAGGACGCGCCTGCCCCACTCCGGCTTGCCGAAGAAATCGAGCATCTGGCTGATGGACCAGATGCTGGCCAGCGGGTTCGCGATGCCCTTGCCGGCGATATCCGGCGCACTGCCGTGGATGGGCTCGAACATCGACGGGTACTTGCGCTCCGGGTTGAGGTTCGCACCGGCCGCCAGGCCCATGCCGCCCGCGATGGCCGCGCCGAGATCCGTCAGGATGTCGCCGAACAGATTGCTCGTGACGACGACCTCGAAGCGCTTGGGGTTCTTGACGAACATCATGCTCGCGGCATCGACGAGCAGCTTGTGCGTCTCAACGTCCGGATACTCCTTGCCGAGCTCGGCGAAAATCTCATCCCAGAACACCATCGAATACCCGAGTGCATTGCCCTTGGAGATGGAGGTCAGCGTCTTGTGCTCGCGGCGCGCGAGTTCATACGCGTAGCGCATGATGCGCTCACAGCCTCTGCGCGAGAAAACGCCCGTCTGCAGGGCGATTTCCTGTGGCGTCCCCGGATAGAGGCGTGCGCCGACATCGGCGTACTCGCCCTCGCTGTTCTCGCGGATGACGACCATGTCGATGTCCTCGCGCTTGACGCCGGCGAGCGGGCACGGCGCGCCCTCGAGCAGTTTTACCGGGCGCAGATTGACGTATTCATCAAAGCCGCGGCGAATCTTCAGGAGCAGCTGCCCCAGCGAGACGTTGTCGGGCACGCCGGGATAACCGACGGCACCGAGGTAAATGGCATCAAAGGCCTTGAGCTTCTCGAGCCCATCCTCGTCCATCATCCTGCCCGTCCGCAGGTAATACTCGCAGCCCCAGGGGAAATCGGTGAATTCGACGGCGAAGCTGCCGTCCATGGCGGCAATGCCGGAGAGGACTTTCTTGCCTTCCGCGATGACCTCAGGGCCGATGCCATCGCCGGCGATCACGGCAATCTTGAATTTTTCCATGAAAAACACTCCTTTTTCAAGTGATCCGGATGGATATGGAAAAAGCGGCTTCCAGAAGGAAACCGCTCAAAAAGCTGGTGAACGCTTACATGACGATATGCGCCATGACAAAGCCGGCACAGCAGCCCGTGATGACACCGATGAGGCCCGGGATCATGAAGCTGTGGTTCAGGATGTACTTGCCGATGCGCGTCGTACCCGAACGGTCGAAGCCGATGCAGGCCAGATCGGAAGGATACGTCGGCAGGAAGAAGTAACCGTAGCAGGCCGAGATGAACGACATGATGAGGACAGGGTCCATGCCGACATTGAGGGCCAGCGGCATAACGATGGCGATGGCCGCAGCCTGCGAGTTAACGAGTTTCGACGTCAGGAAGGCGAAGATGGCATAAGCCCACGGATACGCCTGTACGGCGACGCCGAGCCACTCCTTGAGGATCGTCATATGGTTGGAGAAATACGTATCTGCCATCCAGGCAACGCCGTATACGGAAACGAGTGCGACGATACCGGAGCGGAATACCTGGCTGTTGCCGACATCCTTGGCCTTGATCTTGCAGAAAATCAGGATCATGGCGGCGACAAAGAGCATGACCATCTGGATGACGTCCGTCATCGAAATGGCCTTCATGACGCCCTTGGCGTTCGGGAAATGCGGCAGGAGCGACGGGAAATTGCCGAGGCAGGCGATGACGAGGATGCCGAGGAAGAAGATGTACATGGCATGGTAATAGGACTTCGGCAGTTCCTTGCCCTGCAGCGTCTCGGACTCGCCGTAGACGTACTCCTTGTTCTCCGGGTCCTTGATGAATTCCTGGAAGCGCGGATCCTTGTCGAGATCCTTGCCGCGGCGGTACGACCAGAGGGCAGCGCAAAGGACGCCGACGAACGTGGCCGGGATGGAAACCGCGAGAATCTGCAGAACCGTGTACTCATAGCCGGCAGCAGCCATGAAGCCGACGATGGAGACGACGGCAACCGAAACCGGCGAAGCGCAGATACCCATCTGCGAAGCGACGGAAGCGACGGCCATCGGGCGCTCCGGGCGGATGTTCTGCTTGATGGCGATATCATAGATGATCGGGAACATCGTGTAGACGACGTGGCCCGTGCCGCAGAGCACCGTCAGGAACCAGGTCGTGATTGGCGCGAGAATCGTGATCTGCTTCGGGTTGTTGCGCAGGAATTTCTCTGCGTACTTCAGCATGACCGTGAGGCCGCCCGAAGTCTGCAGGAAGCCGGCGCAGGTGACGACGGCGAGGATCGTGAGCATGACGCCGATTGGCGGCACGCCTGGCTTATAGCCAAAGACAAATGTAAAGATGACCAGACCGATACCGCTGATGACAGCCAGGCCGATGCCGCCGTGACGCACACCGAAGACCAGGCAGGCCAACAGGACGATAAGACCAAGTAGCATTTCCAAAATGAACTCCCCTTCCTTAGAAATGACCTTGATGATAAATAAGATAAATGAAAAAATACCCCATGGCTGAACGGCAGCCTGCTGAGCAGGCATAAGTCAAATGCAAACAATCGTTTCTTTTGGATTGATTGCATTTGCTTTATAAGATTCGCTGCCGCTTGACGAAATCCTGCTCGCAAAGAAAAAGAATTTGAACGAACCGTCTCCGTCAGAGCCTCGTATATTATACAACATAATGAAAGCATAAGTAAATACTATTTATTATAAAATATTTAGATGATAAATAAAAAATATTATAATATGACCACTATTAATTATCCTGCTTTTTCTCTCATTTTTTGAACAATATGCAGAAAATAATTTTTTCATTTTCTCCGCTTCCCTATTTGAAATGGCATACCAATGTGTTATAATATGCTAAAAAGTTATATTGATAACGATTCTAACAATTCGATAGGAGGATTTTCATTCATGGCAACCATTAATGATAACTATCTGAAACTCCCTGGCAGCTATCTCTTCGCTGAGATTGCACGTCGCGTCGCTGCATATAAGGAAGCACATCCGGAAGCGGACATCATCCGCCTTGGCATTGGCGATGTCACGCAGCCGCTGCCGCAGGCCTGCATCGAGGCCATGCACAAGGCCGTCGACGATCAGGCCAAGGCCGAGACGTTCCACGGCTACGGCCCGGAACAGGGCTACTCCTTCCTGACGGAAGCCATCATCAAGAACAACTACACGGACCGCGGCATCGAGATCGCACCCGATGAGATTTTTGTCAGCGACGGCTCCAAGAGCGACTGCGGCAACATCCAGGAAATCTTCGGACTCGCCAACAAGGTCGCCATCACGGACCCGGTATACCCGGTATACCTCGATACGAATGTCATGGCTGGCCGCACGGGCGAGCTCCAGAAAGACGGTCACTTCGAGGGCGTCGTTTACCTGCCCTGCACGGCGGAGAACAACTTTGCCCCGGCCCTGCCAAAAGAGCACGTCGATATGCTTTACCTCTGCTGCCCGAACAACCCGACGGGCACGACGCTCTCGCGTGAGGAACTGACGAAGTGGGTCAACTACGCCAAGGAAAATGAGACGGTCATCCTCTTCGATGCCGCCTATGCTGCTTACATCACGGAAGAGGATGTGCCGCGTTCCATCTACGAGATCCCGGGTGCCAAGGATGTTGCCATCGAGTTCCGTTCCTTCTCCAAGACGGCTGGCTTCACGGGTACGCGCTGCGGCTACACGATCATCCCGAAGACGGTCAAGGGCCGCGCAGCCGACGGTTCGCTCGTATCGTTCAACAAGCTCTGGAACCGCCGCCATACGACGAAGTTCAACGGCACGGCCTATATCGTGCAGCGCGGTGCTGCCGCCATCTACACGGAAGAAGGCCAGAAGCAGGTCAAAGAGCTCGTTTCCTATTATATGGAAAATGCCCGCGTGATCCGCGAGGGTCTCAAGGCCGCCGGCCTCGAGGCATACGGCGGCGTCAACGCCCCGTACATCTGGCTCAAGACCCCGAAGAACATGAGCTCGTGGGATTTCTTCGACAAGCTGCTGACGGAAGCCAACATCGTCGGCACGCCGGGCGCCGGCTTCGGCCCCTGCGGCGAAGGCTATTTCCGTCTCACGGCCTTCGGCAGCCACGAGAACACGAAGCGCGCCGTAGCCCGCTTCGCCAAGCTCAAATTCTAAGCAACTATAAGGCAAAAAATGGGGCTGTGAAATAACAGATCCCCAAAAACAAGAGGGCCGC
>CABJCJ010000004.1 GCA_902364065.1 Veillonellaceae bacterium SB90
AGGAGTACCGCATGAAGATCATGGGCGAGGAGGACTTCCGCACCTATGGCCAGGGTGTGCTCGAGACCTTTGAGCAGCGCGCGGAAAAAGCGGGTATCCGCATCGCCAAGCCGTCGTATGAAGGCGTGCGCCTCGTGTTCCCGAACGGCTGGGCACTCCTGCGCATGTCGCTGCATGACCCGCAGATGCCGCTCAACGTCGAGAGCCGCAAGCGCGGCGGCGTGGCCGAGATCGTCAAAGAGGTGGAAAAACTCCTCGCCGGCTTCACGAGCCTTGACATGAGCGTATTCCGCAGCTGATACAGCCTGTACGGATACATAAATACAGATATGGAAAGAAGGACTGCCGCATCGTCACCGATGCAGCAGTCCTTCTTTTTTATGAGCACGTGTCTTTTATCAGGCGTTGAGCAGCAGATTCTTGTGGTCGAGGACGAATTTGCCGTTCGTGCAGGCCGGGCAGAAGCACGTATCACCGCCGGCAGCCTTGACTTCCTGACCTTTCTTGAGCATGGCGGCAGCCTGGTCGGCGCCGAACAGTTCCTTGGCCTTGTCTGAGGCGAAGAATGGCAGGACATCATCGATACTGCAAACGCATTCCTCAAGTGCTGCGATGAGCTTCTGGGCTTTTTCCTTTTCATCGGCTTTGCCAACGGCGGCAAGGTATTCTTTGGCGACATCCTTGAGGCCGGCATAAGCGCTCGGTGCATCAATGACACCCTGTACATGCTGCAGGACTTCTTCTTTCGTCATACTGATCATCCTCCTTCGAGATGTGGTCCTCATGATTGATCATCAGGATCTTCGACAAGTCAAGCATAGCACGCGTTGAATGTAATGTCAATAATTACATCTTTGGATAAGAAAAAAGCAGGCATATGGCCTGCTCGGTACTCTTTCTGGTGGAGACGAAGGGGATTGAACCCTCGACCTCTCGGATGCGAACCGAACGCTCTCCCAGCTGAGCTACGTCCCCAGAACAAGTTAGAGTATACCGCTTTTTCGCTGATTTTTCAAGGATTTTTCGTGATTTCGGTATGACAGATGAAATATTTTTCACAACCTGTGAAAAAATATCGATGAAATGGGCAGGAATCTCATCGATACTCCGTTGGAAATCGGAAAAAAGCAAGGGGATATGAGGGAGAAAACTTCTTTTTATAACTGGATTTGCCTGCTGAATCTTGAACAGATAAATTTCACTTATGTGATAAGATAATGCTGTTTATAATGATAATACGATTAACTAAATTTATCATAAATGTTGCTGGCATAGATGTAGATATTTTGGACATTTCAGCGTATAATGAGAATAAAGAAGCCACAACAATGCGAGGATTCCCGCTGGAATGGAAACGAGCCGCCATTCCTGCGGGGACACCGCGCAGTATCCGCAGGGATATCATGAGGAGGTAACAAAGTGGACAAACGGGAGAGTATGTGGGATGTATATCTCAAAAATGGCATGAGCCGCCGCAGCTTCATCAAAGGCTGCGTAGCGCTGACGTCTCTCATGGGACTGAGCTCAGACAAGCTCACGAAAGTCGTCGAGGCGGCGGAAAAGAAACCGCTGCCGGTTGTCATCTGGATTCACGGCCATGAATGCACGGGCTGTGATGAATCCTTCATCCGTTCCGGCTCGCCGCTGGCATCGGATGTCGTCCTGAGTCAGGTTGCCCTGGAGTATGACCATCTCCTGAGTGCAGCCAGTGGTGAGCCGTTCGAGGCTCATCTCGAGGAAACGATCGAGAAGTACAAGGGTCAGTATATCCTGGCTGTAGAAGGTGCAGTCTGCACGAAGGACAACGGTGTTTACTGCATGTCAGGCGGTCACACGTTTACGCATACCCTGCGCCGTGCCGCCGAGAATGCAGCTGCGGTCATCGCTTATGGCACCTGCGCCGTCTCGGGCGGTATCCAGGCTGCCAGCCCGAACCCGACGGGTTCCTCGGGCATCACGCAGTTCACGGGCAAGACGCCGGTCGTCTGTGTTCCGGGCTGCCCGCCGATTCCGGAAGTCATGACGGGTGTCGTCATGCACGTCGCTCTCTTTGGCACGGTGCCGCCGCTTGATGGCGAAGGCCGTCCGAAGCAGTTCTACGGCAACCGCATCCATGATACGTGCTACCGCCGTCCGTTCTTCGATGCCGGCATGTTTGCCGAGAGCTACGATGATGCGGGCTCGAAGGCCGGCTGGTGCCTCTACAAGCTCGGCTGCCGCGGTCCGGAGACGTACAACTCCTGCGGCAATCTGCGCTGGTTCCAGGGCATGAGCTACCCGATCCAGTCCGGTGCTCCGTGCATTGGCTGTTCGAATGCACATTTCTGGGATGAGGGCTCGATGAGCGAGCGCCTGCCGAAGTTTGGCCAGCCGATCGGCGATATCGATAAGATCGGTGCCGGCCTTGCTGCCGTAACGGCCGTCGGCGTAGCTGCACATGCGGCTGCCAGTGTCGTACAGAAGAAGAGACGGGAAGCTGCCAAGGCAAAAGAGAACGGGGAGCAGGTGAACAATAAATGAAACACGTAGTAGTTGATCCAATCACAAGAATTGAAGGCCATCTGCGCGTCGAGGTGCAGGTCGACGAAGCTTCGGGCAAGGTAACGGATGCGCTGTCCTCCGGTACGGCATGGCGCGGCCTCGAGCTCGTCATGAAAGACCGCGATCCGCGCGACGCATGGGCCTACATCCAGCGCATCTGCGGCGTCTGCACGTCGGCACATGCCCTGGGCAGCCTGCGCGCTGTCGAGGATGCACTCGGCATCAAGATTCCGAAAAATGCACATTATATCCGCAACATCATGGCCGCTACGCTGACGGTCCAGGATCATATCGTTCATTTCTATCATCTGCATGCCCTCGACTGGGTCAGCCCGGTTGAAGCACTGGCTGCTGATCCTGTCGCTACGGCTAATCTGCAGAATACGGTCCTCAACGCCTACAAGCTGCCGTTCCGCGCTCCGGGTACGAGCGTGACGGAAGCGTATGACCATGATTTCCCGGCTGCGACGCCGCAGTACTTCGCGGAAATCAAGGGCAAGATCCAGGCCATCGTTGAGAGCGGCCAGCTCGGCATCTTCGCTGCCAACTGGTGGGATCACCCCGATTACAAGCTGCTGCCGCCTGAGGTTCATCTCATGGCCATCGCGCATTATCTCGAGATGCTCGACAAGCACCGCGAGCTCGTCACGCCGCAGGTCATCTTCGGCGGCAAGAACCCGCATCCGCATTACGTGGTCGGCGGTATGCCGTGCTCCATCTCGATGGAAGACGGCAACGCACCGGTCAACACGGCTCGTCTCGGCATCGTCGACCGCGCCATCAACCTCGGCCGCACGCTCGTCAACAATTACTACATCCCGGATGCACTGGCAATCGGTACGGCTTACGTTAAAGCTGGCCGCGTCGATGGCGGCGGCCTTGCCAAGGAGCGCGTGCTCGGCTATGGTTCGTATCCGATCGAGCCGGTTTCCGGCACGGCGAATGGCGACTTCTTCAACAACCTGCTCGTCCGTTGCAACGGCGTAGTCGAAGACTTCGGCAAGGGCCTGGCAGCAGCCAAGGTTTACGAGATTGACGCCGAGGATGTCAACGATCCGGAAGTCTTCACGGAAGGTGTCGAGCATTCTTGGTACGAGTATCCGGAGAAGGGCGGCAAGGACCTCAATCCGTGGGATGGTGTCACGAAGGCCAAATTCACGGGCCCGAAGGAAGGTACGCCGACGGAGTGGAAGGCACTCAACGAGAATGGCAAGTATTCCTGGCTCAAGACGCCGAAATGGCGCGGCAAGGTCTGCGAAGTCGGTCCTCTCGCACGTTATATCATTGTTTACACGAAGGCAAAGAAGGGCATGCTCGGCGAGCCGACCTGGGCTGAGAAGATGATGCTCGACCAGATCGACGCCGTCTCGAAGGTCCTCGGTGTTGCTCCTGAGGTCTGGCTCCCGACGATGGTCGGCCGCACGGCTGCCCGCGCTCTCGACTGCCAGCTCAACGCGGAAATCAACAAGTTCTTCTTCGACAAGCTCATCGCGAACATCAAGTCCGGCGATACGAAGACGGCGAACATGGAGAAGTGGGATCCTTCGACCTGGCCGAAACAGGCCAAGGGCGTCGGCCTTTACGAGGCTCCGCGCGGTGCTCTCTCGCATTACATCGTCATCAAAGACGGCAAGACGGACAACTATCAGGCAGTCGTACCGACGACCTGGAATGCCTGCCCGCGTGATGATGAGGCCGGCCACGGCGCTTACGAGAAAGCGATGATGGATACGCAGGTCAAGATTGCGGACAAGCCGCTTGAAATCGTCAAGGTCGTCCGTTCGTTCGATCCGTGCATGGCTTGTGCAACGCATATGTTCAATGCCAAGGGCGAGAAGATCAGCATCATCACCACGGATCCGTATTCCGGCACGCACGTTGAGAAGTGAAAAGGGAATACGGTGGAAAGGAAAGGAACAGTAGAATGAAAGAAGAAAAACGGAAAGTCTACTACCTGTTCAGTCCGTTTCTGAGGATGTTCCATTGGATCATGGTGCTCTGCATTATCACGCTGTTCATCACGGGCCTCTTGATCACCAAGCCGGTCACCGTCATGGGCATTGAACCGACGTATACATCCCTGTCGATGGACTGGGTCAGAAATATCCATTTTATCGCGGCCTTCACGTTCTGCGCAGCGTTTATCCTGCGCATCTACGGCTACATCCGCTATCCTGGCGACCGCCTTTTCCCGCGCGTCTGGAAGGGTTTCTTCTATCGTGATGTCATCGATGTCACGCTGCACTACATGCTGCTGAAGCCCGGTCATGACCCGTACCTGCGCAATCCGCTGGCACGTTCTTCATACGCGGCACTCTACGCCATGGTACTCATTGAGATCCTCACGGGCTTTGCGATGTACTACATGACGGAACCGAGCAATGTTGGCGGCGTTCTGTTCGGCTGGGTCAATGTGGTCCTTGGCGGCGAGATGGTCACGCATTGGGTTCACCATATCTTTGCCTGGCTCATCATCCTCTTTGCCATCGGCCATGTCTACATGGTACTGCGTGCCGATGTCATGGAGGCCGAAGGCGAGGCTTCGAGCATGTTCTCCGGCGTGAAGTTCCTGGAGCATGTGCCGCTGGATGCGCCGGAAATCGGTGAGGAAGGCCAGCAGAAAAAGAAATAAGAAATTTCCCGTCACGGGAATGAAGGAGAAATGACATAATGTGTAAAGAATGTGGTTGTGGCGAGACGAACGGCAATACGCGTCTCCAGTTCACGGTCAAAGGTTATACGGATGAAAGCGCAAAAGAAGTCGAGAAGGCTCTGCTGGGCCTCCCGGGCGTACTCTTTGTTCACATCCATGCACACGATGGTGAGACGACGGTAGACTACAGTCCTGCCAAGACGAAGCTCATGGACATCCTGGGCGTCCTGCAGGCACGTGGCCTGGAAGCCGCTTTGTGATCGAGCCGTAACATGTCATACAGGAAACGCCTTCCCGGCTGTCGAGATTTCAAGATGGCCGGGGGGCGTTTCTTGTCATGTGGGGGCATCCCCCCTGGGAGGTTTTTATGCATGAAATGGCGATTGCCGAGGGTGTGCTCGATATCGCGCTCGACTATGCGAAGAAGAACAACGCGCAGCGCATTTCAGAAATCGGCCTGCTGATCGGTGAGATGTCCGGCGTTGTCGTCGAATCCCTGGAGTTTTCGTTCAACATGATTGCGAAGGGGACGATTGCCGAGAATGCCAAGATCGTCGTCAAGCGCACGCCGCTCATCGGCCGCTGCACGAAATGCGGCAAAGAGTTCCATGTGGAACATTACGATTTCTGGTGTCCGGAATGCAAGGATGGCGTCTTGTCCATCCTTTCGGGACGCGAAATGCAGGTAGAATATCTGGAGGTGGATTAAGTGGCTGAAATTCAGGTCATGAAGAATATACTGGGGGAGAACGACCGCATTGCGGCCGAGAACCAGGCTTTGTTTGAGGAAAAGGGCGTCTACGTCATCAACCTCATGGGTTCGCCGGGAGCCGGCAAGACATCGGTACTCGAGAAGACGATGGAGAAGCTCAAGGACAAACTCAAGATGGCTGTCATCGAGGGCGATCTCTTCACGAGCAAAGATGCGGACCGCATCGAGAAGCACGGCGTGCCGGTCATCCAGATCAACACGGCCGGCGGCTGCCATCTCGACGCGCCGATGGTGCAAAAGGTGGCGCAGAAGCTCGACCTCGACCATCTCGATCTGCTCGTCGTCGAGAATGTCGGCAACCTCGTCTGCCCGGCGGAATTTGCCGTGGGCGAAGACGACAAAGGCGTCGTGCTTTCCATTACGGAGGGCGATGACAAACCCATGAAGTATCCGCTGATTTTCAAGGAATCGGCGATTGCCCTGCTCAATAAAGCGGACCTTCTGCCGTACTGCAATTTCGATATGGTTGCGGCCAAAGACGACATCACGACGCTGCATCCAGGCATGACGGTCGTCGAGGTTTCCTGCACGCAGGAAACGGGCCTCGACACCTGGTGCGACTGGCTGCTCGCACGCGTCAAAGAAAAGAAGGAGAGGTGCGCAAAATGAAGGATGCATTCGGTAATGGCAGCGAACCGGGCGTAACGCCTGATAATGTGCTTCATCCGGCTGAGGTCACGATCCTCGGTGTCGGCAACGTCATCCTGCGCGATGAAGGCTTCGGCGTGCGCGTCGCGGAGTATCTGGACCGCCATTATGAATTTCCCGAAGAGGTGCAGGTCATTGACGGCGGCACGCTCGGCATCGAGCTCACGCAGTATGTGACGGGTACGAAGAAGCTGCTCGTCATCGATTCTATCAATGGCGGCGCCGAGCCCGGCACGCGGTTCCATCTGCACAACGATGAGGTCATGGTACATTTCCAGGACAAGCTCAGCGCGCATGAGGTCGGCATCCAGGATGTCCTCGCACTCCTGACGGTCACGGGCCACAAGGTCCCGGAAGTCGTCGTGCTCGGTGCACAGCCCTTTGACCTGGAGGCCGGCGTTGAGCTCAGCCCGGGCATGATGGATCTCTTGCCGGCTGTGGTGGAAGAGGCCATTGGCGTCCTGAAGGACTGGGGCATCACGCCACGTCCGCGTCAGGAGGTCCGCGCAATGGATTACGACATCGTTGCGGAAGAAGATGTCAAGAATCAGATGGAATGATCCGCACATGGAGGTTGATGGAAAATGTGTTTAGCCGTTCCCGCTAAGGTAATTGCAGTGGAGGATTCCGTGGGCAAGGTGGATATCGCAGGCGTTACGCGCGATATCAGCCTGATGCTCCTGCCGGAAACGAAGGTGGGGGACTTCGTGCTCGTCCATGCCGGATTTGCCATCCAAACGGTCACGCAGGAAGAAGTTGAGGAGACGAATGCACTGCTCGCGGAGATGAATGGTGCACCGCGCACGGTCAACGATATCCCTGAGGGCGCTGCCGGAGGTCAGGTATGACGAAACAGGAAGAACGGGAACTGGCGGCCCGCCTTGTTAAAGAAATCGGCCGCATGGCAGAGCAGGCGGATCATACCCTGCGCTTCATGGAAGTCTGTGGCACGCATACCGTCGCCATCTTCCGCGCGGGACTGCGCCAGATGCTGCCTCCCAAGGTGGAACTCGTGTCGGGCCCGGGCTGTCCGGTCTGCGTGACGCCCGATGATTACATGGACAAGGCCATCACGTATGCCAAGCGCGACGATGTCATCCTGACGACCTTCGGCGATATGCTCAAGGTTCCGGGCTCGACGTCGAGTCTGATGGAAGCCAAGGCGGAAGGCGCGGACATCCGCATCGTTTACTCGCCGCTTGACAGTTTGCAGGTAGCGAAGGAAAATCCTGATAAGAAGGTCATTTTCCTGGCTGTCGGCTTTGAGACGACGGCTCCGACGGCGGCGGCCACGGTGCTGGCTGCCAGAGAACAGGGCCTCACGAATCTCTACATGTTGTCGGCGCAGAAGCTTGTGCCGCCGGCGCTGCGGGCTCTGCTCGATGATCCGGAGGTCCGCGTCGACGGCTTTATCCTGCCGGGCCATGTCTCGGTCATCACGGGTACGGAAGTCTTTTCGTTCCTTGTGGATGAGTATCACATGCCAGGCGTTGTCACGGGCTTTGAGCCGCTGCAGATCCTGCGCTCGCTCTATCGCCTCATGAAGCAGGTGACAGAAGGCGCTGCACGCATCGAGAACGAGTATGGCAGCGTCGTCCATCCGGGTGGCAGCCCTGCGGCCCGCAAGGCCACGGAACTCGTCTATGAGCCCGCTGATGCGGCCTGGCGCGGCATTGGCGTGATTCCCGAATCGGGTCTGCGCATGCGGGACGCCTTTGGCGCGTACGATATCGAACGTCTGCTGCCGCTCGACGTACCAATGGGGAAGAACAAGCCGGGCTGCCGCTGTGGCGAGGTCCTGCGCGGCATCGTGACGCCAAAGGAATGCCCGCTCTTTGGCAAGGTCTGCGTGCCGACGCATGCCGTAGGCCCCTGCATGGTGTCGGTGGAAGGCGTCTGTGCGGCCTGGTATAAATATGGACAAGGGAGATTTGAATATGGCAGATGAATACATTACCCTGGCGCATGGCGCCGGCGGCAAGATGAGCCAGGAACTCATGCAGGAGGTCATCCTGCCGGAGTTCTCGAATCCGCTGCTCGATGAACTTCACGATGGAGCCCAGGTCAAGATGAGCGGCAATGTGGCATTCACGACGGATTCCTACGTCGTGCGCCCGCTGTTCTTTGCCGGCGGCAACATCGGCAAGCTCGCCATCTGCGGCACGGTCAATGATTTGTCGATGACGGGTGCTGTACCGCGTTACATCTCAGTCGGCATGATTCTTGAAGAAGGTTTCCCGATTGCAGATCTTCGCAAGATTGCCCACACGATGCATGAGATGGCGGCAAAGGCCGGCGTCGCCATCGTCACGGGCGACACGAAGGTGGTAGAGCGCGGCAAGGCTGACGGTATTTTCATCAATACGGCCGGTATCGGCGACATCATTCCCGGCACGCATATCTCGCCGCGTCGCGTGCAGCCCGGCATGAAAATCCTCCTGTCCGGCTTCATCGGCGATCATGCGGCCACCATTCTGGCCGGCCGTCACGGACTTGAACTGCCGGATACAATCAAGACGGACTGTGCGCCGCTGAACTCCCTGACGAAGGCCATGCTGGACGCGGCACCCGATATCGCGGTGCTGCGCGATCCGACGCGTGGCGGCGTGGCAGCGGTGCTCAATGAGATTGCGGAAGCCTCGCACTGCGGTGTACTCATTGAAGAGGATGCCCTGCCGGTGCGTCCAGAGGTCCGCGGCGTCTGCGACATCCTGGGCTTCGATCCGCTTTACCTGGCCAACGAGGGCAAATGCATCGCCTTCGTGCCGGCTGAGAAAGCCGATGAAGTCCTCTCTGTGATGCGTGATAATCCGTACGGCAAAGATGCCTGCCTTATCGGCGAAGTTACGTCCGAGGCGCCGGGCCAGGTCGGCCTGCGTACGGGTATAGGCGGCATCCGCATCGTCGATATGCCGCTCGGCAATCTGGTGCCGCGCATCTGCTGATTGTGAAAGCCATTCTCCGCTTGAACAAGCCTTTTGTTTTTTTATCTGTTTCGTTGTATACTATAAGATGTATGTGCTGATCGTGTGGCCATACGCTGAAGATATGAAGATAGAGAGATGACGTCACGGACGTTCAAGAAAGAAGAAAGCGGGATTATAGGATGAACTTTCGCAGGATTGCTTGCCTGCTGGCCGTCTGCATGGTGCTTTTGAGCAGTATTTGCCTGGCCGAGGAACATATGGAATTTGTCGATGCGAACGGTTCGACGGGTTACTATGTCGATGTCGATACCATCGCACCGGAAACCATCGTTGAGAACGATGCGCAGCGCACGCTCTGGAATGCCGATGTCGCTGTAGTGCGGGCGGATCTCAACCGCCGCTATCTCTACGCGATGCGTTTCGATCCGGATAAGAGGACCTATCAGATCTTCCATTCGGAGGTACAGCGTTACGATACGAAAGATGTCCTGCAATCAAGCGATACCGTGGAAGCGCCGCGTGCTTACGCGTCGTCTTCACCCATGAATGAAATCGTACAATTCATCATCAGCACGGCGTCATCGTCGTCAAATGAATAAAAGCCAGCCCGTAAGGGCCGGCTCTTTTTTCTAAGAGAATGAGCCTCATTTCTTTTCCATATCCCGGAGGGAGGCAGGGAAATGGGCAAAAAAAGAAGGGCACCAAGAGGTGCCCTTAAAGCAAGAACATAGTATAAAATATAAGTGCTTTTGAGTAGGTCGATCACTCGACAAGTTCATTATAGCGGGGCGGAGTTTCTTTGTCCAGCTGTTTTTCGTTTTACGCTGCTATTATTTTTAGGGGGAAATCCATATGTCCAAAAGCGCTGCTTTAAAACAGCGGACCGCTTATTTATCCATATTTTCCAATACGACGCTGGTGCTCCTGAAGCTGGCGGTCGGCATCTATGTCGGAGCGGTCAGCCTCATTTCGGAAGCCCTGCATTCAGGCGTCGACCTCATTGCCGCACTCATTGCATTCTGGGCAGTGAGGAAGTCTGTGACGCCGCCGGACACCGAACACGATTACGGCCATGGCAAGTACGAGAACCTGTCGGCGGCCGTCGAAGCCCTGCTAATCGTGGCGGCGGCCATCGGCATCCTGTATGAATCCGTGATGAAGTTTGCGGAGAGCCGGGTCCCCGAGATGCTCGGCTACGGCATTGCCATCATGGGCATATCCATCGTTATCAATTTCTTTGTCTCACATCGCCTGATCCGGGTGGCCAGAGAAACGGGCTCGCAGGCACTCGAAGCCGACGGACTGCACCTGCGCGCGGATATCTGGACTTCTGTCGGCGTACTCCTGGGCCTCGTGCTCATGCAGATCACGGGCTGGGCCTGGCTCGATCCGCTCATCGCCATCTTTGTCGCCGGCATCATCTTTCGCGCCGGCTGGCGCATGGTCGTCGATTCGACGATGCAGCTCACGGATGCGAGCCTGCCGGAAGAAGAGGAGGAGCGCATCCGCAAGATCATCGAGAGTGTGCCGGAGGTGCGCGGCTGCCATTGCCTGCGGACGCGCCGCTCGGGCTCCTATAAGCTGCTCGACGTCCATGTGCTGTTTGACGGTACGATGCATCTCTCTCAGGTACACGCCATCTGCGATGAGCTCGAGCAGCTTATCCGCAAGGAATTCGGCACCTTTGACATCATGATCCATCCGGAGCCTGATGGCTATCACAATAAAGAGACGAAAGTCTCGCTTTATGAAGAATCACAGGGGTTCGACCCGAAAAATTGATGGGTTTTCGTCTTGCCTTTTTATTCGAACTATGCCAGAATAAGAATCATGAACGAAACAATACCAGCACAATACGGCGTAATGCCAGATGAATGGAGGTTCAATCTATGAAATTTCACAAGCTCCTCAGCGTGCTGCTGAGTGCCGTCCTCCTGGTGTCTTCCATGGGAATCACGGCGGCAGCTACGCCCGAAACCGTACAGGATAAGCTCGGTGCAGTCGAGAAGGACACGTATGGCACGGAGCAGACCGGCGCGCTGATCGACCGGATCAACAGGCTCGAGAAGGACTATGACGGCACGCACCGTACGGGCAGCATGATGGCCCGCGTCAATGCCATCTATAATGAAGTCTATACGAACAGCACGAAGCCGTCGCTGCTCGCGGACCTCAATGCCGTGGAATGGAATATCGGCCATGAGGTCAGCATGGACCCCGTCGATACGCGCGTGGCCAATCTCGAGATGGATTTGACGGGCAAGACGGGTACAGGGACTTACCGTGAACGCCTGGCAAAGCTTTCGCAGGCCTCGTTCGGCAGTGCAGAACTGCCGCTTTCGCAGGTGCGCGTGCCGTCCGATACGCTCGTGAAGATTGCGCTGGTGACGCCGGTCAACTCGAATAACCTGAAAGTCGGCGATACGATCCGCTATCAGGTGTCGCAGGATGTACTCGTCGATGGCAAGCTCGTCTTTGCCAAGGGCCTGCCGGGCGAGGGCACGGTCACGAAGGTAAAACAGGCACGCAACTTCGGCCGCAATGCCGAGGTGCAGATTGACTTCAATAAGACGAAGTCGATTGACGGGACGTATGTCGATACGTATATCGGCGAAGAGGCCAAGAAAGAGATGAAGAATCTCGCGATGGCAGCAGGTGCGAGCATCGCGGGCATTGCGATCCTCGGGCCAATCGGTGTGGTCGCCGGTGCATTCGTGCACGGCAAGGATGTGAACCTGCCGGCGGGTACGGAGCTCTTCATCCAGACGAAGGGCGATGCGGTGCTGTACGGCGTCGCGACGACACAGGTCAAATAAACAGATACAGGAAGCTGCCATGTCAGATTGAAGTGCGTTTGATATGGCAGCTTTGTTTTGTTGGTGATGCATAGCCGGGGGTAGCCGGGCAACGGTCGGCGCTGCGGCATGTATTTTGGCTTCGTCGCTCCGCTGAATGTGACCCAACTTGCGACAAGCATAAACGGATCCTCGCCGCATACCGCGGCGTTTTGACATCGATGCGCTATGATATGTTGTATCGGGTCCCATCCCTGCGGGCAATCGCTGCGCTCCTGCAGGCAAAATACATGCCTCCGCTCGGGCCAGTGGCGTCAACAGGCCAATGCCAGTATGCTGGACGGGGAGGGGAGAAATGGGCATAAGTGGAGCGTTTGGCAATCTGCGTTAAGAAGCTATTTTTCCCAAACCGGACTCCTGGCAAAAGAGCGTCCGTTCAAGCGTAAGCGCGTTTAGCTCTTTTGTCAGGCTTAATTCTGCGGGGAAAAATAGTTTTAGCAGATTGACTTCGCGGAGCGTTGCCCGTTTCTCCCCGCCTTTTCTGCTGCTCATCCCTATATTGCAGCCCCGCCTTTTTGTTAGTACCAGCTTGCAAGACAAGGTCTTTTTTATCTGGTATAATGGAGAATAGCCTAAAATAAGGAAAGGATGAAGAAATGACTTCCTATAGACTCAAGCCCTTGACAGAAAGCAGCCTGCTTTCTGCTTTGACTGTCATCCTGGCGCTGGCCGCCGTCTACCTGCCTGTCATCGGTATGGTGGCGGCACTCGTGTGGGCTTTGCCCATCATTGTCCTGGTCGTTCGCCATGGAATGCGCTGGGGCATCATGGCCGTTCTCGTATCCGGCATCATCATGGCCCTGCTCATCGAGCCTCTGCTGTCGCTGCGCATGGTCATTTCCTTTGCCCCGACGGGGCTCATGCTCGGCGTGGCCTTTCGCAGACAGTGGTCGGGATCGAAGACCTTTGGCTCGGCACTGCTCGTTTCGGTCGTGGCCAAGCTGTTGTCTTTGGGGATTTTGTTCCTCATAACGGCTGTCAATCCACTGACCTTGGAACTGAATGCTCTGCAAAGCAGCGTTAATCAGAGCCTCACGGTGTACGAACAGATGGGAATGGATCCGGCGGCCTTGGATAAGAGCCGTGCGGAAATAACGCACAGCTTGGAATTTTTGAGCTTGCTGATGCCACTTATTGTTGCTGCCATGGGGCTGATGGATACCGCAGTTGGTTATCTGATCGGTTGCCGTGTCCTGCATCGTCTTGGGTACCAGGTACCGCATCTGCCTCCCTTTTCTGAGTGGCACTTGCCACAGGTTTTTCTCTATATTTTTGGCTTTGCCCTGGTGGGCCTTTACTGGGGAGGCACGCGGGAGCTTCAGTGGCTTTATCAAACAGCGATGAATTTAAATATGGTGGCGATGTTTGCCGGCATTGTTCAGGGGCTTTCTCTCATGAGTTACGTTTTGTTACGATATCGTGTGCGGCGTCCTCTGCGTTTGATGTTGTACATACTGGTCCTTATGGGAGGACCGCTTTCGCAGGTCCTGGCCTTTACGGGCCTTTTCGACATGGTCTTTGACTATCGGCGCCGTTTTGGCGGCCGGTCATAAGGGATTGTCGGAATAGAAATGAGGTGAGAAAAATGCCGCGAAATCTCTCGGCATGGATCGATCTGACGATACACCTGCTCATCATGCTGGTGCTCATCGGCATATTATCGTATTACAACCAGTTCATTGCGGCCATTGCCTTTGTCGTCTGGCTCTGCCTGGCATCCTTTGCACGGGAGCGCTGCTCCGACCGTTCACGCCGGTTTCAGCGTTACTGCCGCAACGTCGTGCGCAACCTCAATGAGATGATGAATTATGCCATCGAGGATCTTCCTCAGGCCATTCTGATCGTCAACGAGGAGGGGCGCATCCAGTGGTGCAATGACCGCATCAAGGAGTATGCCGGCGAGAAACCCGAGCAGGATACGGATGCCAAGGATATATGGCCGGGCCTCATCATAGGACCGGTCTGGGGAACGGTGGGCGAGTACGTCTTTGCACATGAAGACCATTACTATCAGGTGCGCTACCGGCCGGTACCAGTGCCGCCGCATCAGCAGCCGCTGATGGCGCTCTACGTTCAGGACATCACGAGTTTTGAGCAGCTGCGCAATACCTTCAAGGGCAGCCGCACGGTTCTCGTCTACATCCAGATTGACAATTACGATGAGGTCATCCAGGGTCAGGATGAGGCGGAACGCACGGCACTGCTGCTTTCGGTCAACCAGCAGCTCGATGCCTGGATGAAGAGTCTTGGCGGCTTTATGCGCCGCGTTTCCGATGATCTCTACATCGTCATATTGGAACGACAGTCGCTCGACAAAGCCATTGCCGGCAAGTTCGACATCCTCGACAAGGTCCGCCAGCTTCAGAGTACGAACCGCCTGCCGGTCACGCTCTCTATGGGCGTGGCGGTTGCGGATACGCAGAGCATGGCGGAGCTCGGCGCACAGGCTCAGGCCGGCCTCGATCTGGCACTTGGCCGCGGCGGCGACCAGGTGGCTGTGCAGATTGGCGGCAAGACACAGTTCTTTGGCGGCCGTGCCAAGGCTGTGGAGAAGCATACGCGCGTCAAGGCCCGCGTGGTCGCACATGCCATCCGTGAAATCATGGACGGTGCCGACGAGATTTACGTCATGGGCCATCACAACGAGGACTTTGACTGCTTCGGCGCAGCCATGGGCGTGGCCAAGATGGCCCGCCAGCTCAACAAGCCGGTGCATCTCGTGCTTTCAGACATGAATGAAGGCATTGATAAATTCGCGGATATTATGAAGGATGATGAGAGTTATCGCCATATCATCGTGCGGGCCAATGAGCTTGTCAATATGACAGCGCTCAATCCGGTGCTCATCGTCGTCGATACGCATATCCCGCATCTCGTGGCGGATCCATCCCTCTTGGAACGCATTCACCGCGTCATCGTCATCGACCACCATCGCCGCAGCGAGCATTTCATCAAGAATCCGCTGCTCGTCTACATCGAGCCGGCTTCGAGCTCGACGAGTGAGCTCGTCACGGAGCTCCTGATGTATTTTAGCGAGAATCTCGTGCTTTCGCGCGTCGAAGCGACAGCTCTTTACTCTGGTATTGTCGTCGATACGAAGAATTTTGCCGTGCAGACGGGTGTGCGCACCTTTGATGCGGCGGCCTATCTGCGGCGCAGCGGCGCCGATCCCGTCATGGTACGCCATCTGTTCCGCACGGATTACGAGACGACGGTGGCCCTGGCGCGCACGAAGGCGCGTTCGGAGTATTATCCGGGCGGGCTCATCGTCTCGACCTGTCCCGAGATCATGTCGAATGGCCAGGTCATTGCCGCACAGGCAGCCGATTCACTGCTGCGCATCGAGAATGTCTGCATGAGCATCGTGGTCTTCCAGCTTTCGGAGGATACGGTGGGCATCAGTGCGCGCTCGACGGGCGACATGAATGTACAGGTCATCATGGAGGCCTTTGGCGGCGGCGGTCATCAGAATGTGGCCGGCGCGCAGATCAAGGGTGCCAAATTGGAAGATATCAAACAGCAGGCGATCGAGATCGCCCGCAAATACATAGAGGAGTCTGATAAAGATGAAAGTAATACTTCAGCAGGACGTTAAGAAACTGGGCAAGAAAGGCGATATCGTCGAGGTATCGGAGGGCTACGGCCGCAACTTTCTGCTGCCGCGCAAGGCAGCAGTGCTCGCAACGGCACAGAATCTCAATGTGGCAACGGCGCAGGCTGGTTCCAAGGCCCGCAAGGAAGCCATGGCGACCGATGAGGCCCGCCTCATGGCCAAGCAGCTCGAGAAGGTTGAAGTGACGATCCCCGTCAAGATTGGCGAGGGCGGCAAGCTCTTCGGCAGTGTCACGGGCAAGGATGTCGCCGCTGCACTCAAGGCACAGCACATCGAGATCGATAAGCGCAAGATCACCCTGCAGGGTGAAGTGACGGGAACGGGCGTCTATGAGGCCGTTATCAAGGTTCATCCGTCCATCACGAGCAAGATCAAGGTCAATATTGTCGCAGAATGACCACAGGCCACTGCGGTATGATCTGAAACCTTTTCCTGCTGGCGGGCGCGATGGCCGAGGCCATCACGTCTCTGCGGGGAAAGGTTTTTTACTATAGAAATTTATAAGGATTTAAGCAAGGCATATGAGTATTTTTGATAAATTATTTTCCCATAAGCAGCACAAGCCGGAATCCCCACAGGAGCCGCCGGCACTGCAGCCTATCGATCGCGAGATCGATGCACTCTACCAGTCGCTGGCGACTCTGCTCGGCACGGAGAATCTCGTCATCCGGGCCGGCCGCATGAATGCCATGCAGCTCCTGCGCTCGGAAGACCGCTGCGAACGGGTGCTCGCACTGCAGCGCATCCTGGAGGAGGATCCGCTCATCCAGCCGGTGCCGAAAGAATCGGAGCTGCCGGACATCCTTTTGCAGCTATCCGAACGCATTGCGGACATACGGGCGCGCCGTACGGTCGAGGACAGCATTGAGAAGAAGGTCAACGAGAAGCTCGAGAAGGAACATGAGGATTACGTCGAGGATATCCGCCGCCAGGTCATCAAGGAAGAGAAACAGAATGCCGAGACGCCGCAGGATGCCAAGAAGCGCGAGAAGCTCGAGCAGCTGGAATCCATCCATCTGACACAGTCCGTTATGGAACTCCTGCGTCCGCAGTCCTTCTCGGAAATCGTGGGGCAGGAGAGAGCCGTCAAGGCCCTGCTCTCGAAGCTCAGTTCTCCGTATCCGCAGCATCTCCTGCTCTACGGGCCCCCGGGCGTCGGCAAGACAACGGCGGCCCGCCTCGTGCTCGAGGCTGCCAAGAAAAAACCGGAATCGCCGTTCCGTGAAGATGCTCCGTTCGTGGAGACGGATGGCACGGTCCTGCGCTGGGATCCGCGCGAGATCACGGATCCCCTGATGGGTTCCGTTCACGACCCCATCTATCAGGGAGCGCAGAAGAGCCTGGCGGACAGCGGTGTGCCGGAGCCGAAGCCCGGTCTTGTCACCGAGGCTCACGGCGGCATCCTGTTCATCGATGAGATTGGCGAGATGGATCCCATGCTCCAGAACAAGCTCCTGAAGGTTCTCGAGGACAAGCGGGCTTACTTTGAGTCGTCGTATTATGACCCGACCGACCCCAAGGTTCCGCCCTACATCAAGAAGCTGTTTGAGGAGGGAGCGCCGGCAGATTTCGTGCTCATCGGTGCGACGACACGCGATGCCAGCCATATTAATCCGGCCCTGCGCTCGCGCTGTGCTGAGATTTACTTCGAGCCGCTGACGCCGAAGCACATCGAGGCAATCGTCGAGAATGCGGCCGCAAAGCTCAAGGCCCATCTCGCTGACGGCGTGGCCTCGCTGATTGCCGAATACACGATTGAAGGCCGCAAGGCCATCAACATCCTGGCCGATGCTTACAGCCTGGCCCTGGAGCAGGCCGCGGACAAGACCGCTGCGGACGGCCTCGTCATCAGCAAAGAGGCTGTCTACGAGGTGGCACAGGTTTCCCGCCTGTCTCAGTTCGTGACAAAGAAGGCACGCAATACGGCGGAGATCGGCCACATCTTCGGCCTGGGCGTCGCCGGCTTCTTGGGATCGGTCATCGAGTTTGAGGCCGTGGCGTTCCCCGCACGTGAGAAAGGCAAGGGCACGGTGCGCTTCAATGAGACGGCCGGCAGCATGGCCAAGGATTCGGTGTTCAATGCGGCTTCCGTCATGCGCCAGCTGACGGGCAAGGATATCCATGACTACGATGTCCACATCAACGTCATCGGCGGCGGCAATATCGATGGACCGAGTGCCGGCACAGCCATCCTGGCCTGTATCGTCAGTGCCGTCACGGGCCGCAGGATTCGTCAGGATGTCGCGGTCACGGGTGAGATTTCGCTGGCGGGACGCGTGCGCCCCGTGGGCGGCGTTTTCGAGAAGGCGTATGGTGCGCGGCAGGCCGGCATCAGGACGCTCGTGATCCCGAAGGAAAACGAGAAGGATATCCCGCCGGATCTTCTGGGCCTTGATATCCATGCCGTTGCCACGGCGGAAGAAGCATTCCGTTTGATTTTTGAGGGGGAAGCATAAATGGCATTACCAGATCGCGTGCCGCCGCAGAATATTGAGGCGGAGCAGGCCGTATTGGGCGCCATGATGATCAAGAAAGAGGCCATCGTCGAGGTGCAGGAGATCCTGCAGCCCGAGGACTTCTACCGCGAGGCGCACCGTCATGTGTACGAGGCCATGCTTGACCTTACCGAACATGACGAAGCCGTGGATCTCGTCACGCTTACCGAGCAGCTGCGCAAGACGGGCGAGCTCGAGAAGGTCGGCGGCCTGCCGTTCATCACGGCTATCGCAAATGCCGTGCCGACGGCTGCCAACGTGTCGTATCACGCCAAGATCGTCAAGGAGAAAGCCGAGCTGCGCCGTCTCATCGATGCGGCTACGGAAATCGCCGGCGCAGCCTATGAAGATGCGGATACGGTCGAGAACATCATGGATGCGGCCGAGCAGAAGATCCTCTCCGTGGCGGGTTCGCAGGGGGGCGGCGGTTTTGAGCCCATCAAGAAGATTCTCATGCGCACTTTTGAGCGCATCAATGTGCTGTACGAATCAAAAGGAGGTATCACGGGGCTGTCGACGGGCTTCAAGGACCTCGATAAGCTGACGAGCGGTCTGCAGCCCTCGGACCTCATCCTCGTCGCAGCCCGCCCGTCCATGGGTAAGACGGCCTTCACGCTGAACATCGCCTCGTATGTGGGCCTGCACGGCGGCAAGGTTGCCTTCTTCTCACTTGAGATGAGCAAGGAACAGCTCATGCAGCGCATGCTCTGTTCCGAAGGCGGCATTGACTCCCAGCGCCTGCGCACGGGCCAGCTCGATGATGAGGAGTGGAACAAGCTTGTCACCGTGGCTGACCGCCTGAACAAGGCGCCCATCTTCATCGATGATACGGCCGGCATCACCGTCATGGATCTGCGTTCCAAGGCACGCCGCCTCAAGGCCGAACACGGCCTCGACCTCATCGTCATCGACTATCTGCAGCTCATGCAGGGACGTCCGAGCAAGAATGGCGACAATCGCCAGCAGGAGATTTCCGAGATCTCTCGTTCTCTCAAGGCGCTGGCGCGCGAGCTCAACGTGCCGGTCATCGCGCTTTCCCAGCTCTCGCGCTCCGTCGAGTCGCGCCAAGTCAAGCGCCCGATGCTCTCTGACCTGCGTGAATCCGGTTCCCTTGAGCAGGATGCCGATATCGTCATGTTCCTCTATCGCGAGGATTATTATGATAAAGATACGGAGAACAAGAACCTCACGGAAGTCATCATCGCCAAGCACCGCAATGGCCCGGTCGATACGGTCAACCTGTTCTTCCAGAAGGAGTATACGAAGTTCCGGGACCTCCTCGTGGAGTGATGTTTTTGCTTGACAAACGGGGTCCTGTGCTATACACTAGAACTATGAAAACGGTTTCACAATAAGCCGCAGGGATTCCCGGTCAGGCGTCAGGGGGCACCTGGATTTTTGGTGATTTGGAGCAGTAAGGAAGGAAACGGAATGAGAAAAGGAGGAACCATCTCATGAAAGAGATTCGCTTGGACAGTCCGCTCAATGGACAGCTCATCGAATTGAAGGATGTCAAGGATCCGGCTTTTGCCAGCGGTGCCATGGGAAAGGGCGCGGCTGTCAAGAATCCGGACGGCAAGGTTTACTCGCCGGTCGACGGCGAAGTCACCGTGCTGTTCGATACGAAGCATGCCATCGGCATCCATGCCGATAACGGCGCGGATATCCTGATTCACGTCGGCATCGATACGGTCCAGCTCGGCGGCAAGTTCTTCGACGCCAAGATCGCTCAGGGCGATCGCGTCAAGCGCGGCCAGCTGCTGCTGGAGTTCGATCCGGAAGGCATCAAGGGCGCCGGCTACGATACGACGACACCGGTCCTCGTGACGAATGCCTTTGAGTACGGCAAGGTGACGGTGGCTCTCGGCGACAAGGAAATCACGACGGTCAATGAAGAGGCAGCAGAGGAAGCGCCAGCTTCGTCCGAGCCGGCAGCAGAGACTCCGGCCGAACCGGAGGAAGACCTCAGCGGTTTGTCGAAGGAAGAGCGCGTCGCAAAGCTCATCTGGAAGTATGTCGGCGGCCGTGAGAATGTCCGCAGTGCTGAGCACTGCGCCACGCGCCTGCGCCTCATCATCGTCGACAAGACGAAGCTCAACGAGAAAGCCATTGAGAATATCGACGGCGTCAAGGGCCAGTTCTTCGCCGCTGCCCAATACCAGATCATCCTCGGCACGGGCTTTGTCGACAAGGTATACGATGTCTTCGTTGCCGGCACGGATCTCGCCGGTGCCAGCAACAACAAGGCGGAAGCCTACGCGCAGATGTCGGTCGCACAGAAGATTTCCCGCACGCTCGGCGATGTCTTCGTGCCGATTATTCCCGTTCTCGTCGCAACCGGTCTTTTCATGGGCCTGCGCGGCGCCTGCCTGAGCATGGGCGTCCAGTTCAGCGACAACGTTCTGCGCATGAGCCAGATCCTCACGGATACGGCCTTTGCCTTCCTGCCGGCACTCGTCTGCTGGTCCACGACGAAGCGCTTCGGCGGCACGCCGGTCATCGGCATCGTCCTCGGCCTCATGCTCGTTGCCCCGCAGCTGCCGAATGCCTACGCGATTGCCGCCGGTCAGGCTCAGCCCATCATGATGGACATCTTCGGACTCAGCGTGCCGGTCGTCGGCTATCAGGGCTCCGTACTGCCGGCTCTCGTGCTCGGCATCTTTGCGGCCAAGTTGCAGAAATGGCTCAAGACCTTCATCCCGGATGTCATTGACCTCATCGTCACGCCGTTCCTGACGCTCTTCATCTCCATGATTCTCGGCCTCCTGATCGTCGGCCCAATCATGCACTGGATCGAACTTGCTGTCTTCGGCGCCATCCAGACCTTCCTCGCTTTGCCGTACGGCGTCGGCGGCTTCATCGTCGGCGGATTGCATCAGGTCATCGTCGTCTTCGGCGTCCATCACGTCTTCAATGCCCTGGAAGTCCAGCTGCTCGCCTCGACGGGCGTCGATCCCTTCAACGCGATCATCACGGGCGCCATCATCGCTCAGGGCGGTGCTGCCGCAGCCGTGGCTGCCCGCACGAAGAACAAGAAGAAGCGTGCACTCTACATTTCTTCCATCGTGCCGGCCTTCCTCGGCATCACAGAACCGGTCATCTTCGGTATCAACCTGCGCCTCATGAAGCCGTTCCTCTACGCACTCGCGGGCGGCGCCTGCGCAGGCGGCATCGCGGGTTTCCTGCATCTTGCCGGTACGGGCATGGGCATCACGGTCCTGCCTGGCACACTCCTCTACCTTGACCATCTGCCGCAGTACATCCTCGTCAATGTTGTTGGATTTGCCGTAGCGTTTGCGCTGACGTTCACGCTGTTCAACCCGGAAAAAGAGGACGAACAGTAAGAAGTAATCAGGGCTGCCGCAACGGCAGCCCTTTTTCTGTATCGGGAGGAATTTTCATGGAACATTTTGACAAGAAAGCCATCGATGCGAGGGTCGCGGCCGGTTTCCCGCTGACGGACCGCTGGCACAACCGCTTCCATCTCGAAATGCCGTTCGGCCTCATCAATGACCCGAATGGATTGACGTACGCCGATGGCGAATACCATATCTTCTATCAGTGGAACCCCTTGGGCTGCGAGCACAAGAACAAGTGCTGGGCTCACGTCCGGACGCGTGATTTCGTGCATTATTCTCTGCCGGAACTTTCGCTCTGGCCGAGTGACGAACACGATAAGGACGGCTGCTATTCCGGCTGCGGCTTCACGGAAAAGGGCAGGGTCCATGTTTTCTACACCTGCAATGCCAAGAATGACGGCATCCGCACGCCGGCGCAGCGCTTCGGCACGCTGCAGGAAGACGGCTCGGTGGAGAAGGGCGTGATTGCCGTGCCGGACAGCCCCGCAGGCATCACGGGTCATTTCCGTGATCCGTATCTCTTCCACCGTCATGGCAAGCGCTACTTCGTCATCGGTGCGCAGGCCGACGAACAGGAACCGCGCGGCACCGTGCTCATCTACGAGGAGACGAAAGAGGGCTGGAAGAATCTCGGCGAGCTCAAGACGCGTCTCGGGCACTTCGGTTACATGTGGGAATGCCCGAATCTTCTGCATTTCGGCGCTTATGACGCGCTGATTTTCTGCCCGCAGGGCCTTGAAGCGCGCGAGTTCGACCGCCAGAACATCTATCAGGCCGGCTATATCGCAGGCCATCTCTCCCTCGACAGCCTCGATATGATGCAGCATTCGAAGTTCCAGGAACTCGACCACGGCTTTGATTTCTATGCGCCGCAAGTCTTCCAGCACGAGGGACGTCATATCCTGCTGGGCTGGATGGGCATGCCGGACAAGGACGATGAATATCCGACGCGTGAGAAGGGCTGGATGTTCAGCCTGACGCTGCCACGCGTGCTCTCCCTGCGTCAGGGGCACATCTATTCACGTCCGGCCCGTGAGCTCAAGGCCCTGCGCATCGAGGAGACGGCCATCGACATCGATATGGACATGGAGCAGAATCTCACCGAGCAGCTCTTTGACGGCACGGAAGCCCTGCTCGACCTCACGCTGGGCAAGGCGCAGCACATCAGCCTGACGCTCGCTTACGGCCTGGAGACGACCGTCTTTTCCTATGACCGCACGACGCAGGTCATGACGATCGACCGCACGGGCATGAAGCATGGCGGCCGCGGCGTGCGCCGCTTCAAGCTCTTTGTCGACCGCATGCTCTCCCTGCAGCTCTTTGTTGACCGCACGGCTGTTGAAGCCTTCTTCCAGCACGGTGAGGAAGTGGCGAGCATGCTGGTATTCCCCGAGAAGAATATCCGCCCGGAACTGCGCATTCATGCCGATGCTCCGCTCGAATCCGTCACGGGACGCCTCTGGGAGCTCGATTCCTTTCACTTTACCCGCTGAGCCTGATTTTTTCATGACAAAAGCCCCGGAACCAGATGGTTCCGGGGCTTTTGCATGCCACAGGCTGCTATCAGTTGTTCACCGCGCGGCGCTCTGGCAAATCGGCTAAGGGGATCCGGCGAATACGCTCGAAGGGGATATCGGCAAACGAATAGCGGATATCCAGATACGTATCGGTGCGGGTAAACGTCACTTTCTTCAATGTAAACTTCGTTTTCGATTTGATACGTTCGATGTAGTACTGCGCGTCTTCCGCGGAGAAGGGACCCTTAGCGATGATAACACGAATGTCATCCATCATCATGGGAAAACACCTCCAACAAAACCATGGTACGGCGTGGCCATACCGTCGAGAATGTGTTACGGGTTGTTGTCAGCGTTGGGAAGGATAGGGGCGTATCCTCAACAACTACCGAGTATTATACTATATCTCAAGTGGCTTGTGAAATAGTATATTCCTGCAGACTCGCGGAAAACAGCGGATTTTGTGGATTTATTTCCAGTGAGAGAACGTTTTCTATAGGAATGATTCCATATCGTTCATAATTTTAACGGTTTTCGCCGCTTCCTGCGCATAAAATGCGAGTATTTGCGACGATGTTTGGCAGAGTTGATGGGTTTTGTTGATTGAATCTGGAGTTTATTAAGAGTACGTTAATGTTTCTTTGGTGCTTCATTAAATGAAGTACATCAAACTGTCCGCGTCCTTCTCCTGGTCAATGGCCGTGAGGATGTTGTCAAGCGAAACAGCGGACAACGTGTTCTTGATTGCTTCGTCGAGCGGATCGAAGACGCGTGCGGCGAGTGCCCGGTCGAGCTCCGGCATCTTGTCGGGAGCGGCTGCCGCCGTCTTTTCCATCAGCGAGAGCTCGATGGAGGCGAGGATATCGTAGGCTGTGATTTCACGCGGTGCCCGGGCCAGTTGATAGCCGCCCTGACTGCCCTTGATGGAATTGACGAGGCGGGCGCGCTTGAGCAGGGAGAAAACCTGCTCAAGATAAATTTTGGAGATGCCGAGCTTCTCCGAAATGCTGATGATGGTGATGGGCGTGCCTGCCTCGTAATTGCGGGCAAGGTACGTCATGGCGGCCAGCCCGTAGCGTCCTTTCGCAGAGATCTTCATGGATAAATACCTCATTTCATACTTTTATACTATGTCATTCTTGTTTACTATATGGTAGTAAATTTATGCGAAAAAGTCAATCCCTGTTGACAAGTGGCAGGGCCTGTGATAATATATAAACATATTAATCATATATGTTTTAACTAAGCAAGTGTTTCAGATGACAAAAGATAAATGGAGGTATTCACCATGAGCAAGGTATACAACAGTGTTACGGAACTGATTGGCGGTACGCCGCTGCTGAAGGCCAACAACTTCATCAAGGCCAATGACCTCAAGGCCAATGTCTTCGTGAAGCTCGAGTATTTCAATCCGGCCGGCTCCGTCAAGGACCGCATCGCCAAGGCCATGATCGAGCAGGCTGAGAAAGATGGCAAGCTCAAGCCGGGTGCCACGATCATCGAGCCGACCTCCGGCAATACGGGTATCGGCCTCGCGAGCGTTGCTGCGGCCCGCGGCTACAAGGCCATCCTGACGATGCCGGAGACGATGAGCGTTGAGCGCCGCAACCTGCTCAAGGCGTACGGCGCCAAGATTGTGCTGACGGATGGTTCCAGGGGCATGAAGGGTGCAATCGCCAAGGCTGAGGAACTCGCCAAGGAGACGCCGAATTCCTTCATCCCGGAGCAGTTCGCCAACCCCGCAAACCCGGCTGCGCATGAAGCGACGACGGGCCCGGAGATCTACAATGATCTCGACGGCAAGGTCGATGCGTTCATCGCAGGTGTCGGCACGGGCGGTACGCTGTCCGGTGTTGGCCACTATCTCAAGAAGCAGAACAAGGACATCCGTGTCGTAGCCGTTGAGCCTGCGACGAGCCCGGTCCTCTCGAAGGGCCAGGCCGGCCCGCACAAAATCCAGGGCATTGGCGCCGGTTTTGTGCCGGAAACGCTCGACACGAAGGTCTACGATGAGGTCATCGCCGTTGCCAACGAAGATGCCTTTAAGTATGGCCGCCAGTTCTCCCATGTTGAGGGCGTACTGATTGGCATTTCCTCGGGCGCGGCTCTGGCTGCTGCCATCGAGCTCGCCAAGCGTCCGGAGTTTGAGGGCAAGAACATCGTGGCGCTGCTGCCGGATACGGGTGACCGCTATCTCTCCACGGAACTTTTCGCAGAATAACCCCTGTTGAACATGGAAGCTCCCGCTACGGAGCGCCCTCGCGGCGTTTCCGTACCGGGGGCTTTTTGTGTTATAATGAAGCATGTGATTTTTTAGGAGGGATCGTCGTGCGTATTGTCGTAGTGGGTGCGGGCAAGCTGGGGTACAGCATTGCGGAACTGCTGTCGAAGGAGCAGTTCGATGTCGTGGTGATCGATCACGATGAGAGCCAGCTGGAGGCCGTAAAAAACACGCTGGATGTATTGACCATCTATGCCAACGGTGCGAGCCCAATCACGATGGACGATTCCGACGTGCGCGGTGCCGACATTCTCATCGCCGTGACAGCCAGCGACGAAGTCAATATGGTCTGCTGCATCCTCGCGAAGAAGCACGGCATCAGCCATACGATTGCGCGCATCCGCGACATGCAGTTCATGAGCGAGGCGCGCGAATACCTCAAGAAGAATTTTGACATCGACCTCATGCTGAATCCGGAGCTCATCACGGCCAACGAAATCAACCGCATCCTGATGACGCCGGCCGCACTCGACGTCGAGGACTTTGCCCATGGCAAGATCCGCCTGTTCGAGACGAAGGTGCAGCGCCATTCACCGCTGGCGAATATCCCGCTCAAGGATATCCGGCTGCCGAAGGGCGTGCTGGCCGGCATGATCTTCCGCGATCACCGCATGATCATCCCGCACGGCGATGACTGCCTGCTGCCGCATGACAATGCGTATTTCATCGGCATTCCTGAGGAAATCGAGAAGTTCAGCAAGAATTTCGTGCAGCGCGACGCGCGCAAGCTGCATCGCGTCATCATCATTGGCGCGGGCCGCGCGGGGCGGGCCCTCGCGCCGATGCTCGAGAAGCAGGGCGTCAAGGTCAAGGTCATCGACAAGAACCGCGAGCGCTGCCGCCTGATGGCCGACAAGCTCGTCGATGGCATTGCCATCTGCGGCGACGGCACGGATATCGATCTCTTGACTGAAGAAGGCGTGGCCGAGGCCGACGTCGTCGTTTGCCTGACCGAGGATGACAAACTCAATCTCATGCTGGCCCTGCTGGCCCGTCATATGTCCGAGAACCGCACGAAGACGATTGTGCGTGTTTCGCGCAACGAATACGTGGAACTCATGGAAAAGGTGGGCGTCGATATCGTTCTTTCGGCCCGTCTGCTCTCTGCAAGTGAGGTGCTGGCTTTTGCACGCCGCGGCGGCGTCGTCTCCGTCTCACTGCTCGAGGGGGCGAAGGCCGAGGCCGTCGAGGTCATCGTGCAGGAGGGAGCGCCGGTCGCCGGCAAGCCGCTCTCTGCGGCCAAGCTGCCGCGCGAGTGCCTCGTCTGCGCGTATGTCCGCGAGGGCGAAGCGGCCATCCCGAACGGCACGACGGTGCTGCAGCCGGGGGATAGGACCATCCTGTTCATCCAGACGCAGTATTCCAAGAAAGTCATGAAGTATTTCAAGGGCAGGGAGTAAGTATGAAGAAATCCAGTCGCGGCGTCTGGGAGCTCGAGCTCTTCTGGCTGCTGATGGGCCGCGTGGCCGAGATCATGGGCGGCGCTCTGCTCATTCCCGTGGCGGACGGGCTGTTCTGGCACGAGACGGACATCTGGGTCTTCCTCGTGCCGTCCGTGCTGGCCTTTGCGCTCGGCGGAGCCTTCTGCTATCTGGGGCGGCATCACATGCGCCAGCTCAATGTCTGGGAGGGCGCGCTTTTCATGGTGCTCGTCTGGCCCATGCTTTCCGTCTTCGGCATGATGCCCTACGTGCTCGCGGATGTCATACGCGATCCGCTGACGGCGCTCTTCGAGAGCGTGGCGGCCGTCACGACGACGGGAATCTCATGCTATACGTATACGGATTTTGTCATGCCGCACAGCCTCGTGCTCTGGCACAGCCTGCTAAACTGGCTCGGCGGCCTCAACTTCATCCTCATCCTGACGACCGTTCTGCCGCAGGTCAGCGGCTGCTTCGGGCTCACGCTCACAGCACGCCAGAGCATCTTCTTCAGCCCGCTGTGGAACAAGATGGCTTCTTCGGCCTGGCAGGGCTTCCGCATCTACGCGGTCCTGACACTCCTTTCCTTCGCGCTCTTCCTGCTCGCGGGCCTCATGCCCTTCGACGCCGTCACGAGTGCACTCGTGACGCTTTCCTCCAGTGGTACGGCGGATCCGTCGCTCTTCATGCCGTATGACCTCTGGCCGCTGGAACTCGCGGCCGGCATCTCGATGGTGCTGGCCGCGCTCAACCCGCTGCTCTGCTGGAAATCCTGGCAGCGGCGCAGCATCCGCCTCTTCCTGCGCGATACGGAATGGCAGGTGTACCTCATGATTCTCGTGGCCGGCGGCGTGCTGATTGCGCTGAATCTTTCGCGCAACGGCCTCTGCGATGGCGTGACGAGCCTGCGTTACGGCTTTTTCCAGGCAGCGTCCTTCCTGTCGACCTGTGGCTTTGTCTCAGCGCCCTGCTGGGACTGGCCGCCGTTTTCGCGCCTGCTGCTCTTCATCTTCGTCTTCATCGGCGGCTGCATCGGCTCGGCGGGCGGCGGCATCAAGGTCATCCGCTTTCTCGTGCTGCTGCGCATGGCTCTGGCGGAAGTCCGTCACACGCTGCATCCGCATATGGTCGTGAGCATCAAGGTGGACGGGCTGGCCGTGCCTGCCAAGGTCGTCGGACGCATCCTGTCCTTCTTTTTCCTGTTCATCGCCATCTTTGCTCTCTCGGCGCTCGTGATCTCGCTCTCGGGCGTCTCGATGATGCAGGCCATGGGCGTGGCGGCCGGCTGCCTGACGAGCGCGGGCAGCACGGCCGCGCTCTTCGGCAGCGGGGACTTTTTATGGACGCCGTACTGGCTCAAGATGTTCTGTGCCTTTCTCATGGTGCTTGGACGCATCGAGATCTTTTCGTTCTTCGTGCTCATTGACCGCGGCGTGCGCTCTTTCGGCAAGAACTGGTAAAGGGGTATCTTATGAACTACAATCTCATATGCTACATCCTCGGCCGCCTCGTCATGGCGGAAGCCTTGATCCTGATGGTGCCGCTGGCCATGGCCGTCTGGAATCAGGAACCGAGCATCTTGGCCTTTACCGTCTCGATGCTCGTCTGTTTCCTTGTCAGCGGGCTCCTGCAGCTGCGCGGACGGTCGGGCAAGGGACAGATGACGATGCGCGAGGGCGCGGCCATTACGGGCCTCGGTTGGCTGCTCGCGACGGGCCTCGGCATGCTGCCTTATCTCCTGAGCGGTTCGCTCGGGCTTCTCGACGGCTTATTTGAGAGCATCTCGGGGTTTACGGGCACGGGCGCAACCGTCATGACGAGCATCGAGGCGCAGCCGCTCAGCATCCTGTTCTGGCGCATGATGACACATTGGTTTGGCGGACTCGGCATCATCGTCATCTTCATTGCCATCCTGCCGCAGGCCGGTCAAAGCACGGTCTACATGTACAATGCAGAAACCTCCGGCCCTACGCAGGATCGCGTGCTGCCGCGCCTGCGCGACATGACGAAGGTCCTGTTCTTCATGTATCTGATCTTCACGGTGACGGCCTGCTTCGTTTATCTTTGCTGCGGGCTTCCCCTCTTTGACGCCATGACGCACGCGATGAGCACGATCGGGGCCGGCGGCTTTTCCATTTACGACGACAATGCCATGCATTTCGACAGCCCCCTCGTCGAGGGATGGATGACCTTTTTCATGATCCTGTCGGGCGGCAATTTCGCTCTCTACTACAGGGCATGGCAGAAAGGGCCGCGCGTCTTTCGCCGCAATACGGAATTCAAGGCATATCTCGGCATCCTGTTTGCCGCGATGCTGCTCATTACGGCAAATCTCGTGGCGGAGTTCGGCCTCGTTCCGTTCGAGGCGTTTCGCTACGCGAGCTTCCAGGTCGGTTCGCTCTCGACGACGGGTTTTGTCTCGACGGATTTTGACCAGTGGCCGTCGTTTTCCAAGGGGCTCCTGATGCTCCTGATGATCAGCGGCGGCTGTGCGGGCTCTACGGCCGGCGGCATCAAGATCTCGCGCGTCGTGCTGCTCGTCAAGAATGCCTGGGCCGTCGTGCATCAGAAGCTCAGCCCGCGGCGCGTCATCCGCGCGAGCATGAACGGCGTGGAAGTTGAGGATGATGTACTCGTGCGCGTCGAGCAATTCTTCTTTCTCTACATGCTGTTCATCGTCCTCTGGGCGCTGCTTTTGACCTGGGATGGGTTTGGCGTTTTCGATGCCATCGGCATCAGCGTCACGACGATGGGCTGTGTCGGCCCGGCCTTCGGCGTGGCCGGCGCCACCTGCACGTATGCGGGGTTCTCGGATTTTTCGAAGAGCATCCTCTGCATCTCGATGCTGCTCGGCCGCCTCGAGATGTTTACGCTGCTCGTCATGCTGAGCCCCGAGTTCTGGAAGATCCGCCATCGCTGGTAATGACGGGCAGGACAAACTCCTCACTTTTGAGCCTGCGTCAATTGTGATATACTTTTTGTAGGATACGCATTGCGCATTCATGTTTGATTCACGCGACGTGGTTGGCTGTATGCTGAATATGCCGGCGTGAATCGGAATACACGGAATAAATTCAGAGCCGTTTTAGGAAGGGTGTATCGCGTATATGGTCAGCAATCTGCTTGTGGCGATTGGCGCTGTCGTGCCGATGTTCTGCCTGATGTTCATCGGTGCCATGGTCAAGCGCATGAAGCTCCTGACGGATGAGGAGCTCGTCCATGTCAATCGCATGGTCTTTCGTATTTTCTTCTTCTGCATGATGTTCTACAACATCTACACAACGGATATTGCCACGACGTTCCGTCCCAATCTCATCCTGTTCGGAGCGGGCGGTGTTCTGGCAACGGCGCTCATCGCTGGCATCATCGTCTGTGCAATCGAGCCGTCGAACAAGCGCCGCGGCGCCATGATCCAGGCTACGTTCCGCAGCAACTTCGTGCTCATGGGCATCCCGCTCATTGCCAATATCTTCGGTGACGACCAGCTGGCCATCCCGACGATGATGATTGCCATCATCGTGCCGATCTACAACATCGTCTCGGTCTTCATTCTCGAGACGTTCCGCGGCGGGCATTTCTACCTGCCCGGCATTCTCCTCGGCGTGCTCAAGAATCCGATGATCCTCGGCGCAATCTTGGGCGCAGCCTTCCTGATCCTCGGTATCCCCATCCCGAAGCCCGTGCTCAAGCCGATCGGCCAAGTCGCGGCAGCCACGACGCCTGTCGCCCTCATCATCCTCGGTGCCTCGTTCAAGGGGGGCAGCTTCCACAATCATCTGCCGCAGCTCGTGGGCTGTGTGCTCGCCCGTCTCATCATCGTGCCGACCATTATGCTGGGGCTGGCAATCTTCTTGGGCTTCCGCGGCATCGAGCTCGTGACGCTCGTCGCCATCTTCGCCACGCCGTGTGCTGTCGCCGGCTTTGCCATGGCGCAGCAGATGAACAGCGACGCGGAGCTCGCGGGCAACTGCGTCGTTTACACGAGCGCGCTGTCGTGCTTCACGATCTTCGGCTGGATTTTTCTGCTGAAGACGCTCAGCCTGTTCTGATTTTCCCTGTTTACACGTTAGATGGAGGACTCCCTTATGCGTCTCGACGAACTCATCAATACCAACCGCCAGGCTCTGAACGACACGGATATGGTCATCTGGAAGTACATCCTGCAGCATCGTGCGGCCGCTCGCCATATTTCCATCCATGAACTCGCGCGCGCCTGCTGTGTCTCGAGCACGACCATCGTGCGCTTCTCGCAGAAGCTTGGGCTCGACGGCTTCGGTGAGCTCAAGGCCATTCTCAAGATGGAGGAGGTGGAGCAGCCGCATTACAACTCCAATGTGCTCGACGACCTCAGCGACTTCTACCTGAAGACGGGCGAGAAGATCTTCAAGCGCAACTTCGACAGTGCCAGCCGCCTCGTGCACGAGGCGAACCGCGTCTTCACGTTTGCCTCGGGCTACGTACAGGCCAATGTCTTGCAGGAGCTCAAGCGCCTTTTCTTTTACGACAACGTCTTTCTCTACGACATCCCGGCTCGCGAGGAATTCTATTCTGTGCTGCCGACGCTGACGAAGGACGACCTTTTCATCATCGTCTCGCTCTCGGGGGAATCTCCCTCTGTCGTCGAGATTGCGCGGGAACTCCAGCTGCGCGACATCCCGCTCATCTCCATCACAAAGCTCCATGACAACACGCTCGCGAGCCTCTCAACGGTCAATCTCTACATCTCACCGGCCGAATTCCAGCTTTACGATGCCGATGATGGCAAGCACATCTCCTTCAAGTCCATGATGCCGTATTTCATGCTGATTGAAGTCTGGTACGTCAAGTATCGCATTTACGTGCATCGACTGAAACAGAAGAATATTCAATCAACAATATAAACAATAAATAATGGTGAAGGGCCTTGAGCCCTTGATATTGCTGAGGTGTATCAATATTCTCAGAATGTACCAAGGTACACGAGAGGGGCAATGTGCCTGAAGCCCGCGAAACTATTGCGTTCGCGGGCTTTTTCTAGTATTCTTTAGGTACAGGATATCCAAGGAGATGGATCGGGGGATTGCGAATCCACCCTCTTGGATGACACGCCGAATCGATACCAACCAATCGAAACGGTAGCAATCATAAAGGGTAATGAGAAATAGGGGGAATGAACATGTCGATCAAGAAAGATCGCGTCATGCAAGAATTGCAACGGTTCGGCGGCGCCATGTACACGCCAGTCATCCTGTTCGCATTCTTCGGTCTCACGGTTGCCATCTCGATTGTCTGCAAGAACACGATGCTTCTTGGCAGTATCGCAGACAAAGGCACCGTCTGGTATGATTTCTGGTTTGTCGTAGAACAGGGTGCCTGGACGGTATTCGCCCAGATGCCAATCCTCTTCGCCATCGCCGTGCCAATCGGCTTTGCGAAAAAGGAACCTGCGCGCTGCGCAATGGAATCCTTCGTCATCTACATGTGCTTCAACTACTTCATCTCCGCTTTCCTGACACTGCACGGTGACTTCTTCGGCGTGGATTACAGCCAGGCAGCTGGTGCGGGCACAGGCCTCGCGATGATCGCAAACATCAAGACGCTCGACATGGGCATGCTCGGTGCTATCTTCATTGCCTGCTGCTCCGCCTGGATCCACAACCACTTCTATGATACCGAGATTCCGGATTGGCTCGGCATCTTCAAGGGTCCTGCCTTCGTCGTTGCCGTCGGCTTCGCTGTCATGATTCCGATGGCCCTGATCTTCTGCTTCGTATGGCCGGCTGTCCAGCACGCCATCGAGCAGTTCCAGTTTTTCCTCAAGACGAGCGGCATCATCGGCGTATGGTGCTACACCTTCTCCGAACGCATCCTGCTGCCGGCTGGTTTGCATCACTTCATCTACCTGCCGTTCATCTTTGGCCCGGCCGTCTGCGATGGCGGTATCCAGGCTTACTGGCTCCAGCACCTCAACGATTTCGCTACGAGCGCACATTCTTTGAAAGAAATGTTCCCGGAAGGCGGCTTCGCCCTCCACGGTATGTCCAAGGTCTTCGGTCTGCCGGGCGCTGCCCTCGCTATGTATTTCTGCGCTAAGCCGGAGAAACGCAAGAAGGTTGCTACGCTCCTGATTCCGGCGACGATTACGGCTGTTCTCTGCGGCATCACTGAACCGCTTGAATTCACCTTCCTCTTCGTCGCACCGCTCCTCTACGCTGTGCATGCAGTCCTCGCTGCAACGCTTTCCGCAACGCTTTACTTCTTCGGTCTTTCCGGTAACTTCGGCGGCGGCCTCATCGACTGCTTCGTCCAGAACTGGATTCCGCTGTTCAAGTACCATGCAGGTACTTACATCATGCAGCTCATCGTAGGTTTCTCCTTCACGGCAATCTACTTCTTCGTATTCCGTTATCTCATCCTCAAGAACGATTATAAGACGCCGGGCCGCACGGACGACGATGAAGAGGATAAGCTCTTCACGAAGGCCGAGTACAAAGCCAAGAAAGAAATGGAAAAGAAAGGCCTTGCCAACAACCCGGATGCTCTGAAGGCTCAGGTATTCCTCGATAACCTCGGCGGCCCGTCCAACATCAAGGAAGTCACGAACTGCGCAACGCGTCTGCGCGTCACGGTCGCAGATCCGGATAAAGTTGCTTCGGCAGGCAAGTTCACGAAAGCCGGTGCTTTCGGCCTCGTCAAGAACGGCCATGCCATCCAGGTCATCGTCGGTCTCTCCGTACCGAATGTTCGCAGCTATTTCGATGCTCTCCTGAAGGGTGATCTTGCTGACGTAGCTGTTGAGGCGAAGGCAGCAGCCAACCCGAGCGAACCCGTTCAGACGGATCTTTCCATGAAACTCACGGCATTTGCTACCGGCAAACTCATCGATATGACGGAAGTACCGGATGATGTGTTCTCCCAGAAGATGATGGGCGACGGCGTTGCCATCGAACCGACGACGGAAATGGTCGTAGCTCCGGCTGACGGCGAAGTCACCATGATCATGGAAGGTTCCTATCACGCCATCGGCATGCGCCTCGACAACGGTGCCGAGATCCTCATCCACATCGGCCTCGATACGGTCAAGATGGAAGGCAAGGGCTTCCGCTGCCTGACGAAACAGGGTGCGAAAGTCAAGGCCGGCGACGACCTCATCGGCTTCAGCCGCGATGCCATCAAGGCTGCCGGCTACAAGGATACGATCATCCTCGCTGTGACGAACAGCAATGAGTATCCGCAAATGAAGAAAGCTGCTGACGGCGACGTCAAAGTCAACGAAACCCCAATCATCTCCTTCTGATTCAACATATGTGAATGTGAGAGTGGAGCGTGGATCTCTCCACACTCCACTCTCGTATTTCACGGGAACCGGAAGAAAGGAGTATTCTCATGAGCAAGTTAAAATGGTGGCAGAAAAGTATCGTCTACCAGGTCTATCCGAAGAGCTTCCAGGATACGACGGGCAGCGGTGTTGGTGACATACCCGGTGTCACGCGTCATCTCGATTATCTCAAATCTCTCGGCACGGGAGCCATCTGGCTCACGCCGGTCTATCCCTCGCCGATGGTTGATAATGGTTACGATATCTCGGATTACTGCGGCATCGACCCGTCGTACGGCACGATGGAAGACATGGAAACGCTGATTGCCGAAGCGAAGAAGCGCGACATCCGCATCGTCATGGATCTCGTCTTCAATCACAGCTCCGACCAGCATCCCTGGTTCCTCGAGTCGAAGAAGGACCGCACGAATCCCAAGGCCGACTGGTACATCTGGCACGATGCCAAACCGGACGGCTCGGCACCGACGAACTGGCGCGCCATCTTCGGCGGCTCGGCCTGGACATGGTGTGAAGAACGCCAGCAGTACTACCTGCACACATTCGCCGAAGCACAGCCGGACCTCAACTGGGAGAACCCCGAAGTCCGCAAGGCCCTGTTCGATGCTGCAAACTTCTGGCTCGACAAGGGTGTCGGCGGCTTCCGCATCGATGCGATTGTCTACATCAAGAAGCCGGAATTTGCAGATGGGACGCCGGACGGCCCGGACGGGCTTGTCGGCATCCATGAGATGACGGCCAATACGCCGGGCATCCTCGATTTTCTGCATGAGTTCCGCCGCGAAGTCTTCGACGGCCACGACATCTTCACGGTCGGCGAAGCCAACGGCGTCAGCCCCGAGGAACTGCCGCAGTGGGTCGGCGAGAATGGCGTCTTCTCGATGCTCTTCGAGTTCAGCCATCTCGAACTCGCCTATCCGGAAGGTGAAATCTGGTGCAAGCGTTTCCCGTGGAAAATCACGCAGCTCAAGCAGGCGCTTACAGCCAGCCAGAAGGCCACGGCCAAGGAAGGCTGGTATCCGATCTTCTTCGAGAATCATGATCAGAACCGCTCGATGCACCGCTACTTCCCGGAAGGTACGGATCCAAAGACCGCAGCCAAGGCGCTCGCGACGATCCTCTACACGCTGCGCGGCACGCCTTTTGTCTATGAAGGCGAGGAAATCGGCATGACGAATGTAGCATTTCCGCACATTGAGGACTATAATGATATCTCGACGCATGGTCAGTACGAATACGCGCTCAAGAAAGGCTTTACGCCTGAGGAAGCACTCAAATGCGTGCAGTTCCAGAGCCGTGACAACGCGCGCACCCCGATGCAGTGGACGTGTGAGCCGAATGCAGGCTTCACGACCGGCAAGCCATGGCTGCCCGTCCATGAGGACTTCATGGACTGCTGCGTCGAGGCCGAGGCTGAGGACGGCGATTCCGTCCTGAGCTATTACCGCCGTTTGAACCGCGAGCGCACGACTGGTGCAGCCGCCGAGATCCTGCAGCAGGGTACCTATGAGGAACTGCTGCCGGATGATGAACGCGTTTACGTATTCGAGCGTTCGCTCGACGATCATGCGACATATACCATCGTGAATTTCACGAATGAACCCGTTACATACGATGCAGGATTCCTCAAGGATGCCAAGCCGCTGCTCGGCAACTGCAAGAATCCTGAAAAAGGAAAGCTTAGACCGGCTGAAGCCGTTGTCTACATGGATTGAGGAGGAAGCAGCATGAAAGTAGCCGCTAGTGATTATGATGGAACGCTGTTCCGTCAAGATGTGATTGCCAAGAGTGATGCGGAGGCCATCCAGAGATGGCGCGAGGCGGGCCATAAGTTCGGCATTGTCTCGGGGCGCGACCATGGCATGCTTGTCCCGCAGCTCAAGCATTACGGTGTCGGCTACGATTATCTTGCCTGCAATAACGGCGGCATTATCTGCAAGGCAGATGGTACCGTCCTCTGGGAAGCCAGGATCGAGCCGCACATGCTCAAGGCGCTGACGAAGCTGCCGCTCGTACGCAAGTCGTTCCACTTTGCACTCTCGGCAGCGGACCGCACGTACCTCTGTCATGCTTTTGAAGGCACCTGGGTGCTGCGCGAGGCGAAGCAGTGGGATTTCCCCATTGTTCGCATTGAGGAGGATGAGGTAGACAAGCTGCCGCAGACCATCCATCAGTTCGCGCTTGGCTTCACGAATCCAGAAGATGCTCTGGCGGCCAGTGCTGCTGTCAATGCCACGTTTGGCGATACTGTCCACGCATATCCCAACCGATGCGCGGTCGATATCACGCCGAACTGCATCAGCAAGCAGCAGGCCATCGAGCATACCTTGTCCCTGATGGGCTGGGAAGGTGCGGAGATCTTCGCCATCGGCGATGAGATCAACGACCTGCCGATGATTGAGGCATTCAACGGCTTCACCGTCGACACGGCCCGTGAGGAAATCAAGCAGAAGGCCCGCTGTGCATATGCCAGTGTCGGCGCGATGCTCGACGATAATATCTGACGGTTGCTTCTGGGGAGCAGCAAGCGTCAAGCTTTGGGAAAGAGACAAGAGAATAGCGGCCGATGCCGCTGTTCTCTATCTCTATATATTAATATAGGATTATATGATGTGGTTTTCATATCGGAACATGGATAGATAGGGAGACTCATCATGTAAGAGATAAATTTTGAGAATCTTTAGAGGGAAAGGAAGTTTTTCAAATGAAGCTCAACAAGAAAGCCCTGGCTATCCTGGCCGGCCTGACGGTCGGTATGTCCACGACGGCATTTGCCGCAACGGCGGACAGCTTTACCGATGTCCCGAAAGATCACTGGTCGTATGAAGCACTCGACTACCTCGCCAAAGAGGGCGTCATTGAAGGTATGGGGGATAATACCTTCCAGGGCGGCCGTGCGATGACGCGTTACGAGATGGCTTCCATCGTCGCCAAGGCCATGCAGAAGAACGATTTGAACTTTGGCGACAAGACGGTTCTCGATAAACTCGCTGCCGAGTATTCGGGTGAGATTGACACGCTCAAGAAGCAGGTGGATCAGAATACCAAGGATATCCATGATCTCAAAAACGGCATTGCTGGCAAGTTAGAGCTTAACGGTTTTGTTCGTGTCCAGTATGACCATGATAGATATAACGGTACTACAGAAATGTCGGATGGTTCCACGAAACCAGATGATCATTTAGGGACAGACAATAATCGTTTTTATATGAATCTCAATGGCGCCTATAAGGTCAATGACTACTGGAAAGCGAAGTTCCAGCTCGAGAAAAACTCTTTCTATAACAATGGCCATGACCATGAAAATGAATCGGGTTCGTGGGAAGATGGTGCTACGCATACGCGAGCAAAACGTTGGTCGGGTCATGATGGTGATATCCAGCGCATCTGGGTGGAAGGTGTAGATCCGAAATCCGGAGACTGGATCAGCATCGGCCGTGCATGGCGTGGTCTTGGCCAGCAGAATGTCCTGTTCGGCACCGAGTCCGACGGCTTCCAGTTTGGCGTTCCTCTGAAGGGCACGGGTCTGACGGCTAGCGGCTTCTGGTTCAGCTCCACGGGTGCTGGCAACCACGAGAGTTGGTACGGCGTCGGCACTTGGGGCAAAGTTGGCCACAGTGCAGGAATTAATCTTGCTTATGCACAGAATTCCAGAGATAAGGGCGATGTTTACGAACAGAATACAAGTCATCTGGATTCTTGGGGCGATCATACCGTCTATTATGATAAGGCTTACGTGCTCAGTGGTTGGGCTGATCTTGCCAAGAATGTCCGCTTTATCGCAGATTATGTCAAGACGAATGCTTCGGATTATGCAAACGCAGTTGCCAATACAGCGACTGGTAGAAAACATGGCAATAACCAGAACAATAGCTTATTCCTGCGCTTGAACTATCGCGATACGGATCTCCAGAAGCCAGGTACGTATCAGGCATATGCCCGTTGGTATCGCTACGGTGCAAACGGCACGATTTCCGGCGATGATGAGTGGGGCTCGCTGTTCTACAACGGCTCTGCTGGTAGCAAGGGCTGGATTATTGGTGCAAAATACGTTCCTTGGAAGAATGTGGAATGGGAGACGTTCTTCTCGAAACAGAAGCAGATTGAGAACACCAGCAACAAACGCACGCTCGTCCGCACGCAGATGGACTTCCACTTCTGATTTGAGCAATATACTGGTATAAAAACGAACGATAAACTGGAATACTGCTGTCCGCTGGGCAGCCGGGCCTTTGGCCCGCTCCCGGTTTATCGTTCTTTTTCGAGGGGGATTTTGCATGGAACGTAGAACGTTTTTGCGGCGTGCCGTCGGCATGTCGCTGACACTGGGCCTGATGACGGCACCCTTTGCCGCATGGCAGGCAGAGGTGCTGCCCGTCTTCTCGCAGAGTGTGGCCGAAGCCGCTGCTCCGGCTGCCGGTGCGGTACAGAAGGATGATGTCGTGCTCGTCGGCTCGCTTCAGGATGAGCTAGGCGCGGCCAAAGAATGGGACCCGGCCGATGCCAAAACCATCATGGAGTCCGATGGCAAAGGTCATCATGTCCTTGTCGGCCACCTTCCCAAGGGAAATTATGACTTCAAGGTCGCCGTGGGCGGTTTGTGGGATGTCAACTACGGTGCTAATGGTGAAGCGGGCGGCAAGAACATCCCGCTGCGCCTGCTCAAGGATCACGATGTCACGTTTACGTATGATGATGCCACGCATGCCGTGACGTATGATTACGCGGGCAAGGATGCCGAGGAAAAGGCGCTGGCCGCAGAAGGCCGCAGCATCGTGCTGACGGGCACGGTGCAGACGAAGGCCGGTGCGGCGAAAGACTGGGACCCAGCGGACACGACGACGCGCATGAAGGCCATCGGTCATGATTTCTATTCGTACAAGATGAAACTGCCGGCCGGTACGTATTACTACAAGATTTCCGTCAATGGCAGCTGGGCCGAGAACTACGGCCTCGGCGGCAACTTCGACGGCGCGAACGTGCAGCTGACGCTGCCGAAGGCCCAGGAAGTCACGTTCTACTACAACGACAAGAGCCATCATATCGCGGACAGCACGAGTTACACCTTCCTGTCGGACGATGCACTGCCAGTTATCTCGGGCAGCTTCGGCGACGTCAAGGACCCTCTGATGCAGGATCAGATGCTCGACCATCTCTTCCAGAAGACAATCCCGTTGAACAAGGGAACGTATACGGTTACAGTCCGGATGCCGGGGGCGGACGCGCTGACGCAGACGGTTGATGTCGCCAAGGATGGTGATGTCACGTTCTATTACGACAGCCAGGCACGCCATCTGATTGCCGACGATGGGCGCATTCGGGCGGACAAGGTCTATCACGACAGCTGGAGTACGGATTATCGCGCGCCGTTTGAAGCCGTCAGGGAGGGCACGCCCTTGAGGCTCTCGCTTGCCACGGGAGCAGGGGATGTCACCAATGCCAAGCTTGTTGTTTACAAAGCGAAGGTCACGGCCAACGGCGGCGATGAATACAATCCGGATTATGCCGACGGCACGGTCACGACGTATGCGATGACAAAGACGGGCACGAAGGATGGACAGGACATCTGGTCTGTCGCCTTCACGCCGCAGACGTATGGTCTTTACGGTTATAAATTCGTGCTCAATGACACGAAGGAGTACGGCGATGATGCCAAGCCGGGCAGTACCGGCGAGCTCAAGCTGCGCGGCGTCAAGCCGTATCAGGTTACGGTTTACCGCAGGGACTTCAAGACGCCGGACTGGGCCAAGGAAGCCGTCTGCTATCAGATTTTTCCGGACCGCTTCTTCAACGGCGACAAGAGCAATGACTATGCCCGTGCCAATGCGCGCGGCTATCAGCCCGTACAGCACCGCAAGTGGAGTGAACTGCCGGCCAACTACAGCAAGACGCCGGCAGCCGACGGCGACAAATGGGAATGCAACGATTTCTTTGGCGGCGATATCGCCGGCATCACGCAGAAGCTCGACTACCTGCAGGGCCTGGGCGTGACGGCCATCTACGTCAATCCGATTTACAATGCCTGCTCGAATCATCGCTACGATGCCGTCGATTACGGCACGATCGACCCGTTCCTCGGCAATTTCCAGGACCTTGAGACGCTTTCGGCAGAAATGAAGAAACGCGGCATGCATCTCATCATGGACGGCGTCTACAACCATGTCGGCGACGATTCCATTTACTTTGACCGCTATGGCAAGTACAAGACGGTTGGTGCCTATGAGTACTGGAGCCGCATCTATGACCTTATGAACGACAAGCATCTGACGGAAGCGGCGGCCAAGGCTGAAGCCCGGAAGGAGCTCGAGGCCGAGGGACAGGTTTTCAGCCCGTGGCATTGGGAGAACTGGTTCGAGATCAAAAACGAGAAAACTCAAGACATGATGGGCAGGAAGTACGCGTATCACGACTGGCAGGGCTATGACAGCCTTGTGCCGTTCAAGGATGCCGATTATCCGGGCTCGGAACAGGGAACGGTACAGTCAGACCTCGGCGACTATCTGCTCTATGGCCGCAACGGCCAGAAGGGCGTCATCATGAAATGGTTCGATGAGGGCCTTTCGGGCTGGCGCCTCGATGTGGCGAAGGAGGTGCCGCCAGGATTCTGGGCCGATGTCCGCAAGGAGGTCAAGTCCATCAAGAATGCCAACGGCGACGATCCTCTGCTATTGGGTGAGATTTGGCAGGATGGTTCTCAATTCTTCACGGGTGATACGTTCGATTCCGTCATGAACTACAAGCTCTCGTTTGCACTCGGCGATCTCTTCCTCAACAAGGGTGACGCCAAGGCTGCCGACGATGAGCTCAAGGTCCTGCGCCAGAATTATCCGAAGGAAGCACTCTACGACCTCATGAATATCGTGGACAGCCACGATACGGTCCGTGCGCTCTATAAATTCGGCGGCGGTTCCGACGGCGTGTCCCAGCCGACGAAGAAGGATTTTGACTACAAACTCGGCAAGGAACGCCTCAAGCTCGCGGCGACCTTCCTCATGGGCTACCCGGGCATGCCGACCATCTATTACGGCGATGAGGCCGGCCAGTACGGCAGCGGCGACCCCGACTGCCGCCGCACGTATCCATGGGGCAGGGAGGACAAAGACCTCATTGCCTACTACAAGAAGGTCATCGGCGTCCGCAACGCCCATAAGAACATCTTCTCGTACGGCGATGTGGATACGCTCAAAGCCGACGGCGACATCTACGTCTTCGCGCGCACGGCCGTCGACGGCAGTCACGATGCTGCCATCGTCGCCCTGAACCGCGGCGCAGCGGCTCAGACCGTAACCGTGCCGGCAGCAGGCTTCGCTGACGGCACCTCTTTCCAGGATCAGCTGACCGGCAGGGAAGCCGTTGTCAAAGATGGTCAGCTCACCCTGAACCTTGGTGCAAACCAGGGCATGATGCTCGTCAAAGCATAAGGCGGCATCGAAGCAAACCCCTATTTTATTCCCCTATATTTGCTGTGCCGGTCTTTCCGGCACGGCATTTTTTTGCTTTTGTGCGACATTGACAGCACATCAATCATCATGATACGCTATAAAAAGTGATTGGAGGGAATTTTATGAATTTTAGCAGAAAATCAAGGATGATACTGGTGCCGGCTATGCTGGCTTCGTTTGGAGTATTGAACTTTATGCCGCCGCAGGCGGAGGCATGGACGGATCAGACGCATATGGCCATTGAGCGGGCGGCGGGACTCTCGAGCTATCAGAATGCCTGCGCGCCGGATGTGTCGAAGACGGTAGCGGCCATCAATCGCCTTAAGAAGAACGATGGCCAGGCGCATTTCTTCGATGCGTCGAAGCCGCCGACGCGCGAGGATGTGACGGCACAGCTTGAAATGATTGGCATGAGCCGGGATGACTGCCCGGAGGGCTATATCCTGGGCGCCATCGTCAATGCGACGCGCAAGGCTAAGGCCTGGACGGAAATGGGCAAATTCGATGATTACAACTATGCGATTCTCGGCCATTACTGCGGTGATCTCTCCATGCCGCTGCACATGTCCGTCTACGACGATTTCAATCGCAAGCATCATCTGAACATCGACCAGACGCTCACGCGCAAGGATGTCAAATGGGATGTCGATGCCGTGCCGCTCATTACGAAGGAAATGACGGTGGATGACAGTGTGCGTTTCCACAACGAAGATGAAATCATCGATTACATGCTGCAGATTGCCAACGAATCGTATGATCTGGCTCAGACCATACGCAAGGAAAACCGTGAGATCACGCATGACGAAGCCATTCAGCGCGTCAACCGTTCGGCCACATTCTTCCGCGCGCTCATGCGTTACTGTGGCAAGAACATCACATCGGATGAAGCCGTTCACTATGTCGTGAACCACTGAAGCCATAAAACACCTGATTGAAATCATTAATAGACAATAAAATGTTCATTAAAATTACAGAATATAATCAAAAATAGTATTTATGCGTGTACTAATCAGGTCATGTGACCCTTTTGGTCCATTCTCAACTTCTTATAATAAAAGATGTGGGAAAACAAATATCAGAAAACTCGCAAGAAAAGTGTAATGGGACAATTGTCGCATGGGGCCGTTTCCTGTGAGGCGATATTTGTCAGGAATATGTTGATCAGAAGTAAGAATAGAGAAGAAGACATGAAGAAAACCATCGCATCCGCACTTGTTACGGCTCTGGCTGTTGGTGCTGCATCCACGACGTTTGCAGCGGCCAACCCGTTCAGCGACGTGCCGTCTGACCATTGGGCCTATGATGCTGTGACGACGTTGGCACATGATGGCGTCATCGAAGGTTATGGGGAAATTAAACTGTTACCAAATATTTATATAAATCAATAAATATCTGGATAAATTTATCGACAGAATATCCTTCACACTAGGAACGAATGAGGAATCGTGTTAAATGGTTTCAATTCCAATATCCCTGTCATACTGCGAACGGATAAATCTATATAAATATAATTAAATATTGTAAACCTATTCGTCTTTTGGTAAAATAATACTAGGAGGTGAATGAGATGAAACTCATAAGCATCGGTAAATTTGCACGAGCAGTTGGATTGACTCCAGAAACATTGCGAAGGATGCAAAAGACAAAAGAATTGTTACCCGCTTACGTATCCAAAGGCGGGACACGTTACTATTCTGAAGAGCAGTTAAAGCAATTCTCAAACGCGCAAAGCAGAAGCAAACATGTTATTGGATATTGCCGCGTATCAACTCCGGCTCAGAAAGACGACTTGGAGACACAGGTTCGGAACGTCAAGACCTATATGTATGCCAAAGGCTATGATTTTGAAATCATAACCGATATAGGGTCTGGCATCAACTACAAGAAAAAGGGGCTGCGCGAACTTATTGAAAAGATAGACAATCAGGAAGTGTCGAAAGTGGTTGTCCTGTACAAAGACCGGCTCATCCGCTTTGGCTTTGACCTGATTGAATATCTGTGTACCATCAATCATGTAGAAATCGAGATAATTGATAAGACCGAACAAAGCAAAGAGCAGGAACTGACCGATGATCTGATACAGATCATCACGGTATTTGCCAACAGGCTTTACGGCCAACGATCCAAGAAAACGAAAAAGCTGGTTGACGAGGTGAAACAAAATGCTTCGAGGAAAGAAGATTCGCCTGCTCCCGACACCGAAGCAGGAAGTCCTGTTCTGGAAAAGTGCAGGGACAGCTCGCTGGGCGTATAATTACTTCTTAGGTGAGAACCAGGCAGTCTATAAGGCGTACCTTGAGCACGGCAAAGTTGGTCCCAAACGCATTTCTGAGGGTGCCATCCGGAAGCATATCAACAATGAATTGAAAAAGACAACGCACCAGTGGCTGAAAGAAGTCGGCAGCAACGTCATGAAAATGGCGGTCAAGGAGGCAGACAGGGCGCTCAAGCGTTTCCTCAAGGGAATAGCTGGCAAGCCGAGATTCAAGACAAAACACAAGACGAAGCCGAGCTTCTACGTCAACTATGAAAGCCTTGTCCGCAAAAACGGTGGCTTCCACGGCGAGAAGATTGGCTTCGTCCGGACAAGAGAGACATTGCCGAAACTTCCAAAGGGAAACCATTACTGCAATCCCTGGATTTCCTTTGATGGGAAGTACTGGTATCTGAGCTTCAGTTACGAAGTGCCGGAACAGGAAACCGAAAAGCTTACCGGTGATTCCATGGGCATCGACCTTGGCATCAAGGTGCTAGCGACCTGCTATGCGAGCGGCGAACGTAAAGCGACGGTATTCAAAAGCGTCAACAAGACGAAGGAAGTCCGTCGCCTTGAAAAGAAACTGCGACGAGAGCAGAGAAAACAGAGCCGTAAAATCCTTGCCAATACCGCGCGGTATGAAACCGTGCAGCGTAAAGGAAAGAAGCCTGGGCGAAAGCCAATCTGGAAGCGCCCCTTAAGGGAATGCCAGAACATCGAGAAGGGGCGCCGCAAAATCGCCTTGATTCATCGGAGACTGGCCAATATCCGCCAGAACCACATCCATCAGACAACTGCCGCAATTGTGAAAACCAAACCGTCGCGCATTGTCATGGAAGATCTGAACGTCAAGGGCATGATGAAGAACAAGCACCTTGCCAAGGGGATTGCCGGTGAGAAGTTCTACGAGTTCCGCCGCCAGATGACCTACAAATGCGAAAATAACGGCATCCAGCTTGTCTTTGCCGACAGGTTCTACCCGAGCTCAAAGACCTGTTCCTGTTGCGGTCATGTCAAAGAAAACTTGAAGTTAAACGACCGCAAGTATGTCTGTCAAGCCTGCGGGACAACAATTGACCGTGACCTTAATGCAGCAATCAATCTTGCAAATTATTTTCAATCTGAGACCGCTTGAAATACAGAGAAGCACTCAGATATGTACCTATCGCTACTGGGGAATTCAAGCCTGTGGAGCGTTACATCAAACGCGAGTAGCCATCGAGCTTGCTCGGGGGCAAAAACGGACGCAATGAAACAGGAAGAAAATATCGTGAGAATTTTCATCGTATAAATTTGTGCGAATTATATTATATTTATACAGATTTATCGTAGCGGGATACGACCTTCAAGGGCGGTCAGAATATCACGCGTTACGAGATGGCGCAGATGGTCGCGAAGGCCATGGCGAAACAGGACGTATCGGCTGCCGACAAGGCACTCATCGACAAGCTTGCCGCGGAGTTCGCGACGGAGCTCGACAGCCTCGGCGTGCGCGTGGCCAATCTCGAGCGCAATGCGGATAAGGTCAAATTCACGGGCAAGCTGCGCTGGCAGTATGACAGCGAGCGCTACAAGCACAACCATCCGTGGAATAAGGCTGCTGACAAGACGACGTATCGCGATGGCAGCAATGGAAACTATGTGATGTTCCGCCTGACGCCGACGGCACAGATCAACAATCATTGGCAGGTCCGCGCGCGCATCGATGCGAAGGATTTCACGAATTCGGATTCCACGGGGACTCCGACGCTCAAGCGTGCCTGGGTGGTCGGCAACTATGGCAATACGAGAATCCAGATCGGTAAATTCCATCCGTATGTCGATACCGAGCTCATCATGGATAACGTCATCTCGGGTGCACAGGTTTCGTTCGGCAGCAAGGTATTCAAGACGATTGCGACGGCTGGCCGCTTCGATCTCTACAATGCCTGGCCGTACATGTACACGCTGGCCAAGGAGTCGCCGAACGACAACGTGTCGAACTATCAGTCCCTGTCCTTTGATTACAACAACCAGAAGAATCTCGAGCTCACGGCGACGTACCATCATTACAACTCCAGCCTGTTCAATTCGGATCGCTTCGGCTATAAGAATGCCGGTGATACATCGTTCGTTGATGATGCGAACATCTTCTGCTTATGGGGCGATTATCGCTTTGCGAAGCAGTGGGGTGTGACGGCCGGTTATGCTGTGAACACGGAAGCGGCCAATTACAATAAGTCCTACACGATGCTGCTTGGCTACGGCGATTATCACGGCTGGGATCACACGCATGCTGGTACCTGGGGAGCATACGTCGCCTATCGCAACCTCGGACAGAATGTCTCGCTGTCCTCGACGTACACGCTCGATGCCGGTGTCCGCGGCTGGGAGTACGGCATGTATGTCACGCCGCTGCGCAACATCCAGGCTCAGATCATGTACGTCCGCGGCAAGGATCTCATGTATCACGAACGTGCCAGCGAGCTCTGGTCCCGTGTTGAGATGTTCTTCTGATGCTTCTGTGTTTTCACGGATTTGTGATAACATGCCAATCTTGTTATAATATTGACAATGATGTTTTACCAGTACCTTGGCGGATGGTGCAGCTGTCCGCCGGTAGGGAGGAGGAGTTTTCATGAAAAAGATCCTGGCGGTGCTGACGCTGGTCTTTGCCTGCCTCTGGGGCTGGGGCACGGCATTTGCCGCGGATTTCTCGTATCTCGTCATCATGCACACGAACGACACGCATGGTTACGACCGCCGCGCAGACGGTGTCAACGGCATGGCAACCGTCGCCGCACTCAAGAAGGACTACGAGGCCAAGGGCTACGATGTCCTGCTCGTCGATGCCGGTGATGCCATCCAGGATAATAATCTGGTCAATTTCAGCAAGGGCAAGACGGCCATCGACTTCATGAATGCCGTTGGCTACGATGCCATGACGCTCGGCAACCATGAATTCGATTACGGTTCCAATGTGACGCAGGCTCGCATCAAGCAGGCGAAGTTCCCGATTATGTCGGCCAACATCATCGTCGATGCGACGGGCAAGTCCTTTACGCCGAAAACGCACACAATTGTCAAAAAGGGCGGCCTCAAGATCGGCATCTTCGGCCTGACGACGCCGTCTACGGTGACGACGTCGAATCCGAAGAGCACGCGCGGCCTGACGTTCCTGTCGAAGGATGCGATGTACAAGGCTGCGCAGAAGGAAGTCGACGCCCTCAAGGCGCAGAAATGCGACCTCATCGTCGCCATCGGCCATCTCGGCAGTGAGCCGGATGCTTCGGGCGACCGCTCCAACGATATCCTTGAGAACGTCAAGGGCATCGACGTCTTCATCGATGGCCATGATCACACGGTCAAGAATCTCTACATCAACGGTGCCCTGCTGACGGAAACGGGCGCGCACCTCACCAACATCGGTGCGGTTCTCTACGAAAATGGCAAATGGACGGAAGACCTCCATGCCTATGGCCGCTTCAACCAGGAGGATGCCAAGGTAAAGGTTATGGTCGACAAGGCACAGGCCGATATCGACAAGCAGCTCTCGACGGTAGTCGGCAAGACGACGGTGGAGCTTAACGGTTCCCGTGACCCCGGTGTGCGCACGGAGGAGACGAATCTCGGTGATTTCATCGCCGATGCCTATCTCTGGCAGGTCCGCAAGGCAAGCGTCCTCGACAAAGTCACGATTGACGGCGCCATCATGAACGGCGGCAGCATCCGTGCCGGCATCGCCGCCGGTGACATCACGCAGAACGATATGCTGCGCGTGCTGCCGTATCACAATTACCTACAGTACGTGACGATGAAAGGCTCGACGCTGCTCGAGGTCCTCGAGGCCGCTACGTGCACGACGCCGAAGGCCATTGGTGCCTTCCCGCAGGTCGCCGGCATCGCGTACACGGTGGATACGACGAAGCCGTTCGAGAAGGGCGAGCTCTATCCGCATTCCACGTATTACAGCCCGGCAAAACCCGGCATGCGCGTCACAATCACGAGTGTCGGCGGCAAGGCCTTTGACCCCGATGCCACGTACAACATCGCTGTGCCGGATTACCTGACGTCCGGCGGCGATACGTACTATCCGCTGACGGACCCCAGCAAGGTCACGGTACACGATGTCGATTATCTCGATGTTGATGCTGTCCGCAACTACCTCAACGAGGAACTCGGCGGCAGCGTTGGTGCAGCCTATGCTCAGCCGCAGGGCCGCATCACGGTTCTCCAGTAAGATCAGGCGGATTCTTGCGCCTTGCAACAGGCAGTCATACTGGCTTTATGCTAGAGTGGCTGCCTGTTTTCTTTTATTAAAAAGAAATTATAAAATGGGTAAATGAAAACCGAAAACGCGTTTGAAAGCGATAAAAAAATAAAGAAAATAGGGCAAAATGGTAATAATACATGTACTAATAGAGACATGTGGCCTTTAATTCCCTTTTAATCCGGTGCTATCATAAAAAGCGAGGGAAACAGATGTCAGAAAACTCGTAAGAGATATAAAAAGACAATTGTCAACGGGTTCTGATGTTTGCGGAAGATATTGTTCAGTAGGAATGGAGAGAGAAACATGAAGAAATCCATCGTATCTGCATTGACCACGGCTCTGGTAGTCGGCGCCGCTTCGACGACGTTTGCTGCTGCCAACCCGTTCAGTGATGTACCGTCTGACCATTGGGCTTACGATGCCGTGACGACGCTTGCTAAAGACGGCGTCATTGAAGGTTACGGCGACACGACCTTCAAGGGCAATCAGAACATCACGCGTTACGAGATGGCTCAGATGGTTGCCAAGGCCATGGCCAAGCAGGATGTATCGGCTGGCGATAAGGCACTGATCGAGAAGCTTGCAGCAGAGTTCGCTGATGAGCTCAACAATCTCGGCGTGCGCGTGGCGAAGCTCGAGAAGAATGCCGATAAGGTCAAATGGGGCGGCATGCTGCGTTACGATTACGGCAGCGTCCGCTACGACAAGGCTCCGGTGGATCTTTACATCAACGGTCAGAAAACGCATGATATAGGCGCCCTTAAGACACGTGATAACTCGAACGGCTACACCTTCCGCTTGACGCCGTCGGCTGAAATCAACAAGAACTGGAAGCTCAAGTCGCGCATCGATGCCTACGGTGACCTGACGAAGGATACGGCGGGCACACTTGGTCTCAAGCGCATCTGGGCAGAAGGCAAGTATGGCAATGCCACGTACCGCTTCGGCCGTATGCCGGTCGGTATTGATATGGACATCATGTTCGATACGCAGTTCTCTGGTGCACAAGCTGAGTTCGGCAACAAGGCCCTGACGACGACAATCAATGCTGGCCGCTTTAATCTTAAGAGCGGCAATCAGTACTATCTGTACGGCCTGGCCCAGAATGGCAAAGCAGATGATGCGGCGAATTATCAGGCCATTGGCTTCAAGGGCTGGCTCGGCAAGCTCAACTACGGCACAGCTTACCATCACCTTAATAGCAATGTCTTTACAAAGATGATTGGTTACGGCGCTGACAATGATGACATGAATACCTGGACGGCCAAGGGCACGTACCACTTCTCGAAGAACATCGCGCTGCAGGGCAACTACGGTCATAACTTTGGTGCAGACGATTATAACACGTCCTGGAGTGCCGTTATCGGTTATAAGGAGTTTGAGAACTTCAATGCGACGAATGCCGGCCAGTGGGGCTTCTCCATTGCTTACCGCAACATCGGTCAGAACGTAGGTCCGACGCCGACGTACACGAGCGATGCTGGCACGAAGGGCTGGGCACTGAGCCTGCTCGGCAACATCATGCCGCATACGTACACCTGGCTCCAGTACGCGCAGGGCAAGACGCTCATCGGCAACGAGAACTATAAAGAGCTCTTCGGCCGTGTCGAGTGGCAGTTCTAAGCAATCTCGGGATACATAAGGAAAAGCGGCTGCTTCCGGCAGCCGCCTTTTCTGGAATAGGAGTACATCATGAAATTCAAACACAAGGGCAAACGGTATCTTTTGGGCTGCTTGGCAGCCGCCATGTCCCTCTCCTTTACATCAGCCGTGGCCTTTGCCTCGGCACCTTCGGCGGATGCCGTGACGGTCACGGTCCTCGGCACATCGGATGTCCATGGCCGCTTCATGCCATGGGATTACGCAACGGATACGGAGGACCGCTCGGGCAGCCTGACGCAGATTAGCACGGCCGTTAAGGAAATTCGCCAGGAAAATCCGAATGTCATCCTCGTCGATGCGGGTGATGCCATCCAGGATAACAGTGTTGAGCAGTTCAACAAGGCGCCGCATCAGCCGATGGTCGTCGCGATGAATGCGATGGGCTACGATGTCTGGGAGATGGGCAACCATGAGTTCAACTTCGGCCTCGATGTGCTGCGCCATGTGACGAAACAGTTCAAGGGGCAGGCACTCTGCGGCAATGTCTACTGGGAGAATGGCCGCCGCTATCTGCCGGCCACGAAAGTCATCACGAAAGACGGCGTGCGCATCGGCATCGTCGGTATGGATACGCCGATGATCGCGGAATTTGAAAAGGATTCCGATCACCTCAAGGGTGTTGTTGTCAAGGACCCGGTGACGGAGACGAAGAAGGCCATCGAGGAGCTTCAGGGCAAGGCCGATGTCATCATCGGCGTCATCCACATGGGCGTGGCCAATGAGAACGAGCGCCCTGACACGAGCGTGACGGACCTCGCCAATGCCTGCCCGGAACTTGCGGCCATCGTCGCCGGCCACATGCACCAGAATGTCAATGCCAAGACGGTAAACGGCGTCCTGATCTCAGAGCCGTACAAATACGGCCGCGCACTTACGCGCATCGACCTGACCTTCAAGAAACAGGATGGCCGCTACGTGCTTACGGATAAGAAAGCACAGACCATCCCGATGGCAAAATATGCCGATGATCAGGAACTCGTCAAGAAGCTCGCGCCGTATCATGCCGAGGCCCGCAAGGCGGCCAATGAGGTCATCGGCGAGGCTGTCGGCATGAACATGGTACCGCCGGATTCGATGCCGGGCATCAGTGAGGTGCAGATTGGCGATACGCCGCTGACGCATTTCCTGCAGGAGGTACAGCTCCATTACAGCGGTGCCGATGTGACCTCGCTGATCATCAGCCGCGACGACGCTCAGCAGCTCGTCGGCCCCATCCGCCGCAAGAACATCGCCTTCAATTATCAGTACACGGGCGGTGAGACGACGGTTTACGAGGTGACGGGCAAGGATCTCAAGGATTACATGGAATGGGCAGCCGCTTATTTCAACCAGAAGCAGCCCGGCGATATCGCACCGAGCTACAATCCGGTGCGCCGCGCTTCGAAGTACAGCACGAATGATATGTTCGGTGGTGTCACGTACACCGTGGACCTGACGAAGCCGGCAGGCGAACGCATCACGGACCTGCGCCTCAAGAAGACGGGCAAGGCCATCGCCGATGGCGACAAGATCAAACTCGGCATGAATGCCTATCGCATGAACCAGCTCATCGCGAAGGGCGGCGCGCTTGAAGGCCGCCAGTTCCCGCAGGTCTGGACGTCGCTTGAAGCCTTCGGCGAGACAGAAGGCACGATCCGCAACATGACGGCACGCTATATCCGCGAGGTCAAGCAGGGCAGGGTCGAGGTCCAGCCGGTCGACGACTGGCATGTGACGGGCTTTGACAAGGATTCGGCCGATTACAAGAAGGCAGCAGAACTCCTCAAGGCCGGCAAGATTTCTCTGCATAACTCTGCCGATGGCAAATATACGAATATCGCTTCCATCAACCAGAAGGATCTTGAGAACGTCGCTTCATCGACCAAGTGATGACGGCCTCTCCTGAAGTTCCACACATAAGGATATAAGGAAAGGAAACACGTTATGAAAACAAAACGCTCTTTGAAGGTCATGGTACTCGCAGCCCTGACAGCAGCTCTTTCAGCCGGTACGGCTTTTGCCGGCGACCTGACGGTTTTCTCGACCTCCGATGTACACGGCAGTGTCATCGGCTGGAACTACTTCAAGGCACAGTCTGCTGATGTGGGCCTGGCCAAGATCAGCACGATCATCAATGAGGCACGCGCGCAGAAGGGCAAGGACGACGCAATCCTCTGCATTGATGGCGGTGATATTCTGCAGGGCACGCCGCTCGATACGTACATGGTTCAGCACCCGGATGAGTGGAAGGCTGGCCAGCATCCGATGTTTGTCGCGTTCAACCAGATCGGCTATGATGCCATTGAGCTCGGCAACCATGAGTTCAATTTCGGCCTCGACTATCTCAAGAAGGCAATCGGCAAGAACAAGAACGTGCTCGGTGCCAACGTCATCGACGATAAGACGGGCAAGACCTGGAGCGGCGTTCGCCCGTATCTCATCAAGACGGTCAAGATTGATGGCGAGAATGTCAAGGTAGGCATCGTCGGCACGGATACGCCGGCCATCCCGAACTTTGAGGCTCCAGCGCATTTTGCTGGTGTCCGCTTCGAGGATCAGGTGCCGGTCATGCAGAAGTACGTCAAGGAACTCAAGGACAAGGGCGCGGATATCATCATTGGTGTCACGCACTCCGGCGTCCCGCGCGGTGACCGCAACTCCGTGGAGAACCAGGTCGTCGCAATCGCCGAGGCCTGCCCGGATCTCGATCTCCTCATCTGTGCCCATAATCATGTTGTCATCGACAATAAATCCGGCGTAAAGGGACCGGATGGAACGGTGTATGCCGATGCGGTCATCAACGGTGTGCCGGTCGTCGAATCCGGCAAGGACGGCAAATTCGTCGGCAAGAGCAATCTGACGATCCACAAGGTCGATGGCAAGTGGAAGGTCGAGAAGGTTACGACGCAGGCCATTTCCGTCAAGGGCGTAAAGGATGACCCGGCCATCGTCAAGCAGGTAAAGCCATGGCATGAGAAGACCCTGCAGTCCCTGCAGCAGATCATCGGTGAGGCGACGGATACCTTTGCCGGCGCAGAGTCGAATCATCAGGATTCGGCCATCGTCGACTTTGTCAACGACGTGCAGCGCCATTATGCCGGCACGCAGCTCTCGGCCAGTGCTTCCTTGAATACGAGCCAGGATATCGATAAAGGGCCCATCACGCTGCAGGAGATTTCCGGCCTCTACATCTACGAGAACTACTTGTTCGGCATCGAGATCAACGGCGCCGAGCTGCGCAAGTACATGGAGCATGCCGCTTCGTTCTACGGCACGAGCCCCGATTACAACTACGATATGGTCCAGGGCATCGACTACACGATCGATTTGAATCAGCCGGTCGGCCACCGCATCACGAAGCTCCAGTATCAGGGCAGGGATGTCAAGGACAGCGATACGTTCACGATGGCCATTAACGATTACCGCATGAACGGCGGCAGCGGTTACATGGCAGCCATGGGCTACACGGATGGCCGCAAGCCGAAGGTGGTATTCGACTCCATGAAGCTCTACGGCGATGATGGCCAGGTCCGCAGCCTGATCACGCGCTACATCCAGGAAAAGGGTACGATCACGCCGGCTGTCGATCACAACTGGAATGTCATCCCGAAGAAATAATCAGTCCCCTCTAAAATCCTACATAAAGCCGTTCTTGGCAAGCAAAAGGCCCGTCCTCACCGGACGGGCCTTTTGCTGTATGCTGATTTGCGGCTCAGAAAGCCGGAACGACAGCACCTTTGTATTTGTTGTTGATGAAATCCTTGATTTCCTGGCTGTGCAGGACCTTAATAAGAGCCTGGATTTCCGGACGGTTCTCGTCACCTTCGCGTACGGCGATGATGTTGACGTACGGGCTCGTGCTGTCCTCGATGAAGAGGGAATCCTTCGTCGGATCGAGCGGAATCTGCATTGCGAAGTTGGAGTTGATGACGGCAGCGTCGACATCTTCAAGCGTACGCGGCACCTGGGCAGCTTCGACTTCCTGGAACTTGAAGTTCTTCGGGTTCTCGGCAATATCCTGCAGCGTTGCCTTCTCGTTGACGCCGTCCTTGAGCTTCAGCAGGCCGGCCTTCTGGAGCAGCAGCAGTGCGCGGCCGCCGTTCGTCGGGTCGTTCGGGATGGAGATTGTAGCGCCATCCTTGAGATCCTTGAGGTCCTTGACCTTCTTGGAGTAGATGCCCATCGGCTCGATGTGGATGCCGCCGGCATTCACGAGCTTGACATCCTTGTGCTCTTCCATGAAGTTCTTGAGATATGGCTCGTGCTGGAAGAAGTTGGCGTCGAGCTCCTTGTCGTTGAGGGCGAGGTTCGGCTGGACATAGTCGTTGAATTCGACGATATCAAGCGTGATGCCTTCCTTCTCAAGCAGCGGCTTGGCAGCTTCGAGAATTTCGGCATGCGGGACGGCCGTGGCGCCGACCTTCAGCGTCTTGGCACCGCTCGACTGAGCAGCACCCGACGAAGAGGACGACGAGGACTGGCTGCCGCCGCAGCCGGCGAATGCCAGCGTCGCAACGACGAGCGCAGCGATGAGTGCGAGTACTTTTTTCATATGGATTTCCTCCTTTTTTTTATCTCTTGTCCAGGCGTTTGGCAAGCGTGTTGCCGACGAACTGGACGAGCTGGACGAGTACGATGAGGATGATGACGGTGGCCAGCATGATTTCCGGGCGGAAACGCTGATAGCCGTAACGGATGGCGAGGTCGCCGAGGCCGCCGCCGCCGACAGCGCCAGCCATGGCCGATTCGCCGACGAGGCTGATGATGACGGTCGTGAGCTGTGCGACAATCGAGGACATCGATTCGGGCAGCAATACCTTCCAGATGATCTGAGCCGGCGTCGCACCCATGGACTGAGCAGCCTCAATCAGGCCGAACGGCACTTCCTTGAGACTCGTTTCCACCTGGCGCCCGATGAACGGGATGGCCGCGATGACAAGTGGTACCATGGCCGCCGTGGTGCCGATGGCCGTGCCGACGAGCAGTCGCGTGAACGGGATGATGGCGACGAGCAGGATGATGAACGGGATGGAGCGGACGGCATTGACGACGGCTCCGACCGTGCGGTTGAGCACCGGGGACTCGAGAATCTGTCCCTTGCTCGTCGTATGCAGCAGCACGCCGAGCGGCACGCCGATGACCGTGGCGACGATCATGGAGACGACGACCATGTAGACCGTCTCGCCGAGTGCCTTACTCAGCAGTGGAATCATGTCTGCGGACATAACCGATCACCTCCTCCTTGAGATCTTTGCTGCGCAGGTAGGCGATGGCTTCGCTGACCTTTGCCTCCGGCCCCGTGATGCCGATGATCATGCGTCCGAACGGCGTATTCTTGATCTGGTCGAGATTGCCGAAGAGCATTGTGACCTCGATTTCCGGGAATTTGCGGATCATGCCCGCAAGTACCGGATCGTCGGCTGATTCACCGATGAAGGTCAGGCGCAGCAGCAGGTAAGCGCCGGGGACCGGCACCTTCGAGATGGCGCCGCCGCGGAAGGCCGTCGGCAGTTCATTTGAGAGCAGCACGCTGATGAATTCCTTCGTGATGGGCTGCTGCGGGTTCGTGAAGACTTCAAGCACCGTGCCCTGCTCGGCGATGACACCGTTCTCGATGACGGCGACCTTATCGCAGATATCCTTGATGACCTGCATTTCATGCGTGATGACGACGACTGTCAGCGAGAGCTTGCGGTTGATGCTCTGGATGAGTTCGAGAATGGATCGCGTCGTCTGCGGGTCAAGGGCGCTCGTGGCCTCGTCGCAGAGCAGCACCTTCGGCTCGCTCGCAAGTGCTCTGGCGATGCCCACGCGCTGCTTCTGGCCGCCCGAGAGCTGAGATGGATACTGATGGGCTTTGTCGGCAAGTCCGACGAGCTCCAGCAGGGGCTCCACCTTCTTGCGGATTTCTGCTTCCGGCGTGTGCGACAAGCGCAGCGGGAACGCGATGTTGTCGTAAACCGTGGATGTGCTCAGCAGGTTGAAATGCTGGAAGATCATGCCGATGTTCTTGCGAGCCTTGCGCAGCTCCTTATCGCTCATGGCGGTCATGTCCTGTCCATCCACGATGACCTTGCCGGCCGTCGGGCGTTCCAGCATGTTGATGCAGCGGATCAGGGTGGACTTGCCTGCACCGCTGAGGCCGATGATACCGTATATCTCACCGCGCTCGATTGTCAGGTCGATGCCCTTGAGGGCTTTTACCGGGCCTGAGGGGCTGTCGTACGTTTTTTCGATATGAGACAGCTGAATCATATAGCGCCTTACCTCCTAATCATAGTATTTTTATATGTTTTGATACTAGCATATGTAGAATGGCTTGTCAATAACAGGCTGGCACATTCCATACACCATATGAAACATTATATCATCAAATGTCTTCGACTCCTAGACACCTGTCACACATTCCTGAAAAATTTCTCGCGATATATTGCAAATAAGAATTATTTGCAATATAATACAAACAGGGAAAATCCTGGCTGATGATTGGCTTTTGCTGAGGAGGGATAATTTTGGGGCGGAAAGGATTCGAGCAGCTGCTCGGCTTTCATGCAGCACCGTTGTTTGTCGGTATCAAGGCAGCCTGTCTGCTGTCGTTTCGCCGCAGCGCCTTTGAGGACTTCGATGCTTTGCTGGCCGAGTATGAACCGTGCCTGAACTGCAAGGGCATTGAGGTCTTCCGCGTGGTGGAGGGTGAGGAATTCGTGCTCCTGCTGTTCTATCGCCCGGCTGTGCTATGGCGGCGGCTGCAGGATGAAGCGGCCTGGGCCGTGCTCGCGCAGTACGGCTATACCCGTGAGAGCAGCCTTCAAGGCTGTCTCGAACATCTGCAGGCCCGCATGCGCCTGCAAAAATCTTTTCCGCATGAAATCGGGCTCTTCCTCGACTACCCAGTCGAAGATGTTGTAGGATTTATCACATACAAGGGAAAAAATTTTTGTTATAGTGGCTATTGGAAGGTTTACGCGAATGAACAGGAAACGAGAGCGCTCTTTGCGCGTTACGCCCGCTGCAGCGAGGAATTCTGTTCCCGCCTTGAGAAGGGGTGTGCATTTCCGGATCTCGTGCAGGCCATTTCGTAGAAAACAGTCAAAACAGGAGGTTTTACCATGAGCAAAGTAGCAGTCATCTATTGGAGCGGTACGGGCAATACGGAGGAAATGGCGCAGTCTGTCAAGGCTGGTGCAGAGAAAGCCGGTGCTGCGGTGGATCTTTTTGAGGTCGAATCGTTCCCGGTAGAGAAGTTCGGCGAATACGACGGCTTCCTGTTCGGCTGTCCGGCAATGGGCGATGAGGTCCTTGAAGAAGGTTCCTATGAGCCGTTCTTTGCATCCGTTGAGGATAAGCTCTCTGGCGTTCCCGTCGGCCTGTTCGGCTCCTACGGCTGGGGCGGCGGTGCCTGGATGGAGGAGTGGGCCGAGCGCGCGCGCGGCGACGGTGCCAAACTCGTAGGCGACGGCCTGGCCGTTGAGAATTCTCCTTCCGACGAAGACCTCGCCAATTGCGAAGCCCTCGGCCAATCCCTCGTCGCAGCTCTTTAAACTGCATATGTTATTTCTAAAAAGTCCCTGCAAATGTTCGCAGGGACTTTTTTTAGAACATAAATAGGATGGATTTAGAATATACAGGAAAACATATTGACAAAGTATACTTTTGTAAGGTAGACTGATCGTAAGTGTTTACATAGTTACATGATTGCTGACGATAGAAACGGGAAGGTGCGTGCGATATGAAACGATGGTTTGCTTTGCTGGGAGTGTTGCTCCTGGCGGGAGTCTTGGTGGCGGGATGCGGCGGTAATGCGGGTTCGGATGCGTCTTCCGGCAAGCAGGTCCTGCGCGTGGGCATGGATGCGAGTTATCCGCCGTTTGGCTCACAGGATCAGGACACGCAGGATTACGTCGGTTACGATGTCGACATCATCCGCGCCATCGGTGAGCAGGAAGGCTTTGAGGTCCAGATCAGCAACCGTTCCTTCGATGGCCTGATCCCGGCTTTGCAGTCACATGATATCGATGTGGCCATCAATGATATCACGATCACGGACGAACGACGTCAGAATGTCGATTTTTCGAAGCGTTACTACATTGCCGGCCTCGGTGCCGTGGTCAAGGCGGACAACGATACGATCCATACGGCCAAGGACCTCGAGGGCAAGACGCTCGGCGTTTCCATTGGTTCGACCGGTGAGGAGGCTGCCCGCAAGATCCCGGGAGCGAATGTCCGCGTGTTCAATGCCATCAATGAGGCCTTTCTCGAGGTGCAGAACGGCGGCGTTGATGCCGTCATCAACGATATCCCGACGAATGAATACTATGTCAGCCATACGGGTGGGCAGGGAGTGCGCACGGCAGAACTCGCCCTGACGCGCGAGGACCTCGGCATTGCCGTACTCAAGGGCAATGCGGAATTGCTCAACAAGATTGATGATGGCCTGGCCAAGATCAAAAAGAACGGCAAATTCACGGAAATCTACAAGAAATGGTTCGGCAAGGAGCCGCCAGCCGAACTGCTTCAGGATGAATGACGATAGGTGGGGAAGGAGATGGGACGAATGAATGTGCTTGAATCGTATCTGCAGAAGTATCCTCTGATCGTGCTTGACGGTGCTTTTGGTACGGAGCTCGCGCGGCGCGGCTTCGATACGAATGATGCGCTCTGGTCGGCCAAGGCACTGTTTGAGCAGCCTGAGCTCGTCCGGGATGTCCATTACGATTACTATGCGGCCGGCGCCGACGTCTCGACGAGTGCGAGCTATCAGGCGACGGTCGAAGGCTTTGAGAAGAAGGGCTTCACGCGTGAGCAGGCAAAGGAGCTCATCGTGCGCTCCGTACAGCTCGTGCAGCAGGCGCGGGACATCTTCCTGCAGACGCAGCCTGTAGGCAAGGATCGCCCGCGGCCGCTCGCGGCTGCTTCCGTCGGCCCTTACGGGGCTTATCTGGCCGATGGCTCGGAGTATCGCGGCGATTACCGCGCGAGCCGTGCGGAACTCGCTGACTTTCATGCCGAGCGGCTGAGCCTGCTCGTCGGGGCCAAGCCCGATATCCTTGCCGTTGAGACAATGCCGCTGCTCGAAGAAGCCCTCGCCGTGCTCGATGACCTCAAGCATCATCCGGAAGCCGATGCCTGGGTATCCTTCTCCTGTGCCGATGAAATGCATACGTGCGGCGGCGATGATGTGGCGGATTGTGCGCGGCTGCTTGACAAGAACCCGCAGGTGGCTGCCATCGGTGTCAACTGCACGGCGCCGCAGTATGTGGCATCGCTGGTCAAGCGCATCCATGCGCATACGGCCAAGCCCGTCGTCGTCTATCCGAATACGGGTGAGACGTACGATGCCGTGACCAAGACCTGGCATGGCAGCGAGGTGCCGTATCACGGCTATGTGCGCCAGTGGTACGAGGCCGGCGCGCGCCTCATTGGCGGCTGCTGCCGCACGACTCCAGACGATATCCGCGGTATTGCGGCCCTGCGCCAGCATCTGTTAAAATGAGGTGGGAGGATTGATAGCATGATTTTTTCATCAATCGGTGTAAATAAGAGAAGCGTTGCCTTTCCAGCGGCCATCGAGAAGGCTCTTGACTATCTGAAAGCCCATGACTTCACGAAGATGGCGCCGGGCGTCTATGAGATTCAGGGCAAGGACATCTATGCACAGGTCTTTGATGCAGAGACGAAGCCTGTTGAGGAGCAGCGCCCCGAAGTTCATGAGAAATTTGTCGATGTGCAGTTCCTGGCTTCCGGACAGGAGAAGCTGGGCTTCACGCCGGATACGGGCAATTACGAAGTGGCAGAGCGTTTTGATGAACGCGACCTGATCTTCTACAAGGAAGTGGAGAACGAGAGCTTCATCGAGGCGCGCCCCGGCTGCTTCAGCATTTTCTTCCCCGAGGATGTACATCGCCCGGCCTGCGCATCGGGCAAGCCGATGACAGTCCGCAAGGTCGTCGTCAAAGTCAATAAGAATCTGTTATAAAGATACTTAAAAAACAATACGATACCCCTCAGATAGGACAGCCTCCAAATAGACTGTCCTGTCTGAGGGGTATTATTATGCCATGCCGCATAGAAAAAGCGGCTCACCTGTCAGGTGAACCGCAAGTTCATGAGGAAACATTACGCCTCGGCTTCGAGCTTGGCGTTTTCAGACTGGACTTTTTCTGCAGCGAAGACATCCTTGCGCTGGCCGTTGAGCTTGTACTGGATGGTCAGCACGAGCAGGCCGGAGACGAGCATTGCCGCACCCATGATGTAGTAGCCGGCAGCGAAGGAACCCGTGTTGACTTTGACCCAGGCCATCATGTTCGGTCCGACCCAGCCGCCGAGATTGCCGCAGGAATTGATGAGAGCGACGGAACCAGCAGCCGCAGGACCCGTGAGGAACGTCGTCGGGATTGTCCACCAGACGCCCATGGCGGCGTGGATGCCGATAGCGGAGAGGCAGACGAGTGCGAGTGCGACAGGCAGGCTCTGAGCGAACGGGGAGAGGCCGAGGCCAACAGCACCGACGAAGAGCGTGCCGGCTACATGCCAGACCTTATCGCCCGTCTTCGTAGCTGTCTTACTGATGATGAGCTGCACGATGAGAGCCGCCGTCATCGGGATGGCGATTGCACCGCCGAGCAGGGAAGTGGAGAGGCCGGAAAGTTCCTTGAGAACAGTCGGCATCCAGAAGTAGAAGCCCCAGAAACCAACGACCCAGAGGAAATAGATGAGGCAGAGCTTGAGGACTTTCGGATCATGGAAGGCCTGGAGAACCGTGTATTTCTTGCGGGCCTGCATGGCAGCCTGTTCTTTCTTGAAGTTGTCCGTCAGATATTCCTTTTCAGCATCCGTGAGCCAGCCAACTTGGTCCGGACGATCCTTGACGCAGAAGAAGAAGAAAACAGCGAAGGCGAGAGCCGGGATGGCTTCGAGGATGAAGAGTTCCTGCCAGCCGTGCATGCCGAAGAAGGAGCTTTCAAGCAGTACGCCGGCAAGCGGTGCACCGATGATGTTCGAGAGCAGCAGCGACGTCAGCATGAGGCTCGTGGCGCGCGCTCTTTCACCTGCCGTGAACCAGCGCGGGAAGAGCACCGAGTAGATGACGGGGTAGAGGCTGGCTTCCGAGGCGCCCAGCAGGAACCGGCAGAGAAAGAATTGGAACTCCGTCGTCACGAAGGCCATGAAGATGCAGACAAGGCCCCAGGTGAACATGATGCGCGAGATCCATTTCGTTGCGGAGAAATGGGAGGCTACGAGTGAGCCCGGGATCTCGAAAATCAGATAGCCGACAAAGAAGATGCCGGCGCCCATGCCGAAGACTTCCGGCGTTATCCACGGCAGATCGGCTGTCATCGTGAGCTTGGCATACGCGAGATTGACGCGATCAATGCAGGCGATGATTGAGACGAGGAAGACCGGCAGGATGATGCGCCAGTCACGTGCCCGTTTCAGTCGTGCGAAATCAACGTTTGCTGCGTGTTCCATAATGATACCTCCAGGGAAAATAGAAAGAATAAAAGCTTTTGCTGAAAATAAAAAATCCGTCCCTTTGAAAGGGACGGATTTGATTTCCGCGTTACCACCCAAGTTTCGTGCAAAAGCACGACGCTCTGACGTACTCAGGTATTCGATTCACGACGTACCATCATACGCGGCTCCTGTAACGGGGAGCAGTCGTGGCCGCTTACTTTTGGTTCAGCGCCATACCTCGAGGATGATTTTCGGCTTCCTGCTCATCTCCGGCTTTCACCATACCCGGCTCGCTATGCATCAGCGTGGGAAACTTACTCTTTCCTGTCATCGGCTGTTTTTGATGTAAGGACTGTTGTTCTTGATTACGTGTCTTATCATAACGCTGCTATGTAAACTTGTCAACATCTTTTTTGTTTTTCTCGAATATTTGTCTATGATGTGAATCTGACTGTATGCAAATGGGATCGCTGGCATGGTAATGTATTCGATTTTGATCGTTCGTATTCGAAAGAGAAAATCTGATTTCTGCGCGATGGGAGAAGATTTTGGTATCGTTTTATAGTATAATAGAAACTATCAGAAAGGACGATTACCATGATATACGAAAAGGAAGCCGTCATCCATGATGAGGGCGGCATCCATGCCCGCGTGGCGGCCATGATCGTGCAGCGGGCGCAGGAACTGTCGAAGCGCTACGACTGCCATCTGTTCCTGCGCAGCGAGCGCAGTGAGCGCTGTGAGATGCACAGCCTCATGAAGCTCATCGCGCTCAAGGTCAACCGCGGCGACTCGGTCTTTGTCTCGGCCGAAGGTGACAACGGCCGGCAGGCTGTGCTTGAGATGGTGCGTTTCCTCGAAGGTGATTTCGAGATGCATGAGGCGGCGGAAATCCACGGCGTGGACAAGCTGCTGCATGAGAACGCACTGATCCAGGAACGCCTGCAGCTGATCCTGGAGGCCGTGCAGGACGGCATCTGCGTCGTGGACCGCACGGGAGAGATCACATACGTCAATCCCTCCTACCTGCGCATCGTGCACAAGACGCCGGAAATGGTCATCGGGCAGAACGTCTTTGAGACGGCTCCGAACGGCAACCGCTCGGGCGTACTGCGCTCGGGCGTGGCGCGCATCGGCAGCATCAGCCACAAGAAAGATGGCACGACCGTTGTCGCGAACGTCAACCCGCTGTTTGTCGACGGGGAGATTGCCGGCGTCGTCTCGGTCATCAAGGATATCACGGAAATCCAGACTCTGATGGAACGCCTGAGCCAGGTATCGGCCAAGGCGGAATACCTCGAGCAGGAACTCCTGCGCACGAAGAAGACGGCGCAGGCTTTCTCCAATTACATCGGCAAGAGCGGCAAGGTCATCGATGTGCTGGCCCTGGCGTCCAAGGCCGCGGATTCCGGTGCCAATGTGCTCGTGCGCGGCGAGAGCGGCACGGGCAAAGAGGTCATCGCCGAGGGCATCCACTATGCGAGCTCGCGCCGCCGCGGCCCGTTCATCCGTGTCAACTGCGGGGCCATCCCGGGAGCCTTGCTCGAATCCGAGCTCTTCGGTCATGAAAAGGGCGCCTTCACGGGAGCCGTGCGCCGCAAGCTCGGCAAGTTTGAGCTCGCGAATCACGGGACAATTTTCCTCGACGAGATCGGCGATCTCGACAAGAACATGCAGGTCAAGCTGCTGCGCGTCATCCAGCAGAAGGAATTTGACCGCGTGGGCGGCGAGGAAACCATCCATGTCGATGTGCGCATCATTGCGGCCACGAACCGCAACCTCGAGGAAATGGTAAAGGCCGGGGAGTTCCGCGACGACCTCTACTACCGGCTCAACGTCATTCCCATCCTGCTACCGCCGCTGCGTGACCGCGTGGAGGATATCCCGCTGCTCGTCGAGCACTTCATCGAGAAGATCAGCTCGGAGGCGCAGAAGCGCGTGCGCGGCATCACGCCGGAGGCCATGCGCATGCTCATGCATTACCGCTGGCCCGGCAATGTGCGCGAGCTCGAGAACGTCATCGAGCGCGTGATTACACTCATGGATACCGAAGAGATCAACGAAGCCGTGCTGCCTTCCTACATCAAGGGTGAGATCGCCGGGCGCGAAGTCCAGAACATCGCTGACGACACGATCCTGCCCTGGGAGGAATACGAGAAGCAGATCATCGCCAATGCTCTGCGCCAGTGCAACAGCTTCAATGCGGCGGGAAAACTCCTGCGCATCAGCCACAAGACCGTGGCCGCCAAGGCGCGGAAATACGGCTTGGTATAAATTACCAACCGTAGGAAAAGATTACCAACAAAAATCTTGATTTTGGTAAATTTTACCATAACCGCAAGCGAAACGTTTGGGATAAAATTGGAACAATACCAAAGACGAAAAAAGATTTTTCCCCTTGAGCCCTTCTGCCACAAGGGTTTAGGGCAAAAATAAAATAATCTGTCCAGCAGTATAAAGAAGTTGGCACGCGTCTTGCAATAATTATAAGTGCTGATTATAGACCTGTTGGAACAGGTTGGGAAACATTCAGGTTTTAGGTGTTACATTTTTAAGATTGGAGAGATTGTAATGACTCAGGAAACGATCACGATTGAAAACAAGACTGGTATCCATGCCCGCCCGGCTTCCATCTTCGTTCAGACGGCTACGAAGTTCAAGTCCAAGGTTCAGCTCCAGGCTAAAGGCAAGACGATCGATGCCAAGAGCATCCTCATGATCATGAGCATGGGCCTCGTAAAGGGCACGGAAGTCACGATCATCGCAGACGGCCCGGATGAGGCTGAAGCAGTCAAGGCTCTGAAGGATCTCATCGCTTCCAAGTTCGGCGAAGAATAATCCGTTCGGCAACAAAAAGTGGGTGGCCTTCCTCCGGACCCGGTGGAAGGCTATTTTTCAGGGGGAAAAGGAAAATGTCAGAAACTATTCGTGGCAAAGGTGTCATTTCCGGTATCGCGATGGGCAAGATCATGCTCGCAGGCCAGAATCTGGACGGTTATCTGGTGAACTATGAGCCGGAAGACAAAGAGACGGAAAAGAAAAAGGCCAAAGATGCTCTGACGGCTGTTGCGGAAGTGCTGCGCGAGAGCATCGAGAAGCTCAAGAAGCAGGACATGATGGAACAGGCTGCCATCATGGAAGCACATCGCATGATGGTGCAGGATCCGATGATGAGCGACAACATCCTCGCCAAGATCGATGAGCTCGGCAATGCTCCGCAGGGCGTGCTCAAGGCAGCTGAGGAACAGGCTCAGATGTTCGAGCAGATGGACGACGAGTATTTCGCTGCCCGTGCCGTTGACCTGCGCGATGTCGGCAAGCGCGTTGCCAAGTACATCCTCGGCGTCAAGGAACCGGAAATCGGCGACGAGAAGGTCATTCTCTGCGGTCGTGAGATCGAGCCGTCGGTTATCGCCGGCATGGAAACGGAAAAGATCGCCGGTGTACTCCTGGGCTCCGGCAGCACGACGGCACATGCCGTCATCATCGCCAAGGCCCGTGCCATTCCGACGATCGTCGGCCTCAACAAAGAGGACCGCATCGACAAGATTGCAGATGGCGATCATGTTATCATGGATGGTGAGCGCGGCGTCATCGTCATCAATCCGACGGCTGAGGAGATTTCGAGCTACGATGAGAAGATTATCAAGCAGAAGGAACTCGCTGCTCATTACGCAGCTCTCAAAGATCTGCAGGCAGTCACGACGGATGGCGTCAAAGTTGATCTCATGGCCAACATCGGCACGCACATGGATGTCGACAATGCTCTGAACTACGGTGCAGAGGGCGTCGGCCTGTTCCGTTCCGAGTTCGTCTTCATGGGCCGTCAGGAAATCCCGACGGAGGAAGACCAGTTCAAGGCTTACAAGGAAGCTGTTGAGAAATGCCAGGGCAAGCTCTGCGTCATTCGCACGATGGATATCGGCGGTGACAAGCCGCTGCCGTACCTCAACATCCCGACGGAGGAGAATCCGTTCCTCGGCTACCGTGCTGTCCGCATCAGCCTGCAGCGCCGCGACCTCTTCCTGCCGCAGCTCAAGGCCATCCTGCGCGCCGGTGTTTACGGCAAGGCTGCCATCATGGTCCCGATGATCATCAACGTGGCGGAGTTCAAGAAGGTCAAGGAGTTCATCGAGGAAGCCAAACTCGAGCTGACGCATGAGGGCAAGGCATACTCCGATGATGTCCAGGTGGGCATCATGGTCGAGACACCGGCTGCTGCCATCATGACGCCGGTACTCGCCAAGTACGTTGACTTCTTCTCCATCGGCACGAACGACCTCGTCCAGTACACGCTGGCCGTTGACCGCGGCAACGCGAACATCTCCTATCTCTACAACCACTTCAACCCGGCTGTGCTGCGCCTCGTTCAGCGCACGATCACGAGCGCTCGCGAGAACGGCATCTGGGCCGGCATGTGCGGCGAGATGGCTTCGGACCCGAATGCAGCTGTCCTGCTCATGGCTATGGGCATCAGCGAGCTTTCGATGAGCGCACCGTCCATCCCGCGCGTCAAGGAGAAGATCCGCTCCATCAGCTCCGTCAAGGCCAAGGAAATCCTTGGCGAAGTCATGGCCATGGAGGATGGCGACGAGATCAAGGCTTACCTGCAGAAGGTACTTTGATTTGTGGGCTTGTCCATAATCTGACAGACCATAAGGGCTGCGGCACCAAGTCATACAGCTTGGCGCCCGCGGCCCTTTTCGTGTCTGAAGAGCATCCACGGGGCTTTGCTGACTGGACAAAAATCATCTGGTAGAGTAAGATGAATAGGTATACACTGGTCACTTTGTATCGTTGTAAGGGTGGCCGGCAGTAAAAAAAGTATTTCTTATAAATGGAGGGAGAAATTTGGAATCACGCGGGAGTTTCTCGACACGGCTCGGCTTTATCCTGGTATCGGCCGGTTGTGCCATCGGACTCGGTAATGTTTGGCGCTTCCCCTATATCACGGGACTTTATGGCGGCGCATCATTCGTTTTGATTTATCTGGTATTCCTGGCCATCCTCGGCCTGCCCATCATGGTCGCGGAGTTTGCCGTCGGCCGCGCGAGCGTGCGCAGCGCCGCAATGTCCTTCGACGTGCTGGAACCGAAGGGAACGAAATGGCACTGGTACAAGTACGGAGCCATCGCGGGCAATCTGCTGCTCATGATGTTCTACACGACGGTTTCCGGCTGGATGTTCTACTATCTTTACAAGATGGCTACGGGGGCCTTTGACGGGCTCGATGCTGACGGCGTCGGTGCCGTCTTCGGCGGCCTCTTGGCCGACCCCGTCACGATGGCCGGCTGCATGATTCTCGTCGTGCTGCTCTGCGGCGGCGTCTGCTACCTCGGCGTTGAGGCCGGCGTCGAGCGCATCACGAAGTGGATGATGCTCTGCCTGTTCCTGCTGATGGCCGTGCTCGTCGTCAATTCCATCATGCTGCCGAACAGCGAGATTGGCCTCAAGTATTATCTGTATCCGGATTTCAACAAGGTCATGGAATACGGCGTACAGGAAGTCGTCTTTGCGGCCATGGGGCAGGCATTCTTCACGCTGAGCCTCGGCATCGGCGCCCTGGCCATCTTCGGCAGCTACATCGGCAAGTCGAAGCGCCTGACGGGCGAGGCCGTCTGGGTCATCATCCTCGACACGTTCGTCGCCATCATGGCCGGCCTCATCATCTTCCCGGCCTGCTTCAGCTATGGCGTCAACCCCGGCAGCGGCCCGAACCTCCTGTTCGTGACCCTGCCGAATGTCTTCAACCATATGGCCTTCGGTCATCTCTGGGGCGCACTGTTCTTCCTGTTCATGGCGTTCGCGTCCATGTCCACGGTCATCGCCGTCTTTGAGAACCTCATCTGCTGTTTCTTGGAGCTTTTGCGCAAGGACCGCAAGGTCATCATCCGCTGGGGTATCCTCGTCATCATCCTGCTCTCGCTGCCCTGCGTACTGGGCTTCAACCTCTGGAGCGGCTTTACGCCGTTCGGGCCGGGCTCCAACGTACTGAGCCTCGAGGACTTCCTCGTCAGCAACAACCTGTTGCCGCTCGGCAGTCTCGTCTACCTGGCGTTCTGCACGAGTCGCTACGGCTGGGGCTGGGATAACTTCATCAAGGAAGCCGATACGGGCTACGGCATGAAGTTCCCGAAATGGATCCGCTTCTACGTGACCTGGATCCTGCCGCTCGTCGTGCTCTACATCTTCGCGGCGGGATATTACGCGATGTTCTTTAAATAAGCGATTCATCGAAATAAAAAAGTCCCCCGGACATCGGAGTTTCCATCCGATGTCCGGGGGACTTTGTATGTCTGATCAGATATTTGTCAAATCAGAAGAAGAACTGGACACGACCCCAGAGCGTATCTACATCGCGGTCGGAATCAATGCCTTTGCCGTTGAAGTACTTGGCCGTAGCGACTACGTTGCGGAACGGAGCGTAGTTGGCACCGACTTCCCAGCCCTTGGCACCGACTACCTGAGCATCTTCCGTGCCGAAGATGGAGGTGTAGGTACCGAGGTAACGGTAAGCGGCATAAGCGCCCCACGTGCCCTTGTTCTCAGCCTGAGCACCCTTGTAGTTGTAGAGGACCTGCCAGGACTTGTCGAGGTTGTCAGCCGAGGTGTTGTTGGCATAAGCGGCGAACAGGCGGCTCGTGCCATCGAAGTTGTAGCCGAGGTTTGCGGACCAGATGTTGGCGTTATCCTCGTCGTTGCTGTTCGTGTACGGATCGTTGTCGTTCAGTCCAACTGCTTTAGCGCCTTCCTCATATACCTTCTTGAATGCGTCAGAATTCAGATGATAGTAAGCAGCGCCGCCGGTCCACTTGCTGGCCGGGGATGCATACTGCAGCGTGATGCCCTGCATGTTGGCGGCATCATCCTTCTTCAGGCCGTTGTAGAGGCCCTTGTCATCGCTGACATCGATGCGGCCGGCATAGATCGTAGCCTTGAGGTCTTTGCCGAACGATACGTTGGCACCGGACATCTCATCGTCGAAGACAAGGCCCTGCTCCGGCGTGTAGAGGCCGAACTTACCGAGCTGCGTCTGGAAGTTGCCGTAGTTGCCCTGTGCGTAGATACGCTGCAGTTTAACCTGATCTTCATCATGGTTAGTGCCCGAGCCTTTATCGTCGGACATCTCCGTCGTGGCATCGAGACGGGCGTTTACATGCCAGTTGCTGTTGACCTCAGCGGACGGCTCGAGACGGAACAGCAGCTTATCGGAGTTCTTGCGGTTCTTGTGGCCGTCTTTGTTTGCATCCTCAGCGCGCAGGCTGCGGTACGTGTAACGTGCCTGGCCATTCCATTTTACCATGTCGGCATTGCGCTCGAGGTTGCTGACGCGGACGCCGAGGTTGTTGAGCTCATCGGAGAACTCAGCAGCGAGTTTGTCGATGAGGGCCTTATCAGCAGCGGAGACATCGCTCTTGGCCATAGCCTTGGCGATCATCTGAGCCATCTCATAACGCGTGATGTTCTGGTTGCCACGGAACGTCGTGTCGCCATAGCCTTCGATGACGCCGTCAGCTGCGAGCTGGGATACAGCATCGTATGCCCAGTGGTCAGCCGGTACATCGGAGAACGGGTTGGCAGCTGCAAACGTCGTGGAAGCAGCGCCGACGACGAGAGCCGTCGTCAAAGCAGATACGAGAGTCTTTTTCATGAGAATCTCCTCCTAAAATAAAGATAAAACGGTTAGTTTTGCAGGAGATTCAAAAGCATTCGCAAGTGTCCATGTTTCCTTGGTCTTCTTTTGAACATCCTACTAAGCTTATCTTAATCCATAGTTTGCAAAGTGTCCATTATTAAACGATTAGATTTATATTATAGATTGTATTGAATTTTTAATAATCCTGTCTGTGCCGGATGGCCAGACAAAAAAGAGCTCCTGGAAAAATCCAGGAGCAAATGCATAGAAAATAGTAAGAATGGTTATGAGAGAAGAAGCGCCTCGTGAACGACATGAGGGAAAGAAAAGAAGATGTGTTCACGAGTTTTGCCTCTTACTGGCAATTTAGTGATGGGTGATTTTTAACCTGTATCACGCTGTTAATGTTATAGTAATATGTAATTTGCTAAATGTCAACTATTAGTTTGCGAAACGTCTGCTATTTGAACAGAATGCCACGTCGATGCATGGCAGGAAACCTTGTTCAAGAGGTCGTTCTATACTATAATGATAGATGTAATTTTATGTTAGTAAAGAAGGAATGTTATGTCATTTCAACGTGCACGCAAAGCGGAACAGATTCAAGAACGGCGGCAGGAAATCCTCGATGCTGCCTGGGACCTCTTCGTGGAGGGCGGACTGGAGATGGTGACGTTCTCGACGATCGCCATGAAAATTTCTTTTACGCGTCAGACCATCTACACCTATTATCGGTCGAGAGATGAAGTCCTGCTCGATTTGCTCGGCATTCATGTCAAAGAGTTTTACGAACAGATCAAGCAGATGTTTCCCAAGGGAGAATATGTCACCCAGCACGAGTTCTGTCATCGTCTTGCCACGCATCTGCTGACACATAAGAACCTGCTGCTGCTGTTTTCTCTTCATATTATGCTGGAGCAAAATTCGCGGTATGAGAATATCCTGGTCTATAAACGCATCATGTATGAAGCGTTCCCGACATTTGATGTCATCCTGCATGAACAGTGCCCGGATACGCCGGACGAGGCATTCTGCCATTTCTGTATCACGATCATGATTTATATTGGCAGCATCTATCCGCTGCTCGACCAGACGCCTCTGCAGATGAAAGCTCTGCGCGAGGCAATGGGCGGACTGGAAGTGCCGTCTGAGGAAGAGACGATCATGTCTTCTCTGACGCTCATGACGGCTTCGTTCCATTTTGTGGGTGACACGCTGGCAGGGACATCGGAGCAGGGGTGATGAATCGCAGAGAGGGTGGACTGGATGATGCGGAAGCGAAAGAAATTTTTAGGAGTATTATTCGCTGCTATTGTGGGGATGACAGTACTCTTGGCAGGCTGTGGTACTTCTGCCGGAGAGCAGGGACAGGCAGCGAAAGAAAAGACGCTTGACGAGCAGGTCGATGATATCGTTGCTTCGATGTCGCTGACGGAGAAAGTTGGGCAGATGGTCATGATTGGCGTCAAGGGTACGGACGTCAACGATGACAGCCTCTACATGCTGCATCAGTACCATATGGGCGGCGTCATCCTGTTTGACCGCAACATGGAGTCATCTGAGCAGACGAAGAAGCTTATTGCCGATCTGCAGGCGCAGGCCGAGCAGAAGGTACCGCTTTTCATCGGCGTCGATGAGGAGGGCGGCGACGTGGTGCGCGGCAAGAGCTTCCTGACGCCGCCGCCGTCGCAGCGGGAAATCGGCCAGACCGGCGAAGTGACGAAGGCAGAGGATTCGGCAGACAAGACGGCCGTGGCACTCAAGAATCTGGGCTTCAACGTCAATTTCGCGCCGGTGGCCGATGTCGACAGCGATGCGCGCTCCTTCGGTCCTGACGGCGAGCAGACGACCAAGTTCGTGCAGGCGGCGTCCCAGGGCTATGAGAAGAACCGCATGATGTATGCCCTCAAGCATTTTCCGGGCATCGGCCGCGGCACGGTGGACTCGCATCAGGACATTTCCACGATCGCGGCTTCGAAGGAGGAGCTCGAGAAGCGTGACCTCCTGCCGTTCAAGGCCATCATCGATGAACGCCAGCCCGAGGATTATTTCATCCTCGTCTCGCATCTGCGCTATCCGGCCTACGATGCCGAGAATCCGGCCAGCCTTTCGAAGGCCATCCAGACGGATCTTCTGCGCGGCGAGCTCGGCTACCGCGGCCTCATCATCACGGATGACACGGAGATGGGGGCGCTCGCGAAGCATTACAGCTTCCGTGAACTCGGCGTGCGTGCCGTGACAGCCGGTGCCGATGTCGTCATGGTCTGCCACGAGTACGAGCATGAGACGGATGTTTACCTCGGCCTGCTGGATGCCGTGAAGGACGGCACGATTTCGGAAGACCGCATCAATGAATCGGTGCGTCGCATCGTCAAGGCCAAGCTGCTGCACGCGAAGACAGAGGCATAAATAAAAAAACGGGTGAACTCACAATCGGCAAGTGAGTTCACCCGTTTTGTTTTGTTGGCTGAGGCAGCTGGTATCAGCGGCGTACGTGTGCCAAGCGGATCTCCGGCACATGGTCGATGAGGTTCATCTCGTGTGCGAGCCGGTAGAAGGTCTTGAGCCCGTCGAGATACTCGTCGGTCAGTTCCCAGCGGATCGTGGGACCGAGATAATGATCGAGCTGTTCGTAGGTAAACGGCTTATGCGGCAGTACGGCTTCGATGGCCTCTTTTTTATGGGTCAGGCCCGTGGCGAAGGCATGGTGGATGCGGTCGTAAACGAGCTGCAGGAGTTCGGGGGATTCTTCGGCGAATTTCCTGCTGGCCACCCAGAGCGCATAGACCATTTTCTTGCCCGTGAGCTTCTTCCACTCACGGCCCAGGTCGTAGTAGTAATAGCCAGGCTGCTGGTGGTAGTAGAGCCAGAGCGCATCGTCGCCGATGAGCAGCGAGCCCGTCGCGTCCTCGGGAATCGGGTCCTCAGGGGTGATGTGGCGCACATAATAATTGGGGATGGCACCGTACCCGAGGCGCAGGATGATCTTGAGCAGACAGTGCGACGTGGCGGATTTGGCCGTGAGGATGAGCTTGTCATCCTGGAGTTCTTCAATCGGCTTGCGTGAAACCAGAAGGATGCTTTCGACGTCGCCATCCGTCGAGACGCAGACATCCGGCAGTACGACGAGCTCCTCGCTCTGACGGGCGTAGACGATGGACGAGACATTGCTGACATCGAGGCGGTGATTGATGATGTCGTTATTGAGCACGGCGGGCACGCCACGCGTGATCGCAAGTTCCCGGTCCGCGCCGTGTGCGTAGCTCCAGGAAAGCGGCAGTACATTCAGGAAATTGATGTGTCCGACTCTTGGGTAAGGCATGAAAGGTCCCCTTTCTTGTTTCGATGCTAGTGTTTCCATTATACACGTTAAGCGTCGCAAAATACATGACATTTCTTTATGTATACCGTATTTCTGTTGAACATGGTGTTCCAATATGCTACAATGGGCATGTATGATAATTGATTAAATCAACTTAATCGAAGAGAGAGCAATGAAAATCTGCCAGGGGATAGGTGGATGCATGCTTTTGAGGGGAGGAATTATCATGGATGAGTATATCAATATCGGGCGTTGGTTCTCGGTGTTGCACCGGCGTTCTCAGATTTTTGTCGTTGAGGCCAGCGCCAAACTGAAACTGACGTATTCCGAAAACGTCATGCTGCTGCGCATCTTCGACCATGAGGGCGCGCGCCAGGATGAGCTGGCGGCGATGCTGTATCTTGACAAGGCCGTCGTGACGCGCACGATGAACATGCTGCAGCAGAAGGGCCTCATCTACCGTGAACAGGACCCGAACGACAAGCGGGCCAAGCACGTCTATCTGACGGATTATGGCCGTGAGCAGCACACGTACCTGCGCAATATCATCCAGCGCTGGGTCGATTACCTCGTGGAGGGCATGGACCCTGCGGAAGTCGATACGATCGTGCGCGGGCTCGACCGCCTCGTGGCGCGGGCCTGCAGCGCGGATATCCCGCAGCTGGCCAAGGATATACCGGCTGACCATCCGATTGGAGGGAAACATGTTGGGAAAAAATAAGGGAATCATCCTGCTGCTCCTGCTGGCCATGGCCTGCGCACTGCTGACGGGCTGCGGCAAAGACGCCAAGCAAGCGGACAAGGCGCCGCTCGTCAAGACCCAGCAGGCCGGCAGCGGCACGGAAAACAATCAGGACACGTACTCAGGTACCGTGCGCGGCCGCTATGAGACAAACCTTTCCTTCCAGGTCGGCGGGCAGATTCTCGCGCGCAATGTCCAGGCGGGCAGCCGGGTCAGCGCCGGCGATGTACTCATGGTCATCAATGCCAAGGATGTTGTGCAGAAGGCCAATGAGGGCGATGCGCAGGTATCGCAGGCCCGCGCACAGCTCGATCTGGCTCAGCGTAATTTAGCCCGCTACAGCGAACTCTATCAGGAAGACGCCGTCGCGGCGTCCGTGCTCGACCAGTATCAGGCCAATTACGATGCGGCGTTTGCCACGTATCAGCAGGCTCTCGCGGCCGCTGCCCAAGGGCATAACGCCGTGGGCTATACGAATCTGACGGCCGGCGCGGATGGCGTCATCTCCCAGGTTACGGCGGAGGAAGGCCAGGTGGTCGCCGCCGGACAGACTGTCATGACGCTCGTGCAGACCGGCGAGCTCGAGATTGAGATCAACGTGCCGGAAAACCGCATTCAGGGCATCCAGACAGGCATGCCGGCCACGGTTTCCTTCTGGGCGCTCTCCACGACGGCTGACGGCGTGATCCGCGAAATCTCGCCGATGGCGGACAGTGCTTCCCGCACGTACAAGGTGCGCGTCTCCGTGCCGCAGCCGCCTGAAGGCATGCAGCTCGGCATGACGGCAAGCGTGACCCTGGCGGATGCCGGTGCGCCGGCACCGGGGGCCGTGCTGCCGCTTTCCGCCATCTACCAGACGGGCGATACGCCGCAGGTCTGGGTCGTCACGGATGACGACACGGTCGAGCTCAAATCCGTCGAGGTCGAGGATTTCGGCGATAATACCGTGCTCGTCCACAGCCTGCAGCCGACGGATCTCGTGGTCACGGCCGGCGTGCACAAGCTGCGTGAGGGCCAGGCCGTGCGGACGGAGGCGGGACAATGAGAAATCTGACAGAAGTCTCCCTGAAGAACAAGGTCCTCGTCTGGTATTTCATCATCGTGACAGCCATTGGCGGCATCTTTGCCTACAATGAACTCGGCCGCATGGAGGACCCGCAGTTCACGATCCGCCAGATGGTCATCTCGGCGGTCTGGCCGGGTGCGACGGCCCAGGAGATGCAGGACCAGGTCACGGACAAGCTCGAGAAACGCCTGCAGGATACGCAGGGCCTCGACTACATCAAGAGCGAGACGCGCGACGGGCAGACCGTCATCTACATTTCCCTCGATGAGACGCTGCCGAAGGCCAAGATCCGGGATACCTGGAAGGATGTGCGCAACCTCTGCGAGGACATCAAGAAGGATTTGCCGGAAGGCGTCTACGGTCCGTATTACAATGACCGCTTCGACGATGTCTACGGCTCCATCTACGCCGTGACCGGCGACGGGTATTCGTATGAGGAGATGCGCCAGCAGGCGGAAAAGACGCGGCGGCTGCTCCTCAATGTCGACAGCGTCCAGAAGGTCGAGCTCATCGGCGTGCAGGCAGAGAAGGTCTATGTGGAGATGGACCGCGCGAAGCTCGCGGAGCTCGGCATCAGCCCGCAGGTCATCGCCGATGCGCTTTCCTCGCAGAATGCCATGACGCCGGCCGGTGAGGTCGAGACGGATACCGACAATGTCTACATCCGTGTGACGGGGCAGTTCGACGATGTTGAGGCCATCCGCCAGATGCCGGTGAATGCGGGCGGCAAGATCCTGCGGCTCGGCGATATTGCCAAGGTGGAGCGGCGCTACGAGGAGCCGGCGGAGCCGAAGATGTTCTACAACGGTGAGCCGGCCATCGGCATCGCCGTTTCGATGGAAAACGGCGGCAATATCCTGAAGCTCGGACAGGATCTCAAATCCCTGATCGGCACGATCCAGCAGGACCTGCCGGTCGGCCTTGAGATCCACCAGGTATCGGATCAGCCGAGCGTCGTCGATGAATCCATCCACGATTTCGTCAAGACGCTGGTTGAGGCCATCGTCATCGTGCTGGCCGTGAGCTTCCTGTCCCTCGGCTTCCGCACGGGCCTCGTCGTGGCCGGCTGCATCCCGCTCGTGCTCTGCGGTGTTTTTGTCGTCATGTATGCTGCGGGCATTGACCTCCACAAGGTTTCGCTGGGCTCCCTGATCATCGCGCTGGGCCTCCTGGTCGACGATGCGATCATCGCCGTCGAGATGATGAGCGTCAAGCTGGAGATGGGACTCAACCGCTTCGATGCGGCCTGCTACGCCTTCCGGGCGACGGCCAAGCCGATGCTGACCGGCACGCTCATCACGTGCTGCGGCTTCATCCCCGTGGCCTTTGCCGACGGCATGGCGAGTGAGTTCTGCAGCGCGCTCTTCCCCGTCATCGGGACGGCTCTGCTGCTCTCCTGGATTGTATCGGTCATGGTGGCACCGCTTTACGGCTACTATCTGATTCGCGTGGACGTCAAGAAGGATGCGGAAGGCAGGATCGATTCGTATCAGAGCCGGTTCTATACCTGGTTCCGCGAGATCCTCACTTGGTTCATGACGCACCGCAAGCTCGTGCTCGTCACGACGGCCTGCGTCTTTGCCGTTTCCGTGTTCATGATGAAATTCATCAAGCAGGAATTCTTCCCGCCGTCGCTGCGCCCGGAAATCCTCGTGGAGCTGCAGCTGCCGAATGGCTCTTCAATGGCGGCTTCGCAGGAAGTCTGCGACCGCATGTCGGCGTTCCTGCAGGAGCACAGCGATAAGCTGGAAAATTACTCGTATTACGTCGGCCAGTATGCGCCGCGCTTCGTGCTGACCGTTGATCCGAAGGCCTCGGCCGACAACTGTTCGCAGTTCGTCATCGTGGCCAAGGATACCGAGGCGCGTGAAGCGCTCAAACAGGAGCTCGAGAATGCTCTGCAGAATGAGTTCTCGGATGTGCGCGGCAACATCCAGTACATCCAGACGGGGCCACCGGCCGACCATCCGCTGATGCTGCGGGCCACGGGCTACACCGTGGAGCAGGCCAAGGAGATCGCGGCGGATGTCGCGGACATCGTGGCCAAGGATCCGAACAACTACAACATCGGCATGGACTGGGGCGAGAAGAGCAAGGTCCTGCACCTGGAACTCGATCAGGACAAGCTGCGCTCGCTGGGCATCTCGTCTGAGGGTGTCGCCAAGACCATCTACACGGAGGTCACGGGAGCCAAGGCTGCTGAGTTCTACACGGGCGACCGCACGATCGACATCGACCTGCGCCTCGCGGCTGTCGACCGCAGCAACCTCGCCGAACTCAAGGACCTGCCCGTCTATCTCGGCCAGGCCGGCTATGTGCCGCTCGGGCAGATCGCCAAGATTTCCTACGATGCGGAGGAAGGGCTCATCAAGCGCCGCAACCTCATGCCGACTGTGACGGTTTACGCCGATGTCCATGAGGGCACGGCCAACGACGCGACGAAGAAGGCGTACGACGCCACGGAAACGCTGCGCCAGGATCTGCCGCTCGGCTGCTCCATCGAGGAGGCCGGTTCCCTTGAGGACAGCAACAACTCGATGAAGTACCTCGTCAAGCCCATCCCGGTCATGATCTTCCTCATCATGACGCTTTTGATGTTCCAGCTCAGGAATGCCAGGGACATGGTGCTGACCCTCCTGACGGCACCGCTTGGCATCATCGGCGTGACGGCGGGCATGCTGCTGCTCGACAAAGCCATGGGCTTCGTCGCCATCCTCGGCGTCCTGGCACTGTCGGGCATGATCATCCGCAACTCCGTCATCCTCATCGACCAGATTCAGAAACATCTGGCCGACGGCGAATCGCCCTGGGATGCCGTCGTCGACTCGGCCGTCCTGCGCTTCCGGCCTATCATGCTGACGGCTGCGGCCGCTATCCTCGGCATGATGCCGCTGATGGCCAGCACGTTCTGGGGCCCGATGGCCGTCGCCATCGCTAGCGGCCTGCTCGTCGCGACCGTGCTGACTCTGCTCGTGCTGCCGACCATGTACGTGGCCATGTACAAGATCCATCAGGACAGTGACTGATACCATCAAAAAACTCCGCCCGGATTGAGCGGAGTTTTTTGATACGGGTTATGGCAGATTCGGGATGTTGCGGCTTACGGCCGTATGGCGGATGATGTCATCGACGCGCAGGTCGGTGGCCAGGGCCTTCTTGTGCAGGCTTTCGGCCTTGGCAAACTCGTCGGGGTTGTCATCGGAGATGCCCTGCAGGAAGTGCTGCCAGGCTTCAATCGTGATCGCGGTGGCCTGCTGGCGCTGCGAAGCGAGGTAGCGGGCTCCTGAGGGGACATCGATGGCGTCGAGCTTCTGCTGGCGCTCCTGCAGGGCCGGGATGACCTCCTGCTGCAAAAGGGCCGTGAGACTCTGTTTCTGGGCCGGTGTGAAATTGCCGGGGCCGGCGCTCGCAAGTGCCGTGAAGCGCTGCTTGTATGCTTCGAATTTTTCGTTATAGGCCGCGACGATATCCTTCGTGCTGTCGATGTACTGGGCGATGTCGTTGTTGTGCAGCGGAGTGACGGCATCGAGGTAGGCGCGGTAATTCTTGATGTAGGTGACCTGCCAATGGCCATCGGCCGCCTGCTCCATCGCGAGCTCCAGCGTGAACTCCGTCTGGGTGTCCTCGTCCCTTACGGTCATCTCCGCCGTGGCTGTCGTGCCGTCGCGCTCGACCTTGCCGAACTGGACAAAGGAGGTATGACGCATCTGCGTGCGTTCGAGGAAGCGCTCGTAGTCAATGCCGAGCTGGCGTCCCTTGAGAATATCGGTCCCCTCGGGCATCGTCCAGCTGCCGTCTGCCACGCGGCGCAAGATGGTATCTTCTGTACCGCTCGTGAGCTGCGGCTTCACCATGATGTAGAATTTCTCATAGGAAGCCTTGGTGGCCGCGGTCAGCGTCGCGTCGTAGGAAAAGAGGTCGGCCGTGAGGTCGTCGTAGGCGCGCGAGGTCAGGAGATCGAGATTGACGTAATGACGGAACGTATCGGCGTCGTGCTTCTCGATGGAGGCCTGGATTTCCTTCAGGGCGTATGAAGGCGAGTGGCGCTGGTTGTAAAAATACCAGGCTGTGCCCGCGATGGCGGCAATGATCAGGAGCACGACGAGCCCGAAGACTTGCCGGTTCCGATGGATGCGCCGCCTGCGTATCGTTTTTTTCCAAGTATAGTCGTCCATTCTAGTCCTTCCATTTCGTTTGTACTGCGTGCTGTTATTACCAATTCATTATACTATACTGTCCTGCCCGCGTCCAAGGGGACTGGGAAAAGGCTTGTGGCACGCAGTCCGGACGATAAATTTCGTCGATTTTGTGCAAGGATTGTGATAAGATTGGATAAAGAAGAAAATGAGAAGGAAGGGGTTTCGTTTTTTTATGAAATGGGTCAATCACCAGGTGCTGACGGGCGTGATCGTCTATGCCGCGACAGATGATATGCTGCTGACGATTTACAGCATGGCGGGGGCTATCCTGCCGGACAAGGTGGAGGGCAATCCGCGTTCCGGCAATTACTGGCGCTGGCGCAGCCGCCACCGCGGCTGGTCGCACTGGCCCATCCTGTATCTCGGCATCATCGGGCTGATCCTGCACTGGGAGACGCAGCCACTGGCGAATCTTCCCATGACGGATCTTTCACGCATTGGCATCTTCCTTTGCATCGGCGCCCTGCTGCACATCGCAGAGGATGCGGTCTGCGGCAAGGTGCCGTTTTTGACCCCGTATCAAAAGATTGGCATCCGGCTTTTCCAGGTGGGATCCGTGGCGGAATACCTCTTCACGATTGCGGCCGTGCTGCTCTGCTACGGACTGCGCACGTACATGGCCTGAAAATCCGGATGGAAGACTTGGATGAATCAAACAGAAGTGGCACAAGATAGGGTAGAAACTGTTTCTAGCGAATGGAGCGATGCAGCATGATGTATCTGAACGATCCCAACACCGGCAAGAAAGTCAGCAAGATCCTGCGCCTGATGGCAGAGAAATATCCCACGAAGGAAGCCGTTTACGAGAAACTCATCTATTTGCAGTCTTACCTCTCGCTGCCCAAGGGCATCGAGCATTTCATGAGCGACCTGCACGGCGAATACGCGTCATTCTTCCATATCCTCAACAACTGCTCCGGCGTCATCCGTGAAAAGGTCGATTACGTCTTCGGCGCACGGCTGACGGAGGAGCAGAAAGCGGAGTTCTGCACGCTCATTTATTATCCACAGGAAAAGATCGAGCAGATGCGCGAGTCGCGGCGGGCGACGCCGGCCTGGTACCGGGAGAATCTCGCGCGGCTGCTGGAACTCGCCAAGCTCATGAGTTATAAATATCCGGTTTCAAAGGTCAGCGGCTTCATCCCGCAGCGGTATGCCTCGGTCATCGTCGAGCTCATGAATACGCGGCCGGAGGCCGATCAGGCGCAGTTCATTTATCTCAAGAAACTGCTCAACACCATCGTCCAGATCGACAGCGGCGCGGATTTCATCGAGGCGTTCACGGTGCTCATCAAACGGCTGGCCGTCGACCGGCTGCATATCGTCGGCGATTTCTTCGACCGCGGCAACCGGCCCGATGCCATCCTCAATCTTTTGATGCAGCACCCCGCGGTCGACATCCAGTGGGGCAATCACGATGTGCTCTGGATGGGCGCGGCGCTCGGCAGCGAAGCGTGCATCGCGACGGTTGTGCGTAATTCCCTGCGCTATCACAATACCGATGTACTCGAGCGCGGCTACGGCATCAGCCTGCGGCCGCTCACGACGTTTGCCGCGCGCATTTACCCTGATGAGGCACCGCTCAAGGCGGCAGAACGGGCCATTACGATGATGATGTTCAAGCTGGAAGGCCAGCTCATCGCCCGCTGCCCGGATTTCCAGATGCAGAGCCGCCGCCTGCTCGACCGGATCGATTTTCGTTCCTCGTATGCGGAGCTCGGTGACGGGAAACGGTATGAGCTCGAAAGCGCGTATTTCCCGACGATTGACACCTCGAACGCGACGACTGATGTCTATGCGCTTACGGAGGCCGAGCAGGCCATCATTGCCGATCTGCGCTCGTACTTCCTTGAGAGCACGGTGCTGCACCGTCATGTGGATTACCTCTATCAGAAGGGCAATATGTATCTGCGCTGCAATGGCAATCTGCTCTTCCATGGCTGCGTGCCGCTCAACGAAGACGGCAGCTTCCGCACTATCGTGTATGCGGGCAGGGAATATCGCGGGCGCAGCTGGTTCGATTTCTGCGAGAAGATGGCGCGCTCGGCCTGGCTGCACGGCGGGCAGGAAGCCCTCGACTTCATGTACTTCCTCTGGTGCGGGCGCCTGTCACCGCTCTCGGGCCGCGAATTCAAGACGTTTGAGCGGGCTCTGATTTCCGATGAAAGCACCTGGAAGGAGCCGTCCGACCCGTATTTCCGCTATATCGATACCGTGGAATGCTGTGAGCACGTCCTGCAGGAATTCGGCCTGGACCCGCAGCGCGGGCGGGCATATCATCAACGGTCATGTGCCGGTCAAGGTCAAGAAGGGGGAGAGTCCCGTGAAGGCAGGCGGCCGGGCCATCATCATCGATGGCGGCTTCTGCCGGGCCTATCACAGCAAGACGGGTATCTCCGGCTACACCCTGATTTCCAATTCCCGCGGCCTCCGGCTCCTGCAGCATCAGAAGATTGCCGATGTCCGGGAAGCCCTGCGGGCCAATCACGATATCGAGTCGGTGTCGGAGACCCTCGAGCTCCAGTCCTGCCACAACACGGTCGGTGATACGGACCAGGGCTGTGCCATCCAGGATGAGATCACGGATCTTTACAATCTGCTGCTGGCCTATCAGAATGGTCTAATCAAGCCGCAGGCCTGAGATTCATCATCATCGCGTTTGTTTATACTATTGAGGAGAAATATCCATGGAAGAACCAATTCGTCCGGAGCTGGCTGAGAAATATGAGAAGCTGCAGGATATCCTGCGCAGCCTCGGGAGCGTGGCTGTCGCGTTCTCGAGCGGCGTGGACTCGACCTTTCTCGTCAAGGTGGCGCATGATGTGCTCGGTGAAAAAGCCGTGGCGTTCACGGCTGCGTCCGATTTCGTGCCGCAGCGCGACGTGGAAGAGGCTGCGGCCTTCACGAAAAAGGAAGGTATTGAATTTCACCGCGTGCCATTCCCCATCCTCACGGTGCCGCATGTCAAAGAGAATCCCTCGGACCGCTGCTACTACTGCAAGCATGCGCTGTTTTCCCATATGAAGGAACTGGCGCAGCAGTACGGCCTCTCCTGTGTCGTCGACGGCTCGAACCTCGACGACGACGGCGATTACCGGCCGGGCCACCGTGCCCTGCGGGAGCTCGGCATCGTGAGTCCGCTGCATGAGGCCGGGCTCCATAAGCAGGATATCCGCGACCTTTCTCATATGCTGGGGCTGCCGACCTGGGACAAGCCGTCGTTTGCCTGCTTGGCTTCGCGTTTCCCGTATGGCATGGAACTCACGCCCGACGGGCTTAAACGCGTCAATCAGGCTGAAGAATTCCTGATGGTGCGGGGCTTCCGGCAGCTGCGCGTGCGCTCGTACGGCGACATGGCGCGCATCGAACTTTTGCCCGAGGATATCCCGCGCATGCTGTCGCGCGATCTGCGGGAGGAAACCGCGGTTTTTTTCAAGAGCATCGGCTTTTTATACACCTCGCTGGATCTTCGCGGGTACCGCACGGGCAGCATGAATGAAGAACTCGCGCAGCACTGATATTTGCGCTGCGGGCGGCTATGATGTACTATAGAGGTTAGCAGTCTTTTTTGAATGGAGATTTTTTGGATGAAGGTATCAAATAAGATTTTATCGGGCTTGATTGTCGCAGCCCTGTGCGTGCCGGGCACGGTCAGCGCTGCGACGTACCGGTCCGATTCCGATACGAGCCTCGGGCTCCTCGACTACCTGGAAAATGAACATCGTGCTGCCCGGGACAAGCAGAAGGTGACGCCGGAAGAAACGCAGCTCCTCAAGGATACGGCGGAGATGGCCAAGCACCTGCGCTATCCGGTGGACCCGACGAAGGCCGCGCCTGTGGCCTTTGAGGGTGATGACCTGACCTGGAATCAGGCGACCGGCGATTTCGAGGCCAAGGGCAAGGTCAAGATCACGCAGATTGACAATCACCGCTTTACGGGTGAGGATGTCGATGGCAATACCATCACGCAGCGCATCCATATCCCCGGCAAAGGCCATATGATGCAGCTGACGCCGGGACAGACGAAGGTGCTGCTCGACGGCTACGAGACGAATTACAACTACAAGGACCGTACGGGCACGATGGAGCGCGCCAAGGGCCAGGTCGCGGACAGCTACATGTCGGGCAAGCGCTTTGAGTTCTATCCGGATAAGATCATCATCTACGATGGCACGAAGACCAAGTGCAGTGCGCAGCATCCGGACTACAACCTTTACGCGCAGAAGATAGAAATCTACCCCAACGACAAGATGGTCATGCACCATGTCAAATTCCTGCTCAAGGGCAATGTCATCATGACGAAGTCGACGTATGAGGTGGATTTGACGAAAGACCAGAACCCGACGGACTGGCTGCCGCGCGTCGGCTACGACAAGACGAACGGCGTCTGGGTCGAGCAGAGCTACCATACGCCTGTTGCACCGCATGTGGATGCCAATCTCAATCTCATGTATACGTCGAAAAAAAGCTGGCGCAACGATGTCAATATGGGCTGGTCGAACCGTACCGTCTACACGCGTGTCGTTTACGGCTATTTCGATGACAACGATGATAACTGGCTGAAAAAGGAACCATCCCTGCTCTGGGGCCATAACCGGCGCATCGGGCATACGCCGTTCCATTACGGCATCAACGGCGAGTACGGCCGCTGGTATCAGAACGGCATTCGCAGTAATCACAACCGCTATACATTCGGCATCAACCGTGATGCCATTACATTCGCCGGCTGGCGCCTGCACCTGAGCACCAGCTATGAGGTCACGAAGGAATCGTACGATGATTCGACGGTTCGCGGCTTTAACTATGATGCCGTACTGATCAAAGACTTTGATGACCGCTGGTCCGGCTATGCGGCTTATCGTTATCAGAAGAACAACACGCAGAATTCGCTCTTCGATTTTGATAACGACAGTTTCTCCCGCAAGATTGAAACGGGCTTCAGCTACCGCCTGGATGATAAGAACCGCATCGCGTTCGGTGCTAAATATAACGTAGAGGGCAGTGACTGGGACAAGCTCGATTACTACTGGTTCCACGATATGCACTGCTCGCAGATCATCCTGCATTATGAAGGCCGCGACAACACCTGGAAGGTCAAATGGCATTTCCTGCCGTTCTGACCGAGAATATAAAGAGATGACGCAGAAAGGAAGAGATACATGAAGCAGGAATTCAGTTCCGTGATCGCGGCTTTGCAGGGGAAACGCATCCTGGTCATCGGGGATATGGTGGCGGATATCTACCTCGACGGGCGCATCTCGCGTATCTCCCGGGAAGCGCCGGTACTTGTGCTGGAACAGGTCGGCGAGAAAATCGTGGCGGGCGGTGCGGCCAATGTCGTCAACAATATCGCGACGTTAGGCGGCACGGTCTATGCGGCCGGCCTCGTCGGCGCGGATAAGGGAGCCAAAGGGATCAGGGAGATTCTGGCGAAGAATGGCGCGCACACGGAAGGCATGCTGACCGACCCGTCACGGCCGACGATTTCCAAGACGCGCATCATCGCAGGCGGCCGCGCTACGGTCAGTCAGCAGATCGTGCGGATCGACAAGGAGAGCCGCGAGACCATGAACCCCGTCCTCGAGGCGGAGATGGAGCGCTATCTGAAGAAAGTCCTGCCGGAAATCGATGGTGTGGTCATCAGCGACTATGGAGCCGGCACGGTGACGGAAGGCTTGCAGCAGGCACTCATTGCGTACTGCCGGCAGCACGATCTGCCGAGCATCGTGGATTCTCGCTATGCCATCCGCCGCTTCCGCCATATCGGCTACGTCAAGCAGAATGATGCAGAGCTGGCGGCTGCCGTCGGCCGTTCACTGCATGGCGCGGAGGAAATTATTGCCGCGGGGCGTGAGCTCCTGCAGGACCTGGAGGCAGACGGCGTGCTCGTGACGCGCGGGGAACTCGGCATGATCCTCATCGAGAAGGATGGAGCCGTGCACGACATCCCCGTTTCGGATAAAAGCGAGGTCTTCGATGTCTCCGGCGCCGGTGATACCTGCGTGGCCACGGTCATCCTCGCCCTGGCAGCCGGCGTGCAGCCGGCCAGAGCCGCAGAGCTCAGCAACATCGCCAGCGGCATTGCCGTGCGCAAGCTGGGCACGAGCACTGTTTCCTCGCAGGAACTCCTGCAGGCCCTGCAGCGCTGAACCGGAATCATCCATTCACCCATTCAGACGAAAGACACTTGCCGTGACGGATAAGAGAGAGGAAGGAAAACATGCTGATCGATGGCAGAGATATTGCCGAATTTTGCCGCATCCTGCGGGAAGCGGGCACGAAAATCGTATTTACCAACGGGTGCTTTGACATCCTGCATGCCGGCCATGTCCGCTACCTGGAAAAAGCGCGTTCCTTTGGCGATGTGCTCGTGTTGGGACTCAACACCGACGCCTCTGTGCGGGAGAACAAGGGACCGACGCGTCCCATCAATCATGAGCTTGACCGTGCGGAGGTGGTCGGCGCGCTGAAGGCCGTGGATTACGTCGTCCTGTTCGGTGAGAAGACGGCGGAGTCAATCATCGCACAGGTCAAGCCGGATGTTTACGTCAAGGGCGGCGACTACACGCTGGATACCCTGCCTGAGGCCAAGATTGTGCAGAGCTACGGCGGTGAAGTCAAATTCGTCAACATGGTGGAGGGCCGCTCCACGACAAACATCATCAAGAAGATTCAGGCGGAGAGTTAAGAGCATCATGAAGAATATCCTGATTGTCAAACTCAGCTCCATCGGCGATGTCATCCATGCCCTGCCTGTCAGCCATGCCATCAAGGAAACGTATCCTGAGGCACATCTGACCTGGGTCGTGGAGCCGCCGGCCTATGACATCGTGGCGATGGCTGACTGCGTCGATGAGATCATCGTTTTCCATAAGAAGGAATTTCGTTCACTGGGCGGCTTCCTCAGTCATATCGGCCCCTTCCGGAAGAAGATCCAGGAGCGCACGTACGATGTCGTCCTCGATCTGCAGGGCCTCTTTAAATCGGCAGCCATCGCTTACCTGGCCAAGGCACCGAAGAATCAGAAATTCGGCATGTGGAATATGCGCGAGGGCAGCCAGCTCATCTCGCAGCCTGTTCGAGGTGCACACGTCCACGACCATGTCATTGAGCGCTATCTCGATACGGCCCGTGCCATCGGCTGCGACGTACAGGATGTCCGGCTGCCGCTTTCCGTGCCGGCGAAGGAACAGGACCTCACGCGCCGCATCGTTGCGCAGGCCGGCGCCGATATGAAGAATCCCTACGTCGTGCTCGTCGTCGGTGCCAGCTGGCCGACAAAATGCTGGCCGGACAAGCACTTTGCCGCACTCGGCGACTGGCTTTATGAGCAGAAAATCATCCCCGTGCTCGTGGGCAGCGGCCCCGTGGAATCGCAGAAGGCTGCCGCGATTGCCGCGCAGATGGAGATTCCGCCCATCAATCTCGTGGGCAGCCTGAACTTCAAGCAGCTCGCCTATCTGTTCCAGCAGGCTGCTGCCGTCGTGGGCGGCGATACGGGCCCGACGCATCTCTCCGTCGGGCTCAAGGCGCCGACCATCATGATGATGGGCCCGACGCTGCCGAGGCGAACCGGCCCCTATGGCCAGATGGACAATCTCCTCGTCGCCGACCGCAGCTGCAAGGAATGCATGAAGCGCGCGTGCCCGCTCGGTCATGACTGCCTCGACATCATCACGCCGGCACAGGTGGAAGAGAAGCTGCTGACAATCCTGCGGAACGGCACGAAGCAATCATCCGCAACTACAGCCAAGTGATCAATCGTCAGGAAGAAGAAAGGGCTTTTCATGTATCAGAATATCCTGGTCATCAATACGATGCACATTGGTGACCTCATGCTGGTGACGCCGGCGCTCCGGACGCTCCGGACGAATTACCCGCAGGCGCATATCGCGCTGCTCACGGATAAGCCGCTCGGCGATCTCGTGCGCTGCAACCAGAACATCGACGAATGCATCCTCATCGACAAACACGGCAGGGACAAGGGCCTGCTGGCCCTCCTGCGCTTCATCCACAAGATCCGCCGGCGCCATTTCGACCTCGTGATCAATTTCCATCGCAATGAGCGGGCTTCGGCTATTGCGGCCTTTTCGGGCGGCAAACGCATTGTCGGTTATTCTCAGCCGGGCTTCAAGCGGTTCTTCGATCAGGTACTGCCGAACTGCGCCATGGCGGATACGCCGCAGGACAAGGTCAAGCATCAGGTGCTCTGTCATCTCGATGTGCTCAGAGAGGCCGTCGGCGTCAAGACCATCGATGACCGCGGCCTTGAGATGTGGCTGCCGCCTGAAGCCGAAGCGGAAACGCAGCGCCTCTGGCAAAAGGAAATCGGGCCGGATGCCAAGGTTGTGGCCTTCAACATCGGCGCGAGCTGGCTGACGAAACGCTGGCTCGACAGCTATTTTGCCGCCTGTGCCGACCGGCTCATCCGCCGCGGCTATGACATCGCTTTCCTCGGCGGCCCGACCGACGTATCCATCGTCGACAAATGCGTGGCACAGATGGAGGAGCGCGAGAGCCCGCGCATCCATATCTTCACGGGCAAGGTCAGTCTGACGGTGCTTGCAGGGCTCCTGCGGCGCTGCTGCCTGTTCCTCACGACGGATTCCGGCCCCATGCATGTCGGTGTCGCCATGAACGTCCCGATTGTCACGATGTTCGGCGCGAGTCCGGTGCCGACCTTCTATCCCTATGATGGCAGGGACGTCCTCATCAAGACGCCGGAGAAATGCCATCCCTGCGGCATCCACGAATGTCCGCGCAAGGGGAAGGATAACATGGCCTGCATGAAGAATATACCCGTAGATGTCGTCATGAAGTACGTGGACGAGCTGCTCGCTGCGTATCACGGGGAACCCGCGTACAAGCTTCCTCGGCCGCAGGGGCAGTACCAATGCCGTGTCGTAGAACTTTGAGTGAGATGCTTGATAAAGCATGGAGTATCAGGAAGAGGTGCCAGATGGATAAAGAAGCCTTATACGATTTCGTTGCCCGTAAGACCGGGAAGTGCAAGATCCTTGTGGTCGGCGATGTCATGCTGGATAAGTATTATTACGGAGAGGTCACGCGTATCTCGCCGGAAGCGCCAGTACCCATTAATCATGTGTATAATACGAAAGAAACGCTCGGTGGTGCTGCCAACGTCGCGCACAACCTGGCTTTGCTTGGCTGTGAGACAAGCATATGCGGCTTCGTCGGCGATGATTACCATTGCCAGAGCCTGCTCGACAAATTCACGGCTCGCGGCATCGACTATCATGGCCTTATTACGACGGACCGGCCGACGACGACGAAACTGCGCGTTATCGGCGGGCATCAGCAGATGCTGCGCCTCGACTTCGAGGAATCGGCACCCATCGACGGTCCCTACGCGGAACGCTTCCTCGGCTACATTCGCCAGAAGCTCAATGAGAGCCTGGACTGCGTGATCATCTCGGATTACGGCAAGGGAGCCTGCACCGAGGACAACTGCCAGAAAATCATCAAACTCTGTCATGAACACGGCGTTCCCGTCGTCGTCGACCCGAAAGGCACGAACTGGGTCAAATACGCACATGCGGACTACATCACGCCGAACCTCAAGGAAATCAATCAGGTCCTGCTGGAACCCATCCGCAACGAGGACAAGCCGGTCGAGAAGGCCGCGCATTATGTCATGCGCAAATTCAAGCTCAAGAACATCATTGTCACGCGTTCGGAGCACGGCCTCTCCCTCGTGCGCGACGGCGAGATCGTCCATATCCCGACGAAGGCGCAGGAAGTCTTCGATGTCTCGGGTGCCGGCGATACCGTCATCGCCGTCTTTGCCATGGCACTGGCCGGCGGGCTCTCGGCAGCCGATGGCGCGTACATGGCCAACCTCGCCGCCAGCGTTGTCGTCGCCAAGCTCGGTACGTATGCCGTCAGCCGCGAAGAACTCCTTAAGGTCCTCGAGGCACTCTGATGGTCTTTTCCTGCCGGGACAATGTGCCTGGCAGTTTTATCTGGAAAGGGGAATTTTTCAATGATTATTGTAACGGGTGGTGCCGGTTTCATCGGCAGCAACATCGTCAAGGAACTCAACCGTCGTGGCCGTTCGGACATCCTGATCGTCGACGACCTCAAGGATGGACAGAACTACAAGAACCTGCGCGGCTTGCAGTTCATCGACTACCAGTACAAGGATGACTTCCTTCAGTCCATCGAGGATGACGACTTCGACGGCACGGATATCGACGCGGTCTTCCATGAAGGCGCCTGCTCCGATACCATGGAATACGACGTCAACTTCATGATGCGCGTGAACTACGAATACTCCAAATCCCTGCTGCACTTCTGCCTGCAGCATCGCATCCCGTTCTTCTATGCCAGCTCGGCTTCGACGTATGGCGCCGGCAAGCATGGCTTCCGTGAAGGCGATGCATGTGAGGATGCCCTGAATCCGTATGCCTTCTCGAAGCTCGCCTTCGATCGCTATGTGCGCCAGGTCATGCCGGAAGCGCACAGCCAGATCGTCGGCCTCAAGTACTTCAACGTCTACGGCCCGCAGGAGCATCACAAGGGCAAGATGGCCTCCATCTTCTATCAGCTCTACAACCAGATCAACGAGACGGGCAAGGCACACCTGTTCCGCGGCTGGGGCGAGATCGCCGGCAAACCGGTCGAGGACGGCGAGCAGCGCCGCGACTTCGTCTACGTCAAGGACGTCGTCCGCGTCAATCTCTGGTTCTGGGAAAACCACGGCCCGTCCGGCATCTACAACTGCGGCACCGGCCATGCACACAGCTACAAGGAAGTAGCCCAGTCCGTCATCAAGGCCATGGGCAAGGGTGAAATCGCCTACCGCGACTTCCCGGAAGTCCTCAAGGGCAAATACCAGAACTTCACGGAATCCGACCCGACCCACCTGCTCGCCGCCGGCTACGACCAGGGCTTCACGGACATGGATGAAGCCGTAAAGGAATACGTAGACTTCCTCGACAACGGCGGTTACTATGAATACGGAAAATAAAGCCTTCCCCGCGCACGGGGAAGGTGGCACCCGCAGGGTGACGGAAGAGGTCCTTGGGCATCTGTCGACTTTTGATGAGAAGCGAGAGCCTTCCCCTCTGGGGAAGGGGGACCGCAACGCGGTGGATGAGGTCTTCCGCAGAGCCGTCTTCTTCGACCGCGACGGCACCCTCAACGTCGACATCGCCTACCTGCACCGTCCCGAAGACTTCATCTGGATTCCCGGCGCCAAAGAAGCCATTAAGTATGTCAATGACCATGGCTATCTCGCCATCCTCGTGACGAATCAGTCCGGCGTTGCCCGCGGCTACTACCCCGAGAGCGACGTTCGGCACGTCTACGACTGGATGAATGAGGAACTTCAGAGCATTGGCGCCCACCTCGATGCGCTCTACTACTGCCCGCATCATCCACAGGGCTCCGTGCCGGCCTACACCAGGACGTGCAATTGCCGCAAGCCGGCCACCGGCCTCATCGACGAGGCATGTGCCCGCTTCCACATCGACCGCGCTGCCTCGTACTTTGTCGGCGACCGCGAAAGTGACATGCTCTGTGCCAGGAACGCCGGCCTCACGGGCCTGCGCTACGAAGGCGGAAGCCTGTACGATCTCGTGCGGGCAGGCATTTCCTGCTAACCGCTCGCAATCCAATATTGAACGTTGCAAGCCCTGTCAGATGATAGGGCTTTTCGTTTGATTATCGTCAGCGAATAGGGTAGAATGAAAAAGACAGAAACATGCATTGAGATAGAGAGATCATTCATAAGGGATACGACATGCTTGACTACATACATTTAGGAAAAAAGATCTATAATACCGATAACCCGCGCGAGGCCAGACGTATGGCCGTCTTCGTGGTGCGCTGCCTGCTGAACAACAGCCGCATGCAGCGCCTGCACCAGTTCTTCTCGCAGAACGACATGTATCGAAAAATCGCGGACGAATATCCGTTTGTCTACGAACAGCCGACCAGAGCTTTCTTCTACAACAAGTCGACGTTCGACGAGCGCGCCCGCCTGGTAGAAAAGCATATGGAGTTCCTCGTCACGCACCTGCAGGAAGATGTCGTTTTAAGCCTTTATGCGGGAAAGCCCTATGTGCTCTGGGAAAGCCAGGACGAAATGGGCCATCTGCGCTTTGAGCTCTTTTACCATCCGGGGCAGCGCAAGGAAGGATTGCTGTCCATCGTGCTGCGCCTGGATGAGCACGACCTTTACCAGATGATGTTCTGGATTGCGCCGAACAAGGCCGGTGAATGGGCTCTCTGGATCGGGGCCATGCAGGGGCCGAACATGGAAAATGCGAAAGAAGTCGTTAAGAATGTCACGAAACGCTGCCATGCCTATCGCACGAAAAACTTCATCCTGCATGCGACGCAGGAGGCAGCGAAGGCACTCGGCCTCAAGCAGATTTATGCGGTCACGAACTACGGCTATTACGCGAACAACCACATTCGCCGCGACCGCAAGCTCAAGACGAGCTTCAGCGACTTCTGGAAAGAATCTGGCGGCCGCCCCTGCGCAGACCAGCGCTTCTACGAGCTGCCGATGACCGAATACCGCAAGACCATGGAGGAAATCCCGACGCGCAAGCGCTCGAATTACCGCAAGCGCTACGCCCTGCTCGATGAAGTGGATGCCGCTATTGCGAATCAAATAAAATCCTTGTTGAGGTGAGACAATATGTACATCAAGCATCTGGAATTGGAAAATTTTACGGTCTTACATGAACTCAATATGGACTTTTCGCGCGGCATCAATGTCTTTATTGGTGAGAATGGTATGGGAAAGACGCATATCATGAAAGCTCTCTACAGTGCATGCCAGGCGGTCAAACCGGATGTTTCCTTTTCGCAGAAGCTGGTACGTGTCTTTCGCCCCGATGGATTTGGCATTCATCGGTTGCTCAGTCGTTCAAATCGCGGCGGACGTGCGCGTGTCAAAGTCGTTTCGGATGGCGCAACTGTCGAGATGACGTTTACGAATCGTACCGCCAAGTACGGGGCAACTGTCACAGGAGAGGAAAAGTGGGAGAACCAGAAGGGAAATGTTGAAAGTACATTTATTCCAGCTAAGGAAATCCTCTCAAATTCCCGAAATCTTCCCGAAGCCGTGATGAAGGGAAACGTCGAATTTGATGATACCTATATCGACATCATTGCCGCAGCGCGTGTCGACTTATCCCATGGCCCTGATACAGCAGAGCGCAAGCGCTACTTGAAAATTCTGCATCAAATTACGCAGGGGCGTGTAACAGTGGCCGATGAGCGCTTTTATCTTAAACCAGGTAATCAGGCCCGGATTGAGTTTAACTTAGTGGCAGAAGGAATCCGCAAAATTGCGTTACTCTGGCAGCTGATCAAGAACGGCACATTGGAAAAAGGTGCGATGCTGTTCTGGGATGAACCTGAGGCGAATATCAATCCAAAGTATATTCCCATTTTGGCAGAGATGCTTCTTGAGCTGCAGCGCAATGAAGTTCAGATCTTTATTTCCACACATGACTATGTCCTGGCGAAATACTTGGAAATCAAGCAAAAAAAGGATGATAAGCTACAGTATCATTCGTTTTATGTAGAGAATCAGGAAATTTGCTTTGAGACAGGAGCTTTTTCGGAGCTTAAACATAATTCTATCATGGATGCATTTTCACGTCTGATGGATGAGGTCTACAGCATTACTACTGGGGTCAATACGCATGGGTGAAGTATATTGGGAAGAAAATCACAACTATCAGATTGATTTACGCAATGCGAGATGGTCAATAGAACTTCAGCCAATCTATCGGGATGCACATTTGCCTTTAGCCGATGTGGATTGGATCTGCGAGTTCAATAATAAAATTTTACTGATTGAGTACAAAAATGCCAAACTTCCTTATGAAAAGGGATTGCGAGCTGCTGCACAATTCAATCCGTATAGTGATAAGATGGTTGCAAATATCGCAAGAAAGTTTTTTGACAGTTTCTTTTACTTGGCAGCGCATCAGCGAAAAAAGCCTGTCATCTATATCTATATTTTAGAATGGCCAAAAGGAGATGCTTTTTCACGCAGAGCATTACGTGAAAAGATTGCAAAATCTTTGCCATTTTGCTTCCAACAGCAAAATGATTTGAATCCTTTGGTTATTGATGATTTTCAAGTCGTTTCCATTGATGAGTGGAATAAGTTGTATGTTGATATGCCGATATCAGCGTGTGATTACGATAAGACAGAATGAGGAATACTATGAGCTCACTGGCCATCTTGATCCTGACATGTAATGAAGAAGAGAATATTGTTTCTGTGGTGGAGAACGCCAAGAAATGTACGGATGAAGTCGTCATCATTGATTCCGGCAGCACAGACAAAACGGTTGAACTGGCGAAGGCGCACGGTGCAAAAGTCGCGTTCCGCGCCTGGACGAATGATTTTGCCGCACAGCGAAACTTCGCGCTGAAGCAGACGGAAGCGGACTGGGTCCTTTATCTCGATGCGGATGAGCGTCTTAATGAGGAGTTGGTTGATGAAGTCAAGCGTATTTTGGCTTCTGGCAATATGGATGCTCAGTATGCAATTACAAGGAAGTCCGTGGCTTTTGGCGTGACGTTCAGTTACGGTGTCCTCTATCCAGACCGTGTTTTGCGCATGTTCCCGCGTCAGGAGGTCTCCTGGGTCAACAAGGTCCATGAACATCCGACGTGTAAACTTCCGGAAAGGCGGTTATCCGGCCATATTGAGCATCATACGTATCGTGATTGGCATGAATGGGAAGAAAAGCTCTGCCTTTATACGACCATCTGGGCAGAAGATGCATATAAACGCGGCAAGAGAATTTCCATGCCGGATATATTCTTTCACAGCGTGGGCGGATTTTTTAAGATGTTTATCGTTCGCAGAGGATTTCTTGATGGAGGGATAGGAACGTATCTGTGCTGTACCCATTTTTTCTATACCATGCTCAAGTATTTGAAACTTCACGAGTTGCAGCGGAGAGGAGATTGACAGATGAGAGTTGCTATTCTGGAATCCATTGTCATGCCGGCTGGCCACGAGGTGGAATTTGACCGCATTCTTGTCGAAGAACTCCGGAAACAGGGACATGATCCTGTTTTCTTTGTGCCGGAGCGCTTTCCGTTTAAGTTAGATTATCATTGTGATGTCGAATACCTTGAAGGTGGCGAAGTCGTCACCTATGCTGGTGCGGGCAAGCTGAAGAAGATATTTCTGTCTTTGCTGAGAGAGCGCCGCCGTGTTGCCTGGTTTAATTCAGCCTATGCCAAGGCCTGCGCACATCACTGTGACGCCATTATTATCCCCACTGGGACATGGCGGTATATCCGTACAATCTTGCGCAGCAAACTGAAGGATTCGCCGGTTCCCGTGTATATGGTTTTTCATGGTATCAATCCGCATGAGCAACCAAAATTTGAGAAACAGGCACGTCGAGTGGAATCCTGCCACAATATCCATCTCAAGGTCATCACCTTGCGGGATGACTTCAAGAACAGCGGCCTTCATAATATTGATTTGATTTCGCCACCTGTTTTCAAGCCATGGGAATTGCCCGTGAATAAACAACTCTCTTTTAAGCCGCCGATTAAGATTGGCTTCTTTGGCCAGTTTCGCAAGGAGAAGAATCTTGGCTTTTTCCTCGAAGCTTTTACAAAGGCCAAATTTTCAGTGCCAGTTGAGTTGATTGTACAAGGTGCGACGGCCAAACCGGAAGACGGAGAGTTGTTCGAGCAGTTTGCACGGGATTACCATGGATATGGGAACATCACTTTTTGGCACAAGAATCTCATTGGCTTGGAATGGCAGAAGGCGCTCTTGGGAGTAGATGCCATCATGATGCCTTACGCGGCTGAGCGTTATCGATACCATTGGGGCGCGATGCTGTTTACCGCGATTGGCTTTTACAAACCGGTATTGATTTCTCCAGAACTCAATCCGGAAGTCTTGGAAAACTATACAATTGGGCAGGCCATCAAATTGACATCCGTTGAAGATTTCGCAAAACAATTGGAAAAGTTTATTGATGATCTAACGAATAATACGACTACCTATCAACATGGGTTGGACTTGGCAAATGCCGCGTACAGTCAGGAACGATTGATTCAAAACATTTTGATGTCCTGATACGGTAATTTGCCCAGACATACGGAGAAGCTATCATGACAAACGTGAAAAATGGGGAATATCGCAATATCTTAGTGAATGCTTTAGTCAATCTTGGCGATGTCGTCCTGACGACAAGTGCGATTGCCTTGTTGAAACAAGCATATCCGAAAGCCAGGATTACGATGCTGGCCAGACCCGTCGTCCGTCAGGCTGTGGAGAACAATCCTGTCATTGATGAGGTCATTATATTTGATTACAAGGCAAAACAAAACTCATTCCATAAGATGATGGATATGGTCAAAACCATTAAGTCGCATTATTTTGATCTCAGCGTTTCATTTGACCGGAAATTGCGTCCGGCCTTATTGTGCTGGCTGGCAGGCATCCCTGTGAGAATTGGCCCGGATCGTGTTTTTGATGATAAACCGAGCCGTGTAACGTGGCTGTATACGAAAACGATACATATCAAACACAATTTGGAGACTACCCTTCAAGCAGAGACGTATCAGGAAATCGTACGGGGGTTCACCGGACAGACTGGCCATGAACGTCCCGTTTTTGCGCGCATTATGCCTGAAAATGAAAAAAAGGCAGATGCATTAATGGCGACCCTTCCCCTGACAGAAAAGCGTATTGCTTTATGTGTGAAGGGGACCTTCCCTTTAAAGACCTGGCCAAAAGAATATTTTGTCAAAGTAGTCGATGGGCTGAGCAAGGAATATAATGCGAGCTTCTTTATCGTCGGTGCTCCCGGTGACAGGGCTTATGCGGATGAAGTTATCGCGGATATGCATGTACCCGTAGCGAACTTCTGCGGTCAAACCAATCTGGTAGATTTGGCAGCCGTCATCAAAAAATCCGATCTTTTTGTGACTGTAGATACAGGTGCAACGCATATTGCAGCGACTACAAGAGTACCCATGGTTACGATGTACGGCTGCACGAGCCCGAAACGCTGGCATCCAATCAACGACAATGCTCGTGTACTTACAACGGATGAACCATGCTGTCCATGCAAATGTCGTGCGGATGAATGTCCGAGCAATCCTAAACCGAACTGCTTATGGCATGTGACACCCGATATGGTGCTAAAGGAATGTTACACATTAATTCCAAGGTAATATGTGTAAGTAATGAATAAGATCAAAAATATGAAAAAAATATTTGTAACAAAACAGGGTGGTATTGGTGATGTTATTTTAGCAACACCGATACTGTCTGAATTGAAAAAAATATATTCGGATAGTTATATTACGTTTATGATTCTTCCCAATGCTGTTGATGTCGTAAAGGGATTACCATTCATTGATGAGATATTTGTCTATGATAAACGCAAAGATAGTTTTTTTAAACTGTGGAATAAAATGCGGGGATATGATATAGCAATATATTTAGATTTGACTTACCGACCTGCGTTGATTGGCTCATTTGCAAGAATTCCTCTTCGCATAGGGATTGAACATAAGCGAGGATTTTGGCTGACAAAGAAGATAAAATGGCAAGAATATATGGATCATACATATGAACCATATGTTATGGGAAATGTTGTTAGTGAAGGATTGGGAATAACATTACCACGTAACTGTTTAAATCAGTTATATGTGGCTGCTGCCAATCAAAATGATATAACAGATCTTTGCAACAAGATGTCAGATACTGGACTTTTGCCAGGAGAAAAATATGTAGTATCATCGCCTATAACAGCATTTTATTTAAAAGATTGGTCATTAGATAAATGGAATATGCTATATCGTCGTATATATCGGAATTACGGAATAAAAAGCGTCGTTTTTGGTAATGGGAATTTAAGTTATCAATGGGATAAAGAAGCAGTTATTGATTTATGGGGGATGCTGAATTTAAGACAAGTTGGTGAGCTTATAAAAAATGCATCTTTGCTGGTAAACTCTTGTAGTATGCCAATTCACATAGCTGCAGCAATGAAAACATCGTGTGTCATTTTATACGGATATACTGACCCTAAGCGGTGGGCCCCTAGACAGGCATGCCAGATTGTTCAATCCAATTTAAGTTGTAGCCCCTGTGATGGATATCATGGAAGTACTTGTACGGATCCACGTTGCATGAAGAAGATTGCAGTGGATGATGTATATGATGCCTGTAAAAAATTTTTAGATGCATAATTAGATGTAAATATTATGAATTTTATTGAAAGAAGATGATAATAATGGCAATACACCGATATGTGTATTATATGGTATTATTAATAGCACTAGGAAGTAATATATCACCTTTTTTAACTCTATGGGGAATAATATTAGGATTCCTCTTTTTATTATATATGGGGATTTATCAAAAAAAGAATATCTCATTTATTTGTAAGGACACTTTTCTTCGAATAAGTATTCTCTATTTTATACTGTGGCTAATTTTATCCACCCAATCCATAGAGCCAATACGAAGTATGGAATCAGTATGCTCTACTGCATATCGATTAATACCATTTTTCTTAGTTGTGGTAGCGATTTCAAACCAAAAATATTTAAAGATGGTATTCCTGCTTTTCTCAATATCTGTTTTGATTACAGATATTGCTGCACTTTACCAGCTTATTACGCGCGCTGAATCTGATTGGGGAATCCGGGTGTTGGGACTTAGCAACTCTCCTACCTTTTTTGCAACACATATGTTGATGGCTATTCCAGTCTTATGGTGGTGTGCAAATAAGAAATATTTTTCAAATAAAGAAAAAATATTTTTGCAGATTGTATTAATACTGTCAGTTTTTATGCTTATTGCATCTCAAACGCGAGGAGCATGGATTTCATTTTTTGTGACTGGTATTATATATGCTGCTTGTTGTGAAAATATGAGAAAGAAAATATTGATAGGCTTAACATCGGTATTAATATTAATTGGAGGATTGTCCGTTATTTATCCAACACTTCAGTACCGTCTTAATAGTGTAACGGATATGCAGTTTACAAGTAATAGTGAACGTGTTTTGATGTGGAAGGCTGCTATTGAAATAACCAAGGATTATCCCCTGGCTGGAATTGGCTCTGATGAATTTGGCTATGTTTATAATACGGAGTATATTTCACCATTGGCGAAGGAGCGCTCACAAGCAAATGATCCAAGAAGTGGACATGGACATCCACATAACAATATCTTAAAGCGTTTATCTGAAGGTGGGATTATTGGCGGAAGTGCATTTATTCTTTTTAATTTGTATATTTTATATCGATTGATTAAACAGTATAGATGTCGACGTAGCGAGAATGATTATTCATTTGCCTTGATGGGAATATTGGTGCTTGTTGCAGTGCATATAGAAGGGTTAACAGATACAAATTTTACATGTGTTCCGATTATGCGAGAATTTTGGCTTTTGATGGGATTGGCATGGATTGGCGATAATGCCGAAATGATAAAACGAGTTGATTGATTTTCTAGTATGATAATATTGTATCATATCTTTATAAGCCTTTTTATTAAAATGAGGTGAAGTTTATGTATCGACGCATAATTATGAGTCGCTTCGGTGGCCTAGGCGATATGGTTATGCTGACTCCATTGCTGCGAGGAATAAAGACACTTTATCCAGAAACGAGACTTACAGTTATCGGTAATGATAATGCAAAAGAGATGATGGAAGCATGCCCATTCGTTGATGAGTATTTTACATATGATAAGAGTCTGAAAAATACGTTGTTTTTGATAAAGAAATTATGGAAATCCGATGTGGTTTATTTGATGGATACTCTTTATCGAATATCAACAGTATACGCGATGGCTCGAATTAAAGAAAGAGTAGGACTGCCTCATAAAAGAAAGGCTTTTCTTACTAAATGTCTGACTGTTGAACCGTGGATGAATTATGCTTACGAACCTGTAGTATATGCATATTTTCTAAAAAAAGGTTTAGGAATCGATGTTACAACTTTACCTGATTGGGATAAACTTTATTTCCCGAAATTGTCGATGAACCAACAAGCGCATGTAAAATATTTATTGGGGGATTTTTTAGAAGAGGGATATATAGTCTGTAGTCTTAATACAGGAAGTACGGTCAAGGACTGGCCGTTAAAACATTGGCTGATTCTTTTTGATAAAATAAAAGAAAAAAACAAAAAAGTTGTTATTATTGGTGCAGAACCTAAGTCTAGTACAAAAGTGAATTTTTCAGATAATGTATTAGATTTACGTGGTAAAACTAATTTATTAGAAACTGGTTTCGTTATTGATAAAGCAGAGTTGCTTGTGAATGGGTGTAGTTTTCCTGTTCATGTGGCAAACGCAATGGATACACCAGTCATTGGATTATATGGATCACAACCGGATTATAGGGCTCGTCCACAAAGAATATATGCAAGTATATGCTCTACAAAGAAATGTGCTCCATGCGATACATTATTTAATAGTCCTGGATATTGTATACATCCGACTTGTATGGAAAGCATAACGCCAAATATAGTGATGGATACTATCGAGAAATTTTATAATGAAGGCAGATCGTTGGGAGTATATAGATTATTTACAGGGGATAAAAGTTGATATGGAAAACCTAAAGAAAAAATATAAAATAAGTCAATATGATTATTATTTAGCGGCTATAACAAGAAAACTAAGAGGCTGTAGGAAATGCCCAAATTGGCTATATTCATATTCTTTAAAAAGATATGGATTTAAGGACAATTTGGCACGATATTATTTTGAAAAGTATTCGGGTATTCCTATTGGTAAATATACATGGGGATATAGATATGTTGATGATTCTATACTAAAATCTGTAGGAGCGTTTTCTTCAATTGCTATAAATCAGTTAGTGGTACCAAATGGTCATAGAATTGATTATGTAAGTACTTGGAATTCTGAAATTAATTATCCCGATATGCCTCCTATAAGTCATAGCTTAGAAATTGGCAATGATGTATGGATTGGTGCCCGATGTATTTTACTTAACAATATTAAAATTGGTGATGGCGCTGTTATCGGCGCTGGAAGCATCATCACTAAAGATGTTCCTCCGTATGCTGTTGTCGTGGGAGCAAATAGAATTGTAAAATATCGGTTTTCCCAGGACATTATTAATAAATTATTAAGGATAAAATGGTGGGAATGGGAAGATGAAAAAATCAAGGAAAGCTTTAAGCTTTTTCCTGATCCGAAGAGTTTTGTAAAAAAATATTTTCAGGAGTAATGATTATAATGAGAAGAAAAATAGGTCTAATTTTATTTGGTCTATCCGATTCTTCAGTTATAGCATATAAAGATGCAGGTATGTTTTTGCATGCTTTGTCAAAGAATAGTGGGTGGATTTCTAAGTATATCTTCTTTAAAACTAAAGAGGAGGATGTTGTTTGGCCAAGCTCGTTTCTTGAATATGTAGAACCTATTTGTATAGGGTGTGCTATTGACTATAAGGAACAAGTTCCTTTGGCCAATCACTATATAAAAGAACATGCAAGTGATTTTGACGTATTAATGTTTTTAAACTATGGCAACACTATTTGGAAATTAGCTTGGTTGTGTAAACGATACAATCCACATATCCTTGTGTATAGTAAATTGGATATGGGACATGGCGGATTTCATCATTTTGAAAATAACAGTCCAATTTTATCAATAAAAAATCACTTGGAAAAAATTAAGAGTAGATATGTTGACTGGTTTACAGTGGAAACTAATAAATATTATGAAATATTAAAAAATAACGTCGTTTTTAGAAATCGTATAGGCTATCTGCCCAATGGTGTTTCCTTATTGGATGTTGATACAGATGATCTGGACAAAAAGCATAAGGAAAATATCCTTATAACTGTGGGACGATTAGGAACTTATGAAAAAAATAATGAATTATTAATAGATGCTATTACTAAAATTCCTCCGAAAAAATTGGGAACATGGAAATTCTATTTTATAGGACCATATACAGATGCATTTTATACATATGTAATGGAAATTAAGAATAAATATTTTTATTTAGCAGATAAAATAATTTTAACGGGAAATATATCTGATAGAAATAAATTATATTCATTCTACAAGCGAGCAAAAATCATGTGTATGACAAGTCGGTCTGAAAGTGTATGTATAGCTGTTGTCGAAGCTATGTATTTTGCGGCCTATCCTATTATTACATATTATAGTGATTTTGCTCTTGATGCTACAGATCATTGTAAATGCGGTGAAATTGTTCAATCGAATCCTGATGATGTAGCAAATTCATTACTGAAGGCGATATCTGATCCTTGTTTAGAAGAAAAGGGAAAAGTCGCGCAGTCATATGCACAAAGTATGTTCGATTATAAAGTTTTATCGAACAACTTAAATCAACAGTTAGAAGTTGTTATGAATAGAAAATAGTTGGATTTTATTTTAGGATGAAGAGAAAATGCGTAATAATGTATGCCGGGATTTTATAATTATAGGGCCTAATTATTATAATTATGCATATAGCACTGTTCGGACAATAAAAAATATGGGATATTCAGTATCCTTTTTTGAGGAAAAAGAGTTTTATAATCATTGTTCCTATTTACAAAGAAAATTTTATAAATTTGGGCTTCAATTTATAAAAGATAAGTGGGATAAAAGGTGGAATGATGATTTATTAACTTTTATAAGAAAAAATGCAGATGAGAATACAGTACTGTTATTTTTAGCTGGTGGAGAACTTATTAGTACGAATACCTTGCTGGAGCTGAGTAAGTATAGAAAAATATTGATGTTATGGGATTCCATAAGAAGATTTTCTATAGGGGCACAGAAACAACTTGGATTATATGATAAAGTGTATGTATTTGAATACGATGATATATCTTATATAAAAGACACCTTTGATATGAACAATATAAGTTATCTGCCACTTGGTTATGATGAAAATATTTATTTTGCTAGACAAGAAGAACGACGTATCGATATGGCATTTGTAGGAGCAGTTACTCCGGACCGATTCCGTATATTAGAACATGTGGCAAAATATGCAATAACTCATCATCTTCATCTAGTTGTAGTTGGGAAATGGTTTAATGATAAATGGCCATGGATGGTATGGAAATTCAAGCGGAAACATCCAGAATTATATTCTTGTTTAATCAATCATAATGTGCCTCCAGAAGAAACGGCACATATATATAGGCACAGTAAAATTGTATTAAATATAAATAATTCTGTTCATAAAAGTATATCACCAAGAACGTTTGAGATATTGGCAACAAGAACCTTTCAACTTATGAATAAAGGACAAGAGTCCAATGGTACATTGAATCTTGATTCAGATTTAGTTATGTTTGAAAATGATGCGGATTTATTACAAAAGATAAGATATTTTATTTCGAATGAAAAAGAGAGAATCCGTATTATGGAAAAAGGGCACATGGATGTTCAAAAATTCTCATTATCCAATTTATTACAAAGGGTTGTACATGAACTGTGATTGATTGTAATTTATGCTGTGATAAATTATGTAAATGATAATAAAAGGATTGCATCTTGTTTTTGAACAATTTAGCGGGTATTATATACTTTATGATACAGTGTATTGAACAAAAGAGGAGTATATATGTTCGAATGTTTCTTTCAGGGAATACAACAGGATATAAAATTGTTTCTTTTTTCCCCTGTATTAAGTGCAATCTTCCGCTTGATTTTTATAAAGGTCTATCAGCCGTACCCTTCTCTTAAAGGTCGTGGCAAGGCATTGCGGGAGTGTTTTCGTTTTGGCTTCTGGTGGGGGATGGACTTTAATGCGTACGTGTTCCTTGCATCGATGGTCCTGGTATCTCTTCCCTCGCTGTTTGTCGGCTTTTTCCAGCAGTACGGGCTGGAGCTGCGTATTTTTCTGGGCTGCCTTTATGGTGCCATCCTGTATACGGCGTTTGCCGGCAAGATGATTTTTTATCATCATTTTCATGATACCTTCAACTACCTTGTTCACATGGGCAGGAATGCAGAGAAGCATAATCTGGTGGACGTGTTCTTCCATCAGGATCATGGTGGATGGATCCTCCTGGGGTATTTGCTCTATATCCCGTTTGTCGGGGTGGGCTGCTGGCTGTTTCAGCAGCTGCCGTCGCTTCCTGCTCCTCACATTGCGTCGTCGCTGGCGCAATATGTGCTGACGGCGGGGCTTTTCCTGCTGGCGATTCTGGGATTTTACTGGGTGCGTTATGGCGGGACGCTGAATCATCGCAATAAACCGGAGTGGGATACGATCCCTTCGCTTGTCAAGGAAGATGCATTCCTGGCCAGGGCCTGTGTAGATGATCTTGTGGCGCTCAAATGGGTGAGACGGAAACCGTTGGCCGAGGAGATGCAGCATAGTGATGAGGAGCTGGAGCAGTCAATCTCGCGTCTCCTGCCCGCCGGAAGCAAGTGGCAGCCGCAGGATAATCCGCTGCAGCTGTTTCGGCGCACGGCGCGTGGTCCTGTGATACGCAAGCCGTCGCAGGTATTTGTCATTGTCGGGGAGAGTGTTCCGCAGTGGGCCTTGGATCCTCTTTATGCCGATCTTCATATCCTGGATGCGACGAAGGACTGGATTGCTGATCCGCATACGGCTTATCTGAAGAATTTCCTGCCGACCGGCAATATCTCGCGTCCGTCCATCGTTTCTTTGATGAGCGGTATCTATGATGCTCAGCTGGAGCTGAATGAGATGGAATCATTCTGGCAGGGGCAGACCATTACGTCGTTTGCCGGTCAGATGAAAAAACTGGGCTATCGGACGATTTACTGGTATGGCGGCAATGCTTCGAACGGGAATTTCAACCATTTTGGCCATGCGCAGGGGTTTGATGAGGTCCGGAGTGCTACGGATTTCTGCGGCCCGGATGCACCGCGTACCTGGGTCGGTATATATGACCATGTGTTCTTGACGGAAGCGGCCAAGCAAATGGAGACAATTGAGGAACCGACTTTCCATTTTGTTTATACGACTTCGAACCATGGTCCGTACAAGATTCCCATGGATGTGTTGGGCGGCGATCCCGATGAAATGCTGAAGGATGTCGGGCCGGATATCCGGGAGAATGAAGAACGCCGCAAGGCATTCAGCACGGCCCGTTATGCGGATCGGGCTGTTCAGTCCTTTATCCGGAAGATCCAGACGCGTTTCCCGGATGCTTTGATTCTCTATACGGGAGATCATTCCAATCTTTATGGCGACTTGAGCAATTCTTCCTTGGTGCCGCGCGATTATATGTATCGCGAGCTTTATTGCACGCCGCTGCTTGTGCATCAACGCGATATTGGGCAGGGATTCTTCGGAGAAAACACCATCGGCACGCATCTGAACATCATGCCGACGGTACTGGAAATGATTGCGCCGCAAGGCTTTACGTATTATTCGCTGTACCCGTCCCTGACGCTTCCGCAGCCGGCCGGCCTCGTTACGCCAAAGCAGTGGATTACGCCGCTGGAACTTGGCGAGGTGGCATCCGGACTGGTGGAAGAAGTCAAAGAGGCAGATCGGGAAGGCACGAAGAAGCATGAGCCCGACAACAAGATGTGGCGCCAGTTGTCGTCGGATATGACGTCGCTGACAGCATGGGTGGTTCGTCATGCTGACAAGTGCTTGGATCATGATGTAAGGTGAGTTTGTTGCGTTTCTTAAAATCATTGCAGCAGGTCGGCAAGCTGTTCTTGTATATCTACGTCCTGCTCATGGTATTTCGTATTGCATTTTTGCTGATTTATGCCGGCCAGCTGCGAAGTGCCGGCTGGGAGGATATTGTCGAGGCGCTCTGGCTTGGGGCCCGCATTAGCTTGAAGACGACGGCGTTTTTGGCGGCGTTTCCGTTTGTGTTTGGTACGCTGCCGTATGCCGTCTGGGCCTGGTGGCCGGAAAAACGGATCCGTGAGATCTTGGGCAGTGCGGCTGTGGCCCTGATGACGCTGCTTTTCATGATCCGCATCCCGTATTATGAAGTCTTTCATCAGGGCTTCAACATCATGCTGTTCAACGGCTGGAAGGATGACCATTCGGCCATCTGGGATACGGCGGTGCAGCAGTATCAGCTTTGGCCGCGCCTGACCGGCGCGGTCCTGCTCATGGCGCTTTTCATCTGGCTCTGGCTCAGGATCGCGCGTACGCCGGTCTGGCTGCCGAAACGCCATGTCCGGCGGTATGCTGTCCTGGCGGCAGTCCTTGTGCCGGTCTTTGGCATTTTCTGCCGGTTTGGCGGAGCGTTTCATTCGGACAGCGGCGTGCCGTGGGAGAGTGCTGCGCGCACGCGATATGTGGTCCTGAATGAAGCGGTGCTCGATGACGGACAGGCGCTTTACCGCGCGTACAGTACGCATGAGCGCGCCACGGAGCGTGCGCTGCGGCCGATTTCAGCGGATGAACTGGATGAGGCGGTTGCCACGCTGGGCGGCGATTTGAATGCCGAGACTGTCGAAGGAGCGTTTTCCCGCCAAAAGAGTACGGCGCCGCTGGCCAGGCGGCCGCATCATGTCGTGGTGATACTCGGCGAGAATTATGCACTCTGGCCGCTTTTGCCGGAGTACCGTTCGCTGGGGCTGGCGCAGACGGGCGAGTGGCTCGAGGCGCATGGTGCGCATACGTATCATTTCCTGCCGAACGGCAACGGCACGATGACCTCGCTCAATGGTTTCCTGACGGGCCTGCCCGATGTGGGGCTGTATGTCAATTATACGATGGGCTTTCAGGGCCATGTCGATGGACTCGGCATTGGCGCGACGATGAAGCGCATGGGGTACAAGACGGTCTTCTGGTACGGCGGCCTGCGCAGCTGGCAGGAGATCGGACATTTTACCCTGCGCGAGGGCTTTGATGAATTCCACTGTGCTGACGAATTGCCGGAGCAGGGAGAGAGCTCGTCGTGGGGCGTGCCGGATGGCGCATTGTTCGATGCGATTCGCGGGCAGATGGAGACGGATGAGCAGGATACGTTCTACTTCATCCTGACGACGAGCAACCATCCGCCGTTTGCCTACGATGTGGATGCCGAGGGCTTCCCGCGGAGCGAGGTGGCGGCGAAACTGCCGCCGTCCATCCCCGCGGATAAGGCGACGTTGGATCAGCTGGGCCATATCTGGTATGCGGATCAGGTCATGGGGAAATTCATCCGTCAGGCGCAGCAGGATGATCCGTCGACGCTCTTTGTCGTGACGGGGGACCATGCGGAGCGATTCAATTTCGCGACGGATGTCTCGCTCTGGGCATTGAGCGGGATTCCCTGTTATTTCTATGGCGACGGCGTGCCTGTGGATCTCTTTTCCGAGCAGCAGGCCGGCAGTCATCTCCAGATTGCGCCGACACTGGCGGAGCTCATCCTGCCGGCCGGCAGCAGTTATTCTTCGCTGCTGCCACCGCTCACGCAGTCTGACCGTGCGTTCAATCATCGTCTGTATATCGAGGATGGCGAGATCGGTGAGGAGAAGGATTTGCAGGACCAGGATTTTCATCGTTATATCGAAGCCGCGCGCACTGTTGCGTCCTGGGTCGTGATGCACGATGACGGCACGCGGTGACGGCGTGCTCATGATGGTGCTGGCAGATTGCGGCCATTCCAGGGCTTGCCAGCGGGCGGGATTCTTTGTATAATGTCATAGATGAAATAAACGAGGTGACATCTATGCAGATTTCGACGAAGTTCACGATAGCCGTACATGTCCTAACGGCTGTCCAATATTTTTCGGGGACGTATAAGATCACAAGCGATTTCCTGGCAGGGAGCATCGGCTCGAATCCGGTCATCATCCGGAATATCATGTCGCAGCTCCGAGAAGCGGGAATCATCGTGGTCAAGCGCGGTCCGGGCGGTATCACGATTGACCGTCCCTTGGCGGAAATCACGTTCCTTGATGTGTACAAGGCCGTGGAGACGAACAGCGAGGAAAATCTCTTCCGTTTCCATGAGAATCCAAACCCGGCCTGCCCGGTCGGGCGCAACATCCATCGTGCACTCGACAAGTCCCTGCGGGAGATTCAGCAGCATTTTGAAGATGATTTGCGCCGTTATACGCTGGCTGACGTATACGACGAGATGGTCGAGGCGGTGCGGATCGAATGACAAAACGCCCCGGTGCAATGGTGCATCGGGGCGTTTGCCATAATGTGGTCTGAATTCAATTTTTTCGGGGCTGCTCGAGTACCGGTACCGTTTCGCCGCTGATGCGGCCGGGCAGGACGAGGGAGAGTACCAGGCCGATGAGGACGGGCAGCAGCCAGGCGAGGCTGCTTTCGGCAAGCGGCAGGCTCGCGATGATGCTGCCGGCCCATTCGAGACCGGCGAACTGATGCAGGATGTCGAGCGCCGATACGAGGGCCGCGAGTGCGACTGTCAGGCGCATGCCGGGGCGGGAGAGACGAACGAATTTGTTGAGGATGGTCATCATGACGACGGTGATGGCGATCGGGTAGACGAAGAGCAGGACCGGCAGCGATACCTTGATGATCTGGTTGAGGCCGAGATTGGCCAGGAGGAAGCTGACGATGCTGATGATCGTGGCGTATTTCTTGTACGATACGATGGGGAATTCTTCGTAGAAGAAGGCCGAGACGGCGGCGATGAGGCCGACCGTGGTCGTGAAGCAGGTCAGTGTGACCATGATGGCCAGGAACCACATGCCGACGTTGCCGAAGAGCGCGAGCGAGGTCTGGGAGAGCACGTAGGCGCCGAGGTTGATATGGGCGTCACCGTAGACCTGCGGCGGGATGGGGAAGTGGTTGCCGAGCAGGGCCAGACCAAGGTAGAGGGAGCCCATGAGCACGGCTACGGCAAGCCCTGCCATCCAGACGCTGACGTAGTAGGCTCTGGTGGAGGAGAAGGAAATGCGGCGCATCTCGTTGAGTGCGAGGATGCAGAAGGCGAAGGAGGCGAGGGTATCCATGGTGTTGTAGCCCTCGATGAAGCCATTGCCGAAGGCCGAGGATGCATATTTGCCGAGCGGCGTGATGAGCGCAGGGTCCGTGTAGGTGAGAAGTCCCGCGAGCATGAGCACGACGATGAGCAGGGCGAAGAGCGGCGTCAGGACCTTGCCGAGGCGGGGCAGCAGCTTGCTCGGCGTGATGGCGAGCCACCAGGCAAAGGCGAAGTAGAAGAGCGTGAAGATGGCAAGCGGCAGCACGCCGTCGCCGCTGATGGGCAGCACGCCAATCGAGAACGACGTGGCTGCCGTGCGCGGGATGGCCATCAGGGGGCCGATGGAAAGGTAGATGAGTGCGAGCAGCAGCAGCGAGAAGAGCGGCGAGATCTTGCGGCTCATCTCAGCGCGGAAGCCGCCGGGGTTGAAGGTGCCGATGATGAGCGCGATGACCGGCATGCCGATGCCGGAGAGCAGGAAGCCCAGGATGGCCGGTGTGAACTGGCTGGCAGCTTGGAAGCCGAGCGACGGCGGAAAGATGAGATTGCCTGCGCCGAAGAACATGCCGAACAGCATCAGGCCAATCTGTAAACCATTTTTGAACATAGAACGAGACCCCTTTCGCAACGCCGGCGGCGCTGCTTTGCTGGAATGATAACGTTGTTTATTTTACGGGGTTTCTGCGATGCTGTCAAACTTCTGCCGGCATTCAGTCTTCGGCAAATTTCGTTTCGCGCAGGGCTTCCTGCTGCTCTTTGTCGATGGCAATCTTGCCGTGGATGAGGCTGATGAGGCCGGCGTCCTTGAGCTTGGTGACGCCGCGGTTCACGGTCTTGACGCTGGTGCCGATGTCGTCGGCGATCTGCTGGCGGCTCGTGTGCAGGATGAAGAGGTCGGTGTCGATGTCGCCGAGCCGCTTGAGCAGATAATGCTGGAGGCGTTCGAGGCTCGGCTGGAACTTGATGCGGCCGTTCTCGTTGGACGTCGGATACATCTTGGCCGCGAGCAGCCGGGCAACGGCGAAGGAGAAATGGTTGTCGAGCTGCATCCACTGCAGGAACGTCTCGGCTGTCATCGAGATGACTTCGCAGGTGGTCAAAGCTTCGTTCGTCGTGGAAAAGATCGGCTGACCGGCCAGTACCTCGAGGTCGCCGATGAGATCCGGGACATTCTGGCGCGCAAAGGTGTAGCGCTGGCCGCTGGCGAATTCGTTGCTGACGCGCGTACTGCCCTTCGTCAGGATATAGACGTGATCAGCACTCTCCCCCTTGCGGACCACGGCTTCACCGGGCAGGAAGATGCGCCGGCTCGTCAGGCGTTTGATTTCTTCCGGCATATGCTCCAGCATGTAGTCGAGTTGCATATCAAATGACATCCTTTCTTTGTACAGATTTTTGAGCGGCAGAGTATGAGACGGTATGATGCCCTCATTATATCATATTTCGTTCCGAAAACAGGTGCGAGAACTGTTTTCAGAAAATAACAAGAAGAAAAATTTTAGGACACTCCGGACGAGTGTCCTTTTTTATTGGAGGCAGAATGAGTAGACTAAAGGTATAGTCAAAGAATACGAAATTTGAAAGAATCCCCACTGGGGAATATGAGAGCATGGGCAGAATTGCTTTGAGGAGGAAACGTTATGACGCTGTTCGATGGAGTGCTGAAGGACCGCCGCCTGTGGCAGAGGGAAATCCTCGCGGGCATCACGGCATTCTTTGCCATTTCCTATATTATCGTGGTCAACCCGATGATCCTGGCCGACGCCGGCATTCCCGCCGAGCTGTCCGTGTTTGCGACAATCTTCTCTTCAATCATCGGCTGCCTGATCATGGCTTTTGTGGCCGATGCGCCGATCGTGCTGACGCCGGGCATGGGCGTCAATGCGTTTTTCACGTATACGATCTGCGTGCAGATGGGACTGACGTGGCAGGAAGCCATCGCAATCTCGCTCGTATCGGGCCTGATCTTTGCGTATGTGGCCTGCACGAAATGGCGGGAGCGCCTCGCCAGCGCCGTGCCGAATTCCCTTAAATGTGCAATTACGGCTGGCATCGGCCTGTTCCTCGTGGAGATCGGCCTCGAGAAGGCGCAGCTCATACGCTCGGGCACGAATGCGATCATTGAGCTCGGTTCGTTGACGAACCCGATGGCGCTCCTCGCCATCTTCGGCCTCATTGTGAGTCTTGCACTTTACCTGCGCGGCGTGACGGGTAGTTTCTTTCTGGCCATTGTCGTGACGACGGTCGTCGCACAGATTTTCGGCCTGCACGACGAAGTGCCGCTTGACCTCGAATTCTCGCATATCGCAGCGTATCCGCAGCTGCTCTTCCAGGCGGATTTCCATTCCTTCCTGAGCATCCCATTCCTGCTCTCGGTTTTCTCGATGTCGATGATCATGATTTTTGAGACGATGGGCCTCCTGGAGGGCATCCTGCCGGACCGCAGGAAATTCTCGCGCACGTACATCGGCTCGGCCTTCACAACGCTGATTTCGAGCGTTCTCGGCACGAGCCCGACGGTTGCCGCGGCGGAGAGTGCCGCCGGCATCGCGAGCGGCGGGCGCACGGGCCTCATGGCGCTGACGGCTGCTGTGCTGTTTTGCATCTCGCTTTTCTTTATCCCGTTCCTTTCCTATGTGCCGCAGGCTGCCATCGCACCGGTCATCATCATCACGGGCGCGATGATGATGCAGCAGCTGCAGTACATGGATTTCAAGGATTTCTCGGAGTGGTTCCCGGCGTTCCTCGTCGTCGTGCTAATTCCGCTTTCGGGCAGCATCTCGACGGGCCTGGCCTTCGGCTTCACGGCATATCCCCTGTTGAAGCTCATGAACGGCCGTTCGCGTGAGATCCATGCACTCAGCTATTGCCTGGGCTTCCTGTTCTTCATGAATCTCATCTGCCAGGCGAGTCTCTAAGAAAAAATCCTCCCCGTCATTGGTGACGATAATACTGCGATGGGCTATAATAGTCTTTAGACATGCAGTGTTTCGTACGATGACTAGGAGGAATTTTTTTGCGACCAGCAGCTTTTATCTTTGATATGGATGGCGTTATCATAGACAGTGAACTTCTTCATTCCCGGACTAAACTGGATACTTGTCATCATTTTGGTCTGCCGTTTGATGAAAAGGATCTCATTCATTATATGGGGCGTACCAGTGATGATATGTTTGCAGAGGTGATTGCAAGGGAACATCGTGATGATCTCAGACTTGAAGATTTGGTATCGTATAAACGGGAACATTATCTTAGCTTGATCCTGCAGGGAGAGGCAAAGCCGATTCCGGGCGCCATCGATTTGATTCGAGCACTCCATCAGGTTCATATTCCTTTGGCTTTGGCGACATCGTCGTGGCAGAAAGTCATGGATGCTGTATTGGATTCCTTTGCCATTCGTCTCTATTTCCAGTCGGTATTGTCCGGCAGCACGTTGCCCAAGAGTAAGCCGGATCCGACTATTTATCGGTTGAGTGCTGAGCGGTTGGGGGTCAGTCCGCAAACGTGCATGGTTCTGGAGGATACAAAGAGCGGTGTAACTGCCGCCAAGCGGGCTGGTATGTACTGCATCGGTTTCCGGAGTCCGCATTCTGGAGGCCAGGATCTGAGTCTTGCCGACCGCATCGTGGACAAGCTGTCGGAGATCGTGCCGGATAAACTCACGCTTTAAGCAATAAAAAAGTGCTGCCGTTCCGCAGCCCTGCTCGATGTATGTGGCAGGGCTGACCGGAACAGGCAGCGCTTTTTGCTTGCTCAGACAATCGGAAACGCCTCGATGATGCCATACTGGATGTAGTCACTGGCTTTCGTCGGGTCACCATTCAAGATGGCTTCGCGGATGGCCGGGATGTCTTCTTCTTTGGCGTGGATGCGGCCGGCGGCCAGTTCCTCTTCAATCTTTGCGTAGAGGGCCCGGCGGGCAAGCTTGAGGTCACGGTAGATTTCCTTGTTGTAGAACAAGTTCATGGATTTCTGGCTCTTCTCTTCGTCACAGTTGAAGAAGATGTAAGCGTTTTTCTCTTTCATGATGATTCCCCCTTGTGATTATTGAAAAAGGATAATGAAAATGAATGTTCTAGGAAAAATGAATTACAGCACAATTATAGCATAATTACCGCAATTTGTTTATAGCCGGCCGGATGGGGCGTATTTCCGGCTGGGCCGGCAAGGTGATTGACAAAAAGACGAATAAAGAGTAAAGTGGAATCGCATAGAATTGTCCGAAATGATAAGCAATTCGGCGATATCAAATTCTTCTTGGAGGGATGTATCCATGGCTATTATCAAGAAAGAATCGTTTGGCAAACTCAGTGACGGACGCGAGGCCGAGCTCTACACACTCCGCAACACCAAGGGGACGGAGGTCAAGGTCACGACGTATGGCGCACGTCTGGTCGGCTGGAGTGCCTACGGCAGGGACTGCAAGCGCACGGATATCGTGCTCGGGTACGACAGTGCCGCATCCTACGAGAAGGATGACACGAGCATGGGCGGCCTCGTCGGACGCCATGCCAACCGCATTGCCGGCGGCAAGGTTGTCATTGACGGCAAGACGTATCAGCTGGACCTCAACACGGGCTCGCACAACCAGAACCACATCCATGGCGGCTTCCAGGGCTTCCATCAGAAACTCTGGACGGCAGAGGAGACGGATGAGGGCGTGAAGCTCACGTATCACGCCGCAGATGGCGAGGGCGGCTATCCTGGTAACATGACAGTAAACGTTCTCTATTCGCTGTCGAATGACAACGAGCTGTCCATCCGCTACGAGGCAGTGTCCGATGCCGATACGGTCTGCAATCTGACGAATCACGCCTACTTCAATCTCGATGGTTTTGCCGCAGGCCCGGTGCTTGACCAGAAAATCCAGATCTTTGCCGACAAATACACCTGGGCCGACGAGGAATCGCTGCCGGATGGCCGCATCCTGCCCGTTGACGGCACGCCCATGGATCTGCGCCAGCTGACGCGCATCGGCGAGCACATCGATGATGATTTCGATGAACTCGTCATGGGCCATGGCTATGACCACAACTGGGTCATCCGCGATGAGAAGCCTGTCGTTGAGCAGAAGCCCGGCATGTTCGGCTTCGACCCGGGCTGCCCAATCGATTACGTCAACGGCGGCCTCAAGAAGGCGGCGTATGCCGAGTCCGACAAATCGGGCTTCACGCTGACCTGCTACACGACGCAGCCGGGCGTGCAGTTCTACACGGGCAATTATCTCGATGGCAGCCTGCCGGGCAAGGATGGCGTGCGCTTTGGGTGCCGCACGGGCTTCTGCCTTGAGACGCAGTATTTCCCGAATGCGTTTGCAAATCCAAATTTCCCGCAGCCGCTCTTGAAGAAGGGCGATACGTGGCGTGCGCAGACGGTTTATGTGCTGGGCCGCAAAGACTGAGTGAACGAGTTATCCTTGAGAGGAGGACCCCAAAATGGAAGGCAGATATACCATGACATTTCCGGACTACACGATCGGTGTGGAGGCGTATGAGAAGATTCGCGAGGTCTGTCCGCGCTACGGCAAGAGTGTAGTCGTGATCGGCGGACGCACGGGCATCGAGGTGGCACAGGAGAAGATGGTGCGGGCCGTCGAGGGCGTGGGCCTGGAGTTTACCGGCTTCATCCATGCTGGCGGCCAATCCTCGTATGAGCTCATCGAGAAAATCATCCGGGATGAGGCCGTGCAGGCGGCCGACATGGTCTTTGCTGTCGGCGGCGGCAAGGCCATCGATACGGCCAAGGCTGTGGCACATGCCCAGCATAAGCCGTTCTTCACGTTCCCGACGGTGGCGGGCAGCTGCGCGGCTGCCGCCAGCATCGCGACGATCTACACGCCGCAGGGCAAATTCCGTGAGTACCTGTACTCCACGGTCCCTCCTGTCCATGTATTCCTCTGCAGCCGCATCATGGCGCAGGCTCCGGTTGAGTATCTGCTGCGCGGCATCGGCGATACGATGGCGAAGTATTATGAGGCGACCATTGCGTCAAGGGGCCGCAAGCTCTGCCACCGCGACGGTATGGGCATCGCACTGGCCAAGATGTGCCTGGATCCGCTTTACAATTACGGTGCGCAGGCTGTCGAGGATAACCGCCGCCATGTCGTTAGCGACGCCTTCGAGGAGGTTGTGCTCTCGATTGTCATAACGAGCGGCCTTGTCTCGAATTTCGCGGCACCGGAATACAACGGTCATATGGCCCATCGCCTGTTCGTGGAGCTGGCTGACCTGCCGGCTGCCGAACAGTGCCGTCAGCACGGCGGCCTCGTGGCGTACGGCACGCTGCTTCTGCTGCTCTGCGATGGCCAGAAGGAGGAGTTTGAGCGCTTCTTCCGGTTCTGCCGCAGCATTGGCCTGCCGACCTGCCGCGAGGATACGTGCGCGAGTGAAGCCGATATCCACCGCGTGTTCCAGGCGACGGAGAAGAAGCAGGATGTCAGCGTGATGCCGTACAAGATCACGCAGGATATGCTGCATGCAGCTGCCCGTGATCTCGAGGCATATCATGTCCAACAGGATAAACCAGAAAAAATTTTGGGTAAAAAATAAGAAAACCTAGACAATATGATAGTTTTTAAGATATAATATGCATGTATCGATTCGTTTTGCAATATAAACGATAATTATTGCGCGACAACTGCAAAAATAGCAGTGGGCGCTCAACCCATACAAAAAGGGGGCGGATTGATTTATGAATATCCATGAGTATCAAAGCAAGGCAATCCTGCGTTCGTACGGCGTCAATGTCCCGGAAGGCCAGCCGGCCTTTTCGGTCGATGAGGCGGTACAGAAGGCAGCGGAGCTCGGCACGGACGTCGTAGTCGTCAAGGCACAGATCCATGCGGGTGGCCGCGGCAAGGCCGGCGGTGTCAAGATTACCCATTCGCAGGACGAGGTGCGCGCAGCCGCACAGGAACTTCTCGGCAAGACGCTCGTCACGCATCAGACGGGGCCGGAGGGCAAACAGGTGAACCGTCTGCTCATTGAAGCGAGTTCCAACATTGCGAAGGAGTATTACCTTTCGTTCGTCATTGACCGCCAGACGGGCCGCATCGTCATGATGGGCTCGGAAGAAGGCGGCATGGAGATCGAGAAGGTCGCAGCCGAGATGCCGGACAAGATCCTCAAGGAGTTCATTGATCCCGCTACGGGGCTCTTGCCGTTCCAAGCCAGCCGCATGGCATATGGCATGCATTTCCCGCAGGAGACGATCCGCAAGGTCACGAAATTCATGATGGGACTCTATCAGGTTTTCGTGGGCAAGGACTGCAGCCTGGCGGAAATCAATCCGCTGGTCGTCACGAAGGAAGGCGACGTCATCGCACTCGATGCCAAGCTGAATTTCGACGACAGTGCGCTTTTCCGTCATCCGGATATCGAGGCGCTGCGCGATGAGAGCGAGGAAGACCCGAAGGAGCGCCGCGCGGCAAAAGCCGGCCTCAACTACGTCAACCTCGGCGGCGACGTGGCCTGCATGGTCAATGGCGCCGGCCTCGCGATGGCAACGGTCGACATCATCAAGTTCTACGGCGGCGAGCCGGCGAACTTCCTCGATGTAGGTGGCGATTCGACGCCGGAGAAGATTGCGGAAGCCTTCCGCATCATGCTGGACGGCGGTCAGGCTAAGGGCATCTTCGTCAATATCTTTGGCGGCATCAATAAATGCGACCTCGTCGCACAGGGCATCGTCGATGCGGCGAAACTCATTTCGCCGGATGGCCGTTCGCTGCCGGTTCCGGTTGTCGTACGACTGGAAGGCACGAATGTCGAGAGAGGCCGTGAGATTCTCCGGGATACGCCGATCGAGAATGTCATCATGGCGCCGACGATGGAAGGCGGCGCAGAAACCATCGTGCGGCTTGTCAAAGAAGCCGGCGCCAAGGCTTGAGGAGGGTCGCATCATGGGAATCTTAGTCGATAAAGATACAAAAGTCATCGTTCAGGGTATCACGGGCAAGGCCGCTACTTTCCACACGAAGCAGATGATCGCTTACGGCACGAAGATCGTGGCCGGCGTCACGCCGGGCAAGGCTGGTCAGACGGTTGAAGGCGTGCCGGTCTTCAACACGGTCCGTGACGCCGTCAAAGCCACGGGCGCAAACGCTTCCGTCATCTATGTGCCGGCGCGCTTTGCTGCTGACTCCATCATGGAAGCCGTCGAAGCGGAACTCGATGTCGTCGTCTGCATCTCCGAGCACATCCCGGTGCAGGATATGGTCAAGGTACGCCGTTACATGGAAGGCAAGAAGACGCGCCTGATCGGCCCGAACTGCCCGGGCATCCTGACGGTTGATGAATGCAAGCTCGGCATCATCCCGGGCTACATCCACAAGAAGGGCCATGTGGGCGTTATCTCGCGCTCCGGTACCCTGACGTATGAAGCGACGTTCCAGCTCTCGGCGGCCGGCATCGGCCAGACGACGGCCATCGGCATCGGCGGCGACCCCGTCAAGGGCACGGACTTCATCGATGCGCTCAAGCTCTTCAAGGAAGATCCGGATACGCTCGCTGTGCTCATGATCGGTGAAATCGGCGGCACGGCCGAGGAAGAAGCTGCTCAGTGGATCAAGGCCAACATGCCGGAGAAACCGGTCGCTGCCTTCATCGCGGGCCGTCAGGCTCCTCCGGGCAAGCGCATGGGCCATGCCGGCGCCATCATCTCGGGCGGCAAGGGCACGGCAGCCGACAAGATTGCAGCGCTCAATGCCGTGGGCATCGAAGTGGCTGATACGGTTGCTCATATCGGCGTCACGGTTGTCGATACGCTGAAGAAAGCAGGCATTTACGATAAATGCCATACCTGTTGACAGTTCTTCAGGCAGATCCATAGATAACGAAAAAAATCCGCAGTACGTTTTTGCTGCGGATTTTTTATGTGCGACAGACAACAAAAAATCCTGCAGGCTACTGCCTGCAGGATACGATGGCAAATGGAGCGGGCAAGCGGAATCGAACCGCCCTCTAAAGCTTGGGAAGCTTTCATTCTACCGATGAACTATGCCCGCATCGTTACTGACTTAATTATTCTAGCATTTTTTTTGCTTTTTGGCAAGTATGACGGGGAACGGTCAGTCCTGCAGCGTGGTGACGAGCTCGGCGATATCGTCAAAGATGGCGACGTGCGGATAGGAAGCGAGCGTTTCGTGGCTCGTCGTGCCCGTCGTGACGCCTGCGAAGTCCAGGCCGGCGTTGCGGGCGGCCTCGGCGTCGACAAAACTGTCGCCGATGTAGAGTGCATCCTCTTTTGCAATCTGGAAATGTTCGAGTGCCGTCAGCAGGCCTGTCGGATCGGGCTTGTGCGCCTCGACATCGTTGCTGCCGATGATGAGGTCGATGAGTTCCGGAACGCCGTCGAGGTCGAATTTCTCCTGGATGCGGTGATGCGTCTTGTTGGAGATGATGGCAATCCTGGCTCCGTTTTCGCGCAGCCGGCGCAATGTTGCGACCGTATGCGGGAAAAAAGTCGTGCCGGGTGTCATATAGCGGTCGGCTTCCGGGGTATAGGCGCGCACGAAGGCTTTGGCCTCTTCCTCATCGTCCGTCGGCAGGATCTTCTTGACGGCCTCGACCATGGGCAGTCCGATGGTGACGCGGATCACATCATCCGTGCGGTCGCCGTAGCCGAGCTTCTGCAGCGTGATATGGAAGCATTTGAGGATGGCCGGCTCGGAATTGACGAGGGTATAGTCAAAATCGAAGAGATAGAGACGGTAAGCGTGCACAGGCAACACTCCTTTCTGATATGCGGTAAGAATCCGTTACTGAAAACTTATAAAAAGCCATATTCTATTGATGAAAAACTGACTTTTACGTTTCATTCCTCGTTCATCGCATCCGTTTTTGCTGTCCCGAAGAACAAGCTACTTGCGTTTGATGTAATGCTCCAGAGGCTTTGACTTACTTCCTTTCTCTCGCAAGGGAGTACGTCTGTTCCCGACTAACGAATCGGTACATATCTACATGGACTTCTTTCTATCAGCTTGCAGATTTCATTTGTTCTGCTTTCCCGTAGTATTTGAGGTTCAGTGCTGCCTGGAAGTCACGATCGATTATATTGCCACATACAGGACAGACATACGTCCTTTCCGATAGGTTCAGTTCTTTCTTTACATGACCGCAGATAACACAAGTTTTGGAGCTCGGATACCATCTATCTGCTATGACAACGGGTATCTTGGCCCAGTGTGCCTTGTATTCAATCTGTCTGCGGAATTCATAAAGATTCTGTTCCTGAATCTTCTCGGATAAATATCGATTCTTCATCATACCACGGACATTCAGGTCTTCGAGGCACACAAAGCTTGGTTTTCGCTTTATGATTGATGTCGTAGCCTGATGCACATGGTTCTGACGAATATTTGCCAGTCTGTGATTGATCCGTAAAAGCTGTTTTTCGCTTTTTATAAGGTTGCTCGTTTTGCAGTAACTATCTCCTTTCTTATTCATCTGGTATTTTCGAGATACCTGACGCTGCAACCGGCGTCTTTTCTTCTTGAGTCTTCTTATTGCACGGGTCTTGTTGATATTCTTGACCTTAGTGGCGTCAGAGAGTATCGCCAAGTCCTTGATGCCTAAATCAATGCCAATTCCTTCTGAGCGAGCATATCGCCGTTTCTTGCAAACAAACGACAGTCCGCGCAAAGGTTCCAGCTTTCGGGCTGTCTGTATCCCTACCGAGAGCCACCAGCGCTCACCATCGAACGCGATCCGCGGGTTCGTGTATTTTGCTCGGACAGGAATCCTGTTCCTTTCAGCAAGCCGAACCCAGTTCAAACGCTGGCGGTTCTTCCGCCTGCTTCCTGCAAGGCTCTCCAGTTTGACGTGCGTTCCTGTGAATTGAATCTTGACATTGTCCTGATAGAAACGGAAGTCTCCGTTCTTCTTGCTCCTGAACTTGGGATGCCCGTTCATGTCATAGACGGTCAAACTCTTACCGATGCGGTTATAATGAGCAATTTTCTTCGAAGTGTACTTGATGTAGCTGGGCTGCTTTTGCTTGCGGAAGAAGTTCTTGTAAGCAATGCACAAGTCTTTGATGGCCTGCTTCGTGACGTTGTT
>CABJCJ010000005.1 GCA_902364065.1 Veillonellaceae bacterium SB90
CATCAATAGACTATGGCTTTTTATAAGTTTTCAGTAACGGTTTTTCTATGTCATTTCCCAAGAATTTTCTCTGGGGCGGCGCTGTCGCCGCCAATCAATGCGAAGGTGCATACCAGGAAGACGGCAAGGGACTCGATATTCAGGATGTCCTGCCACATGGCTTCTCTTCACCGCCGACCGCAGAACCGACCCCGGACAACCTCAAGCTCAAGGCCATCGACTTTTATCATCATTATAAAGAAGATATCAAATTATTTGCTGAGATGGGCTTCAAGGTTTTTCGCACCTCGATTGCCTGGAGCCGCATCTACCCGCATGGCGACGACCTTGAGCCAAACGAAGCGGGGCTGCGCTTCTACGATGACCTGTTTGCCGAGTGCCATAAATACGGAATTGAGCCGCTCGTGACGATTTCCCATTACGAAACGCCGCTGCACCTGGCGAAAAAATACAACGGCTGGGCCAGCCACGAACTCATCGGCTTTTATGAGCGCTATGTGCGCACACTCTTTGCGCGCTACAAGGACACGGTCAAGTACTGGCTGACGTTCAACGAGATCAATTCCGTCCTGCACGTGCCGCTGACGAGCGGCGGCATCATGACACCGAAAAAGCAGCTTTCGCTGCAGGATCTCTTCCAGGCCTGCCATCACGAATTCGTCGCCTCGGCCAAGGCGACAAAACTCGCACACGAGATGATGCCGGATGCAAAAATCGGCTGCATGATCCTGGCCATGCCCATCTATCCCCTGACCCCGGCCCCTGATGACATCATCGCCGTCATGAAGGCCGACCATTTCAATGACTTCTTCGGGGATATGCACGCGCGCGGCATCTACCCCGGCTACATGAAGCGCTTTTTCCGGGAAAACGGGATTGCGATCAAGATGACGGAAGAGGAACTGCGCCTGCTGCGTGAGAACACGGTGGACTTTATTTCCTTCAGTTATTACATGAGCATCTGCGAGGGTACTTCCGGCCAGGCGGGCATCGGCAATATCCTCGGCGGCAAGAAAAATCCGTATCTCAAGGATTCCGAATGGGGCTGGCAGATCGACCCGCAGGGTCTGCGCTACATCCTGAACAAATACTACGACCGCTGGCAGAAACCGCTTTTCATCGTCGAGAATGGTCTCGGCGCCAAGGACGAGCTCTGCCGCGATGAAGCAGGAGACCTCACGGTAAACGACGACTACCGCATCGCCTATCTGCGTGACCACCTGCGAGCCGTGAATGAGGCCATCGAGGACGGCGTTCCCGTCATGGGGTACACCTCCTGGGGCTGCATTGACCTCGTCTCGGCCTCGACCGCTCAGATGAGCAAGCGCTACGGCTACATCTACGTCGACCGCAACGATGACGGCAGTGGCACACTCAAGCGATACCGCAAGAAATCCTTCTACTGGTACCGGGATGTCATCCACACCAACGGTGCCTGCCTAACCGCAGGCAAAACGCGCTGACACTTCTCCTTTTGACAAGAAACAGGGCTCCCTGGCTGCAATCTGCCGACAGGGGCCCTGTTTTTGTATATGCATATTGAATTAGAATAATTGCCATCATAACCTTCCGAAAACTTTTTCTGCCAAAGCTTTCAGTCCGTCGTGAACACCCCGCAGAGGCAGAGAACGAACGTGATCATGATTCCCAAAACAACGATAGCCATAATTTATCCCTCCATAAAAAGTTACAAGAAGCACAAGCGAAGAATTTACGCAGTAAACACAGGATATCAGGATGAATATGCCGTGATTCCTCAGTCTGTCGTAAATACACCGCAAACGCAAAGAACAAATGTGATCATAATTCCCAAAATTACAATAGCCATGATTTATCCTCCTATTTATTTCATTGATTTCATTTGTTCATATTATAACATACTTTCGGCGCTGTGACACAACTTTTTCGCTAATTTGTTAAAAAAATAACTATCATAAGAAAACCGACAGAATCCGAACAAGCAAACAAAAAAGACGAAACTTATCGCAAATTGTCGACAAATTTCGTCTTCTCTTCTAAGTTATGCTTCGGAAAAGTACCTGCTCAAACAGCAATCATGCCTGCTGCAAGAGTGCAAAGAGCTGGGCGATATTCTTTTTGCCAAAGTAAGGGCCTGCCTCATCGATGAGGAAGCAGGGCACGCTCATGACCTGGTATGCTTCGCGCAGCGCCGGATAACGGTTGAGGTCGTAGACATCCACTGTTATCTGCGGATTCAGTGTGGCGAGACGCTCGGCAGCGGTGACGAGTTCCGGGCAGAGCGTGCAGGAAAGGCTGACGAAGATGCGCAGATGGCAGGGCTTCTGCCAGGCAAGAATCTGTTCTTTCAGCTTCGCCTCGACAGCCTGTCCCGTTCCCGCCGCATTGTAGAGGCCCAGGACAAACGACGTGAATTCATGACCGCCCGGCACGCCGTGGAAGGCAAAGCCGGCGGGACGATGATCGCCGCGATAGACGCGGACGCAGGGCAGCTCTTCCTCCTGTTCCCCGGGAGCAGCCAGGGTAACGGACAGTTTCGGCGTCAGGCGGGCCAGTTCTTCCATGTAGGCCCGCAGTTCCTGGCTGGCCGGGGAAGCATCCAGGAACAGGCGAAGCTCCAGAGGATGTTCCATGCGGTCAAAAACCGTCTGCAGCTGTGCAAGGATCTCGGGCTGGAAAATATCTGACGCAGCCGTTTTTTCTTCGGCAGAAGCGGAAGCAGCCTCTTGCCGCAGGGGACGCAATGGACGCAGCCCCGTCTTTTTCTGCATCTGCAGGGCATAGCGTTCCAATTCCGTCGCGGCCAGCGCACCATCGCCCGCGGCCGTGATGCATTGGCGCAGCGGCTTGATGCGGATATCACCGGCTGCATACAGACCCTCACAGGATGTCTTCATCGTTTCATCCGTGATGATGTAGCCATGCGGATCGAGCTTTGCCAGCCCCCGGACGAGTTCCGTCGCCGGCTCATAGCCGGCAAAGACGAAGACGCCAAACGTTTCGCCGTCCCCTGCCTCATACGTCGTCTTCTCGCCGGTCTTGAGATTGCGGTATGTGAGCGTGCGCAGGGCTGTATCGCCCGTCACGGATTCGACGACCGTATTCGTGCGGATCGTGATGTTTGGGTTCTGCTTCGTTTCCTCGGCCGTGGCCTGCGCACAGGTGAAGTCATCTTCGCGGACCAAGCAGGTGACATGGGAAGCGTATTTCGTCAGGAAAACGCTCTCTTCAGCAGCTGCAAAGCCGCCGCCGATGACGAAGACCTGCCGCCCCTGGAAGAATTCGCCATCACAGGTCGCACAGTACGCCACACCGCGCCCGCGAAATTCTTTCTCTCCTGCAAAGCCGGCCAGACGCGGATGCGCTCCGGCCGCCAGCAGGACACCAAAGCAATGCAGTTCTCCCTGCGAGGTATGTACCGTCTTGATATCATCCGCCATGTCAAGAGCTGTGACCTCAGCCAGCTTGAATTCTGCGCCAAACGCCTCAGCCTGCTGGCGCATCTCGTCCGTTAGCGCCGCGCCGCTGATGGACGCCACGCCCGGATAATTGACAACGCGTTCGGTGATGGTGAGCTGCCCGCCAAACTGTTCTTTTTCCACGACCAGCACCCGGTAGCAGGCGCGCGCAAGGTAAATCGCTGCCGTGAGGCCCGCGGGACCGCCGCCGATCACGATGACATCATAAAGTTCGTTAACGGGATGCGCTGTCATTTACAACGCCCCCACCAGATCAAGGCTCGGCTTCAGCGTTTCTGCGCCTGGCTGCCATTTGGCCGGGCATACCTCATCGCCGTGCTCATGCACGAACTGGCAGGCCTGCACCTTGCGCAGCAGCTCTTCTGCATTGCGGCCCACATTGCCGGCATTGACCTCATACGCTACGATCTTCCCTTCCGGATTGATGATGAACGTACCGCGCTCCGCGACCCCGGCCGACTCGATCAGCACCTCGAAATCACGTGACAGTGCATGTGTCGGGTCCGCCAGCATCGGATACGTAATCTTTCCGATGCGCTCGGAATGATCGTGCCACGCCTTGTGGACAAACTCCGTATCACAGGAAACCGAATAGATCTCACAGCCTGCTTTCTGGAAGGCTGCATAATGATTCTCCAAGTCTTCCAGCTCGGTCGGGCATACGAACGTGAAATCGGCCGGATAGAAGAAGAATACACTCCACTTACCAAGCAAATCGGCCTTCGTAACGGTACGGAACGCCTCGTGCTGGTATGCTTTAGCTGAAAAATCGCTGACTTCTTTGTTGATCAAAGACATAAACAAGCCTCCTTTATTTGCTTCTTTTCTTTTTAAATAACGATAATTAATATCATTTACAGTTTAAAGTTTACCATAGAAGCAAAAAAATAGCAAGGGCAAAATCAAAAACCCTTGCTATTTTTTATTTAGGTAATTTGCGCTTGCCGGTCACGGACTCCACCTCGAGCATGTAAACCGCTGTACGCGGGATGGCCGCGGGATTGAAATACGCGTGCTCACCCGGATGGTAATGATCCATGAGACACTCAAGTGCCGCCTGTTTCTCTTCGTCCGGCACCATGAAGAGCCGCCCCCTGCCGATGACGGACTCATACGCATACGTGCAGTATCCCTTTTCGGCAAAGTACTGCAGCTGATGCTTGCCGTCCATCTCAAACGACGCGCGGTTGTCCCGGGCCATGAGCGTGAGTTTCCGCCCCTCCAGGGCGCTGTGGAAAAAGAGACGCAGTTTTCCTGCCCGCTCTTCCATGCCAAAATTCAGGGGCAGGATATACGGAAAGCCGTCTTCGTCATTGAGTGCCAGGCGGCAGACCTGCGCCCGCTTCATCACCGCGATGATGTCTGCCCATTCCTTGATTTCCCGATCTTGCCTGCGCATACGCATCCACCTTTCTATCCGTCACCTGCCCTCACTTGGCAAAGCGGCGCTGAACGAGCGCCGAGCGGATCGTCTCATTGTCACGAAACAACTTGGCCTGGCGCATCTCCTTTAGCTTTGCCTCGCTCTCGAGGATGAACGTCGAGAGCTTCTTGACATCGTCTTCTTCCAGTCCCGTGAGGGCGCCGTCGTGGGCATGGCCGCCCGCGATGACGAAATCGCCGAAGACGAGGTCCGGCCCTTCCGGGTCAAGGTAGGTTTTCTGCGCATCGCCCTGCAGGTAGAGCGTTGCCACGATGGTCTTCTTGCCGCGCGTGAAGATCTCATCGTCGTAGAATACCGTATATGCCTTGCCGAGATACGTAAAAGGGAACTGTGCATTGAGCCCGTACTCCGTCAGGACCTCCCTGGTCACTTCCTCGAGCGAGCTGCCCGTGAGCTCTGCCAGCGAGATGTTCCAGCCCGCCTTTTCCTTGCATGTCAAAACCTGCATCGAATAACCGCCTTTCTGTCATTTGCTGTTTGCCATCTGTTTATTATAACACAGCCGTCCCCTGCCCCGCTGTATCGAATCGCACATTTCTCTCAACCTCCGTCAGAACATGCAAGTTGCCGGTCTCAGGCGCGAATGTTCTTGAAGAAATGGCTGTCAGCCGTATCCGTCAGACGCAGGTCATAGCCGAGGGATGCCATCTCCCGCATCTTGATGAGCATGAGGTTGATGTTGCAGTGCATGCACTTGGAAATCGTATCGATATCCTCTCCCTCCCGCACGCGGCGGTAAACTTCATCGCTGTCGAGCAGCAGATGTGAGGCAAAGGCGTTCGCCTCGTATTCCGTGCGGTTGTTCATGCGGAAGAGCTCGAACTCCTGCAGGCCGCTCTCCGCCAGCTTGCGGTGCAGCTGGTCATGCCCGATTTCGTGCGCCACAACCATCGGCAGCCAGTCATCGTCGAGGCGGCTGTTGAGGAAGATGAAGCGGTGATGCCAGTGGCTGTAGTACATCCCGAGCAAGTCCTTGTAATCATCGGAAAACTCGACAAGGATGCCCAGCTCCTCCGCCAGTCCCAGCATATCCCGTGCCGCGGACTTCGCCTTGACCTGCTGCGCCTTCCGATAAAGCTGTAGCGAATTCATCCCGTTCCGTCACTTCCCATCTCAAGACTCTCATTTCCGATACTTCTTCGGCGTGTACTTCTTGTTGTCTTCCTTGGCCAGCCAGTACGCACGTTCGAGTGAGCGCATGACGGCTTCGCGGTCCTGGTCTGAGAGCTCGCCACCTGCGAACATCCCGGCCAGACGGCTCACGAGGTCCTGGGCCTGGGCCATGCCGCGGCTGCCGTACTGCGCGCCTGCCGCCTCGATGAACATCTCGTCGTCCGTGTAGAGATAATCGAAGCTGACATCAAAGAAATCCGCCAGTACCTGATACGTATCCTTCTTTTTCGGGTAACGGTCACCCGATTCGTAGCCGCTGTACGTCTGCCGCGTGATGCCGCAGGCAGCCGCCACCTCTTTCTGCGTGAGCTTGCGGGCACGCCGCAGCTGCAGCAATTTGTCACAGAATTTCACGATGTCCATCCTTTCTCATCCTGCACCGTCCCCTTTGTCCGAAACTGCGGAACGGTCTTCATTGCGTTGTTCTCATTCTACCATCTGGCCGCGAGCGGCGCAAGGCACCCTGCCCTCAGGCGATATGACGGTGTCTGGCTGCCGGGCAGTCAAGCTCGTCCTGCCAGTCAGATTGCCGCAGCTCCTCTCGCCTGTGCATGACCGTGCGGCGGCGCGGCCGGTACGCGGGGCGCTTACTCAGGTAGACAAAGGCAAACAGGCTCGCGATTGGCAGGCACTGCAGCACGAGGCAGCGGCGGCTCGCCCGGCAGTCGTTGCAGCGCCAGAGCGTCACGAGCATCAGCGCGAGTCCGAACGGAGCCGTCATCTCGAGGGAGGCGCCGGCACCCGCCTGATGCACGAAGAAACACGGCACACCATCGCCAAGGACGCGGAAGAAGCCAGAGAGAAACCCCTGCGGCTCCGTGACATACCGCCAGAATGTGCGGTGCTCCCAGGCATGCGCAAAGTACAATGGGGCCAGCACATAAATCCCGAGACTCATCATGAGGAACGGCAGGCGGCCGATGCGTTTCTGTAAGATATCCATATGTCAAACCTCCAAGCATCATATATTTAACTTTTGTTAATTTTATACTCTAATATTAACATATGGAAAGGATAAATGCAAGCATGCAAAAGAGCCGCTGCCTCCGAAAAAGAAGGCAGCGGCTCCGTCAGGATGCACTCACTTCTCGTCGAGAAGTTCGACGAGCTCATCGTAATCTTTTTTCAGTTTGTCGTACTCATCGGCAATCTGCAGTGCCGTGAGCACGGCGATTTTCGTGCCGTCGAAACTGCTGACCGAGCGGGCCGTGCGTTTCATGAGCTGATCGACGCCCTTGGCGAGCACCTTCAGATGCTCCGGGTCATCCGTTTTCAGGGGATAACTGTCGCCAAAGATCTCCACGACGACGCGCTGCGCCGGTCTTTTTTCCGCCTGCGGGGAACGGGAATCCTGATTGGGCATAAGAAGCACCTCCACAAACTCGAATCATGCGCGCAGTTCTGCGGCAAACTGTTTTTCCACGGCTTTGAGGATGTTCTGGAAGGCAGCATCAGCCTCTTCATCTGTCAGCGTCTTGTCCTTCGACTGGAACTGGAGGTTGAAGGCCAGGCTCTTCTTTCCTCTGGCGACATGCTCGCCCGTGTAGACGTCGAAGAGTGTCACGCCCTTGAAGTGCTTGCCGCCGTTCTTCGCGATGACGCGCTCGATGTCGGCTGCAGCGACATCCTCGTCCACGACGATGGCCAGGTCACGCGCAATGGCCGGATACTTCGGCAGGGACTCAAAATGGAAGTTCTTGCCCGTGTACTTCATGAGCACTTCAACGTCCATCTCAAAGAGGTAGACCTTCTGCTTGATGCCGAAGTTCTCTGCGGCCTGCGGATGCAGCTCGCCGACCGTCGCGATGACCTCGCGGCCCTTCTTGAAGAAGGCCGTCTTGCCCGGATGCAGGGCGAAGTGCTCGCCGGCTTCAACCGTATACTTCGTGATGCCGAGCACGCGGAAGAGTTCCTCGACGATGCCCTTCATATCGTAAAAGTCCACCATGTCGCCGGCCTGGTTCCAGCCGATCTCGTTGCGGCGGCCCGTAATGAGGCCTGCGACCTTGAGGCGTTCATCCGGCAGCTCTGTGAGCGGCAGGGCCTTCGGCAGGAAGACGGGCGCGACGTCGAAGAGCTTAAGGTCGTTGTTCTTGCGCGAGAAGTTGCGCACGGCGTTCTCCATGATGGAAGTCAGCAGGCAGGTGCGCACGAGCGGCGCTTCATCCGTCAGCGGGTTCATGATGGGGATGGCCTGGCGCAGCGGCGAATCAGCCGGTACGAGCAGCTTGTCGAAAAGATCCGTGCTCGTGAAGGAGAAGGAAAGCTCCTCCGTCATGCCAAGAGAGGCGAGCGTGTGCTTGATCTTGTCGACGAAATTCTGCCTGTCGCTCTGACGCCCCTGCACCATGCGGCCGAACGGCGTCGTGCTTGCGATCTTGTCAAAGCCGTAGATGCGTGCGACCTCTTCCGAGAGGTCTTCCATGTACGTGCAGTCATTGCGCCACGACGGCACCGTAACATGGTAAGCTTCATCGCCCTTTGCTTCAACCTTAAAGCCGAGCTCCGTCAGGATCTTCACCATCTCTGCGCCCGGGATGTCCGTGCCAAGGCGGCGGTTGATCTCATCCGTCGTGTAATCGATCGTTACCGGCTGCTTCGGCTCCGGATAGCAGTCGACGATGCCCTGCGTGACCGTGCAGGCGCCCATGTCCTGCAGCAGCTGGCAGGCACGCTCGAGTGCGCGCGGCGTATTCGTCACATCGACACCGCGCTCAAAGCGGCCCGAAGCCTCGGAGTGCAGGCCGCAGGCGCGCGCCGTGCGGCGAATGCTCGGACCATTGAACGAAGCGGCCTCAAGCACGACCGTCCGCGTCTTCTCCGTGACTTCCGTCTCAAGTCCGCCCATGATGCCCGCGAGGCCCGCCGGATGCTCGGCATCGGCGATGACGAGCTCCGTGCCCTTCGCAAGGCGTGAGCTGTCGTCGAGCGTATGGAGGTTCTCGCCTTCCTTTGCGAGGCGGGCCGTCAGCGTGTGGCCCGTGATCTCATCGTAATCATAGGCATGCATCGGCTGACCGAGCTCGAGCATGACGAAGTTCGTCACGTCGACGACGTTGTTGATGGCGCGGATGCCGGCACCTTCGAGGCGCTGCTGCATCCACTCCGGAGACGGGCCAATCTTGACGTTCTTGATGACGCGGGCGCTGAAGCGGTCGCAGAGGTCATGCGCCGCAATGCCCACGGAAATCATGTCGGCAGCCTTGGCCGCATCGTCCTCTTTGCAGGCGATTGCCGGCCATTTCGGCTGATTGCCCGTGAGTACGGCGATTTCGCGCACGAGACCAAGCACGCTGAAGCAGTCGCCGCGGTTGGCCGTGAGCTCAAACTCGAGCACGACATCGTCGAGGCCCAGCACATCCTTGGCCGGCACACCGACGGGCGTATCCGCCGGCAGGATGTAGATGCCGTTCTTCTCTTCCTCCGTCAGCTTCGTGAGGTCAAGGTGCAGCTCACCGGCCGAGCAGAGCATGCCGTTTGAGGGCAGGCCACGGAGTTTTCCCTTCTTGATGTGAAGGCCGTTCGGCAGATGTGCGCCGACCATGGCGACCGGCACGACCTGGCCCTCGGCCACATTCTGCGCACCCGTGATGATCTGAATAAGATCCTTCTCGCCGACATTCATCTGACAGATCTGCAGATGGTCGGAATCCGGGTGCTTTTCAAGCTTCTCGATACGGCCCGTCACGACCTTGTCGAGCCCTTCATCGGCACGGATGACATTCTCCACCGGCACGCCGGCCATTGTGAAACGGTCTGCGAGTTCCTCCGCCGACCAGTCGAAATCAATATAATCCTTTAACCATTTGATGGAAACCTGCATGGTATATCCCCTTTCTCACTCAGAACTGGCGCAGGAAGCGCATGTCGTTGTCATAGAACAGACGCAGATCATCCACGCCGTACGAAAGCATCGCGATGCGCTCCACGCCCATGCCGAACGCGAAGCCTGAAACCTTCTTCGGATCGTAGCCGCTCATTTCGAGCACATGGGGATGAACCATGCCGGCACCCAGGATCTCGAGCCAGCCCGTGCCCTTGCAGACCTTGCAGCCCTTGCCGTGACACATGACGCAGGAGATATCGACCTCCGTCGAAGGCTCCGTGAAGGGGAAGAAGCTCGGGCGCAGGCGGACCTTGACATCATCATTGAAAATCTGGCGCAGGAAGAGCTCGAGCGTGCCCTTGAGGTCCGCAAACGTGATGCCCTCGTCGATGACGAGGCCTTCGACCTGCGTGAACATCGGGGAATGCGTGGCGTCGTATTCATCGCGGCGGTAAACGCGGCCCGGCGCGATCATGCGGATTGGCGCATTCGGCTCGTTCTTCTGCATCGTGCGCGCCTGCACTGGCGACGTCTGCGAACGCATGAGGATATCCTCCGTGATGTAGAACGAATCCTGCATATCGCGGGCCGGATGATCCTTCGGCAGGTTCAGAGCTTCAAAATTGTAATAATCCTTCTCGATTTCCGGGCCTTCCTCGACGGAGAAGCCCATGCGGAAGAAGATATCCTTGATGCGCTCGAGCGTCAGCGTCAGCGGATGCAGATGGCCGAGCGGCTGCTGACGGCCTGGCAGCGTGACATCGATCTTCTCGCTCGCGAGCTTGTCAGCCATGGCGCGTGCCTTGAGCTCCTCATTCTTCTGCTGAATGAGCGCTGCGACCTGAGCTTTCGCCTCGTTGACGATTTTGCCGACACGCGGACGGTCTTCCTTCGCGATGGCTCCCATGCTCCTGAGGATGGTCGTAAACTCACCCTTCTTGCCCAGGAACTTGACGCGGATATCGTCGAGTTCCGAAAGATTTCCTGCGGCATTCTTGATGGCTTCGGCAGCTTGTGCCTTGAGCTGTTCAATCTTCTCTTCCATACCGAACCTCCTAAATATAAAAAACCTTCGACCCCTGGCCGTAAAAGCCATAGGGGCGAAGGTCTGTTCGCGGTACCACCCTGATTTATCACTTGCTTCTGACCATAACGCAGTCCTGCGTCCGTCATTTCCTACGGAGACTCCAAAGCGAACGTTCCCCTGCTGCCGTCATCCCGCTTCCAGTCCAGGCGGGACTCCCTGTCGGCGGCGCACAGGCTACTCTTCTTTTTCATCGTCATGATTCTTAAATATAGCACAAGGCGGGGAAAATTGCAACTGCTGTCTCACACGAGCAGACAGATTCCTGCATCTGTCCCCCGATTCAGGTCGCAAAGCCGCGGAACTGCGTCATGTAAAGGTCGTAATAGCGGCCGCCCGCCGCGAGCAGCTCCCGGTGGCTGCCCTGCTCGACGATGCGTCCCTCATCCATGACGACGATGAGATCGGAGTCCCGGATCGTGGAGAGCCGGTGGGCAATCACGATGGAGGTGCGGTTCTTCATGAGTTCCTGCATGGCCGACTGGATGTCTTTTTCCGTGCGCGTATCCACGTTCGACGTGGCTTCGTCAAGGATCAGCACGTCGGGATCGGCGAGGAAGGCCCTCGTGATGGCGAGCAGCTGCCGCTGACCCTGTGAGATGTTCCCGCCGCCGGCCGTGAGTACCGTATCGAGGCCCTGCGGCAGGGCGGCGATCATCTCCTGTGCGCGGCTCAGCCGTGCCGCCCGCCAGAGCTCTTCCTCCGTGGCCTCCGGACGCGCATACAGCAGATTTTCCCGGATTGTGGCCGAGAACAGCACGGTATCCTGCAGGACGATGGCCATACTGCCGCGCAGAGCAGGCCGCGCAATCGTGCGCAGGTCAGAGGGACCGATCCATATCGTGCCGCGTTCCGGATCGTAGAAGCGCAGAAGGAGATTCGCAAGCGTGGTCTTGCCCGAGCCCGTGGCCCCCACAAGCGCCACCTTGCGGCCGGCCGGTATCGAGAGCGAGAAATCGTGCAGGACTTCCTGCCCCGGAACGTAGGAAAAACTCACGTGATCAAAGCGGATATCGTTGCGGCCGCGCGGCGGATACGCCCCTCCCGCCATCATTTCAGGCGGCTCGTCGAGCACCTTGAAGACGCGCTCGGCACCGGCCACAGCCGTCTGCAGCTGTCCGTAGATGACGGCGAGCTCGTTGATGGGCTTCGAGAACAGGCGGATGTAGACGAGGAAGGCCGCGATGATGCCGACCGAGATCATGCCGTCAAGGGCGAATACACCGCCTGCCGCCGCACAAGCGACAAAGCCCGCATTGCTGATGCTATTCATGAACGGCCCCATGACGCCCGAGCAAATGTCCTGCCGGATACCGGCCCTGGTCAGCTCATCGCTCTTCTCACAGAAGGAGCGGATGACCGCCTGCTGATGGTGGCAGGCCACCACCGTGCGATAGCCGGCGATCATCTTCTCCACCATGCCGGTCTGCTCGCCGAGCAGCTGCTGGCGGGTGCGCGAATACCTCCGCACGACCCTGCCCATGCGCTTCGTCACGAAGATGGTCACGAAAACCGACAAAAACGAGAGCAGCGCGAGCTGCCAGCAGCTCCAAAGCATGATGAGTGCCGTGCCGGCAACGGTCAAGAGCCCTGAGCAGAGCGTCGGCAGGGAGGAAGATATGATGCTTGCGATATTTTCCACATCATTCGTCATGCGGCTCATGACATCGCCGTGCGAGTGGCGGTCGAGGTAACGGACGGGCAGGTCGACGATGTGCGCAAAGAGCTCCGTGCGAAGCGCCCGCACGATGTGCTGCGAGAGGCGCGCCGCCAGCTGCCCCGTCAGGAACTGCGACAGTGAGGCCAGCAGATAACAGAGTGCGAGATACAAGAGTTCCTGCCCGAGCTGCGGCAGCTGACCGCCGGTCATCGCATCGATGGCGGCAGCCTGCAGGAGCGGGGCATAAATGCTGCAGAGCGTCCCGAAGATGACGGCCATGAACAGCAGGACAAGCAGGCGGCTCTCTTTCGTGAAATAGCGCAGCAAGCGCCGCAGGGTGCCACGGATATCCGCCGCGTATTCCGCCTCGGCGAAGTGCGGCGGGCGGTGCATGCCGGGAGCTCTTCGCGCAAGATCCGCCTTGCGCGGAGAAAGCCTGTCATCCCTCATGATCCTTCGCCTCCTCTCCCAGCTGGGAATCGTACAGACTCCGATACAGGGCAGACGTCTGCAGGAGTTCTTCGTGCGTGCCGTCAGCCGCGATGCGGCCATGCTCGAGCAGCACGATGCGGTCGGCGTGGCGGGCCGAGACAATGCGCTCTGCCACGGTGATACGCGTCACACCGGCATCCTCGCGGTCAAGTGCCGCACAGAGCCTGGCTTCCGTGCGCAGGTCCAAGGCGCTTGTGCTGTCATCGAAGATCCGGATTTCTGCCCGGCGCAGGACGGCCCGGGCGATGGCGAGGCGCTGCTTCTGGCCGCCTGACAGGCTCGTGCCGCGTTCCGCCACCATCGCATCAAAGCCATGCGGCTGCCGCCGGATGAATGCTTCGGCCTGGGCAATGGCAGCCGCACGCCTGACCTCGTCAAACGAAGCATCTTCCTGTCCCCAGCGGATGTTCTCTGCCATCGTCGCCGTGAAGAGTTCACTGCGCTGGAGCGCAAAAGCGATGCGGCCGCGCAGCGAGGAAAGGCGGTAGTCGCGCACATCGACGCCATCGACCAGCACGCGTCCCTCCGTCACCTCGTAAAAGCGCGGGATGAGCGACAAGAGCGTCGTCTTGCCCGTTCCCGTCGCCCCCATGATGGCGACGTGCTCACCGGGATGAATGACGAGATTGATATCGTGCAGGATCTCCTGCCCTGAATGGTAGCCGAATGACACATGCTCGAAGCGGACTTCTCCTCTGCCCGGCGGCACATCGTGTGCGCCGTCCCGGATGGCCGGCTCCATCCGGAGCAGTGCGCGCAGGCGCTTCCAGGATGCCAGGCCGCGCGAGATCGTCTGAAAGAGCATCACGAGCATCATGACGCCCATGAGCATCGTCATCGTGTAGCTGATGGCCGCGATGACAAGGCCGGGGCGGATCATCCCCGCTGCCGCCATCTGGCCGCCCTGCCAGAGGACCAGCACGACGAGCGTTCCCATGACGAGATTGACGAGCGGATTCATCAGCGCGAAGAGCACGAGCACATGGAGCTGGGTGGTAAGCAGCGCTTCATTCGCCCGGCCAAAGCGCCGTTTCTCATATGCCTCACGCACGCAGGCCTTGATGATGCGGATACCGGCGATGTCTTCCGACAGGATGCGGTTAATGGCATCGAGTTCCGTCTGCAGGGCGAGGAACGAACGGTTTGTCAGATGCAGGATGGTGCCCATGATGAGTACGAGCAGCGGCAGGGCGATCACGATCAGCAGGCCAAACGCGTGATGCAGCTGATACATGAAGAAGGCCGAGCCGACGAGCAGGCAGCTCGTGCGCACAAGCCCCCGGATGAATTGTGAGAGCATGTTCTCCACCTGGGTCACATCGTTCGTCACCCACGTGATGAGCGTACCGGTGCCGGCCGCATCCACCTGCGAAAAGGAAAGCGACAGGATACGCGCGAAGCAGTCCTTGCGGATCTCGTTGCCCGCATGCTGCCCCGCGAGATTCACGAACACCGTATTCATCGAGCCGCAGAAACAGCCGAGCACCACACAGCCCAGCATCCAGAGTCCCAGATGCGCGATGATGCCCATATCGCTGCCGCCCGTGCCGAGTCCCATGACGCCTTCATCGACGATCCGGCTCATGAGCTTTGGCTGCATGAGGTCCATGCAGACCTCACCGCACATGAACGCCACGGCCAGCAGGCCCCAGAGAAGATACCGGCGGATATAGAAAAACATACCTCCACCCTTTCATTTAAACATCTGTCATTTCCTTTTGCATCTTACCCTGCTTTTCTTAATCTTTGCCAAGAACGAACAAGCGCGGCATAAAAATATCCCTGTCGCCGCCGCACGGGCAGGACAGGGATCAGGCAATCAGGTACCTGTGGCAATCAAGGCTGCTGCAAAACCGTACAAGACAATCTGCACGGCGAGACCGGACACGGAGAACAGGCCGCTGAGCGCACAGATCCAGAGGCGCTGGCAGCCGGCCAGACCCGCGGCAGCGAATGCGACGCCCAGGAGCAGCAGGCTCTTGCTGAAGCCCGAGAAGAACCGCAGTTCCTGCAAGGTGCCCCAGCGCCCTTCCGCCTTGTCCGACTGGTACGAGTCGATATCCGCCCGGGCCTGGGTGTTGTGCGTGAGCGCCACGGCCTTTTCCATCGAATCCGGAAGGTTTGCCAGGAGCAGCCGCTCCGATGCAAGGATGGAGCGCAGGATGGCGACATCTTCACTCGACTTCTGGCCGAGGCCCTTCTCCACGACCCCCTGATAGACATCGATGTTGCGTTCCACGACAGGAGCCCAGAAGCTCAGCAGGAATGTGCTGAGCAGCAGGAATGCGCCCATCAGGAATCTTGTCAGCATCGTGGTCTGCCGGCGCTTTTCTTCTTTGCGGCACCGGCGCCGCGCGGGATATTGACTCAAAAAAAGACCTTCTTTCACTTCCTGCCGCGTCTGTAATCCACGAGCGGAACCACCTTAGGCGTCCATTCAACGCGTCGCCGTTCTTCACACCGCAGCCGCGAAGATTCAACTTTATGATTCCTGCGCCATGCGCAGGAGATACTGACCGTACTCGTTCTTTTCAAGCGGCTCGGCCAGTTTCAGGACCTGTTCCTTCGTGATATATCCCATGCGGTACGCGATTTCCTCGAGGCAGGCGATCTTGAGCCCCTGGCGTTCCTGGATGGTCTGCACGAAAGACGCTGCCTGCAGCAAAGATTCATGTGTCCCCGTATCGAGCCAGGCATAGCCGCGGCGCATCGTCTCGACATGAAGCGTATGGCGCGCCAGGTACACCTTGTTGACGTCGGTGATCTCAAGCTCTCCGCGCGCCGACGGCCGGATGGATTTCGCGATCTCCACGATGTCTGCATCATAGAAATAAAGGCCCGTCACGGCAAAATGGGACTGCGGCACAGCAGGCTTCTCCTCGAGGCTGACGGCCTCGCCCGCCTCATCAAAGGCAACGACACCGTAACGCTCCGGGTCGCGCACATAATAGGCAAAGACCGTCGCGCCCATCTCCTGCTGCGCCGCCCGCTGCATCATGACGGCAAGATCCGAGCCGTAGAAGATATTGTCGCCGAGCACCAGCGCGCAGCCCTCGCCAGCCAGCCACTCCTCACCGATCAGGAAGGCCTGGGCAAGCCCCTGCGGCTTTGGCTGGACGGCATACGAAATCGAGATGCCCCACTGCGAGCCGTCGCCGAGCAGGCGTTTGAAATTCGCATTGTCCGTTGGCGTCGTGATGACGAGAATATCCCGGATTCCTGCGAGCATCAGCGTCGACAGCGGATAATAGATCATCGGCTTGTCGTAGACCGGCATGAGCTGCTTCGACACCGCAATCGTCAGCGGATACAGCCGCGTGCCCGAGCCGCCGGCCAAAATGATTCCCTTGCGTATCACGCATTACACTCCTTCCTCAAAAGCCCCCGTTCTGCTGCCATCCGCATCATTCATACACGAAATTCAGCGAGGACGCCAGGCGCTCCTTCAGCGACGGCGCCTTCTGGTCCTTGTCGGACAGGATGACCGGCTCGAGCGGCCAGACAACGCCGATGTCCGGATCGTCCCAGCGGATGTTGCCGTCGCACTCCGGCGCGTAATAATTATCGGCCTTGTACTGTACCTCGACATCATCCGTCAGCGTCAGGAAGCCATGTGCGAAACCGCGCGGGATGAAGAGCTGCTTCTTGTTTTCCGCCGAGAGTTCCACGCCGACCCATTGGCCGAACTGCGGCGATCCCTTGCGGATATCGACGGCCACATCGAAGATCATGCCGCGCGTCGCGCGCAGCAACTTGGCCTGGCACATGGGGTTCAGCTGGTAATGCAGACCGCGCAGCGTGCCTTTCTGCGCCGAATATGACTGATTGTCCTGCACGAAATTCACGAAGAGCCCTGCCTCTTCCATCTTGCGCTGCGACCAGCTTTCCATGAACCAGCCGCGTGCATCGCCGAACACCTGCGGTTCGAGCACGTAAACCCCTTTGAGTTTCGTTTCGGTTGCCTTCAATCCTATTACATCCTTTCGTTCGATATTTGTTCCAGGCAATCAGGAACGCCATTGCTTCATTATAACATAGTTCTTCTCACGAGCCAAACACCGCCCGAATGCAATAATAAACAATACGTTAATTCCAAAACAAACAAAAATCATCCTCGCGTGCCCAACGCCGAAATATCCATATCGACATCGATGAGGATGTCATAAGCGGGAAATGCCGCCTGAACCTCCCGATGCAGTTCCTTCAGGACAGCAGGGATGTCCGTGCCGAAGCGCACGACGACATCGAAGCGCATGTCCTTCTTCTCGCGGTTGACGTAGAAGCCGTGCACCTGCAGGATCCATTCGCGGTGAGCCAGCACGATCTTGTAGACCTGTTTGCGCATCGCGATGGCTTCATCATCGTTCGTATTGTAGGAATAGACCGTGACCCCCATCAGGCGCACGCCGGTCGCCTCATAGACCTTGTCGTGGATGCGGCGCGTCAGGCGGTCGACCTCCTCCACCGTCATGGTATCGGGCAGCTCGATATGCACCGACGCGTAATTGCGCCCCGGGCCGTAATTGTTGAGCATGAGGTCGTAGGCCCCGCGGATTTCCGGCTCGGCCGCCAGCATGCCCTTGATCCTGCGGACGAGTACGGGGTCCGGGCGTTCACCGAGGATGTCGTTGAGCGTGTCGCGCATCATGTCGATGCCGGATTTCAGGATGAAGATCGCGATGATGACGCCGACGTAGGCCTCGAGCGAGACGCCCGTGCCCAGGTAGATGAGTGCTGAAGCGAGCACGGAGAAAGACAGTACGGCATCGAAGAGCGCGTCGGCCCCTGAGGCCACGAGCGCGCCGGACTCCGCGGCTTTTCCCTGCTGCTTGAAGTAGCGGCCGAGCACGATCTTGACGAGGACGGCCACGGCGATGATGAAGAGCGACAGCAGGCTGTAGTCCGCGGGCTCCGGCTCGAAGATTTTCTTGCCCGATTCCCAGAGTGAGGTCAGGCCGGCATAAAAGACGATAGCCGCGATGATCATGGCGCTCAGATACTCGATGCGGCCATGGCCGAACGGGTGCTCGCGGTCCGGCTTGCGCCCCGCGAGTTTCGCGCCGGCCACCGTGATGACCGAGGACAGGGCATCCGAAAGGTTGTTGACGGCATCAAGGAGTACGGCGATGGAATTGGCCGTGAAGCCCACGGCTGCCTTGAAGGCTGCGAGCAGGATGTTGACGACGATGCCCACGAGGCTAGTCCGCACGATGATGCGGCCGCGTGCCGCCATCTCCTGTTGCACGGCAGATTGTTCTTCTGACAAAATATCAGCTTCTTTCCCTATAATTGAACTGGTACAAAAATGCCTTCCCCGCCGCCCGTCAGGAGGCTGAAGAAGGCAATTCCGCTTGACCCTGGCCAATCAGATCTTGGCGTATTCGAGGACGGCGCGGCTGTCATACATGCGCTCGTAATAACTCCGGTAATCACCGCTGATGATGCCCATCCACCAGTCGCGGTGTTCGAGATACCATTTTATCGTCTTCTTGATGCCGTCCTCGAATTTCGTCTCGGGCTGCCAGCCGAGTTCCGTCTGGATCTTCGTCGGGTCAATGGCATAGCGGCGGTCATGGCCCTTGCGGTCCGTGACGTATTCGATGAGCTCTTCGGACTTGCCGAGTTCCTTGAGGATGGTCTTGACGACATCGATGTTCGCGCGCTCATTATGGCCGCCGACATTATAGACCTCACCGACGCGCCCCTTCTGCAGGATCAGGTCAATGGCGCGGCAATGATCCTCGACATAGAGCCAGTCGCGGACGTTCCTGCCGTCGCCGTAAACCGGCAGTTTCTTGTCGGAGAGCGCGTTGATAATCATGAGCGGAATGAGCTTCTCCGGGAAATGGTACGGCCCGTAATTGTTCGAGCAGCGTGAAATCGTCGTTGGCAGCTTGTACGTGCGGTGATACGCCATGACGAGGAGATCAGCGCCGGCCTTCGAGGCCGAATACGGGCTCGAGGTCTTTAGATTCGTCTCTTCCGTGAAGAAGAGGTCCGGACGGTCGAGCGGCAGGTCGCCATAGACCTCATCCGTCGAGACCTGGTGGTAGCGGTCGATACCGTACTTGCGACAGGCATCGAGCAGCACGCTCGTGCCGATGATGTTTGTCTGGAGGAAAATCTCCGGATTCTCAATGGAGCGGTCCACATGGGATTCCGCCGCGAAATTGACGACGACGTCCGGTTTTTCCGCTTCAAAGATGCGGTAGACCGTCTTGCGGTCTGCGATATCTGCCCGGATGAATTTAAAGTTCTTTTTCTCCATGGCGCCCTCGAGCGTCTCGAGATTACCGGCATACGTGAGCTTGTCCACGCAGATGATGCGGTCGGACGGATGCTTCTTGAGCATATAATAGATGAAGTTCGAACCGATGAAACCGGCTCCGCCTGTAACGATGATATTCATGCTTATTCCCCCTGTTTCTATGCTGAATGACCTGCGGGCCGTCCGCCATGCAGCGGGCCTCAGCGGTCATTTTATATCCTTTCATACATATACGACAAAGTCAAAAAAATTCCTCTTTTTTCCGGCAATATGTTTCAATTATTCGGATTTTCTGTTGAACAGAACGGTGGTGATTGCTTATTTTTGAGTTTTGGTCTACTATTTAAGATATAAGTTTGTATCATCATCGCCTGCTGCCATCAGCCCGGCAGAGAATCGATGCGGAAAAGGAAGGGATTGACATGCTGAAATGTTCGATTTGCGGGCGTGAGATCTCGGAAAAAGAAGCGCTCATCAATCAGGATGAGGAAGGGCGCCGTCGCATCGTCTGCCGGGAATGCTTTGAAGAGGCGGTCGGGACGGACTACGACACATTCCGCTACCGCAAGGAAAATGCCAGACAGACGCTGATTGCCGTGCTCTTCTGCCTCGCAGCCACCATCTACGCCTTCATCGCACGCGGCCCGCTCTACGGCCTGCTCGGCATCGTCCTGACGGTACTCGTCTACCTCTTTGCCACCAAGAAGCCCAGACGCCGGAATGGACACACCAGGGAGAAATAACGCAGCGTGACCGCCGTACAGGCCTCTTGCGATGCGTTCAGAAAACGGCTGAGCGGCCATGCAGCTTCGCCAGGAACATTCCTGACGAGGATGCATGGCCGCTCTTGCGCCAACCATGAGTCGTGAGACTCCCGATCTTATTTCCTGTTTCAGAACATCAGAGCAGCATCTTGATGATGTCGCGGCGCGCAACGATGCCGTGCAGATGACCTTCACCATCGATGACGGGCAGGCGCTTGATGTGCTTGTCGAACATGAGCTTGGCCACTTTGCTGACTTCATCGTCCTCGCGGACCGAGATGACCTTCTCCGTCATGATCTGCTCGGCCGAAGTCGCGGCAATCTTGCGGAAGGCTTCGCGGTATTCGCGCAGTCCCGAATAATAGATGACGGCACCGAGGATGCAGAGTTCATCCGGCAGGTCCGGCGTGACCTCCTTGCACATGAGATCGCCCTCACTGACGATGCCGCAGACCTTGCCCGTATCGTCCACGACAGGCATCCCGGAGATGTGATTCTGGATGAGTGTCTCGGCAATTTCCCGGATCGAGGCATCCCGCTTGACTGTGATGACATCTTTCGTCATGATTTCTTTCACTAACATAGGAAACACCCCACTTTTCATAAATCAGCAAGATACACTGGAAATCCCCAGTTATCCATTTATTACTTAATTATTCGCGGTGCATTGACGACTATCCTTCTTTTGTAGAAAAATTCCGAGAAATAATTGCCGTTTTCTTCTGCGTTCCTGTACAAATCGTGTTATAATGAAACAAACGAAACCTTACAGGAAGTTTTTGGCCATCATTTTGACAATAAAAAGGGGCGTTGATCATGACTCAAGCGCAAAAATCCCGTACATCCAGACTCAAAAAGAAACTGCTGCCGCTCGCGCTGGCAGCCTGCCTTGCCGTACCGGGCGGCTACATGATTGCCCCGGCTCCGCAGGCTTCGGCGGCATTTGGCTGGGGCAGCATCATCGGCGCCGGCATCCAGGGCGCCGCCGCGCATGCACAACTCACGCAGATTCTCAAGAAGTACAACGATTCGGAGGAAGGGCGCCAGGAATTCTTCGAGGAAATGAAAAAGCAGTACGGCGTCAACAACGATGCCTACCTCAACAACCGCCTCGACACAATCATGGCCAATCTGACATCAGCCATCGGCGCCGTCGATCCGACCATCTATGACAAGCCTTACAACTACTTCATAAACAACGATACGAGCTTCAATGCCTTCTGCACGCTCGGGCACAACATGAGCGTCAACACGGGCCTCTTCTCCGTGCTGACGAACGAGGATGAGATTGCCGTCGTGCTCGGCCACGAGATGGGCCATGGCCAGAAGGATCATCCGGCCAAGGGCGCACGCCGCAGCCTCAACATGGCCATCATTGGTGCAGCCACGGGCTCGGAGCTCGGCAGCATCGTCACGAGCGTCATCAACAACCGCAACATCACGAAGCCGATGGAGCGCGAAGCCGATGCGCTGGCCTTCGAATACATCACACACTCCAATTACAATCCGGGCGCCTGTGCGGCCGTCTGGCAGCGCGTGCTCGACAAATCGAAGACGGAACCCAGCGCCCTGCAGCAGTTCCTGTCCGACCATCCGAGCGATAACGACCGCCGCGATGCCTACGTCAAGAAACTCACGGCCTACAGCAACAACCATGTGACCGTGAAGGACGGTGTCGTCAGCGTCAACGGCAAGGAATTCGACAAGCCGGCACCGCAGGGCGACATGTCCGCCGCCGAACGCTCGTATTTCGTCGCGGGCAACCTCGCCGCCGCCTACCACAACGGCCATAACAAGGAACAGGCCTATGCCGACGGCAATACCGTGATGCTCGGCGCACAGCCCATCATCAGCTGCAACAGTCAGGATGAATCGGCCGCAAGCCTCGCGGAAACGCTCAACAAAATAAAATAAATAAATGTAAAAAAAGTTGTTGACAAAGCCTCTGATTTTCCGTATAATACTTCTTGTGATTGCGGGATGTGGCACAGTTTGGTAGCGCGCATCGTTCGGGACGATGAGGCCGCAGGTTCGAATCCTGTCATCCCGACCATTTGAATGGTCAAGCCGTCAGCTTATGCTGGCGGCTTTTTTGTGTAAAAAAGAGGTGCGACAGCAAAACAGGCGCCACACCTCTCTTATATGATCCGGCAGTCAGCCGGCAGGACTCAGCTGAGCTTGGCATCTTCCGGCTGATAATCGATGCTCTCTCCCTGCTTCTCCTTCTCGACCACGGCATGCTGGAACTCGAAGCACTCCTCCGCGATGTCCTTGTTGAGCCAGAGCAGGCAGATGAGGTTCGGAATGGCCATGAGGCCGTTCATCGTATCGGAGAAATTCCAGACGACATCGAGCGTCGTCGTCGCACCGACGAACGTCACGAGGCTGAAGAGCACGCGGTAGCTCATGATGACCCTGCGGTTCTTGATGAGATACTCCAGCGCCTTCTCGCCGTAATACTCCCAGCCAAGGATCGTTGAAAATGCAAAAAGCGTCAACGAAATCGATACGATAAGCTTGCCATACGGGCCAAAGACCGTGCTGAACGCTGCAATCGTCAGCTGTGCACCCGAGAGCAGTTTGCCTGTCTCGGGGTCCGTCGTGCCGAGCACGCCCGAAGACGAGATGACAAGCGCCGTCAGCATGCAGACGATCATCGTGTCGAAGAACGTGCCCGTCATGTTGACGTAGCCCTGGCGCGACGCATGGTCCGTGCGCGCAGCGGCCGCGGCAATCGGTGCGGAGCCGAGGCCTGCCTCATTCGAGAAGACGCCGCGCGCGACGCCCCAGCGCATCGACGTCAGAGCCGTGGCCACGATGGAGCCGCCGACGCCGCCTGCCACCGAATCAAAGGAAAAGGCCATACGGAACATCTCGGCAATGCCGGCCGGTACGGCTTCAACGTTGACGACGATGACGATGAGCGCGACGACGAAATAAAAGAGTGCCATGGCCGGAACGACGATGCTCGAAACCATGCCGATGCGGCGGATGCCGCGAATCAGGACCGAAAGCGCCACGACGGCAATGATGATACCCGTTAGCTCCGTCGGGACGGCATAACTGGAGGCAAGCGCCGCCGAGATGGAATTGGCCTGCGTCATGTTGCCGATGCCAAATGAGGCCAGCACGACGAACGACGCGAACAGGAAGGCCAGCGTGCGTCCGACATACGGATTGCGGATGCCGTTCTTCATCGCGTACATCGGCCCGCCGGCCATCTCCCCCACGCTGTTCGTCTCACGGTACTTGACGGCCAGTACCGATTCGCCGTATTTCGTCGAGAGGCCGAAGGCCGCGCTGATCCACATCCAGACAATGGCGCCGGGACCGCCGAGCACCATGGCCGTCGCGACACCGACGATATTGCCCGTGCCTACGGTCGCCGAAAGTGCCGTCATCAGCGACTGGAACGGCGAAATGTCGCCCGCATGGCGGTCGCGATGGCGAAAGATCATCGAAACGGCATACCAGAGATTCCGCCACGGCAGGAAATGCAGCCGGATGGTCAGGAATATACCAGTGCCGACCAGCAGTGCGAGCATGACGGGGCCCCATACAAAGTTATTGACTTCTGCCAGAAGTTTAGCAAAATCCATACCAAGCCCTCCCAAAGATACGATAATTCCTTATGAAGTCCTAATAAAACCAACAATTCCTACAATTTCTGCAGCAATCCCCCTGCAAAAACGTCGGGCGGCGCCTGAAAACAATAAAACGCTCCGGCGTCTCCCCGGGAAAATGAGCAGTCCCAGCGAAGACTCCAGAGCGTCCATCGTTGACGTCTACATGTACTATTATAATGTACTTATGTAACTTTGTAAACTATATTTTATTTTTCCTGCAGGCGTTCGAGTGCACGGTGCGCAATATCCTTGCGGTAGAAGGCATCCTGGAACGTGATGGCAGCGACGCCCTTGTACGCCTTGTCCACGGCCTGCTTGACCGTCGGAGCCTTGGCAACGACGCCGAGGACGCGGCCGCCATTCGTGACAACTGCCCCGTCCTTCTCGGCCGTACCGGCATGGAAGACGAGCGTATCTGCGGCCTTGGCCTTCTCAAGGCCGTCAATCGCATAGCCCTTCTGATAAGATTTCGGATAGCCGCCCGATGCCATGACGACACAGACAGCCGCACCGTCGCTCCACTTGATGTCGAGATCCGCCAGGGTGCCATCCACGCAGGCGAGCATGATCTTGACGAGATCGCTCTCCAAAAGGGGCAACACGACCTGCGTCTCGGGGTCGCCGAAACGCGCGTTGAACTCGACGACCTTCGGCCCCTCATCCGTGATCATGAGACCGGCGTAGAGACAGCCCTTGTATGGACGGCCTTCCTTGGCCATGGCCGCGATGACGGGCTTCAGGATCTTTTCCGTGGCCTCGGCGACGAGCTCCTTCGTCATGACGGGAGCCGGTGCATACGTACCCATGCCACCCGTATTCGGCCCCTTGTCGCCATCATAGGCGCGCTTGTGGTCCTGCGAGCTGACCATCGGGACGATTGTCCTGCCATCGGTAAAGGCCAGGAGCGATGCTTCCTCGCCGTCCATGAATTCCTCGATGACGACGCGGCTGCCGGCCTTGCCAAAGGCCGCATCGTCCATGATCTCATGGACGGCCTCCAAGGCCTCTTCCTTCGTCATGGCGACGATGACGCCCTTGCCGGCAGCGAGGCCGTCCGCCTTGATGACAATCGGCGCACCCTCTTTTTCCACATAGGCACGGGCTTCGTCCGCATCGGTGAAAACCTCGTATTTTGCCGTCGGGATGCCGTATTTCTTCATGAGGTTCTTCGAGAAGGACTTGGAGCCCTCGAGCTCAGCGGCGAGCTTCGTTGGACCGAACGCCTTGATGCCGGCTGCGTTCATCGCATCGACGACGCCATTCGTCAGCGGGACTTCCGGACCGACGACGACAAGGTCGATGGCCTTGTCCTGCGCGAGTTTCACGAGCGCTGCATTGTCGCAGATATCCACGCCCGGGATGCATGTTGCGACTTCTGCCATGCCGGGGTTTCCAGGCACCGCGTAGAGTTTCGTGGCAAGGGGCGACTGCGCGAGTTTCCAGGCCAGCGTGTGCTCACGGCCGCCCGAACCAATTACTAAGATGTTCATGCTGATTCCTCCACAAAAACAGCCCTCTCCCGCAGGCGCAGGGGAATATCCCCTTTTCTGCGGGAAAAGGCTTCTTTTTATTTCTTGAGCTGTGCGGCGAGATAATCCTTGATCATCGTGTCGTAGGCTGCCGTATGCGCAAAGGCTTCCTGCGCAAGCTCCATGCGCGTGCGGTCATCGACGCAGCCGTTCTTCGTGACCTGCTCGGCAATCTCGTCGTAGCGGGCCGGATTCGTCACAATAGTGACGAACTTGAAGTTCTTGGCCGCCGCACGGACCATGGCCGGGCCGCCGATATCGATGTTCTCGATGGCTTCCGCAAGCGTGACGTTCGGCTTAGCGATTGTCTCCTTGAACGGATAGAGGTTGACGGCCACGAGGTCGATGCCCGTGATGTGATGCTCCTCCATCTCACGGACATGCTCGGGGTTGTCGCGCACGGCGAGGATACCGCCATGGATGTACGGGTTGAGCGTCTTGACGCGGCCGTCCATGATCTCCGGGAAGCCCGTGACATCGCTGACGTAGGTGACGGGGATGCCCGCTTCCTTGATGGCCTTCATCGTGCCGCCCGTCGAGACGATCTCAACGCCGGCCTCGTGGAGTTTGCGGGCGAATTCGACAACGCCCTGCTTATTCGATACGCTGATGAGTGCGCGTTTGATCTTCATGGTTTGAATCCCTCTTTCTTACTCTGTGATCCGCACATGGCGGCCCTCCACCTTCAGGCGGCCTTCGCAGTAAAGCTGGATGGCCTTCGGGTAGATGATGTGTTCCTGCTCGAGCACGCGCGCGCCGAGCGTTTCTTCCGTATCGTCATCGAGCACGGGTACGGCGGCCTGCAGAATGATGGGGCCGCTGTCCGTGCCCTCGTCGACGAAATGCACGGTGCAGCCGCTGATCTTGACGCCATAGGCGAGCACATCGCGGTGCGCATGCGCGCCCGGGAAGCTCGGCAGCAGCGCCGGATGGATGTTCATGATGCGGCCGGCAAAATGACGCACGAAATACGGCGTCAGGATGCGCATGAAGCCGGCGAGCACGACGAGCGTGACGCCCGCTTCCTCAAGCGCAGCCACGAGGGCCTTTTCGAAGGGCTCACGGCCCTTATACTGCTTGCGGTCGATGCAGACGGCCCTGATGCCGGCCGTTTCGGCGCGCGTCAGCGCATAGGCATCGGGCTTGTCCGTGAGCACAACGGCAATCGTGGCGTCCACTTCGCCGCGGCCGATGGCATCGATGATGGACTGGAGGTCCGTGCCGCGGCCGGAGCAGAGCACGCCCAGGACTTGTTTATTCATCGAACACGCCGCCTTTGATTGTCACATCGTGATTGCCGCGGACGACGCGGCCAATCTCGTAGACCGTCTCGTTCTCTGCCGCAAGGTAAGCCTTAATCTTGTCGGCTTCCTCGCGGCTCGCCATGATGACCATGCCGATGCCCATATTGAACGTGCGGTACATCTCATGCCAGTCGACGTTGCCCCACTGCTGCAGCAGGCGGAAGATCGCCGGCATCTGCCAGACGGAGCTGTCGATCGTGACGGCCATGTCGTCGGGCAGGGCGCGCGGGATGTTGTCGTAGAAGCCGCCGCCTGTGATGTGCACCATGCCGTGGATGTCGAATTTCTCGATGAGCGGCAGGCAGGTCTTCGGGTAGAGGCGCGTCGGCGTCAGGAGTTCCTCGCCGATGGTCTTGCCGAGCTCGTCGATGTATTCATCGCCCTTGAAGCCCTTGTGCTCAAAGCAGATCTTGCGCACAAGGGAGTAGCCGTTGGAGTGAACGCCCGAAGACGGCAGGCCGAGCAGCACATCGCCTTCCTTGACGCGCTCGCTCGTGATGACCTTCGATTTCTCGACGACGCCGACGGCAAAGCCGGCGATGTCGTATTCACCAACGGGATAGAAGCCGCTCATTTCAGCCGTCTCGCCGCCAATGAGCGCACAGCCGGATTCCTTGCAGGCATTTGCCACGCCCTTGACGACTGCTGCCACCTGCTCGGGGTCGAGCTTGCCGACGGCGAGGTAATCGAGGAAGAACAGGGGCTCTGCGCCCTGCACGAGGATATCGTTGACGCACATGGCCACAGCGTCCTGGCCGATGGTGTCATGCTTGTCGAGCATGAAGGCCAGGCGCAGTTTCGTGCCGACGCCGTCCGTGCCGGAGACAAGGACCGGTTCCTTATACTTGCCGGCATTCAGTGCAAAAAGGCCGCCGAAGCCGCCGAGGTCGCCGAGAACTTCGGAACGATACGTTGCCTTGACGCTGTCCTTGATGAGTTTGACGGAATAGTTGCCGGCATCGATATCGACGCCAGAATCTTTGTAGGTGAGTTGTTCTGCCATTTTCTTCCTTTTATTTCCTTTCCTGTCAACTGTCTGTCAGTGATATGCTTCAGCGCGCAGGGTTCAGCACTTGCGCTGCTCGAATACGTACTTGCTGTTGCCGGCCGGCTTCTCGCCATCCTCGATCGGATACGCGCTGTTGAAGCAGGCATAGCACATGTCATCGGCCTTGAGATTTGGCACGCACTGCTTGAGGCCTTCGATGCTCAGGAAGTGCAGCGAATCCGCACCGATGAACTCGCGAATCTCCTCGACGCTCTTTGTCGCAGCGATGAGCTCCTTGCGCACGCTGGTATCGATGCCATAGAAGCACGGATAGCCAATCGGTGGGCTGCTGATGCAGACATGGACTTCCTTCGCGCCGGCATTCCGGAGCATGCGGACGATCTTACCGCTCGTCGTGCCGCGGACGATGGAGTCATCGACCATGATGACCGATTTGCCCTCGACGACGGAGCGGATGGCATTGAGCTTGAGCTTGACGGCCGTGTCGCGCTTCTTCTGCGTCGGCTGGATGAACGTGCGGCCGATGTAACGGTTCTTGATGAGGCCTTCGACAAACGGGATGCCCGACTCATAGGCAAAGCCTGTGGCAGCCGTCGTGCCGGAGTCCGGCACCGAGATGACGATGTCGCCCTTGAAGCCGGATTCGCGGGCCAGGACCTGTCCCATGCGGAAGCGCGCATCGTGGACGCTCTGTCCGTCGATGACGGAATCCGGACGGGCGAAATAGATGTATTCAAAAATGCAGCCGGCCTTCTTCTCCTCCGTCGCGAACGGATACGACTTGAGACCGTGCTCGTCGATGACGACCATTTCGCCCGGCAGGACGTCGCGCACGAAGTCCGCGCCAACCACGTCAAGGCCGCAGGTTTCCGAAGAAATGACCCAGCTGCCTTCCTCCGTCTTGCCGATGCAGAGCGGGCGGAAGCCCTGCGGGTCACGGGCACCGATGAGCTTGTCCTCCGTCATGAGCGTCAAACAGTACGCACCCTTGATTTTCTTGAGGCTCTCGATGACCTTGTCCTCGATGTGTTCCTGGCGGGAGCGCGCGATGAGATTGACGAAGACCTCCGAGTCAATAGACGTCTGGAAAATCGTGCCCTGCTGCTCGAGCTCGTGGCGGATCTGTGCGGCATTTGTGAGGTTGCCGTTGTGGGCAAGCGCGATCTTGCCGCCCGCGTAATTGACCATGAGCGGCTGCGTATTCGCGAGAAGGCTTGAGCCCGTCGTGGAATAGCGCACATGGCCGATGGCGATGTACTGATTGTCCATATGCGGGACCTGATGGCGAAATACCTCATTGACGAGGCCCATGCCGCGCGTCACGTCCATCCAGGCGCCGTCCGTGATGGCGATGCCGGCACTTTCCTGCCCGCGATGCTGCAGGGCATAAAGGCCGAGATACGTCAGCCCGGACACATCCTCCGTATGGGAATAGACGCCGTAGACACCGCATTCTTCTTTCCATTTCGGTTCTGGGTTGTAGCCATTTTCATACATGGTTGTTCTGATTCTTCCTTTTCACTTTCATGCTTGATAAACTTGCCGCTCGTCAGAGAGACGCGGCGATGACGAAAAAACAGTCCACGAGAAGGTGGACCGCTCTTCCTTTCATCAGAGCTGCGCTGCTACGCGAGCTGCTTTCTTGTCAACTTCCTCAACCATCTTGGCGCGATAATCCGCAAGCTTCTGCCGGAGGCCTTCATCGGCGACGGCAAAGATTTCGACGGCAAAGATGGCGGCATTCTTGGAGCCGTTGATGGCCATGGTGGCCACGGGGATACCCGAAGGCATCTGGACCGTCGAGAGCAGGGCATCCATGCCGTTCAGAGCCGTGGCGTTGATGGGCACGCCGATGACGGGCAGCGTCGTGTAGCTGGCCACGACACCCGCGAGGTGTGCAGCCGCACCAGCTGCCACGATGAAGGCACCGACACCTTTTTCGGGCGCACCGAGCACGAACTCGCGCACCTTTGCCGGCGTGCGGTGTGCCGAGGCGACCTCGACGACGGACTCAATGCCAAACTGCTTCAAGAGTTCAACGGCTGGCTTCAGGATAGGCCAGTCGGAATCACTTCCCATGAGAAGAGCGACTTTCATGGATGATCATCTCCTAATCTGTAACGTGTATACCGTGCGATGTGGCGGTGGGATTATTCGAAATCCTTGCCCGTCAGCATCTTGAATGCTTCTTTGTACTTGGCGATCGTCTTGTCGATGACATCCTGCGGCAGCTCGTAATCGCTGTCCGGATTGGCCTTGAGCCAGTCACGGACGAACTGCTTGTCGTAGGACGGCTGGGACTTGCCGGCCTCATAGCCTTCGAGCGGCCAGAAGCGGGAGCTGTCCGGCGTCAGGACCTCATCGCCGAGGATGATGTTGCCGTTCTCATCGAGGCCAAACTCGAATTTCGTGTCGGCAATGATGATGCCGCGGGAACGCGCGTAATCGGCGCACTTCTTGTAAATCGCAATCGTATAGTCACGGACCTTCTCGGCGTATTCGCGGCCATGGCCCGGGAAGCTCTTCTCGAGGACTTTTGCCCCCTGTTCGAGGGAAACGTTTTCATCATGATCGCCAAGTTCTGCCTTCGTGCTCGGCGTGAAGATTGGTTCCGGCAGCTGCTGCGACTCCTTGAGGCCAGCTGGCAGCTCGATGCCGCATATCGTACCGTTTTCCTTGTAGCTTTCCCAGCCGCTGCCCGTGATGTAGCCGCGGACGATGCATTCCATCGGAATCATCGTGAGCTTCTTGCATTTCATGCTGTTGCCGATGAACTGCGGCTGCTGGAAGAACTCCGGCATATCCTTGTTGTCGACCGAGATCATGTGATTCGGCAGGATATCCTTCGTGAAGTCGAACCAGAACTTCGACATCTGCGTCAGGATCGCGCCCTTCTTCGTGATCTTGTTCTTGAGGATGTGGTCGAAAGCCGAGATGCGGTCCGTGGCCACCATGATGATGCTGTCGCCTGCGTCATAGACTTCGCGAACTTTTCCGGATTTAAACGGCTTGTACTCTTTCATGAATGATCGTCCTCCGTTTTTGCAATCGCAATGAGTGATATCTTTACATATCCATCATAACGAGATTTTTTCCACATGTCAACCAAAAAGGAGACACATGTCCTTGCATTGATTTCCTGAACGAAAAGAGCCGCCGCACATGCCATGGTTCTGCATGTACGGCGGCTCTTGGCCCTTATGGATATGGATACGCATTATGACAAGTCATTACGAGTGGCTTTCTGCGACCTTCATGGTATCGGTGTCCGCCTGTTCCTCCACGGACTCCTCTGCCTGCTGCTTCTGGGGGCCGCGTTCTTTCGCGACAGCCAGCATGAGCTTGAGCCGGTTGAGCTGGTTGACCTCCGACGAACCGGCATCGCAGTCGATGGCCGTAAGGTTTGCGCCCTTGTAGCTCTCGCGCAGCTCGTGCATGACGCCCTTGCCCGTGATGTGATTCGGCAGGCAGCCAAACGGCTGCAGGCAGACCACGTTGGGCACGCCCTCGTCGATGAGCTTGACCATCTCGCCCGTCAGGAACCAGCCTTCGCCGGCCATGTTGCCGAGGCTGACGTGGCGCGAGGCGAGCTCCGCCGTCTTGTAGATGGAATGCGGCGGCATGAAGTGGCGGCTCTTCTCGAGCGCCTTCTTCATCGGCTGACGGAAGAACTCGATGATTTTGATGAAGATCTTCGCGAAGAACTCGTCCTTGTACTTGCCGGCCAGGAGTTCGTGCTTCGAGATGGAGTCATAGGCCGAATACAGGAAAAAGTCCACGAAATCCGGCATGACGACTTCGGCGCCCTCTTCGATGAGCACGCTTTCGATGTGGTTGTTTGCCACCGGATGGTATTTGGCGAGAATCTCGCCGACGATGCCGACCTTCGGCTTCCAGAGCGTCTCGTCGATGGGGATATTGTCGAATTCCCGGACAATCTGCTTGATGGTACGCTTATAGGCGAAGAACCCGCCGTCGCGCAGCACATCCTTGCATTTTGCCATCCACTTGTCGTAGAGGCGCTGCGTCTCGCCCTTCTGGAGCTCGTACGGCAGCATGCGGTTGCGGACATTCTGCAGGAGATCGCCGAAGATCGCGGCCTTGACGGCCGCCACGAGCATCGGGCGCGTGAGGCGGAAGGAATCCGTCTCTTCCGGCAGGCCGTGCACGGCGAAGACCGGCACCTGCGGGAACCCCGCGTACTTGAGGGCCTGGCGCAGGACGCTCATGTAGTTCGTCGCACGGCAGGCGCCGCACGTCTGGAACATCGCGATGCTCGTGTGATCCGGGTCGTATTTGCCGGATTTGAGTGCTGCGATGAGCTGGCCGATGACGACGATCGACGGATAGCACATGTCGTTGTTGACGTAGCGCAGGCCGAGATCGATGGCCGCCTTGTCCGGCATCTGCGGCACCACAAGATTATAGCCGAAGTCGCGCATGACTTCCTTGATGAGCTCGAAGTGAATCGGTGCCATCTGCGGTGCGAGGATCGTGTGCGTCTTTCTGCATTCCTCCGTGAAATGCGGACGCTCAATCGGCGTGACTTCCTGATACGGCACGGGCTTGCGGCGTGCGAGCGCTGCCATCAGCGAACGCAGGCGGATGCGGGCCGCACCGAGGTTCGATACTTCGTCAAGCTTGATCATCGTATAGATGCGATGATGCTGCTCGAGGATTTCTTTGACCTGCCCCGTCGTCAGGGCATCGAGGCCGCAACCGAACGAACTGAACTGGATGAGTGTGAGGTTCGGGTGCTCCGCGACGAATTGCGCCGCATGGTAGAGGCGTGCGTGGTAGCTCCACTGATTGACGACCTCGAGCTTGCCGCCGTGGACCGGCATGTGGTAGACTGCATCCTCCGAGAGAATGGGCAGGTGGTACGACTGGATCATCTCCGGGATGCCGTGGTTGATTTCCGGATCGATGTGATACGGGCGTCCCACGAGCATGATGGCCTGTTCTCCCGTCATGGCGATGCGGTCGAGGATTTTCTGGCCGTAGTCGCGGACATCCTGACGATACTGTGCGAGCTCGCGGTAGCCGGCTTCCGCCGCCGCGGTGATCTCTTCCTTCGTCAGGTGTTCATGCGCGCCGAGTTCCTCCACGAGGCGCGCAATCATGCGCTTCTTGTCGTGGATGGGCAGGAACGGCTGGATGAAGTCGATGTCCTTCTCGCGCAGGATATCCATGTTGCCGCGGATATTCTCGGCATACGAGGCCACGATCGGGCAGTTGAAGTGATTCTCCGACGGATGCACATCGTCCTTCATGTTGTATGGTTCACAGGGATAGAAGATCTTCTTCACGCCCTTCTCGACGAGGTCCATGATATGGCCGTGTGCGAGTTTGGCCGGATAGCACAGGGAATCGGACGGGACCGTCGCCATGCCCTTGAAGTAGAGCTTAGCGCTCGATTTGCCCGAAAGCACGACGCGATAGTTGAGCTCCGTAAAGAAGGTGAACCAGAACGGATAATCCTCATACATGTTGAGCGTGCGCGGAATGCCGATTTCGCCGCGCTGCGGATGCTCGAGCGGGCGGTAATGCGCGAAGACACGCTCGTATTTGTAGCGGTAGATGTTCGGCGTATCGGCTTCCTTCTTTTCCCCGCCGATGCCGCGCTCGCAGCGGTTGCCCGTGAAATACCTGCTGCCGTCCGGGAACTTCTGCATCGTGATGAGGCATTTGTTGCCGCAGCTGCGGCAGCGGTACGAGCTCGTCGTCACAGAAAAGGCGTCGAGTTCGTCAGCCGACAGGATGGAGGAATGCTCCTGCCCCGTCTCGAGGGCCAGGATGGCCGCACCGTACGCACCCATGAGGCCGGCGATATCCGGGCGGATGACGTCGCGGTCGAGGAGTTTCTCCATGCAGCGCAGCACGGCGTCGTTGTAGAACGTGCCGCCCTGTACGACGATATGGTCACCGAGCTCGCGCACATCCTTGAGCTGCATGACCTTGAAGAGCGCGTTCTTGATGACCGAGAACGCGATGCCCGCCGAGATGTCGGCGACCTCCGCACCCTCCTTCTGCGCCTGCTTGACCTTTGAGTTCATGAAGACCGTGCAGCGCGTGCCGAGGTCGACAGGCGCCTTGGAATCGATGGCCTTCGCCGCAAACTCCGCCGGCGTCATGTGCAGGCCCTCGGCGAAGTTCTGGATGAATGAACCGCAGCCGGCCGAGCACGCCTCGTTGAGCGTGATGTTGCCGATGCTGCCGTCCTTGACGAAGAAGCATTTCATGTCCTGGCCGCCGATGTCGAGCACAAACGTGACCTCGGGACAGAACTCCTGTGCCGCCCGCAAGTGCGCAAACGTCTCGACCTCGCCGCCGTCGGCGTGCAGGGCCGCCTTGACGATGGCCTCGCCATAGCCCGTCGTCATCGTGCCGGCGATATGCGTGCCCTCAGGCAGCGCCTTGTAGAGCTCCTTGATTTCCTGTACGACCGTCTTCAGGGGCGAGCCGTGATTGCTGCCGTACGACGTGTAGAGGATCTCCTTGTCCCTGCCGATGGCCGTGATCTTGGTCGTCGTTGAGCCTGCATCGATGCCGACATAGACGGGGCCGCGATACGCGGCAAGATCGCCGCGCTTTACCTTGTCCTTGTCATGGCGTGCCTTGAAGCGCTCATAATCCGCGCGGTCCTCAAAGAGCGTGAAGTCGGCCTTGCGCGTCTCCTTGGCCGCTGCTTCCTTCGCCCGTTCGATACTCTGCTCGAGGATGGGCAGGTCGATGACCTTCGTCTCGTCGGATAGCGCCGCGCCCATGGCCACGAAGTAGTTGCCGTAGTCGACATCGACGACATGGTCATCGTCGAGCTCGAGCGTCTCGATGAAGCGCTTCTTGAGCTCCGGCAGAAAATGCAGCGGGCCGCCGAGGAAGGCGACCCGGCCGTTTATCGGCCGCCCCTGTGCGAGGTTGCCGATGGTCTGGTTGACCACGGCCTGGAAAATCGAGAGCGCAATGTCGGCCTTCTCGGCACCATCGTTCATCAGAGCCTGGATATCCGTCTTGGCAAATACGCCGCAGCGCGAAGCAATCGTGTAAATCTGCTTGCCTTTGGCGGCCAGATCGTTGAGCCCCTTGGCATCCGTCGAGAGCAGCGAAGCCATATGGTCAATGAAAGAGCCCGTGCCGCCGGCACAGACTCCGTTCATGCGCTGCTCCGGTGCATCGCCGAAGTAAGTAATCTTGGCATCTTCGCCACCGAGTTCCACCACGGTGTCCGTCTGTGGTATCAGCTGCTTGACCGCAGCCGCGCAGGCGATGACCTCCTGTACGAAGGGCAGGCCGATGCGCTGCGCAATGCCCATACCGGCAGATCCCGTCAGGGCAAATGAAAATTTCTGCTCACCAACGATGGATTTCAGATGCGTCAGATTCTCCTGCAGGGCATTGCCGATTTCTGAGAAATGGCGGGCGTAGTTCTTGTAGAGGATCTTCTTCTCATGGTCGAGAACCACGAGCTTGATCGTCGTCGAGCCTACGTCAATCCCCACGTTCAATACTGATTTCATGTTTACACCACCTAGTGTTATACCGTTGTTTACGAAAAAAGCCTTTTACAGGCTTCTTTCATATTTTAGCGCATATACAAGGGGGGTGCAAGTGCATTCGTTACAAATGCAAGTCATTCCCATATTCCACCTGTTCAAGAAACAGGCCGCAGGCCGGTGCCGTAGCAGCTGCCTGCGTGCGGTCGCGGCTCTCCATGATGCGCTGAAAGTCTGCTGGCGCGAGGTCGCCGAGCCCCACGCGCACGAGCGTGCCGATAATGTTGCGGACCATGTGGTAAAGGAAGCCGCTGCCATGAATCCGGCACGTGAGGATGCCGCGCGGCTCATCGGCAAGAACCGCCTCATACATGGTGCGGACAGGGCTCATCGGCGCGCCGCCGCTCGCGCGGAAGGCCGAGAAATCATGCGTGCCGAGAATCATCCGCAGGGCCTCCGCCATCGCTTCGCGGTCGAGCGGGCGGCGCACGTACCAGGCGTAGCGGGCCGAGAACGGATCCGGGACCTCCCCCTGCTGGATGCGGTAAAGGTACGTCTTGCTCTTCGCGCTGTGGCGCGCGCTGAAGTCAAAATCCGCCTCATCGGCCGCCAGTACGACAATGTCAGAAGGCAGCAGGCTGTTGACGGCGCGCACAATGCGGTCAACGGGAATGCGCCCGTTCGTAAAGAAATTGACGACCTGTCCGCGTGCGTGGACGCCGGCATCGGTGCGGCCCGAAGCCGCGAGTTCGATGGAATCGCCAAAGACGACCTGCAGCTTTTCCTCGAGCACATTCTGCACGGCGACGACAGGCAGCGTCTGGCGCTGGAAGCCATGGTAGGCCGTGCCGTCATAGGCGACCTTCAGGACGATGTTGCGCGCGCGGGCTTTCATCTCAGCCTTGTGTTCCGGTTTCATATTGCTGCAATATCCTTTCCAAAAACAGAGAAACGGCGGCGCGTTCAGCGCAGGAAGGCCAGGACGGCGAAGAGGGCAAAGGAGACGACGTATGCGACGTAATCGATGCCCGTCACCTGCAGGGCCTTCATCTGCGTCCGCCCCTCACCGCCGCGGTAGCAGCGGGCCTCCATGGCCATTGCGAGATCGTCGGCACGGCGGAAGGCCGAGAGAAAGAGCGGCACGAGGATGGGCACGAGCGCCCGGAGCCGCTTCATGATGCTGCCCTCACTGAAATCAGCTCCGCGCGACTGCTGTGCCTTCATGATGCGGTCAGTCTCCTCGATGAGCGTCGGCACAAAGCGCAGAGCGATCGTCATCATCATGGCCAGCTCATGCGCAGGCACACCGAAGCGCCGCAGGGGTGACAGCAGCCGTTCCATGGCGTCGGTAAGTTTCAGCGGGCTCGTCGTGAACGTCAGGAGCGACGACAGGAGAATCAGCAGTACGAGACGCAGGCAGATCAAAAAGCCCTGCACAAGCCCTTCTATCGTCACGGTAAAAATCCAGACTTTCGCCAGTTCCTCACCCGGCGTGCTGAACAGGTGGATGACAAAGGTAAACAGGATAATCCACCAGAGCGGCTTCACCGAACGCAGCATCATGCGCATCGGCACGCGCGAGACGAGCATGAGCGCCAGCGTCAGTCCCGAAAGCAGCGCATATGAGGCCGCGCTGCTGACGGCAAAGATGGCCACGAGAAAGAAGAAGAGCAGGATGATCTTCGTGCGCGGATCGAGCCGGTGCAGCAGGGAATCCCCTGGAAAAAACTGCCCAATTGTGATATCGGAAAGCATCAGGCCTTCCCTCCCTTCTGACAGGCCGCCAGTATGGCTCGTTCAGCCTCATCGATCGTCAGCGCGTCTTCTTGCAGCGGCAGGCCGGCTGCATGCAGTTCCTGCACGAGCGTCATGACATGCGGCGGGCGCAAGCCGGCTGCGCGCAGCATCGTCTCATCGGCAAAAGCCTCGCGCGGCGTACCGTCCGAGACGAGCCTGCCCTGATTGAGCACGAGCAGATGATCGGCCAGCCGTGCAATATCGTCCATGTTGTGTGAGACAAAGAGAATCGTCATCCCCTGCTTCTCGTGCAGCTGGCGGATGGTCGCGATGAGTTCCTCACGGCCGCGCGGGTCGAGCCCAGCCGTCGGTTCATCAAGCACGAGGTATTTGGGCCGCAGGGCGAGCACGCCGGCGATGGCCACGCGGCGCATCTGGCCGCCGCTGAGCTGGAAGGGCGAACGCTTTGCATACGTAGCGTAATCGAGGTGCACAAGCTGCAGGGCTTCCTGCACACGCTGCCGCGTTTCCTCTTCCGTGCAGCCGAGATTCCGCGGACCGAAGGCCACGTCAGCGGCCACGGTTTCCTCAAAGAGCTGCTGCTCCGGATACTGGAAGACCATGCCGACCTTGCGGCGTGCCTCCTTGGCCGCAGGACGCGCCTTCTTGTCGGCCGGCTGCAGATCGACGCCATCCACGAGCACGCGCCCCTTCGTCGGATGCAGCAGGCCATTTAGGTGCTGCAGCAGCGTCGACTTGCCCGACCCCGTATGGCCCGCAATAGCCGTGAAGGATCCTTCCTCGATGACGGCTGAGACATCCTGAAGAGCCCGCCGTTCAAAGGGGGTCTTGGGCATATAGATGTATTCGATATGTTCCAGCGCAATGGACAACGCGTTCACTCCCATCTTTTTCTTCCATAATAAAACACCCCGGCAGCATGCCTGGACAATGCACCGCACTCAAGGCACGAGGGCAGCGACAAGTTCCTCATCGGTCAGGATATCTGCGGGCAGCTTCAAGCCCTTCCTGCGCAGGCGCAGGGCGAGCTGTGACGCGAGCGGCACATCGAGGCCCAGCTTCTTCATGCGGTCAGCTTGGGCAAAGATCTCGCGCGGTGTGCCCACGGCGACGACATGTCCCTTATCCATGACGACGATGCGATCAGCTGCCGCCGCTTCCTCCATGAAATGCGTGATGTGTACGATGGTCATGCCGCGCTCCTCGTGGAGCTGACGCACCGTCGCCATGACCTCCTCACGGCCCTCGGGGTCAAGCATGGCCGTCGGCTCGTCGAGCACGAGGCAATGCGTCTGCATGGCCAGTGCACCGGCAATGGCCACACGCTGTTTCTGGCCGCCTGACAAGAGGTGCGGCGCAAACTTGCGGAAGCGCGTCATATGAACGGCTTCGAGCGCCCGATGCACGTTCTCGCGAATCATGTCGGGCGGCATGCCGAGATTCTCCGGACCAAACGCCACATCATCCTCGACGATGGCCGCGATGATCTGGTTGTCCGGATTCTGGAAGACCATGCTGACCTCCTGCCGAATCTTCCAGAGATCTTCCTCCTCGCACGTATCGCAGCCGGCAATGCGGCAGGTGCCGCGCGTCGGCAGCAGCAATGCGTTGAGATGCTTGGCAAGCGTCGACTTGCCCGAGCCATTCGTGCCGAGAATGGCGACAAACTCACCCCGCTCGATGGCAAGCGAAACATCGTCGAGTGCCTGATGCTCGTTCTCCGTGCCGGCATGGTAGATATGAGAGACATGGTCCAGCTCGATAAAGGCCATACTATCCGTTCCTTCCTTTTCGTATTTCAAATCGACCGTTCCATTATACCGCACTTCGATTGTCAAAACAAATCAAATCATCAGTTGACAATCCATGCATGAAAAAAGGCCACCTGCCGAAGCAGATGACCTCATGATTCCGTATGGAATTAGACGAGCTCAATGATGACCATCGGAGCAGCGTCGCCGCGGCGAACGCCGAGCTTCAGGATACGCGTGTAACCGCCCTGGCGGTCTGCGTACTTGCCTGCGATTTCATCAAACAGCTTTCTTACTACATCTTCATCAGCCAGCTGAGCGATTGCCTGGCGACGAGCGCTGAGATCACCGCGCTTTGCGAGCGTGATGAGGTTTTCAGCGAACTTGCGAAGCTCTTTTGCCTTAGCTTCCGTCGTCTCAATGCGGCCATATCTGAAGAAGGAAGTGAGAATGCTCGTGAACAGCGCCTTGCGGGCTGCGGAGTTACGTCCTAATTTTCTGTAGCTCATTGATTTCCCTCTTTCCTGTCAGTCGTTGTTTTGTTTGAGCGTTAAACCGAGTTCCTCGAGCTTCTTCTTGACTTCCTCAAGAGATTTGCGTCCGAGGTTGCGGACCTTCATCATGTCGTCTTCCGTCTTCTCAGCAAGGTCTGCGACCGTGTTGATATTGGCGCGTTTGAGACAGTTGAAGGAACGTACGGAGAGGTCGAGATCTTCGATGGTCATATCGAGAACCTTCGAAGAATTATCCTCTTCCTCCTCCGGGAAGGATGCTTCTTCCTCCTCCACTTCCTCCGGCAGCCCGTCCATGTTCTGGAACAGCTTGAGGTGCATGACGAGGATACCGGCAGCCTTGCTGACGGCTTCCTCCGGGCGCAGCGAACCATCCGTCCAGACCTCGAGGATCAGGCGGTCATAGTCCGTCACGTTGCCAACACGCGTATCCTGTACCGTGTAGTTCACGCGCTTGACCGGAGAGAAAATGGAATCGATTGGAATGACGCCAATCGTGTCGTCCGGCTTCTTGTTCTTGTCAGCCGGCACATAGCCGCGGCCACGCTCAACCGTCATCTCAATCTTGAGCTTGCCGTCAGCGTTGACCGTAGCGATGTGAAGATCCGGGTTGAGGACCTCGATGTCGGCATCACAGATGATGTCGGCAGCCGTGACCTCTTTCTCACCCTCAACGTCAATGCGGATGACGCGCGGCTCATTGCCCGTCATCTTGAGGCAGAGCTCCTTGAGGTTGAGCACGATGTTCGTGACATCGTCCCGGACGCCCGGAATCGTGGAGAACTCATGGAGCACGCCATCGATCCGGATGGAGGTAATCGCAGCACCTTCGAGAGAAGACAGGAGCATGCGGCGCAGGCTGTTGCCGAACGTCGTGCCGTAACCGCGCTCGAGTGGCTCGCAGATGAACTTGCCATAGCGGTTGTCTTCACTGATTTCCGCAATTTCAATTTTCGGTTTCTCGATGTCTATCATCTTGAATGAACCTCCTCAATAACACTATGCGCACAGGCACAAATATTCATTATTTGGAGTACAACTCGACGATAGCCTGCTCGTTGACAGGAACATCGATCTCATCACGGTTCGGGAAACGCGTTACCGTACCCGTGAGGTTGGCCTGATCGGCCTGGAGCCAAGCCGGAGCGGACAGGGCGTTGCTGCTCTCCTTGAGCTCCTTGAAGAATGCATTGCTCTGGCTCTTCTCTGCCACAGCGATCACATCGCCGACTGCAACGAGTGCGGACGGGATGTCAACGCGCTTGCCGTTGACCGTGAAATGGCCATGACGGACGAGCTGACGAGCCTGACGGCGCGTGTTGGCGAGGCCAAGGCGGAAGACAACGTTGTCGAGGCGGCGCTCGAGAAGGCCGAGGAGGTTTTCACCCGTAACGCCCTGCATCTTCTTTGCTTTATCGTAGTATCCACGGAACTGCTTCTCGAGCACACCGTAGATGAACTTTGCTTTCTGCTTTTCTTTCAGCTGCGTGCCATACTCGGAAACCTTGCGGTTCGTGCGGCGGAGCTGACGCTTCGATTCTTTGGAACGACCAATAACAGCCGGCTCGATGCCAAGGGCACGGCATCTCTTCAGGGCTGGTACTCTATCAATTGCCATCGGTTAAATGCACCTCCTATTATACTCTTCTACGCTTCGGCGGACGGCAGCCATTGTGCGGAATCGGAGTAACATCTTTGATCATGTTGACTTCGAGGCCCGTTGCCTGCAGGGAACGGATTGCGGCTTCACGGCCGGCACCAGGACCCTTAACGTAAACTTCGACCTGCTTGAGGCCATGCTCCATAGCTGCCTTTGCAGCCGTCTCAGCTGCCATCTGTGCAGCAAACGGCGTGCTCTTGCGGGAGCCGCGGAAACCAAGGCCGCCTGCGCTGGCCCAGGAAAGTGCATTACCGCTCTTATCGGTGAGCGTAACGATTGTGTTGTTGAACGTAGAGCTGATATGTGCTACGCCATATTCAATGTTCTTACGAACTTTTTTCTTCGTGCGAACTGCTTTCTTAACTGCCACCAGTTAACCCTCCTTTATTAGTCCTTTTTCTTGCCTGCTACAGCCTTTTTCGGGCCTTTACGCGTGCGGGCGTTGTTCTTTGTGTTCTGTCCACGGACAGGAAGACCAAGACGGTGGCGACGACCACGGTAGCAGCCGATATCAACGAGTCTCTTGATGTTCATCTGGCGCTCGCGGCGAAGGTCACCTTCAACCACGACGTTCTTATCGATGACATCACGAAGTTTTACAACTTCGTCCTCCGTGAGGTCTCGCATACGAGTATCCGGATTGATGCCAGTCATCTTCAGGAGATCCTGAGAAGTCTTGAGACCAATACCAAAAATGTACGTCAAAGCAATTTCAATTCTCTTGTCACGGGGTAAATCTACACCGGCAATACGTGCCATTAATAAAGCACCTCCTTATTCATTCATTAACCTTGTCTCTGTTTGTGTTTCGGATTTTCGCAGATGACCATTACACGGCCTTTGCGCTTGATGATCTTGCATTTCTCGCAAATCCGCTTTACTGACGGTTTTACCTTCATCGTTATATGCCCCCTTTTCGATATTGTCAGTCTTGTCATTTTGCTAGTATACCATGTTTCTTCGCTCCTGCCTAGTGGCAAAGGCGAAAAAAGTCAAATATTTTTTTATGACGGGCAAAATGAACAATTTGACTTATTTGAATCGGTAGGTTATACGGCCACGCGTTAAGTCATAAGGCGTGAGTTCAATCGTGACTTTGTCACCGGGAAGGATGCGGATGAAATTCATGCGGATCTTTCCGGATACATGCGCCAGTACAACATGACCATTCTCCAGCTCAACCTGGAACATTGCATTCGGCAGTGCCTCCAGGACTTTGCCTTCTACTTCAATAACATCTTGCTTCGACATGTCAGTTCTCCTTGTCATAGAAATTGGTTGGGCCAAAGTCATCTAAGGAGCTTCTGCATAATCTTTCAATGCCATGCCCAACAACAGGTTGTCATTTTCCTCTAATCATTGTAATGGGCGGCCACTGGCCGCCCTTACAACACTTCTATCAATTCGGTGAATTCACCGGCAATCCTCAAGCCTTCAAGGCATCAATGAGGTCCTGCGTGACTTTGTCGATTGCCTGTCTGCCATCGACTTCCGTATAGACACCGGCTTTTTTGTAATAGTCGATGAGCGGCTTCGTGGAAGCCTCGTATACGGAAAGGCGATTCTTCATCGTCTCCGCGTTATCATCTGCACGCTGGAAAAGTTCGCTGCCACATTCGTCGCAGATGCCTTCCTTCTTCGGCGGATTGAACTTCGTGTGATACGTAGCTCCGCACTTCTTGCAGATGCGGCGGCCGACTGCACGCTCGATGAGATCCGCAGCCGGAACGCTGATGTTCAGGACGCGCGTCAGGGAAAGACCGAGATCCTTGAGGATTCCCGTCAGGGCATCGGCCTGTTCGACGGTGCGCGGGAAGCCATCGAGGATGAATCCCTTCTTGCAGTCGTCTTTGGCGAGACGCTCACGAACAATGCCGATCGTGACTTCGTCCGGAACAAGTTTGCCTGCGTCCATGCATGCCTTCGCCTGCTTGCCGAGTTCCGTTCCTTCCTTGACAGCTGCACGGAACATATCGCCTGTGGAGATGTGCGGAATGCCGAACTCTTTGACAAGATTAGCCGCCTGCGTGCCTTTACCGGCACCCGGGGGGCCCATTAACAAGATATGCATAATGTACTGCCTCCTCTTATTTCATGAACCCTTCGTAGTGACGCATGACGACCATGGATTCGATCTGCTTCATGGTCTGGAGCGCAACGCCCACGACGATGAGCAGGGCCGTACCGCCGAAGTAAACGCCTTCGATATGAGTTGCCGCAGCAATCATATTCGGCAGGACGGCGATAAAGGCCAGGAACACGGAACCCGCAAGCGTGATACGAGTCATGACATGATCCAAATAATCTGCCGTTGGCTGTCCAGGGCGGATGCCCGGGATGAAACCACCGTATTTTTTCAGATTCTCTGCCATATCCGATATCTTTACAGTAACCGCAGTATAGAAATAAGTGAAGAAGATGATCAGGCCGACGTAAAGCGCCGTCTGAAGCGGCTTGCCCCACTCAAGATAACTGGCAACGGTCTTTACCCAGGGTACATCAATAAACTGGGCAATGGTTACTGGAAACATCAGCACGGATGACGCAAAGATGATTGGGATAACACCCGCCTGATTGACTTTCAGGGGGATGTGGCTGGAATGACCACCATAGGCTCTCTGACCGACCACTCTCTTGGCATACGAGATGGGAATGCGGCGGAAGCCTGTCTCAATGTAAACGACGAACATGACCATCGCGAGCGCGATGACGCCGAACATGAATACACTGAAATAGCTGATGGTGCCAGCCTGTACGTAATGGTAAAGAGTTCCAAGGTTCTTCGGAAGAGCCGCGACGATACCGGCAAAGATGATCAAGGAGATACCGTTGCCGACACCCTGTGCCGTAATCTGCTCACCGACCCACATGAGGAAGACCGTCCCCGCTGTGAGGGTGATGGCAATGATGAGGATGTTCACCGGATTCGGATTGAGGATGGCGGACTTGAGGCCAATGGACATGCCAATTGCCTGCAGGAACGCCAGCACCACCGTGAGGTAGCGCGTGACCTGGGTCGTCTTCTTGTGACCTTCCTCGCCTTCCTTGGACCACTGCTCGAGCGTCGGGATGACGACATTGAGCAGCTGGATGATGATAGCCGCATTGATGTACGGCGTGATACTCATCGCGAAGATGGAAAATTTACTGAACGCACCGCCAGAAAAGAGGTCTAACAGACCAAACAGGTTGCCGTTGGCGAAGAGCTTCTCAAGCGCCGTCGGGTCAACCCCCGGAACGGGGATATGCGTCCCCATCCGGAAGACGGCAAACATGATCAGCGTGAAAATGATCTTTTGCCGAAGTTCTGGAATCTTAAAGATGTTGCCAAGGGCTGAGAGCACCTCAGATCACCTCTACTTTGCCACCTGCTGCCGTAATCTTCTCTTCTGCGGATTTCGTGAAGCCGTTTGCACGAACCGTCAGCTTCTTCGTAAGCTCGCCATTGCCGAGGATACGGATGCCGTCCTGCACGTTCTTCAGGATACCGGATTCAACGAGCACAACTGGATCAACCGTCGTGCCATCTTCAAAGCGGTTCAGCGTCTCGACGTTGACCTCAGCAAAGGTCTTAGCCCAGACATTCTTGAAGCCGCGTTTCGGGAGACGACGGTAAATCGGCATCTGGCCGCCTTCAAAACCCGTGCGTACGCCACCGCCGCTGCGGGAATTCTGGCCCTTCATGCCGCGGCCAGCCGTCTTGCCGTTGCCGGAGCCGAGGCCGCGACCGACGCGGTTGCGAACCTTGCGGGAACCAGCTGCTGGCTGTAATTCATGTAATTTCATCTAGTACACCTCCTGTTCCGTCTTAGTCTGCGATTTCTTCTACCTGGATCAGATGCTCGACCTTGTGGAGCTGGCCACGGATGGCCGGGTTGTCCGGAAGCTCAACAACGGAGTTGATCTTGCGCAGTCCAAGAGCACGAACGGTCTTGCGCTGCGTTTCCGGGCGGCCGATCAAGCTTCTCTTCAGCGTGACTTTAACTTTTGCCATTTTGTGAGCCTCCTATTAACCTAAGATTTCCTGAACCGTCTTGCCACGGAGCTCAGCAACAGCCTCTGCACGCTTGAGTGCCTTGAGGCCTTCCATCGTTGCGCGGACCATGTTGTTCGGGTTTGCGGAACCGAGGGACTTCGTCAGGATATCGCGGATACCTGCGAGCTCAAGGATGGCACGAGCCGGGCCGCCGGCGATAACACCAGTACCTTTTGCAGCCGGCTTCATCATGACTTTGCCGGCACCGAAGACACCGATCATCTCATGAGGAATCGTGCGGTTGTCGTAAAGAGCAACCTCGATGAGGTTCTTCTTTGCATCCTCGACACCCTTGCGGATTGCTTCCGGAACCTCAGCAGCTTTGCCGAGGCCAACGCCTACTTTACCTTTCTTGTTGCCAACGACAACAAGGGCGCTGAACGAGAAGCGACGGCCGCCCTTGACGACTTTCGCTACTCGATTGATATATACAACTTTCTCCTCGAACTCAGGAGTCTCGTTGTCCATATTTCTAGCCATTCATTTACCTCCTTCAGACGTTATCTTAGAATTTCAGACCAGCTTCACGAGCTGCTTCTGCGAGAGCTGCAACACGGCCATGATAAACATAACCGCCACGGTCGAATACGACTTCCGTGATGCCCTTTTCAAGAGCACGCTTGGCGACTTCAGCACCGACAGCCTTAGCTGCTTCGATGTTGCCGCCGTAGTTCTCAAAACCCTTGTCCTGGGAGCTTGCGGAGACGAGCGTTACGCCCTTCTCATCATCGATAACCTGCGCATAGATGTTTGCGAGGCTGCGATATACGTTGAGGCGCGGACGAGCCGCCGTGCCTGCGATATGGTTGCGGACACGCAGATGACGTTTCTGACGTGCCTTGTTCTTATCTGCTTTAAGAAGCACAGAGATTCACTCCTTTCCCGAATGCGTTCCTTATTTCTTACCCTTAGCGCCGGCTTTACCTTCCTTGCGGCGGATATGCTCACCAGCGTATTTGATGCCCTTGCCTTTGTACGGCTCCGGCTCACGGAAGCCGCGGATCTCAGCTGCGATCTGGCCGACAACTTCCTTATCGATGCCCTTTACCGTGATGGCATTGGCGGACGGTACGTCGAACTCAATGCCCTGCGGCGGCTCGACGACAACCGGATGGGAGAAACCAAGGGACAGGTTGAGGTTCTTGCCCTGCTTCTGGGCACGGTAACCGACACCATTGATTTCGAGATTCTTGGAGAAACCTTCCGTTACGCCGACAACCATGTTGTGGATCAGCGTACGGGACAGACCGTGGAGGGATCTGTGCGTTTTATCGTCGGACGGACGCGTTACCGTGATAACGTTGCCTTCGACGGTTACTTTCATTTCCGGATGAATGTGGCGGGAAAGTTCACCTTTCGGGCCCTTTACTTTCACCAGATTGTCCTCGCCGAGCGTAACCGTTACGCCAGCCGGGATTTCAATCGGTGCTCTACCAATTCTTGACATCTGTACACCTCCTGACTACTATCAATTACCAAACGTAAGCGATGACTTCGCCGCCGAGACCAGCCTTGCGGGCCTGCTTGTCGCTCATGATGCCCTTGGACGTGGAAATGATGGCGATGCCGAGGCCGCCGAGAACACGCGGAAGCTCATCGTGCTTTGCGTACTGGCGAAGGCCCGGCTTCGAAATGCGTTTGATACCGGAGATGACCTTCTCGCGCTGAGGGCCATACTTGAGGGCGATCGTGATGACACCCTGCTTGTTGTCCTCCGTGAACGTGTAGTCTTTGATGAAACCCTCTTCCTTCAGGACCTCTGCAATAGCGGTCTTGATCTTGGAACCCGGGATTTCCACCTTCTCGTGGAATACAGAGTTTGCATTGCGCAAACGAGTCAGCATATCTGCAATAGGATCAGTCATTACCATTGAATCGATATCCTCCTTTCAAATGTCAATAATTACCAGCTGGCTTTGGTTACGCCAGGAATAGCGCCTTTGTAGCTCTGCTCGCGGAAGCAGATACGGCACATGTCGAACTTGCGCATGTAGCCATGCGGACGGCCGCAGATCTTGCAGCGGTTGTACTTGCGCGTGGAGAACTTCGGTTCTTTGCTCCACTTCTCAACCATAGACTTCTTAGCCAAGTTTCCTTACCTCCTTATGCTTTGAACGGCATACCCATGAGTTTCAGGAGCTCTCTGGCTTCTTCATCCGTCTGTGCCGTCGTAACAATTACAATGTTCATGCCACGGATCTTATCGATTTTATCATACTCGATTTCCGGGAAGATGAGCTGCTCTTTGAGGCCGACTGCGTAGTTGCCGCGGCCGTCGAAAGCCTTATCCGATACACCACGGAAGTCACGGACGCGCGGGAGAGCAACGTTCATGAACTTATCGAGGAACTGGTACATACGCGTGCCGCGCAGCGTTACTTTGCAGCCGATCGGCATGCCCTCACGCAGCTTCCAGGCTGCGAGGGACTTCTTTGCACGAGTCAGAAGCGGCTTCTGGCCAGCGATGATCGTCAGATCGCTCACTGCTGCATCGAGGGCCTTCGGGTTGCCGACAGCCTCGCCAACACCCATGTTGATGATGACCTTCTCGATTTTCGGGAGCTGCATCACGTTCTTGTAGCCAAACTTCTCCGTCATGGCTTTGCAGACTTCGTTCTGGTATTTTTCCTGTAATCTATCCACTTATGTTCCTCCTTTCTCGCTTATTTCGTCTGGTCGATGACTTCGCCGCACTTCTTGCAGGCACGGACCATCTTGCCATTGACTTCCTTGTGGGCAACGCGCGTTGCCTTCTTGCAAGCCGGGCAGACGACCATGACTTTGCAGGCATGCATCGGAGCTTCCTTCACGAGGATGCCGCCCTGCGGAGCCTTCTGGTTCGGTTTCGTGTGACGCTTTACTTTGTTGACGCCCTCGACGATAACCTTGCCCTTCTTCGGCATAGCCGTGATGACTTTGCCCTGTTTGCCTTTATCCTTACCGGACAGCACGACGACCGTGTCGCCCTTCTTAACGTTCAGTTTTACGAGTGACAAAATAGCACCTCCCCACAATTAAAGTACTTCAGGAGCCAGGGAAACGATCTTCATGAAGTCTTTATCGCGAAGCTCTCTGGCTACTGGTCCAAAAATACGCGTGCCCTTCGGCGTCTTGTCGTCCTTGATGATGACAGCGGCATTCTCGTCGAAGCGGATGTACGAGCCATCTGCACGGCGCAGGCCCTTGACGCTGCGGACTACGACTGCCTTCACGACATCGCCCTTCTTGACCGTGCCGCCAGGAGCAGCAGACTTAACTGCAGCTACGATAATATCACCAATGTTAGCGTACTTGCGATAGGAACCGCCGAGCACGCGGATGCACATGATCTCTTTTGCACCCGTGTTGTCACCAACATTCAGGATGGTTTGCTGTTGGATCATTGTTTGACCTCCTTCTTCGATAATTTTGGATTATTTTGCACGCTCGATGACTTCAACAACTCTCCAGCGCTTCGTCTTGGAAAGCGGGCGGGTTTCCATGAGGGATACCTTGTCGCCTACATGTGCGTCGTTCTTCTCATCATGTGCATGGAACTTTACCGTTCTCTTGACCGGCTTTTTGTAAAGCTTGTGCTGCTCGAGTTCCTCGACTGCAACCACAACGGTCTTGTCCATCTTATCGGAGATGACTTTACCAATTTTCGTCTTACGTACGTTTCTTTCGCTCATCAGGGAGCCTCCTTCCTTTTGCATATCAGTTTCCGTGATTAAGCCTTGAGCTCGTTCTCACGCTGGATCGTCTTGATGCGGGCGATCGTCTTCTTTACTTCTTTGATACGCATCGGGTTCTCAAGCTGGCCGGTGGCAAGCTGGAAACGGAGGTTGAACAGCTCCTCTTTGAGCGAAGCAAGTTTCTGGTTGAGTTCCTCAGCATTCATCTCGCGAATCTCATTAACCTTCATTTACTTCACCGCCCTCTGCTTTATTATCTTCCTTCATAACGAACTTCGTCTTGATCGGGAGCTTGTGACCAGCGAGACGCATAGCTTCCATTGCGATCTCCTTGGAAACGCCGTCCATCTCGAAGAGGACGCGGCCCGGCTTAACAACAGCTACCCAGTACTCCGGCGAACCTTTACCGGAACCCATGCGGGTCTCGGCCGGTTTAGCCGTTACCGGCTTATCCGGGAAAATCTTGATCCAGACCTGGCCGCCACGCTTGATGTAACGCGTCATGGCGATACGAGCTGCCTCGATCTGACGGTTCGTGATCCAAGCCGGCTCGAGGGCTACGAGGCCATACTGGCCATGGCTAACCGTATTGCCGCGATGAGCCTTGCCCTTCATACGGCCACGGAACTGCTTGCGATATTTGACTCTCTTTGGTAATAACATTAAGCTTCGCTCCCTTCAGCTGCAGCCTTCTGCTGCTTTCTTTCCGGAAGAACTTCGCCCTTGAAGATCCAGACCTTTACGCCGATGCGGCCATAAGTCGTGTGAGCTTCTGCCGTACCATAATCGATATCAGCACGGAGCGTATGAAGTGGAATACTTCCTTCACGATACGATTCCTTACGTGCGATCTCTGCACCGCCGAGGCGACCGCTGCAAGCGATCTTGATGCCCTTGGCGCCGAGGCGCATCGTGCGGCCAACTGCCTGCTTCATCGCGCGGCGGAAAGCGATGCGGCGTTCGAGCTGCTGAGCGATGTTCTCAGCAACGAGCGTTGCGTCCATATCCGGCTGTTTGATTTCTGCAATGTTGATGTCCACGCGCTTCGTCGTGTAATTCTTCAGACCCTCTTTGATCTGCTCGATGCCCGAACCGCCACGGCCGATGACCATGCCCGGCTTAGCCGTGTGGATCGTGATCTTCAGGCGGTTCTTGCTGCGCTCCGTCTCAATTCTGGAAACACCAGCTGCCTGAAGGCTCTGCTTCAGATAATCACGGATCTTGATATCTTCATGCAGGTTTGCTGCAAAATCTTTATCTGCATACCACTTAGCATCCCAATCCTTGACAATGCCAAGACGAATACCATGCGGATTTACTTTCTGACCCAAACCGTTTCCCTCCTTACTCAGTTCTTCTCGTCAACGACGATGGTTACATGGGACGTACGCTTCAAAATCTTGAAGGCCTGTCCACGGGAACGCGGATGGATGCGCTTGAGCGTCGGGCCCTGGTCGACGAATGCCGTCTTGACGAAGAGCTTCTCGACGTCCATATCAAAGTTGTTCTCAGCGTTTGCAACAGCAGAACGCAGAACCTTCTCAACTACTTCAGCGCCAGCCTTCGGCGTGAATTTCAGAATCGCGAACGCTTCAGCGACGTTCTTGCCACGGATGAGATCCATGACCACACGAACTTTGCGCGGAGCGATGCGAACATATTTAGCTACTGCTTTCGATTCCACAAGGATTCTCCTTTCGCAAAATTATTTCAGAGCGGTCTTTCTCTCTTCGCCTGCATGGCCCTTGAAAGTACGCGTCGGAGCGAACTCACCGAGCTTGTGGCCAACCATGTCTTCCGTGATGTAAACGGGGACATGCTTGCGGCCGTCATGAACAGCAATCGTATGACCAACGAACTCCGGGAAAATCGTGGAGCTTCTCGACCAGGTCTTAACAACTTTCTTATCGTTAGCCTCGTTCAGGGCCGTGATCTTCTTCATCAGGCTCTCTGCAACGTAAGGTCCTTTTTTAATAGATCTTGACAAAGTGTCTCCTCCTTTCGTCAGGCGGCACTAGGCTGCCTGTCGATTTCTATTATTTCGTGCGTCCTTTGACGATGAGCTTGTCGGAAGCCTTCTTGCGACGGGTCTTGGCACCCATTGCGCATTTGCCCCACTTCGTAACAGGGTGCTTGCGGCCAACAGGAGAACGGCCCTCGCCGCCGCCATGCGGATGATCGTTCGGGTTCATGGCAACGCCGCGGTTCTCCGGGCGAATGCCGAGCCAGCGGGAACGGCCAGCCTTGCCGAGCGTGATGTTCTCGTGCTCGAGGTTGCCGACTTCACCGATCGTTGCACGGCAGTTGATGTGGACTTTGCGAAGCTCGCCGGACGGCATGCGGAGGAGTGCATAATCGCCTTCCTTAGCCATGAGCTGAGCGGACGTACCAGCACTGCGAACGAGCTGTGCGCCCTTGCCGATCTTCAGCTCAACGTTGTGTACCGTAGTACCAACCGGGATGTTCTTGAGCGGAAGTGCGTTGCCGACCTTGATATCAGCGTCCGGGCCGGAAACGACCTGATCGCCGACCTTGAGGCCGTTCGGTGCGAGGATGTAGCGCTTCTCGCCGTCTACGTAGTTGAGCAGAGCGATGCGAGCGCTGCGGTTCGGATCGTACTCAATCGTAGCGACGCGAGCCGGGATACCGTCTTTCGTGCGCTTGAAGTCAATGACACGATAGAGACGCTTGTGGCCGCCGCCCTGATGACGGACGGTCAGACGGCCCTGCTGATTGCGGCCGCCCGTTTTCTTGAGGCGTTCCGTCAGGGACTTCTCAGGCTTGCTTGCCGTGATCTCATCGAACGATGCGACCGTCATGAAGCGTCTGCCTGCAGAATATGGTTTAAAACTCTTTACTGCCACTTAAGTGTACCTCCTTTTCTCGATTATGCTTCGAAGAACTCGATGCTTTCGCCAGCAGCGAGCTTCACGATAGCTTTTTTATAGTCAGGGCGCTTGCCAGACGTGCGGCCCATGCGTTTCGTTTTGCCAAGTACGTTGACCGTATTGACCTTTTCAACCTTGACGTTGAAGATTTCAGCGACTGCTTTGGCAATCTCAATCTTGTTGGCTGCTTTCGCAACAACGAAGACGTACTTGCCTTCAGCCATGAGCTGAGTCGTTCTCTCAGTGATCAGCGGACGGATCAGGATATCACGTGCTTCCATTATGCGAATACCTCCTCGATGCGGGTGATGGCATCCTTCGTGATGAACAGCTTGCCATGATTCAGGATATCATAGACATTCAGTCCCAGCGCCTGGATAGCTTTTGCACCCGGAATGTTGCGTGCGGATTTCTCAACGTTCTCTGCCTCGTCAGCCGTGACGAAGAGAGCCTTGGAATCTACGCCGAAGTCGCCGAGCATCTTGACAACCTGCTTCGTCTTCGGAGCATCGAAATCGAGGCTCTCGAGAACGATCAGATCGCCGCTCTTGACCTTATCGGAAAGTGCGCATTTGAGAGCGAGACGACGCTGCTTGCGCGGCATGGAGAAAGCATACTTGCGCGGATGCGGTCCGAAAACCGTACCACCGCCGACCCACAGCGGGCTGCGCGTCGAACCAGCGCGGGCACGGCCCGTGCCTTTCTGCTTCCAGGGCTTGCGGCCACCGCCACGGACAAAGCCGCGCGTTTTCGTGGCATGCGTGCCAAGGCGCTGAGCTGCGAGCTGCATAACAACGGCCTGATGCAGGAGGCCTGCATTCATCTCTACGCCGAAGATGCTGTCATTCAATTCGATATCGCCAACCTGATTGTTGGTGATGTCATAAACTGCTACTGTAGCCATAATTGTTGGTGTCCTCCTTCCAATCAGTTTTTGCCCGGCTTAACGGTGCTCTTGATCACAACGAAGCTCTTCTTCGGGCCCGGAATTGCGCCCTTGATGAGGATAAGGTTGCGGTCTGCATCGACACGGACGACCGTGAGGCGCTGAACCGTAACGCGCTCGCCACCCATGCGGCCCGGGAGCTTCTTGCCCTTGAGGACACGTCCACCAGGACCGGAAATCATGGCACCAGTGGAACCCGGCTCACGATGGGATTTGGAACCATGTCCCATAGGACCACGAGCGAAGTTGTGACGTTTGATACCGCCGGCAAAACCCTTACCTTTGGAAGTACCCGTAACATCAACCAGTTCTCCAGCACTAAATATGTCAACGCCGATGGAATCACCGACTTTATATTCAGAAGCATCTGCAAGACGCATCTCGCGAATGAACTTTACAGGGCTTACGCCAGCCTTCTCGAAATGGCCTTTCAGGGGTTTGTTTACTTTATTTTCTTTAACTTCACCGAAGCCGAGCTGTACTGCGTTGTAGCCGTCAGACTCAACCGTCTTGTTCTGGATCACGATGTTGTTGCCAGACTCTACGACCGTAACCGGGACAACTTTGCCTTCTTCCGTGAAGATCTGAGTCATACCAAGTTTTCTACCTAAGATAGCTTTAGACATTCATTCCACCTCCTCGGATTACAGTTTGATTTCGATGTCTACGCCTGCCGGCAGGTCAAGACGCATCAGAGCATCGACCGTTTTGTTGGTCGGCTGCAGAATGTCGATCAGACGCTTATGCGTGCGCATTTCAAACTGCTCACGGCTGTCCTTGTTGACATGCGGGGAACGCAGGATCGTATAGATGTTCTTTTCCGTCGGAAGAGGAATCGGACCGGATACCATTGCACCAGTCTTCTTTGCCGTATCGACAATCTTTACGGCACTCTGATCGAGGGCTTTATGATCATAAGCCTTCAAACGGATTCTGATTTTCTGCTGTTTCGACAATTTGTTTTCCTCCTTATCGTCCAGGCTCTTGGCCCAAACATTTCTCCGTAACAGTTCCCTCGGGTACACCCGAGCCATCTGCCACGTCATCGCATTGGGGGGTACCATATATATTTTAACCTTTAAATAAGAGCGACGCGAGCGCCGCTCTTATGAAAAGATTAAGTTTGAAGATTAGCCTTCGATTTCCGTTACGCGGCCAGCACCAACCGTGTGACCACCTTCGCGGATAGCGAAGCGCAGGCCCTTCTCGATAGCGATCGGGGTGATGAGCTCAACTTCCATCTCGACGTTATCGCCAGGCATAACCATCTCCGTGCCTTCCGGCAGTTTGACTACGCCAGTTACGTCCGTCGTGCGGAAGTAGAACTGCGGGCGATAGTTCGTGAAGAACGGCGTATGACGGCCACCTTCTTCTTTCGTCAGGACATAGACCTGAGCCTTGAACTTCGTGTGCGGATGAATCGTGCCCGGCTTTGCGAGAACCTGACCACGCTCGATCTCTTTGCGGTCGATACCACGGAGCAGAGCACCGATGTTATCGCCAGCCTCAGCGAAATCAAGCATCTTGCGGAACATCTCGATGCCCGTGACAACCGTCTGACGCGGCTCGTCCTGCAGACCAACGATCTCAACCGTATCGTTCATCTTGAGCTCACCACGCTCAACACGGCCCGTAGCAACCGTGCCGCGGCCAGTGATCGTGAAGACATCCTCGACCGGCATCAGGAACGGCTTAGCGTTGTCGCGCTCCGGCGTCGGGATATAATCATCAACAGCTTCCATGAGCTTGAGGATGTTCTTCTTCTGCTCTTCGTCGCCTTCGAGGGCCTTCAGAGCGGAACCAGCGATAACAGGGATGTCATCGCCCGGGAAGTCGTAGCTGGAGAGCAGCTCGCGAACTTCCATCTCAACGAGCTCGAGGAGCTCAGGATCGTCAACCTGGTCAACCTTGTTGAGGAAGACAACGATTGCCGGAACACCAACCTGACGAGCGAGCAGGATGTGCTCACGAGTCTGCGGCATCGGGCCATCAGCTGCGGAAACAACCAGGATAGCACCATCCATCTGAGCAGCGCCGGTGATCATGTTCTTGACATAGTCAGCATGGCCCGGGCAGTCAACGTGTGCATAGTGACGTTTCGGCGTCTCATACTCAACGTGAGCCGTGTTGATCGTGATACCGCGCTCACGCTCTTCCGGAGCCTTATCGATATCTGCATAGTCTTCGAAGGAAGCCTTGCAGCCTTCCGTCTCGGAAAGGACTTTCGTGATTGCAGCCGTCAGCGTCGTCTTGCCATGGTCAACGTGACCAATCGTACCGATGTTGACATGCGGTTTAGTTCTTTCAAACTTTTCTTTAGCCATTGTGATGTTTTCCTCCCTTATTCACCTTTGTTTTTTGCGACAATCTTGTCAGCAATATTTTTAGGAACTTCATCATAGTAAGCAACTTCCATGCTGTAGTTCCCGCGGCCCTGGGTCTTGGAACGCAAATCCGTCGAGTAACCGAACATCTCGGAGAGCGGAACGAAGCCGTTGATGACCTGGGAACCATTGCGTGCTTCCATGCCATCGATGCGGCCGCGGCGGGAGTTCAGGTCGCCGATAACGTCGCCCATGTACTCTTCCGGAACCGTGACTTCGACTTTAACATACGGCTCGAGGAGAACCGGATTTGCCTTTTCTGCGCCGTTGCGGAACGCCATGGAACCAGCAACCTTAAACGCTGCCTCCGAGGAGTCGACTTCGTGGAAGGAACCGTCAAAGACCGTTACCTTGACATCGACAACCGGATAGCCGGCAACAACGCCTGCTTCCATAGCCTGCTTGACGCCATCTTCGATCGGCTTGATGAATTCCTTCGGAATTGCACCGCCGACGACTTTGTTTTCGAATACAAAGCCTTCGCCCGGCTCCTGCGGCTCGAGCTTGAGCCAGCAGTGACCGTACTGGCCATGACCACCGGACTGGCGGACGAACTTGCCTTCTGCCTCGACAGACTTGCGGATCGTCTCGCGGTAAGCAACCTGCGGCTCGCCAACTTTGCAGTCGACCTTGAACTCGCGGAGCATACGGTCAACGATGATCTGCAGGTGAAGCTCACCCATGCCGGAGATGATTGTCTGGCCCGTTTCCTGGTCCGTGCGGACGCGGAAGGTCGGATCTTCTTCAGCGAGCTTCTGAAGGGCAACGCCCATCTTCTCCTGGTCGTTCTTCGTGGACGGCTCAACCGCAACGGAGATAACCGGATCCGGGAAGACCATGGACTCGAGGATGATCGGATGCTCTTCATCGCAGAGCGTGTCGCCCGTCGTCGTGTCCTTGAGGCCGACGGCAGCAGCGATATCACCGCTGTAAACGCGGTCAATTTCCTTACGGTTGTTGGCGTGCATCTGCAGGATACGGCCGATACGCTCTTTCTTGCCCTTCGTAGAATTGTACACGTAGGAGCCACCATCGAGGATACCGGAGTAAACGCGGAAGAATGCGAGCTTACCAACGTAAGGATCCGTCATGATCTTGAATGCGAGTGCGGAGAACGGAGCCTCGTCACTTGCCGGACGATGGTCTTCTTCACCCGTCTCAGGATTCACACCAGCGATCGGCGGGATATCCGTCGGAGCCGGCATGTAATCAACAATCGCATCGAGGAGCGGCTGAACGCCCTTGTTGCGATAGGAAGTACCGCAGGTAACCGGGCAGAGCTTGCACTCGACCGTACCCTTGCGGATGACCTTCTTAATCTCTTCCTCGGTGATCTCTTCACCGCCGAGGTATTTCTCCATGAAGTCATCATCGAGCTCAGAAAGAGCCTCGAGGAGGATCTCACGGTATTCTTCAGCCTGATCCTTCATGTCATCCGGGATTGCAACCTCATCCTCGACTTTGCCGAGATCGTCTTCATAGACGATGGCTTCCATCTTGACGAGATCGACGATACCCTTGAAGGAATCCTCAGCACCGATCGGCAGCTGGATGGCAACTGCATTTGCATTGAGGCGTTCCTTCATCATCTTGATGACGTTGAAGAAGTCCGCGCCGGTGATGTCCATCTTGTTGACATAAGCCATACGCGGAACGTTGTAGTTCTCAGCCTGACGCCAAACGGTTTCAGTCTGAGGCTCGACACCGCCGCGAGCAGTCAGGACTGCTACAGCGCCATCGAGTACGCGCAGGGAACGCTCAACCTCTACCGTGAAGTCCACGTGACCCGGCGTATCGATGATGTTGATGCGATGATTCTTCCAATGGCAGGTCGTTGCAGCGGACGTGATCGTGATACCACGCTCCTGCTCCTGAACCATCCAGTCCATCGTTGCGGCACCATCATGTACCTCGCCGATCTTGTGGTTTACACCCGTGTAGAAGAGGATACGTTCCGTGGTCGTCGTCTTACCGGCATCGATGTGAGCCATGATACCGATGTTACGAGTTTTTTCAAGGGAATACTCTCTTGCCACTTTTAATATCGCTCCTTAATGATATAGAAGGGATTACCAGCGATAATGTGCGAATGCCTTGTTGGCCTCGGCCATCTTATGCGTATCTTCCTTCTTCTTGATTGCTGCACCCGTGTTATTGGCAGCATCCATGAGCTCACCGGAAAGGCGCTCATCCATCGTCTTCTCACCGCGCAGGCGAGCGTAGTTGACGATCCAGCGAATGCCGAGCGTCATGCGACGATCCGGACGAACTTCAACCGGAACCTGGTAGTTTGCACCACCGACGCGGCGTGCGCGTACCTCGAGGACCGGCATAACGTTCTTGAGAGCAGTCTCAAAAACCTCGAGAGGATCCTTGCCCGTCTTGGCACGGATCGTCTCAAACGCATCATAAACGACGCGCTCTGCAACGCTCTTCTTACCGGAGAGCATTACCTTGTTGATGAATTTCGTAACCGTCTTGCTGTGGTACACCGGATCCGGCAGTACGTCGCGCTTCGGTACGGAACCTTTTCTTGGCATTGTTTTACCTCCTTCTTCATTAGCATATGTCTCCCGCCCTCAGGCAGGAATCCGTTTCTTATTTCTTCTTCGCTTTGGCTTTCTTCGCACCGTACTTGGAACGGCCCTGGCCGCGATCCTGCACACCGGCAGTATCGAGCGAACCACGGATGATGTGGTAACGAACACCTGGCAGGTCCTTGACACGACCGCCGCGAATCAGAACAACGCTATGCTCCTGAAGATTATGACCAATGCCTGGGATGTATGCGGTAACCTCGATGCTGTTCGTCAAACGAACACGGGCAACCTTACGCAGAGCCGAGTTCGGCTTCTTCGGCGTAGACGTGTAAACACGCGTGCAAACACCACGTTTCTGCGGGCAATTCTTGAGTGCTGGTGCTTTGGACTTCTCCTGCATGCTCTTTCTGCTCTTACGAACTAACTGATTGATAGTAGGCATACATGCACCTCCTTCCTTCATATTGAGAATTTATTATTTATTAAAACCCCGAAGCAGTGCTCCTGAGTTTTTAACAAATAGGCTGCTTGAGGACCGCCGCTGCCGCTGCACCGACTTCGATGCCGCACGCTTTGCCGAGCTCCTGCATTGTCTCTGCATGCTCAACCGTGACGCCATGCTCTTCACAGAGAAGAACGAGCGGCGCCGTCACGCGCTCATCTGCATCATCGGCGATGAAAACGCTCATCACGCTTTCCCGCTTCACAGCTTTGGAAACCTGCTTGATACCAATCACCCGACTGGCACTTTTCAGTGTATCCAGTGTCATTGCTTTCACTCTCCTGTATCACTAAATCGTGCGCTCAAATCAGGCACTCCTATAATATAACACCCTCCAAAACCCTTGTCAACACTTATTTTATAAAGATTTTCTTGTCCACGCACCCTAGCGTATCATTTTCTATATCAAGTGCGATAAAAAGGACATTTGTGTTATATATCCCTACATTTTGAGGATAAAAGATTACAAAAATAAGAGGCCTGCCAAAGCAAGCCCCTCATGTATACAAAACGATACGTTATTTTACTTGTTGGCAGCGATGACCTTCATGGCTGTTTCAACCACATGCTGCTTCGTGAAGCCGAACTTCTCAAAGAGCAGGTTGGCAGGTGCCGAGGCACCGAAGCCCTCCATGCAGACCGTAGCGCCGTCAAGGCCGACGTAGCGGCCCCAGCCGAAGCTCGAGAGTGCTTCAACGGCAACACGTGCGCGGACATCCTTCGGCAGGACGCTTTCCTTGTACTCAGCGCTCTGCTGCTCGAAGAGATCCATGCACGGCATGGAAACGACGCGAACGTCGATACCGCTCTTGGCGAGCTCTTCCTGTGCCTCAATGGCCAGCGAAACCTCAGAGCCCGTACCGATGAGGATACCATCCATGTTCGCAGTGTCCTTGGCTTCCGAAACGACGTAAGCCCCCTTCAGAGCATCCTTGCTGGAGCCCGGCAGCTGCGGCAGGTTCTGGCGCGTGAGCACGAGAGCCGTCGGCGTATGCTCGGACGTGACAGCCAGATACCAGCCGGCAGCCGTCTCCGTGGCATCGGCCGGACGGAAGACGTTGAAATTCGGCAGCGAGCGCAACATGGCAAGCTGTTCGATTGGCTCATGCGTCGGGCCGTCTTCGCCGACACCGATGCTGTCATGCGTCAGGACGTACGTCGTCGGCAGGTGCATGAGAGCTGCGAGGCGCATCATCGGCTTCATATAGTCGCTGAAGACGAAGAAGGTAGCGACATAAGCGCGCAGACCGCCGTGAAGCATCAGGCCGTTCTCGATGGCAGCCATGGCCAGCTCGCGGACGCCGAAGTGCAGGTTGCGGCCCGCATAATTCGTCTTGCTGAAATCGCTCTCGCCTTCCATATGCGTCTTGTTGGACGGTGCGAGGTCAGCACTGCCGCCGATGAGGTTCGGCATGATGTCCTTGAGGAAGTTGATCTTCTTGCCGGAGAGAGCACGCGTTGCCACAGCCTTCTCTTCCTTAGCCCAGAATGCATCGTTGTTGTAGAGAGCCTCAGCGTTGACAGCCGTGTGATATTTCTCCCAGCGTGCCTTGTCTTCCGGGAACTTCTCGCAGTACTCAGCGAACATCTTGTTCCAGGCAGCTTCTGCCTCTTCGCCTTTCTTGGCCTTCTCTGCATAATGCGCATAGACATCCTCCGGGATGTTGAAGGTCTTCTCAGGCTCCGGCCAGCCAAGGTTCTCCTTCAGGGCCTTGACGTTCTCATCGCCGAGCGGCTCGCCATGAGCGCTGGCCTTGCCCTGCTTGGCCGGGCAGCCGTAGCCGATCTGCGTGCGCACCGTGATGAAGGACGGATGCTCTTTATCTGCCTTGGCCTCTTCGATGGCCTTGCCGATGGCTTCAAGATCGTTGCCGTCCTCGACCGTGATCGTCTGGAAGCCGAAGGCACGCATGCGGGCCTGGACATCTTCCGTGAAGGCGATATCCGTGTTGCCCTCGATGGAGATCTTGTTGGAATCGTAGAGGACGATGAGCTTCGACAGGCCAAGCGTGCCGGCCAGCGAGAAGGCCTCGGAGGAAATGCCCTCCATCATGCAGCCGTCGCCGCCGAGCGCGAACGTGTAGTGGTCAACGACCGGATAGCCCGGGCGGTTGAACATCGATGCGAGATGTGCCTCTGCCATTGCCATGCCGACAGCCATGCCCATGCCAGCACCGAGCGGGCCCGTCGTGGCTTCTACACCGACCGTGTGGCCGTATTCCGGATGGCCCGGCGTCAGGGAACCGAGCTGACGGAACTGCTTCATATCGTCCATGGTCAGACCATAGCCGAAGAAGTGCAGCAGCGAGTACAGCATGGCCGAACCATGGCCGCCCGAGAGGATGAAGCGGTCGCGGTTTGCCCACTTCGTATCCTTCGGATTGTGATTCATATGGTTTGCCCACAGCTCATAGGCCATGGCTGCACTGCCGAGCGGCAGGCCAGGATGACCAGATTTTGCTTTCTGGATGGCGTCTGCAGACAGGACGCGGATCGCATTGACGCATTTCGTATCGATGTTACTCAAAACGTATCTCCCCTTACCATTTGATTCTGAAATGTTTTATTTTACTTATTCATTGTACAAGATTTTTCTGTAAAAGTACAGAGCCTGGCAATCCGTAAAATACAGATAACGGCCAAGAATGAGCACTCACAACATGATTCAACATAATTCAACTATATGCATATAAGAAAATAACATAAAAATCTTTTCTTATGTGCATATATTAAATCATTGGTTCGTTTCTTTTTCTTTTGTAAAAATAAACGGCAGATGCATCTGACACAAGCCATGCATCTGCCGTTTTTCAGTTCATAAATCAGCCGGCAATATCCGGACGAAGGCGTGCGGCTTTACCAAGATAGACATGCCGGATCTCCGCCTGTCTGAGGTCCGTATCGGCCAGGACAAGCACGCGAATGCAGAGCGGCAGGCTTCCCTCGATGGCACACTGACGCGCATCAAAGAGCGGCACGAGTTCAAAACCTGGAATACGGCGCACGCCAGCAGTCGGAAAAGACGCTGTGAGATCCTCCGTCATCGAAAAGATGACCGCGCCAATATCCTCGGGCTGCAGCGCATTGCGCTGCAGGATCTCCTGCATCATGTCCTGTGCTGCCTGCCAGATCTCTTCCTTCTCATTGTGTGCAACCGTGATTGCCCCGCGAATCCCTCTCATGCCGTTTCCTCCTCGGACAAATCGTTTTCCTGATCCTGCGCTGCCGGCAGCTTCACCGGCAGCAGGAATATATAAGGGAATTTTACCATGTTTCCCGCCAGAATGCCACACTCAAATCCCCTTGTGGATATCCCAGATGATGCGGATGCTCAAGATAAAGGCAATCGCATAGCCCAGGAATCCCAGAAGGGGAATCTCCATGATCTTCGGCGTCATATTCGTCGTGCATATCGTGCTGGAAGCCAGCAGCAGAGCCGCACAGAGCACGGCCAATATGACCTTGTTGATCATGCGGTCGAGGTGCCGGAGCGGCTCTTCCGCCCCCGTCAGATCGAGATTGACCTTCGTCTGGCCGCTCATCGTCATCTTGAGGATGTCCGAGATCTGCTCGGGCAGCTGCGCGGACTTGCGCAGGAGCACGAGTCCCTCGCGCTTGGCCTTGTCGAGCTCATCGCGCCAGTTGAAGTTCTTCTTGAAATCGACCGACAGGCTCTTGGCAAAGATCTCGACAAAGCTGACCTTCGGACAGCAGAGGCGCATGACGCCCTCTATCGTCAGGACGCCGCGCGCGAACATCGAGAGCCCCTGCGGACAACCGATATGATGCACGCGCAGGATATTCATGATCTGACGCGTCAGCACGCCCATCTGCAGCGAGCGGAAATCCAGCGAACTGTACTGAGCCATCAGCGCATCGATGTCCTGATAGAGCGCCGTGTGATTGATGCGTCCATGGACGACGCCGAGCGACAGGACGGCCGCCTTCATCTCAAAGGTATCGTGATTCGCAAGCGCATAGACGGCCTTGCGGATGGCCATGCGGTCGCGGCTTGAAAGCCTGCCCATCATGCCGAGGTCCAGCCAGACGATGCGGCCGTTGCGGATCCAGATATTGCCGGGATGCGGATCGGCATGGAAATAACCGTCCTCGATGATCTGCTTGACGTAGTTTTCGCCGAGGCGCCGGCCCAAAAGCGTGATGTCATAGCCATTGGCGCGCAGGGCATCGAAATCATCAAGGCGCACGCCGTCGATAAATTCCATGACGAGGATGTGCTGGGTTGAAAGCTGACGATAGACCTTCGGGCAGGAAACGTAATCGACATCGCGGTTGAGATGCTCAAACTCCTCGATGTGATCTGCCTCCATCAGGAAATCCATCTCCTGCTTGGCAATCATCCACATCTCGTCGAGCACCATATTGAAATCGAGGACATCCTGCGAGCGGCTGATGATCTTGAGCAGGGTCGCCGCCCGCTTCAGCAGCAGGATATCCTTGCTCATGATCTCATAGATGCCCGGGCGCTGCACCTTGACGACGACTTTCTCCCCCGTCGTGAGCACGGCGCGGTGCACCTGTGCGATACTCGCTGAGCCCAGGGCTTCCTCGTCAATGCTCTGGAACACCTGATTCCAGCGCCGGCTGTATTCCTGCTCGATGACCTCGAGAATCACGCGAAACGGCAGCGGCTTGGCCCCCGTCTGCAGCTTCATGAGCTCATCACAGTACTCAGGCGGCAGGAAATCCGGGCGCATGCTCATGACCTGGCCGAGCTTGACAAAAGTCGGGCCGAGATCCTCGAGCACCTGCCGGAGTTTTTCCGGCGTCATGCCGCGCACGACCTCGCGCTTGCGCAGCACGGCGATCATCTCGCGCAGCCGTGCCGTGGCACTGGCATCTTCTATGGCATTATGCAAGAATTTATCGAACATCGGTTTATCGCCTTATTTCTTATATTTCTCCGCCAGCTGCTGACGCACCGTCTCATTGGCCAGGAAGTCGTCGTACGTCGAAAGGCGGTCGACGACGCCATCCGGCGTGATATCGATGATGCGGTTGGCAATCGTCTGAACAAATTCATGGTCGTGCGACACGAAAAGGGCCGTTCCCTTGAAGGCAATGAGGCCGTTGTTGAGCGCCGTGATGGACTCCAGATCGAGATGGTTCGTCGGTTCATCGAGCAGCAGGACGTTGGCGCCGGAGAGCATCATGCGCGACAGCATGCAGCGCACGCGCTCGCCGCCGGAAAGAACGGATGCCTTCTTCTGGCTCTCCTCGCCCGAGAACAGCATGCGTCCGAGGAAACCGCGCACGAACGTCTCATCCGGGTCCTTTGAATACTGGCGCAGCCAGTCGACGAGATTGAGATCAACGCCGTCAAAATAAGCGGAGTTGTCGGACGGCAGGTACGCCTGCGTCGTCGTCACGCCCCATTTGAACGTGCCTTCATCTGCCTGTTCCTCACCCATGAGGATCTTGAAGAGCATCGTCTTGCCGATGCTGTTCGGACCAACAAAAGCGACCTTATCGCCGCGCTTCAGCGTGAAGCTGACATTCTTGAGCACCTGCTCGCCGTCGACCATCTTCGAGATACCGTCGACCTGCAGCAGCTGGTCACCAGCCTCGCGGTCCGGCGTGAAGGCAATGTACGGATAACGGCGCGAAGAAGGCTTGATATCCTCGACCTTGATTTTGTCGAGCAGCTTCTTACGGCTCGTCGCCTGCTTGGATTTGGCGGCATTGGCGGCAAAGCGCGCGATGAAGTTCTGGAGTTCCTTGATCTTCTCCTCCGCCTTCTTGTTCTGCTCCTTCTGCAGCTGCAATGCCAGCTGGCTCGACTGATACCAGAAGTCGTAGTTGCCGGCATAGAGCTTGATCTCGCCAAAATCGACGTCGCAGATATACGTGCAGACCTGGTTGAGAAAGTGACGGTCATGCGAAACGACGATGACCGTATTCGGGAAATCCGCGAGGAAATTCTCGAGCCAGTTAATGGACTCGACGTCGAGATGGTTCGTCGGCTCATCGAGCAGCAGGATATCCGGGTTGCCGAACAGCGCCTGTGCCAGGAGCACGCGGACCTTTTCCTTGGCCGTGAGATCTGCCATCTTCATGCTGTGCTCATTCTCAGGAATGCCGAGGCCATTGAGCAGACGTGCTGCCTCCGATTCCGCATCCCAGCCGTTGAGCTCGGCAAACTCCGCCTCGAGCTCCGACGCGCGCATGCCGTCTTCCTCCGAGAAATCCGGCTTGGCATAGAGCGCATCCTTCTCGTCCATGATCTCCACGAGACGCTTGTGTCCCATGATGACCGTGCGCAGGACCTCGTAATCATCGTAGGCGTAATGGTCCTGCTGCAGCACAGCCAGGCGCTCGCCCGGCGTGATCTCGATCACGCCGCTCGTCGGCTCGATATCGCCGGCCAAAAGTTTCAGGAACGTGGATTTGCCAGCACCGTTCGCACCGATGATGCCGTAGCAGTTGCCCGGCGTGAACTTAAGGTTGACATCCTTGTAGAGGACACGTTTGCCAAACTGGAGGCTGACGTTGTTCGTAGTAATCATTAGTAGATCTTCATCCCTTTCAAATACAAATCGCTTTCTTCATCATAGAGAACGTAACAGGAAATTCTATGGAATCATCCGGACGATGCGGTTCTCATTCGGTCAGCATGGCGCGGAACATCGAGAGGATGCTCTGTCCATACGTATGGCCCGGTACGGCCCAGCGTCCGTTGAGGTCTTCCCAGCGTCCAAGCGTGCGGTCACCATAGGAGTCACGCACGAGCTGATAGCGCGGATCGATGACGGGTGCGCTCGGCTCGCGCGTCGAAGCATAGGCCAGGAGGTGCTGGATATGTGCGCGGACGCCGAGCTGTGCCGTTTGGAAGAACGCCCCCTTGACGCCGCCGCCCGTCGTGCCGAGCCCGCAGAAGTTGTTCTGCTGCGGGATGACGTCGCCGCCGTAGCGGAAGAAGCCCGTTTCCTTCAGCGCCTGTGCAAAGGCCACATCGGGGCGGATGCCCTCGCGCTCGCCCTCTTCATAGTAGTATGAGACGAGCTCCTGCGGCGTGACCGTGATGTCCGGATGCGGATTGACGCTCAAGAGATAGCGCACGCACTGTTCCTGGCTGGCAAGCGGCGTGCCGATGATCGAATCATCGTAGGCCGACATGGTCTGCGGCACCGAAAGAGGCGTCATGGACGGGCTCTGCTGTCCGCCCGGATAGAGGATTGCATGGATGCGCGACTGGAAGTCACTGCCTCCCGACAGCTCCTTTTCCGACGTGGCATGCAATTGGTCTTCCCGGCGCAGATCGGGGTGCATCTCCACACGCGAATCCACCTTGGCAGAAGCATGCTGCTCCACTTTGGTCTGCGGCTGTGGCTGCGTTTTATGACGCTTTGCCTCTGTGACATGCGGTGCATAAAACAGGAAGGATCCGAGGACGACCCCCGTCAAAAGATATTTTCCATAAGAATTCCAATGCATTGACACGAATAAGAACACTCCTTATCTTTATTCCATTCACGATATCATCAAATCATTGACCAAAACCCGAAGAAAAAATACAGGGCAAAACAAACGGCGAGCACCCGCATCGGGCGTGGCACCTCGTCATCGCAGCCGGCCAGCAGCTTGAGGCAGACATAGGCAATGACGGAAGCCCCTAGTCCCGCTGCGATATCCTGTGTCAGCGGCAGCAGCAGGAACAGCACTCCCGCCGCTGCCTGCTCGGCAAAATCGCCCTGAAATACCGGTCCCATGCGCCGGAGCATCACGATGCCCGCTCCGACGAGCACCGGCACCATGACGGCTGCAAAGCTCGCCAGCGACGCCATCACAGGCTCTGCCACGAGCAGCAGCGCGAGAACGGCGGCCGTCCAATACGCCATGCGCTGCGGGCGGCTGCTGCCGACAGCCTGCCCAACGGCCGACTCCGGCGCCGCCATGACCGGCATGGTGCCGAGCAGGCAACCGATAAAGCTCACCAGTGACAGCAGGCAGAGCGGCTTCCGCTTCGCCGCTTCCGGTGCCAGTGCGGTGAGACTGCCGGCACCGGAAACCAGCAGGAAGAGCAGCAGGAAAACGGAGAGGTCGAAATAACAGGCCGGTGATATGGTCTGCCAGCCCGTCATGAAGATGAGCTGCAGCCCCGTCCGGTCAAGCCCCTCCGGCTGCAGGAACGGCGCATCCGGCAAGACCCAGAAGCCGCCGATGAAGGCCAGCACTGCTGTCACGAGGAACGCCGCGCCCGGTGCCCAGCGCTTCTTCATGGCCATGAGTCCGAAGAGCACGAGGATGCCCGTAAAGCTCAGATAGGCCATGGGATCTGAAAAGCCGCCGAGCTGCAAAAGCCCTGTCGGCGCGCCCATGAGCAGCCGCCCCTCGAAGAGCCCGAGCGCAATAAGCATGAGGCCGACCGCCCCACGCAAGGCCCGGCGCAGGCAAGGCGGCATCAGCTTTTCGGGAAGTTGCTGCAGCCACGGGAAGCGCAGCGCGCCGGCCAGGAGCAGGAACGATACGAGCGACGCCGCTGCTCCCATGAAGAGCACCATCTGCCAGCTCACGCCCCGCGCGAGGATCACGATATAGACCAGCCAGGATGTCAGGGCCAGTCCCGGTGCTGCCGCGACGGCTAAACGGCACCGTCCCATCAGGATGGTACCGATGATGGCCGTGACAAACGATGCCGTGTAGACACCCGTAAAGGGCATCCCCGTCATCACGAGCAGATTGGTCACGACGAGCAGCGAAGCTGCCAGCGGCAGCGCCGTCATAACGCCTGCGAACAGGCCGTCATGCCAGCGCTGCGGTTTCAACTTGTCCATGGGTTTGCTACCCGCTCCTTTCCATGCCCGGTTTCAGACATATCGTTTTCATTTTACCATAGAATTCATGTAATCTCCATGAGAGAAATGGTATAATAGGCATGTGAATTTGTTTTAGGAGGATACACATCTTGCGCCTGCATAAATCCATGGGCATGGTCAAAGTCGCGGCAGCCTTGGCTATCGTCCTGCTCTTTCTCATCATCCACCTGTTGAATCCGGCTTTCCTGCCGCATCTTGCAGGTCTTCTTTCCCGCGGCGACATCAAGGAAACGGCCGAATACATCGCATCCTTCGGACCCTGGGCCATAGTCTTCAGTTTTCTGCTGACCCTGTTTGTCAATGCGCTGGGCTTCCCGCCCGCCATCATCTTCTCGACGGCCAACACGCTGATCTTCGGCATCTTCTGGGGCATCTTCCTCAGTGTCGTTGCCGAAACCGTCGGCGTGACGCTGAGCTTCGGCCTCATGCGCTTCTTCTTCCGCGATGCGGCCGAAAAGATCATCAGCAAGCACAAGACGCTGGCAAACCTCGACAAATACAGCGGGCGCCAGGGCTTTGTCGTCATGCTGATTGCCCGCATGGTTCCCTACTTCCCGTCCATTCTCCTCAACGCGCTCGGTGCGCTCTCGGCCATGAGCTGGCGTGACTACGTAATCTCGTCATTCGTCGGCAAGTTCCCCTCGACGGGCATCGAGGCCATCATCGGCCATGATACGATCACGCATCAGGAGGACCCGACGCGGCTCATCGTCGTCTGCGTCTTCGCCGTCGTGCTGATTGCCGGTGCCTGGTACTATGAGAAACGCGCGGCCCGGCATGCACCGGAATCGTGAACGCTTCAGATGTTGCCGAGATGCACGTAGCGAAGGAATTTCTGAGCCACCTGCTGCAAGGTATGGAGAGTTGAAGCCAGCGTCATCGGGATATCGAGCTGATACCGTGGGAAATAACGCGAAAGATGCAGCGGCAGTTCCCAGGAAAGCTGCGACAGCCACCGTGCTTCTGCCGCCATGTCCGCTGCGCTGTCATTTTCCCCCGGTATCACAAGCGTCGTCACTTCAACATGAACACCCTGCTCAGCCGCCATGCGAATGGCGGCTTTTGTTGTCTCAAGGCTGCCGCCGATCCAATCGTAGAATGCCTGCGTGAAGCCCTTGAGATCGATGTTGACGGCATCGACGTACGGCAGGAGCTGCAGCCAGGGCGACTCTGCAATCTGCCCGTTTGTCACGAGCACAACGGCAAGGCCGGCCTCCTTGAGGAGTCTTGCCGTGTCGTAGATGAACTCATAGCCGACGAGCGGCTCATTGTACGTGAAGGCCACGCCGATGTTGCCGGACGTCTCCTCAAGCCGCTGGGCCGCCGCCACGATTCCCTTCGGCGTCACCTGCTCCAGCGGCAGTTTTGTCCCCGCAAAGCCTTCGATGCCCGCCTGCGAGATTGTGTAATTCTGACAGAACGGACAGCGCAGATTGCAGCCAAAGCTGCCAAGCGACAGGATATGGCTTCCTGGATGGAAATGGTAGAGCGGCTTTTTCTCGATGGGGTCAAGTGCCGCCGAAGTCAGGAGGCCGTAATTGAGCGGCCGGATGACGCCATCCTGGTTCTGCCGGGCGCGGCAGAATCCCGTCTGCCCTGCCGCCAGATGGCAGCGGTGCGGGCAAAGCGAACAGACGGCCTTTGCCTCAGACATGGCGCGTCACCTCGAAACGCCAGAGCTGTACGGGCTCTCTCGCGCCGATATTGCCCTTGCGGCGGGCAATCGCGATCTGTTCATCCACACGGTCCACACCGGCGAGATCCGGCAGCAGAACGCCGCGCCGCTCACCATTCTGGACGACTACACCATAGCGCTTGACATCAAGCTGTTTCGGTGAATCGATGGGCTCAGGCTCCGAAAGCACATCAACGTCGTAGACGAGCCTTGGAAGTTCTTCCGGCGTGACCTGCGGGAAACGCGGGTCGTGCATGCCGGCTGAAACCGCATTGTAGAGGATTTCCTCAGAGAGGTTGCGGCGTCCCGGCGCCAGCGTGCCGATACAGCCGCGCAGGCGGCCATCCTTCTTGATGGAGACAAAGCAGCCCGCACGCCTGTCCTGAAGTTCCGCGGGCAGGTCCTTCGGCAGCGGCAGGAACACATGACTCCTGACAAACGTCTCAAGGCTCAGACGCGCGAGATGGACATATGCATCCTCGCGCTCACGGATGGCGGCAATATCGCGCACCTCCTTATCATGCAGCTGGCGGCCGATGTCGCGCGCATCGTCTTCCCCTTCTGGCGTAAAGTACGCAACACCGTAGCCGACGCCGAAGGTCCCCTCATGCGAGAGCAGTTCCGCTTTGACAGCCTGCCGATCAAGCGCTCCCGCCATAATCCAGAAGGAACGCAGGCCGCATTCCGCCGCCCCCTCGGCCAAATCAGCCGGGATTGTCAATAGGGACAGGAAATCCGCCCGACCGAGATCTTTCGTCACTTCCTCATCAAAGACCGGTCCTTCCTTGGCAAAGCCATAAGGCCCTTCCGCCTTGAGTTTGTGCGAGAGGTCTCCGCTCGCGATGAATACGGTGCGGCGCCCCAGCTTCCCTGCCGTTTCCCTGATCAGCTGTCCCAACCGGTAGTGCCTGTCTGCTGACAGGCCGGAAAGACCGATGCGGACCACCTTGACGGGCTTTTTGAGCTCCGGCTGCAGGAAGTACAGAGGAATCATCGTACCGTGGTCGAGCGCCGGCTCCCGTTCCCCGAGAAAACCGGCCGGCAGGTCCTCGGCCGCACAGGCATCAGCCAAGGCTTTCGAGAACGCTTCATCGTACTCCGCCCCGATTCTGACCTCCGGGCAGCGGAACGCACCGAAATCTCCCTCCGCCTTCTCGCCCGGCGAGATATGGAAATAATCGCTGTACATCGTCGCATGCGGACTCGTGATGACGACGGTATCCGGCTCCAGTGACGCCGCACGCTTCATGACCTCGCGGTACGCTGCTGTCGTCTTTGCAATCTTTTCTTCTTCTCCCCTGCCGATTTCCGGCAGGATGATAGGCGGATGCGGCACCGCCATCGCAGCCACGATTGCCATAAAAATCCCTCCATTCCATAAATTGAACGTCCTTATACAAATTCATTACTATGTTACTATTACGAGAAAATTCCCAAAAATCCTGCCACAGTCAGGTAAAACCTGTTTTCCAAGATGTTTTACAGAACGTCGCGTTATGCTCTTATGCTATAATGCTATAATAGAAACAAAACAAAGAAGGATTGCGTTGAACAAAATGACCAGAAGAACATTCATCCAAATCTGTGCCACCGCGCTGATGGCACTGGGATTGGGACGTTATATACCAGCGGGAGCAGCCGGCCGCATCATCAGATACCCGCGCCAGATCATCACCGGGGATTCTGCCACGAGCCGCACCGTCATGTGGCAGGCAGACGGCGGCCGCCAGGGCGCAGCTTTCGTGCTGACCACTCCGGACGGCCGGCAGAAGTCTTTTTCCCCTGAAGCAAATACCCTGCTGCAGGATGACACGATCACGACCTTCTACACCGTGCGTCTCAGCAATCTGACGCCAGGTACGCATTACGAGGGCAGTATCCGGATGGCAGACGAGGCGCTGGCGCTGCCGGTCGTGACGGCTGCCAGCGGGCTCTCTTCCTTCGAAGCCCTGCTCATCGATGACTCACAGTGCGGCGAAACGTATGAACCCTTTGCTCAGCTGCTGGCAAAGATACTCGCACGCCACCCCCAGGCCGCTTTCCTCGCCGATATCGGCGACCTCACGGACAACGGTCAGTCCGCCTGGCACTGGGACAGCTTCCTTTCCGTGCTCACGGCCGGCCATGCCAAAGATATCCCGTTCGCCCCCGTAATGGGCAATCATGAGTGCTACGGGCTTGACTGGCAGTTTGCCCTGCCGCGCCGCTATCTCGCTGCCTTTGCCGTGCCTGACAACGGCAGCAGGGATTTTTCCGGCTACTATTATTCGTTTGACTACGGCCCCGCCCATTTCATCGTGCTCAATACACAGTTTGAAGAGCTCGACGGCCTGAAGCCCGGTCTGCTGCAGGAGGAGCTGCTCTGGCTCAAGCACGATGCCACGGCCACAAAACAGCCCTGGAAAATCGTCTTGATGCACAAGGATGTCATCGCCTATGACGAATACCAGCCGGGCACGGGCCATGCTGGCGGCATCAGCGATGTCGGCCACGACTTCATGAAGGCGTTCGACGCGCTCGGCATCGACCTCGTGCTCACGGGCCACATGCACACGTACCGCAACCGCGGCCATATCTACGACGAAACGCCTTCTGACCACGGCCCCACCTACCTGATGTTCGGCCCCGCGGGTAACGAGCGCTACACCGTGCCGCCCGACACGACCTTCGACAAGGTCAGCCTCGACCAGGCGAACCCCAATACCTATCGCAACTACATGACGCTTGCCGTCACGCCTGCAAAGCTCATCGCCACCTGTCACCTCGAGGACGGCGCCACCGTCGACCGCGTCGTGCTCACAAAAGATGCATGAGGATGCGCCCCCATGCGACAAAATCCGCAAGACAGATCATGACAATCGTCTTGCGGATTTTTTGTCTTATCGGAACGCTTAGTCCTCAAACGGCAGGTGCATCGAGGCATACTTCTCTTCTTGAGCGGCGTCGGCCGTGTAGTAGCGCTTCTTGCCGTCGAGCGCAGCAATCTCGGTCATCTCATCCGGCGTCAGTGCAAAGTCGAACAGGTCGATGTTCGAGCGCAGGTGGTCGGGGTTCTTCGTGCCGGGGATCGTGATGAAGCCCTTCTGCACAGCCCAGCGCAGGACGACCTGCACCGTGCTCTTGTGGTACTTCGCGGCAAGGCGCGTGAAGATTGGCTCCTGCAGAAGGCCCTTGTCGCCGTGGCCGAGCGGATACCAGCCCATGAGCTTCGTGCCGTACTCTTTGAGGCGTTCCAGCGTCTCATGCTGGATGCAGTACGGATGCGTCTCGAGCTGGATGACATGCGGCTTGACCGTAGCAGTAGCAAGCAGGCGCTCGAGCTTCTCGCCGTGGATATTCGAGATGCCGAGTGAGCGGGCCTTGCCCGCCTGATAGGCGCGCTCGATGTTATGGTAGCCCGCGAGAAAATTGCCGGCCGGCTGGTGGATGAAGAGCAGGTCGACGTACGTGACGCCAAGGCGCTCGAGCGTCTTCTCCACCGCATCGTCCTTCTCGTAGAGCGTCGGCCAGAGCTTCGTCGAGAGGAAGAACTCCTCGCGCTTCACGAGGCCTTCATCCAACGCACGTTTGAGGCCTTTACCAACAGCTTCCTCATTCATATAGGCATTTGCCGTATCGATGAGACGGTAGCCCGCCTTGATGCCTTCGTAGACCGAGCGCTCGGTATCCTCCGGGCTGATCAGGAACGTGCCGAGGCCCAGAAGAGGCACCTTGACGCCATTGCTCAGATTCGTGTAATCCATTCTTGTGATGCTCCCTTTCTATCTTCTCGATGACCTATGTCTCAATGTATCTCAGCGGAACGGCTTGACCTTGCTCACGGCATCGGCAAGCGTGATGGGCTTCTCGCCATGGTCGCAGTCGAGAAAGACATAGCGGTCGCGGCCCATGCCGAGCTCTTTCATGTAGCTGAGCTGGCGCAGGCCGTGGCGCGTCTCCATTCGCTCAACGAGATCGTGGCGGTAATGCTCCGGCAGCGCGTAGACGAGGTCGACAGACGCCTGATCGATGGCGAGGATGTCGGTCGAAGCTAGGATGCCGATGTTCGGCGTGGTCGGCTTCGCGGCCGTCGTGCCCGCGCAGTCGCAATCCACCGACATGTTGCGCAGCACATTGATGTAGGCGATGTGATCGCCGAAATGGTCTACCGTCGCCTTCGACGACTCCGTAATGCGCTCCATGAGCATTTCCTTCCCCATAGCCCACTGCTCGGATTCGGAGCCCGTATGGATCATCTTCTTGCCGATACGGCCGTCCGCGCAGCCGATGCCGATGTTCTTGTTGGAGCCACCGAAGCCGCCCATCTTGTGGCCCTTGAAATGTGTGAGCACGAGCAGCGAGTCGTAATCCAAGAGATGCGCGCCGACGGACATCTCCGTGAACCACTTGCCGCCCTTGACGGGCAGCATGGCCGTGCCGGACTCATCCATGATATCGACGGGCGCGAAGTCCCAGCCGTTGATGGTCAACGTCTTCCTGTGCTGCTCCGTCGTGTAGCGGTCGCCCTGATAATAGGTGTTCGTCTCGACAATCTTCGCCTCAGGCAGATCCTTCGCGATGAGCTTCTTGACCCACGGCCGCGGGATGATATTCGGCCCGTGCGGCTCGCCCGTGTGCAGCTTGATGCCGACGCGCCCCGTGATGTTTGACGCAATCTTCTCATACAGCTTGAGCAGTCCGGCGGCCGATAGGTCGCGCGTGAAATAGACGACCGATTCGCTGCCCTGACGGTCCTGCGGTGCTTCGTAATGGTCACCACCAGTCCCCGGCTCCGCCTTCGCCAATTCTTCTTCTTTGCCCTCCGCCTTCTTGATTTCGTCCGACGAGAAACCCGGCATGACCGCTGCTGCGGCCACCAACCCCGCCATCTTCACAAAACTGCGTCTCGAAAACTTGTCCATGACAAACACCCACTTTCTGCAACCAGCAATCTTTATTTCCTCATCTTGCTGCATAGCCGCCAAATACTTCAAAATCCATTCCATCGAGTCCGTGTCGATGCGCGCCACTTCATCCGCCGTCAGCTCGACGTCGGCTGCCGCGAGGTTCTCCTTCAGGCGGCTGAGCTTGCGCGAGCCCGGGATGGGAACGATGTACGGCTTCTTAGCGAGCATCCAGGCGAGCGAGAGCTGGCCGAGCGTCGCTTTCTTCTCTTCTGCGATCCCCGTCAGGAAGTCGAGGAGCTTCTTGCCCTTCTCGTAGCCTTCCTCGGAATACTGCGGCATCTGCTTGCGGTAGTCCTGACTGCCCTCGAACTTCGTCTTCGGCGAGTACTTGCCCGTCAGGAAGCCGTTGGCCATCGGCGAGAACGCGACGAACGTTATGCCGAGCTCCTCGCAGACAGGGAACAGCGACTCATGCCAGCGCGCCATCATCGAATAGCGGTTCTCGATGGCTGTGACCGGGCAGACAGCGTTCGCACGGCGCAGGTATTCCTCAGTCGTCTCCGAGATGCCCCAGGCGCGGATCTTCCCTTCCTTGATGAGCTCTTTCATCGTGGCGGCCACGACCTCCGGCTCCACCTTCGGGTCGATGCGATGCTGGTAGTAGAGGTCGACGTAGTCCGTGCCAAGGCGGCGCAGGCTGCCTTCGATGCTCTTGCGGATGGCCGTCGGACTGCTGTCGAGCGAGAGCGTGCGGTCTTCATTGTGGTAAACGCCCATCTTCGTCGCGATGACGACTTTGTCGCGAATACCCTGGAGCGCCTTGCCCACGAGCTCCTCATTGTACGAGGTCGAGCCGTCCGGCAATACACCCGTATAGCACTCCGCCGTATCGAAGAAATCATAGCCGGCCTCTGCTGCCTCGCGCAGCGTGCGGACAGCCTGCTCCTTTGCGACCGGCTCACCCATCGCATGACTGAAGCCCATGCAGCCGAGGCCGACTGGATTGACGAATACATTGCTTCGTCCCAAACGTCTCTTTTCCATCTATATCGATCTCCTGTTCTCTTTCTTTCAAGACCATTATCTCAACGGTCAAGCTTGCGTTCGTGCATCCACTTGACCATTACATCGGCGACCGCGCGGTTGTTGAGGTCAGCCATCATGAAGTGCGTGCTGCCCTTGATGCCGATGTCCGGCAGCGAGACGACGCTGACATCCGCACCGTAGGAACGCATGACTGCCTCCCACTTCTTGGCGAGATTCCAGCGCACGCGCCAGTTGTCCTGGCCCCAGTTCGCGACCGGCGTATCTCCCTTCGGGATGTTGTCGCCGAAGTAGATGACCGTCGGGATCTTCGTCAGCTGCAGGAAGTCTTCCATCGAGACTTCCATCGGCGTGGCCGGGAATGGGCTCGTCGTCTTCTCGACGGCCGGCGCCTGTCCCTTCGGGAACGGGAACGCACCCGGCTCCAGCGAAATGATGCCCTTGACGTGCTCCGACTGGATGCCCGTCAGCCAGCCAGGGCCGCCGCCAGCCGAATGCGTGACGAGCACGCCGTCACCGGCCTTATCCATGACAGCCGTCATCGCATCGGCGACGACCTGCTGGTCAAACGGCGCCGTATCCGGCGTCATCGCATGGAAGAACTGCTCCTCGGCTTCCTTGGTGCGCGGTACAGCGACATTGTCGTACGTATTGGGCCACTCGCCGATGCGGAACATGTTGAACCAGAGCTGGTCATCCGGCTGTGCTGAGACCGTGCCCGGGGTCGTGCGGCGGCCGGCCTTGCCGCGGCCCGGTTCATCCACGACGTACGTCTTGTACCCCTTCTCAAGGAAAATATTCTGGAAGCCATCGCGCCCGTCCGGCGTCGTCTCCCAGGTCTTCCCCGACTGGCCGTAGCCGTGCAGGAAGACCATGCTCGTCTTCTTGGCCTTGACCGGCTTCTGGTAGAACACGTAAGCGTGATCCCCATGCAGCGTCTCGCCGGCGAAGTCCGTCGGCTTCGTGCCGTCATACGTGCCCGGTGCCGTCACCGTCTTGCCGCCAGCCATGAAACTGCCCTGGTCCTCAATCGTCACCGGATGCTGCATGGCAGAGGCCGGCTGATACGAGAAGCCGAAGCTGCCAAAACCCGCGAGCATCAGGGCTACCGCTGCTTTCTTCCAATAGTTCATCGGTTTCATCAAAAGACTCCGTTCTCTCCAGCCACGCCTCAAAGCTTCTGTGCCAGTTGCTCGGCTTCGCGGCGGTTCGTGGCCATGCCTCCATATGCATAGCCGTACATCGAGGCGAAGCGCTTCATCGTGTAGTCACCGGCTTCGAGCATCCACTTTTCCGGAGCGGCGCCCTGGAACAGGAAGAAGCACTTGCCGTGCAGGCTGCCCTCGGCAACGGGGCCGTAGAAGCGGTCGAGCAGCGTGCGCACCGAGCCGCAGATGTTGTGCCAGTAGACTGGAGAGCCGATGACGAGCACGTCTGCCTCGCGGATCTTTGCCAGGACTTCCTCGAGCTGGTCACCTGGCAAATCCTGTCCGTAGACGTTGATTCGGTAGTCCGTCAGCATCAGCGTCTCGTATTCGTGGCCGACGAGCAGTGCCTTTGCCAGATTTGCCGTATTGCCCTCGCGGTTCGGGCTGCCATTGATAAATAAGATTTTCATATCCAAACATCTCCTATCGAAATCTTGTCGATTCTTTGCTTATCGTCTGCAGAGGATCGGCCGCCCCGCCATCCCTCAACTGTCTTCATTATAGGAAAAACGAGACTCCGGCAGAAGTCTCGTTTCGTTAATGAGTATGAACCAGCGGTTATCGGCAGAAACTACTGGTTACTACAGGTAGATACTGGGAATTTATGAGGAAGTGGCATCAGCCGATGCCAACGATCCAGGGTACGCATGCTCCCATGCCGACATTCACCAGCTCGTGCAGATGGAATTTCTTCTTTTCCTCGCCGGCGGGCTGAATGATCTGGATTGCATAAGAATAAAACAATATATTGAACGGGATCAGGAATACCGTCATATAAATCAGAGCATCAGAGCCATAATCGCGGCTTGCGGCGCTGCCTCACTCGCTGCCTGCCAGGGCAGCAGAGATGCTGCGGCCCAAAACGCTGCGGCCAGTGCCCTGTGTTTCTTGTTCATGATATGCCTCCCATTCCCGTGTCTATGCTTTCGCATCATTTCTCTCGATGACTGTATTATAGCCGCCCGTGCGGCCTCGCAGAAGGCTCCATCAGTTAGGCAGTTTGAACCAACTGTTATCACCCGAGCTGTGCCTCCCAGAAGGCGACGGCACGGTCCAGCCAGCCCTCGGCGACTGTGCCATTGCCGAGTCCGAAACCGTGCGCGAGTCCTGGGAAGATCTCGAGCTCTGCGGGAACGCCGCCCGCACGCAGGGCATCGATGCGGCTCTGCACGGTGTGGCAGTCGGCAATCGGGTCCTCGTCGCCGACGCAACTGTACGTCGGGACCTCGCGCCCCGTGACCTCACTGAGGCCCGTGTACTGCAGCACAACGGCCGCCGGGCGCGGCAAGGCGCGCTCGCCAAAGGCGCCCGTGCCGTAGTCGCTGAGCCAGGCCGACATGCGCGCGCCGGCCGAGCCGCCCCAGAGCGAGTACCCTTCCATCGAGATGCCGAGCTCCTGCTCGTGCGCGAAGAGGAAGGCCAGCGCGCGGGCCAGGTCCTCACAGGCCGTCTTGGCACCGGGCCGGTAGATCAGCGCAAAGGCATCGTAGCCGCGCCGCGAGAGCGCCAGCGCGTGCGGGAAGCTGTCGTGGATGGCGCCGACGTAAAGAAAGCCGCCGCCTGCACTGCAGACCGCCGTGCGGTGGCGTTTCGGCGCACGGCTGCGGAAGAAGAACAGGCCCGTGTCCCGCTTGGCCGGCATCTCGGCCTGCTCCGCCTCCGTGTAGATGGGATAGAAGATGGTCTCCCCGCTCTTCGCGTCCCCGTAGAGTGCCGTCAGCACCTCGATGCTCGTCTTCGTCTGTATCTCCGAATACCACGGCAGGAACGCGCGCAGGTCCGACAGAGTCGCCTGCCGCGGTATCGGCCATGTCGTCGGGAACAGCAGCCGCCCGAACGGTTTGAAGTACGGCGCATGGATGACCTCGCGCAGCGGCGTGCTGCCCGTGAACAGCGCCTTGCGTACCTGCCGCATCTTAACGGCCGGTCTGACGGGCTTTACTGGGCTAGTCTCGTTGATTGCTCTTGCATTCATCTGTCTCATAAGCATACTCATTCTTTCTATCTTATCGTTTTATTCTGACTCACTTGCGGCAACGCATTGGTTTCCTCGATTCTTATGATAAAGAAAACGAGACCTCATCAGAAGTCTCGTTTCGTTAGGCAGTATGAACTTGTGGTTATCGTGACAGGATTTTCTGGACAGCGGTCAGGAAGCGGCTCACAGCAGCAGACGGCTCCGTCGCGTGCAGGATGCCGAACGGGATCTCGTAGTCCCAGTCCACGGGGATGACGCGCATCAGCGGGTGGATGTCCTTCCACTCCGGCACGCCGATCATGAGCGTTCCCTCGTTGACACAGCGGTTGAACATGTCGATGTTGTAGAACGGGAACTCGCGCAGCGTGATGTCCGGGTGATTCACCAGGAGGTCCTGCCGCAGATCATCCATGACGGAAGACCAGCCGGGCTGGATGATGTCGACCGTCTCCCCTGCTAAATCGGAGAGCTTCAGGCGCTCCTTGCCCGCAAGTCGGTGCGTGAGCGGCACGACCATGGAAAACGGCTCACGACGGAGTTCCATGCCCTCGCACTTGCCCTTGAGATGAAACATGCTCGCATCGAAGACGCCCGCGACCACATCGATGTTTACGCCGAGATGCGTGAGGATCTCGCGCGCGTTCTCTGGCGTGTTCTCGAACGACACGAGCTGGAACTGCAGGTCGGGACTAACCTCCTGCAGCTTTGGCCAAAGGCTCAGCAGAAAATTCGTCGGCGTCATGACCGAGATGCCGATGCGGATGACCTGCTGCGTATCCTGCATGGCCTTGCGCGCCCGTTCCACAGCTTCCTTGCTGTACTGGACGAGATACGCCGCATCCTTGTAGAGCGACTCGCCCGCCTTCGTGAGCTGCAGGCCGCGATGCGTGCGCTCAAACAAGCGCAGGTTGAGCCGTGCCTCCATCAGGTTGATCTGCTTGATGACGGCCGGCGCCGAGATGAAGAGCGCTTCCGCCGCCTTGCTGAAGCTCCCCTCCTCTGCCGCTTTCATGAAGGTTATCAATTGTGGATTGTACAAAGCCTTGCTCCCCTCTCATTCTGCTCACACGTTCTCTCTGCTGCTGTACTGCCACACTCATCCCAGCACGTGCAGGAGGATGTCCTCAATCTCTTCATCCGTGAGCTTCTTGGCGCAGCCCGGTGTGCGGATGCTCGTCGCAGAGACTGCGTGCAGCACGGCCTTGTCCTCGATGCCCATCGCCTTGAGCGTCGTCGGCAGGCCGATCTCCTCGATGAAATCCGCGAACTTCTCCACTCCGGCCAATGCCGTCGCGAGTTCCGACTCCTGCTCTGCGACGCCAAAGACATCGCGCGCAAGGCGAGCAAACTGCGCAGGAGCCTCCGGTGCCAGATGGCGGTAGAGCTCCGGCTGGATGACGACCAGGCCGCAGCCATGGTTGCAGTCCGTATAGGCGCCGAGCTGATGCTCGATCATGTGGCACTGGAAGTCCGTGACCTTGCCGAGTTTCAGCACGCCGTTCTCCGCCATGGCCGAAGCCCACATGAGTTCCGAGCGCGCCTGCATGTCCTCGGGATCCGCCTTTACCTTGCGGATGTTCTCGATGACTGCGCGCATGACCGACTCATTCATTAAATCCGAGAGGTTCGGTTCGCGCGGCGTGCCGAGATACGTCTCGAGGCAGTGACTCAGCGTGTCGAAGGCGCCCGAGATGACCTGTCGCATCGGCACAGTCTTCGTGTAGTACGGGTCGAGCACAGCAAACGAAGCCGCCGTGCCCCAGAGCGGACCCTTCCAATTCTTCTCCTCGTAGGTGATGACAGCGCCGGCATTCTGCTCGCTGCCCGTACCCGAAGCCGTGACGATGACGCCCATCGGCACGCCAGCCGTCGGCACCTTGTGCTTCGCGTACTCGTAGTCGTAGAGGTCCTCCTCGAGCGCGACCTGTGCCGACACGGCCTTGCAGCAGTCCGAGACGCTGCCGCCGCCGACTGCCAGGATGAGGTCAATTTTATGTTCCCGTACAAGACGAGCCCCCTCCTGCACTTTGCGGTACGTCGGATTGCTCATGATTCCCGCAAACTCCGTGACTTCCTTGCCCTGTTCCTTGAGGATGGCTAGGACTTCATCATAGATGCCATTGCGCTTGACGCTGCCACCGCCATAGGCCAGCAGGACGTACTTACCGTACTTCGGCAGCTCCTCGGCGAGCGCTTTATGCGCTGCGCCCTGACCAAAGTAGTTCTTCGTCGGATATGAAAAAGTAAACGATTCCATGTCATACATCTCCTATTCTTGCCGGCTACCCGGTAACCAATCGATACTTCCATTCCCTCTCGGGAAGCTCTATACTGAGTGTATCAGCCGGTTGTTACTACCGGTCAAGCACATTTCAAAAAAAGTTTTCTCTTTTTGTTCTATCGTCTTATCGTACGGAGTTGATCTCATCATGCCGCTATATACTATGAAGCAAGTCTGCGAAGCCGCCAATATGAAATACGAGACGCTGAAGTTCTACTGCAACCAAGGACTCATCCCCCATGTCAAGCGCGACAAGAACAACCATCGCATCTTTGACGAGCACGACCTCGGCTGGGTCAAGAGCCTCAACTGCCTCAAGAACTGCGACTTCACGATTGCCGAGATGAAAAAATACCTTGCGCTCTGCCTCGAGGGCGTGCCCTCCATCCCCGCGCGCCAGCAGCTGCTCGCCCGCAAGGATGAGGCCCTGCACGAGAAGATTGCCGCCATCCAGGAAGCCATCGACTACATCGCCTGGAAGCAGGGCTTCTACCGCGACGTCCTGTCCGGCAGAATCCCCTACAAGAGCGATCTGCTGCCCAGCGATGACGGCGACGGCACGGACGAGAAATGATCGCACCTATTGCCCAGCAAAAAACCACTTGCCTGCGAGCGCGGCCCGCACAAGTGGTTTTTTCTGTCTCCGTTTACTTTGCTGCGCTCAGCGAGCGAACCCACTCCACGACCTTGGTGTCGTCAAGGCTGCCCGTGAAGCACGTGCCGTCCTGCCAGTTGCCCTTGCCGCCGGCCATCTCGGCGAGCAGCTTGCCGCTGTTACCGAGTGGCGAGCTGTAGGCCGTCGCGAACGTCACGACGTTCTTGCCCGTGAAGTCGTTGGCCTTGACGAAGGCATCGACCGGCCAGGCCGCGATGGCCCACCAGATCGGATAGCCGAGGAAGATCGTGTCATACGACGCCCAGTTGTCCGGCACCGCCTTCTGCAGCTGGATCTTCTCGCGCAGCGAGGCATCGTCGTGCTCACGGCTCACGCGGCTGTTCTTGTCGTTGTAGTCGAGGTCCGCCTCCGTGTAGTCCGGATTCGGCACGAGCTTCATGATGTCGGCCTGGCGCGCCTTGGCGATGACCTTGGCCACGCGCTCCGTGCGCCCCGTCGCCGAATAATAGACGACGAGCGTCTTGCCGCCTGCCGCCACCGTGCCCGAGGACGAAGACGAAGCCACCGTGCCACTGGCTGCACCAGCGGCACTGCTCGCGGCCTGACTGCTCGACGAACTTCCCGTCAGCGAAGACAGGCCGCATCCCCCCAGCACCAGAGTCATCATGCTCATGCCACCCATTTTCAAAAATTCTCTGCGATTCATTTCAAGCGCGCCCCTTTCCAAAGCGATAAAAGCCAACCAATTTCTGCGAATAAGATGATGATGCCGACCTGCGTCAGTGCGTAGCCAGCACCGCTGTACGAGAGTGCCGGCGCCATGAAGATATGCGCGCCCTGCAGGCGCTCGACGAGGATGTCCTGTTGCGCTGCGTGGATGCCGCCCGCCCCGAGCAGCACCCCGAGGCCCAGCAGGAGCATCCTAGCCGGCAACGGCCGCGCATTGATGCCCGCCGCATGCAGCCACCGCTGCCACCAGCTCGGCAGATGCCAGCCAAGATGCAGTCCTGCCAGCACGAGGAAGTACCGTGCTGCCGTGCTGTGCAGCTGGTACAAGGAAGGATTGCTGCGCAGCGAGAACGGCACGATGCCGGCAAACAACTGGCTCGAAGTCAGGCAGCCGCTGACGATCGTCACAAGGAAGAAAACCGCGAGCAGGGCATTCAATATGAGCCGTACCCTGCGCGGCCCATTCCAGTGCCCGCACGCCAGCGAAGAAACATAGCGCCGGTTGAGTCCCAGATGATAAAGGATGGGGAGGAGCATGATGACACCTACAATCTCATGCAGCACGGGCGGCAGGTAGAAGAATGTCATCTCAAAGATGAGCATCATCAAGAGCAACACATCCAATAGATACCTCATGGCTTCACCTCTCTCGTCTCCCGTACTGAGCGTTCCCAGCCCGCCGGCACCGCGTCGTCCGGCAGGCTCTGCCGCACAATCTCCTGCGTCATGCGCACGTAGTCATCCTCAGGGATATGCCCCTGCCGCAGCACACACGTGAAGCAGAGCCAAGCGTAGATGAGCCCTGCAAGAATCAGTGCACCGGCCAGCCATCCATGCCAGTCCTGCCTTCCTTTACGCAACACCATACATTCTCCTTCCCGGAACAAGATCGCTCCTGCTCCCATACTCCAACGATATCATCCGGTAGTTGCTACCGGTCAAGTCTTTTCTGCTCCAGTTCGTAAATCATGTAGTCGATGCACGCGAGTTTCTCCTGTGCTGCATGCAGGTCATCCATGAGCCTGCGGCGGTGGCGCCTGAGGAAGCAGATGCGCGCATCATCGTCCGGCAACGCAGCGAGCTCGCACTGGCAGACATCTGGATCGAATCGGTCTTGTTCCTGTCGCTCTGCCAAACATGTTCTTGCCATTCAAAATCCTCCTGTACATTCGCTTCTTTATATCTTCATTTTAAGTGCTCTGCCTCACAATGTGAAATGCTTATGTCTTAACTTGTGTCATACGTTTTTTCTATCAAACGCTTGCGAAAAAAGCATCTGCTCCCTACAATAGAAGTAGATGCTTTGAACGTATAAAAGGGGGAAATTTTGAGATGGAACTCCGCACGTTATCGTATTTCCTGGCTGTGGCCAGGGAGCAGAACATGACCGAGGCAGCCAATGTGCTGCACGTGACGCAGCCGACGCTCTCGCGCCAGATTGCGGATCTCGAGAATGAGCTCGGCAAGAAGCTCTTCACGCGCACGAGCCGCAGCACCATCCTGACCGAAGACGGCATGCACCTGCGCCAGCGGGCTGAAGAGATTCTCGCGCTCGTCAACCAGACGGAGGACGAGCTCAAGAACGACACGATTGACCTTTCGGGCTGCATCCGCATCGGCGCAGGCGAAACCCATGTCGTGCACCTGCTTGCCGACCTCTTCGTCAAACTGCATGACCGCTACCCGCGCCTGACGCTAGAACTCTTCACAGGCAATGCCGACACCGTCGAAGAAAAGCTCGCACATGGCCTGCTCGACTTCGCGCTGATGATCGAGCCATTCAACGTGGAGCACTACAACTTCATCCGCCTGCCCGAGGTCATGCGCCTCGGCGTCGTGACGCGCGATGACAGTCCTTGGGCCCAGAAAGACGGCATCACACCGGAAGACCTCAACGAGATGCCGCTGATGATTCCTTCACGCCAGTCCGCTAATCGCTTCGATTTCCGACAATGGTCGCAGGGTAAGGTAACAGACGAAACGCTCCACATCGTGGGACGCTTCGATCTCATCGGCAATGCCGCCCACTTCATCCGCGCAGGTTTTGCCAACACCATCAGCGTCGACGAACTGCTGCAGCTTGAGACCGGCCATCTGAAATTCGTACCGCTGAAACCGACACTTTCCCTGACCGCCGTCATCGTCTGGAAAAAATACCGCCTGCTCTCCCGGTCCAGCACAGTCTTCCTCAAAGAGCTCCGTCAGTGTATCGACGAAGCGTCAGAAGCGGATTCCCAGGCCCAGCAGCCCTCCTGAATCGATTTGATGTGTTCTTATAGGTTTGCACCCATCTGCTCCGCCATATCGCCGAACTTCGAGTGCTCGACGAGCGAGCGCGAGCCGCAGCCGATGCCGAGCACTTTGCCGGCATCCTGCCATTCCATATAGCGGACTAAAGTATCGTAGTGATCGACAAGGGCCGACATCGTCCAGTCGTCACGGTTGTAGGCCGTCGCCATCAGGATGGACTTCTTGCCATGCAGTTTGCCCGTGCGCGAATAAAAGCGGTCGACGATGGTCTTGAGCTGTGCCGACATGCCGAAGTAGTAGAGCGGCGTCGTCAGCACAAGCAAGTCCGCCTCGAGCATCTTCGGCATCAAGGTATTCTCGATGTCATCCTTCCAGATACACGGGCCGTCCATATGACACTGATCGCAGCCGCGGCACGGATGTGTATCGCTGTTGGCCGCATCAAAGGTGAACACCTCATGGCCAGCCTGCGTCGCACCCTTCGTGAAGCGGTCAGCCAAATAAATGGACGTTGACTCATCATGCGGATGAGGACTGCTTGTGATCACGACGATTTTCATGTCTTTCCCTCCCGAAACACTGCCTGCTGCCTGCGCAGCATCACCCGACAATCCTGCCGATGAGTCCTTGAGTGCCGACAGACCACACCCGCTCAGGAAAATGGTCATAGCTCCCATGCCCGTCAGCTTCAAGAAGTCCCTGCGATTCATTTAAGTCACTCCTCTTCTACTGGTCTATTTAGCTGCCGGTTCCTGATAGACTTCCTTGGCATAGCGAAATGCCGCCCAGGCCTTCGGCCAGCCGCCGTAGAAGCCGACCTGCGTGATGATCTCTGCCATCTCCGCTTTCGTCACGCCGTTCTTCTTCGCCGACTCGATGTGATATTTGAGCGAGCTGTCGGTGATGCCCTGTGCAATCAATGCAGAGACCGTCACGATGCTGCGGTCATGCAGCGAGAGCACATCGTTCTTGCTCCAGACTTCACCGAACAGGATATCATCATTGTAGCGGGCGAAATCCGGCGCAAAATCGCCGAGCTGCTGGCGTCCTGCTGTCTGTACGATCTTGACGGCCTTCTTGGCCGGTGCGGGCGTCGATGCCTGTATCGCTGCCGCATTTCCATTGTCCGGCTGAGCCGATGCTGCTTCACTTTGAACCATGCCTGTCCCCCAAAAAAGAATACTGAGTAAGGCAATCGCTGCGCTCCTTATCATCTTGAAAACTCCTTTCCCAAATTTCTCTCAGCTACTCTTATGCTATGCCATTCCCGTGCAGCCACGCCTTGACGCGCGGACGGTAACCGCGGCGGATTTCCTCCTGCGACTTGCGGACGACCGTGTCATAGTCTTCATGGTAGTCATCCGGCGCTGCGATCTTCAGGATATCCGCCTGCAGTGCCTGCTGCAGTACCTTTGCGATGCGCTCCGTATTGCCATTTGACCAAGTGAAATAGACGACAAGTGCTTTCATTTCTGGCGGTGATTCATGCGTGCACAGTCGCCGACTTTCTCACCTGTGACGAAGTACTCATAAGTTGGGAACTCGAACAGGACAGGCTTGAACTTGTGGTAGTCGATCTTGCCAGCATCATTGAGGATGGTTTCGTTTGCATAGGTCGCTTCAATGCGGCAGATGAAATTGTCGAAACCATCCAATTCGAGGGTGTTAACCAAGGTGCATTCAATGGAAACCTTGGCCTCGTCGATGAGCGGTGCACCGTTTTCACCGATGGTGTAGGCAAAAGCGGCGGATTTATCCGTCTTATTGCCGGAAACCACACCCATGTAGTCGGCTTCCTTGAGCCAGCTCTCATCAACGACATTAACGGAAACTTTCTTCGTCTCTTTGATGCCCTTATTTGTATGATGTTTTTGTACCATCGACAGCATCAGATGGCTATGCGCCACTATGCCGGCATGGGCGACAAGCGTCCAGTTCGGCTTGCCATCAACCATGCTGCCGACGACGATGAGCGGTGAGGGATAGAGTGCCAATGCCTTACCGATATTTTGCTTCATGCTAGTTCACCTTTCTATTCTTAATCTACCAGTTCTTTGTCCCTCGGATACTCTTATCAATCAATGATGGCAACGCATCCTCAAAGGCTCTCCTTCAGGATCTTGACGATCTCCTCGTGATCCAGTACCTTGTAGCCGCCCTCAAGGATGAGCGTACCGTCGGCAATGCCCTCAATCATGTCTTCCGTCGCGCCGAGCTCAGAGATGTTCATCGCGAGGCCGAGCTCTTTCATCCAGGCTTCCATGGCCTTGAGGCCTTCCTCGGCAATCGCTTCATCCGTCTTGCCCTCTGGATTGACCTTCCAGACCTCGATGGCGAAGCGCTTGAATTTCGGCAGGCCGTACGGCAGTATGTGGCGGTAGTACGGCAGGGAGACGGCGGCGAGCGTCATGCCGTGCGTTGCGTTCGTATAAGCGCCGACGGCCTGTCCGAGCATGTGGACCATCCAGTCCGTGCTCTTGCCTTTGGCAATCAATGTGTTGAGTGCCCAGGTCGCCGTCCACATCAGGTTGCTGCGAGCCTCGTAGTCCTGCGGATTCTTGTTGGCAATGCGGCTGGCATGCAGCACCGAGCGCATCAGACCCTCGCTGATGTAGTCGCTCGTCGTATCGTCTGTGCCGGAGAAATACTGCTCACAGATATGATTGAAGATGTCGTAGATGCCGGCCACCATCTGGCGGTGCGGCAGCGTCATCGTGTACCGCGGGTTCAGGATGGCAAAGCGCGGGATGATCTTCTCATCCGCGAAGACATGACCGATCTTCTGCTTCGTCTCCTGATTGGTGATGACGGCACCCGCATTCATCTCCGAGCCCGTGCCGACCATCGTCAGCACACAGCCGACCGGCAGCGTCTCGCAGGACGGCTCCTCAAAGCGCAGGAAGTACTTCTGCCAAGGATCCTCCTCACAGTTGACCGAGACCGAGACAGCTTTCGCATAGTCGCAGACCGAACCACCGCCGACAGCCAGAAGGAAATCCGCCTGATGCTGGCGCGCAATCTCGATGCCCTCGTAGAGCTTCGCGAGCGTCGGATTCGGCATGACGCCAGAGATCTCCGCCACATTCTTGCCCTGTGCCTCCAGAATCTTGACGACATCATCGTAGATGCCATTTTTCTTGATCGAGCCGCCGCCATAGATCAGGACGACGTTCTTGCCGTACTTCGGCAGCTCCTCATTCAAGTAGTCCAGCGACTGATCACCGAAATAGAGCTTTGCCGGGTTGCAATAAGAAAAATTTCCTAACATGTGTTTTGCTCCTTTTATCCAAACTACGATCTAACTTCTCTCGCTTTTCTCTATGATAGCAAGAGAATGATTCCATGTGAAATGCCTATTGAAAATCATCTGCTATAGAAAAAATGCATGGCATAGAATGGAAACGATGCTTATTCCATGATAGTGCTATGGCGCATTTTACCGGTCTGTTCCGTCCGGCAGTAGCAGATGCTCATCACCGATACGCTCATCCGCCTGGCAGTGCACGAACTTTGTGAGCAGCAGGGCCGTTGTTGCCATCACCAGTCCGCCACAGACGACGTAGGGCAGGCCGAGGCTGCGGATGAAGAAGCCGCTGAGCATGGTTCCCGCCATGCAGCCGAGATTGGCTGCTGTCAGGAACAGGCCATTGCTGAAATCCGGTGCATCCGACGCCACGCAGGCCAGCAGGTACTGATTGATGTTCGCGTTGATGCCACCGAGGATGCCCCAGGCCACGATCAGTGCCGCGAGGAGCGGCAGCAGCTGGCCACCGCTCACAAATAGCAGGCCGTAGAGCACGATGGTGCACAGTGGGAAAAGGCGTACGGTCGCGCGAGGACGCTTGGCGAGGAAATTGCCGCCCAGATAGCTTCCGTAGATGTTCAAGAGGCCGTAGACGAGAAGCAGAGCTGCGATGAACTGTCCCGGCAGCGCCGCAATCTGCTGCAGGTAGTCAGCAAGGTAGTTGTAGACGCCGAAGATCGAGCCATTGAGGCAGATGACCGCCACGATGGACAGCCAGACCGGCGGGCGCTTCAGGACGGAAAGCTGCGCACCGTAGCGCATCGGCTGCGCCACAGGCAAATCCGGCACGAAGGCCATCGTCAGCAGGAACATGAGCCCCGTCACACCTGCAAAGAAGGCCATCGCCACCGAGAAGTCAAACGTCGCAGCCAAGACATTGCTGATGGGCACGCCGATAACCATGCCAGCGGCGACGCCCATATTGATGCGCGCCACGGCTCGCGGTGCATCCTCTGGAACCACCGAAGCCGCGGCCACGCTGAAGGCGAGCGCGCAGTAGACCGGATGGAAGAAGGCCGGCACGACGCGCAGCACCAGCAGGAGCTGGAAATCACTCGCAAAGACAGCCAGTGCATTGCAGAACGTAAACACGCCCAGCACAAGCAGCATCACGCGCTTGCGGTTGAAGCGCGAGAACAAGAGCGGCATCGTCGGCCCCGCTATGGCCACACCGAGTGCAAACAGGCTGACGAGCAGCCCCGCCTGCACGATATTCACCTGGTACATCTCCGCCGCCATCGGCAGGATGCCGATGATGCCCATCTCCGTATTGAGGATGCTGAACACACCGAATGCCAGAAGCAAGAGCAGTAACTGCTGCTGTCGTTTCATCTCATCTCATCCTTTCTTCTTCCTGACCGAGCTCTATCTCATGGATTCAAGGTCAGGAATACATCACCTGCGCCTTAGGCGAACGTCCCCATCATCACGGCGACCATCAGCCAAGCAGCTCTCTTCTTGTTCTTGAAATTCTTCATGGAAAAAACCCCTTCCTTATTGCATCTCATCATTGCCTATCCTGTTGTTTTGCTTGATGAGTTTATTATAAGGGAAGGGGTTTATGATTACAAATACCTTGTTTTAACTATTAATAATGCTTATTAGGCATGATTAGAAAAACCTCGTCCAGAGCCGCCACGACGAGACGGCCGGCGCGGGAGAAGACCTGATCTCTGCGCCAGACCACATAATTCGCCGAGCGCAGCTCTGGCTCCAGCGGCCGGAAAACCAGCCCGCGTGACGTTTCCACAGCATCCGCCATGCCCTTGAAGCAAAGCGCACTGCCTATGCCCGCCTCAATGAAGAAGATCGTATTGTAGAGCAGGTTGTAGGTGCCAGCCACCTCAATCTTCTCCGCTGCACTGCCGAAGTAATGATCCAGCTCATGACGCTTCATCGCCTGCTCCGACAAAATCAGAGGCTCCTCTACGATGTCGGCGCGCGTCAGGACCTCCTCGCACTGCTCATTTCAGTTTCGCATACTCTGCTTCGCTCACAGGCTCCAGCCACTCTGTTGATGCGCCTTCCTTCATAATGGAGAGGTGCTGGAACCAGCTCGTGTGCTGTGCCCCATGCCAATGTTTCACATTCTCCGGGATGGTGACGCTTTCGCCCGGCAACAGTTCCTTCGGCTCCTCGCCCCAAATCTGGTAGTAACCCTTGCCCGATACCCCGGCCAAGACTTGACAGCTTCCATGATGCTTATGCCAAAAATTGATGCACCCCGGCTCAAATGTCACATTGGCTACATTCACGCCCTTGCCCTGCATGGGGAACAGGAAACTCCTGCCCGTGAAATACTTGGCATATCCCGTGTTTGGCTGCCCGATGGGATAGACCGCACCGCCTTCCTGCATGAGTGCTTGCGTGATTTCCGTTTCCGTTTGAGCATTTTTCACATTAAGGTCAGCAGCAAGGCATGTCGGCACAGACAGCGCCGTACTCGCCAAAAGAGCGGAAGCTGCCAGCCCTTTTGCCACTTTCGGAATCACATTGCGGATATTCATATAAAATCCCCCTCGTAATGATGATGGTAAATACTATGTCATTGGAGTGAGTATAGTCCAAGAAAAATAGACGACGAGTGCTTTCTTCGCCAAAATACATCCTTCTTTCTCATTCATCTTCTTACTTGGCCGAAAATTCCCCGCCAGCCTGAGGGAAATTTCTTTTGTTGCTTTTTATGATCAGTCCTGCGGATATTCGCCATCCGTTACGGGCTCGCACCATTCGTTGCTCGTCTCCGTGCCCGGGATCTCGAAGGCGAGATGGGAGAACCAGCTCGCTCTCTTGGCACCGTGCCAGTGCTTGACGCCTGCCGGGATCTCGACGATGTCACCTGGGATCAGGCTCTGCGGCGCTTTGCCCTCTTCCTGATACCAGCCCTCGCCGTCGACGCAGATGATGACCTGGCCGCCGCCCTGCTTGGCGTGGTGGATGTGCCAGAAGTTGCGGCAGCCCGGCTCGAACGTGACGTTGCAGATGGTCAGCGGGTCGCCCTTCTTCGAGAGGACCTTGAGGTACGACTGGCCCGTGAAGTACTTGGCATAGGCATCGTTGGGCTCGCCGAGACCGAAGAAGCCGCCGCGATTCTCTGCATCAGCGGCATCGGCGTAGACTTCCTTGGCCACGGGGAACGCCGCCCAGGCGTTCGGCCAGCCGGCGTAAAAGGCCAGATGCGTGAGCAGTGCGGCCATCTCCTCTTTCGTGACACCGTGCTGCCGCGCCGTCTGCAGATGGTAGCGCAGTGCATCGCCAGCGGTTCCCTTGCCGACGAGCGCCGAGACCGTCGCGATGCTGCGAAGCTTCGGCGAGAGCTCCGCTTCCCTCGCCCATACCTCGCCGAAGAGCACATCGTCGTTGAGCGCCGCAAACTGCGGTGCAAAATCGCCCAATGCCTTGTGTCCTGCTGTCTGTTTTTCCATGATGATTCCTTCTTCCTCGTATATCCGTGCCGCCAGATGCGGCACACTTGATTTCCTTGTTTTCTCTATCGTAACAAAATAAGCATTTCATGTGAAATGCTTATCGAAAATCATCTGCTATTCAAAAATTGTATGGTATGACATCAGGTATCCCACCACTCTGAGAAGGCGGCTGGCGACCACAGGGCGACCTTATCCCCGATCTCGGGCGTCAGGAGCTGCCACGGAGCTCCTGTGCTGGCGGCGGTCAGATCCTGCATCGGGGCCTGCCAGGTGTGCTTGGCCAGCGCAAACTTTGAATTGTGAGCGGGCATGACATAGCGCGCCCGCAGGTCCGTTGCCGCCTGCGCTGTCTCATCTGGCAGCATGTGGATGCGGTGCCATCGGCGGTCGTACTGGCCATTTTCCATCAGGGCTAGGTCAAAGCCGCCGAACTGCTCGCCGATGGCGCGGAAGTGCGCGCCATAGCCGCCGTCGCCGCTGTAGTAGACCTTGTGCTCCGACGTCACGATGGCAAAGGAGGCCCACTGCGTCGCATTCTGCTCGAGCAGGCGTCCGGAAAAGTGCTGAGATGGCAGCACGTGGACGTGGAAGTCCGGGAAGACCTCGATGTCCGTATCCCAGTCCTCCTCATGGAGATGCGCGGGGTCAAATTCCCAGGCCTCAAAGTACTCCCCGACGCCCAGGGGGCAGACGATTTCCCCAATCTTGTCCTTGAGCGCCATGATGGTCGGATAGTCGAGATGGTCCCAGTGGTCGTGGCTCATGATCAGGAGGTCGACGGCAGGGATGTCCGCCGCCCTGTAGACGTTGCTGCCCGAAAAGGCACGATTGAGGAAAAACACCGGCGAGGCATAACTGCTGAAGACCGGGTCGATGAGGATGCGCCGGCCGGCGAGCTGCAAGTAGAACGTCGAATGGCCCATCCAGACGACGAAGTCCTCGCTCGCGTCCTGTGCCCAGAGGTCCGTCTTCGCACTGGGCAGCGGTGCATCCGGCACCGAGCCCGTCTTGTCCTCTGTCAAATAGTTCAGCCAGCCTGTCACGAGATTCTGGTTCTCGTCCTCCATAACGCGCACAGGTTCAAGGCATTCAAAGCGCCCATTGATGTAATGAGGCGATGCCTGCATGCGTGCCAGGCGTTCCGGCCGGAATGGCCGCCCAAAGCGCGCGGAGTGCAGATACCCCGCCCCTCCGACCGCAGCCGCTCCGAGCACGCCCAATCCCCCCAGTATAAAAGTCCGTCGATTCATCTTGCTCTCCATTTCGTCTTTGTTTCCGTTATTTTATCTTCTCCATCATAGCAAAATAAGCATTTCCTGTGAAATACTTATCGAAAATCATCTGTTATTTTTTTTACGTATAGCAGGATCAGGAATCTCGCCGCCATTGCCTTTTGCAGCGCCGGACGCACCAGATGGCAAGCTTCGCAGCGCCAAAGCCGATGAGCACGCCGGCAAGGACGTCGGTCGGGTAATGGACGCCGAGGTACAGGCGGGAGAGCCCGACAAAAGCGGCTACGAGCAGCGCGGGGATGCTGTAGCGCTTCGGCAGCAGCGCGCAGATGACGAAAGCGACGGCAAACGCACAGGACGTGTGGCCGGACGGGAACGAGAAGTCCGCCGGCAGGTGGATGAGCGGATGGAGCTCAGGATGCGTGATGAATGGGCGCGGGCGGGCCACCCAGTTCTTCAGGATGACATTCGCGACCAACGTGTTGATGACGATGGCCAACATGGCCGTCGCTCCGCAAAGGCGCGTCCTGCGGTAAATGAACAGAGCCAGTGCAATGGCAATCCAGATGGCGCCCATGTTGCCAAGGTCCGTCATCGACTCCCAGAAATCCGTCGCATCCTCCCCGCGGATGTTCTGCTGAATCCAGAGCAGGATCTGAAAGTCCAAGTCTGTGATACGCTGCATCATCGTCATCATCTCCTTCGTTTGATGCATCTATCGTATCGAACAGACTTAAATGTGAGATAACGTTGCGCTAACATGCGCGGAAAGAATTACAAAGCCCCGCCTGTCCCAATGGAATGGAACAGGCGGGGCTTTATCGTAACTACCAGCAGCCTCTATCAGATTAAGCTACGCTCTTCTTCACCGACTTCATTGTGAAGCAGATAGTCGAGGCTGTAGCGGCCAGGGCCGGCGAAGATGACGCCGAGGAAGAATACGCCTTCCTCAAACGGACGCGAGGCCTGAAGAAGCGGTGCGCCGGAGGCGAGCTCGATGGAGGTCGCCATCATGAGATTGCCGACGAGGAAGAGGGCCATTGGACGGTAGAACAGGCCGAGCAGGATGAAGAGCCCGCCGAATGTCTCCGCCATGCCAGAGAGCAGGCCGAAGAACGTCGGGAATATATGGATGCCGAGCGCGCCCATCATCGAGCCAAGTGCGTTCCAGCCTTCCGGACCGCTCAAGAGCTTTGGCACGCCGTGCCAGATGAAGGCCAGGCCAATCAAGATGCGGAAGACGAGCAGACCGATGTCTTTCTTTGACGCGATGATACCGTTGATGTACTGCAATGATTTCATAGGGATCTCTCCTTACTTCAATTTGTATATTTAACAAGTATTTATTATCTGTTTATATAATATACAAATTATGCAGTATCGACAAGAACGATTTTTTCATTGACTAGGTATCAAATACTTGCGTATTGCTGGTACATAAAGCAATATGACCGCATTCATCTCGGTCATTCCTGCCCTACTAATGGAAATCTAAGCAGCTCCATGTCATGATGACAAACGATTGCCAAACGAACAGCCGGAACCGTCAGCGGAGTCCTGAAAAAATTCCTGGATAAATAAAAGTTCTGGGAGTGACACGCAAAAAAGCACATACCGCAATTCATATGATGGCAGTATGTGCCTTTTTTCGATTTCCGATTTCCCGCAGCGGGTTCCCTCCGCCAATCGGAGCCTATTTAAGATTGTTCGTGGGCGTAGGATCGATGATGAGTCCTGTTCCACCGGGGGATGGCCCCACGTAGCCCCGGACATTTGAAAAGTAGGTCTGTCCCGAGTCCACGGCACTTTTTCCGTTATTGTTGAACAACCCTTCATCAATTATTACAAATTTATTGTTATTCCCAGCAGCGTCCTTTATTCCCGGCAGATAATATTTGCTGGAATCTTTATTGTAATCCGCTACCAGCTGCTTGTATGTCATACCATTGTTGGCCTCTGCCGAGTAATACGAAAACACGGTTATCCCATCAGTTTGGACTCTGGCAAACCAGGCATCTCCCTCTTTTGTCTGGATATTCAATTTCCGAGCCAGGTTCTGTCCTTCTGCACTGTCCGAAGAAATCACCAGCGTTTTATCTGGTTTCCCCTGAAGCACATCCGCCAGGTCCTCATACCTTCCCTGCCTAAGCCGTTCAATGATGTCTTTTGCTGTAGTGACCGGCGTAAGCGGCTGCTTTGATGCTTCTTCCAGCAGGGTACCGACATTGCTGAAAACAGAGCGGATGGAGTCTGCCAGACTCCCGTTCACATTGGCAAAAAGCAGGCCTCCCACGCTCACCACGAAGGCCAATATCAATGCATATTCAACGATGCCCTGACCTTTCTGTTTTCCCATCCGTTTTCACCTCCCGGTTCATTTATCATTTATTTTATCACAAGAAAGACAATTAGAAAACCGTTTTCAATCGTCCAAAAATACGACAAAACCAGCCTGACGTTTTTCACCGCCAGGCTGGTTTTTTTTGAGCAAGGGAATGCCATCACTTCAGGTATTTCTGGTAAAAGGCCGTTATCTTGTCAAACGGAATCTTCTCCATATTGTCGTAGAGGTCCGTGTGGTTGGCACTCGGAATGATCAGAAGCTCTTTGTTCGTGCCTTTGAGCTTCTTGAAAGCACCCTCGCTGAAGTAGCGCGAATGGGCTTTCTCACCGTGGATGACGAGAACGGGACTCTCAATCTCACCGGCGTAGGAGAGCAGCGGCATGTTCATGAACGAGAGCGCGCTCGTCGCGTTCCAGCCCTCGTTGGAGTTCACGGAACGCGGATGATAGCCGCGCTTCGTCTTGTAGTAGGCGTAGTAATCCTTGACGAACTGCGGAGCATCGGCCGGCAGCGGGTCGACGACGCCGCCCGCACGCTTGTAGGTGCCCGTGCGGTAGTCTTCCGTGCGCTGCGCATTGAGGGCCTTGCGGTTTGCCATGCGCTCCCTGGCAATGGTCTCCGCATCCTTCTCATAGTCGAAGTAGCCGTTGGCAATCACGCGGCTCATATCATACATCGTCGAAGTTACAGTTGCTTTGATGCGCGTGTCGATGGCTGCTGCATTGAGAGCCATGCCGCCGAAGCCGCAGATGCCGAGGATGCCGATACGCTCCGGATTGACATCCGCTTCAGTCAAAAGGAAGTCGACGGCTGCCGAGAAGTCCTCCGTGTTGATATCCGGCGAAGCGACATTGCGCACGCCGTTCACGCCGCCGCTCTCACCCGTATAAGACGGGTCAAAGGCAATCGTCAGGAAGCCGCGCTTCGCGAGCTCCTGTGCGTAGAGGCCGGATGCCTGCTCCTTGACTGCACCGAACGGGCCGCTGACGGCAATGGCCGCAAGGCTGCCCTTCTTGGCGTTCTTCGGCTCATAGAGGTCCGCCGCGAGCTCGATGCCGTAGCGGTTGTGGAAGGTGACCTTCCGATGATTGACTTCCTTGCTCTCGGGGAATGTCTTATCCCACTCGTTTGTCAGATGCAATTTCTCTGCCCCTTTCTGCTCCACAACAGTCTTCGTCTCGTTTGCCGCAGCTGCCGGATTCGCCGCTGCCTCTGCTGCCATGGCGTGGCCGCCAAGGGCAAAAGCAGTGCCAAGCACGGCCATCGCTGCCATCTTCTTCCAGAGTTTTTTTATCATAATAAAGCACCTCTTGCTTTCTGAAAACCATTTCAACACGTTCCTTGAACTGGTTTTATTATACGGCAAAAGGCGCTTATATTACCAATGCTTGGTTTAAATCCCATTTCATGCCTACCAGGCATTGACTCATTCATCAATCATGTGAACCGAAGACTTCTTCGAGGCGGGCGCGCACGATGGCGGCGGCGCGCGAGAAGACCTGCTCTTTCTTCCAGATCAGGTAGTTGTGGGAGGAAAACGCCGGTGCAAACGGCCGGAAGGTCAGATTGGGATGCTCAGGCCCTTCGATGGGAACCAGGCCTTTGAAGGACAGCAGGAGCCCCAGGCGCTGCTCGGCGAGGAAGGCGGCGTTGTAGACGAGATTGTAGGTCGCCCGGATGTCGAGCTCTTCGGGATCCTTGCCGAGCCAGTGTGCAAAGACGTGATCGCGCAGGAGCTGGCGTGAGATGATCAGCTGCTCCCCGTAGAGGTCACATGGTGCAATCGCAGTCTTCTGCGCCAACGGATGGTCTCTGCGCAGGTAGAGTCCCCATTCGTCGTCAAACGGAACCTGACGGTAGACGAAGTCCGCCGGCGGCGTCTGCTGGCACAAGAGGCCAAAGTCCAGCACGCCCTTCTGCAGGGCGTCGAAAGTCTGCTCGTCGTTGCCGCTGACGAAGTGAAAGTGAATCTGCGGATAAGCGCGCCCGAGAGGCGTCAGGGCCTGCACGACGAGCCGCACGGCCTGTGTCTCGCCGCAGCCGAGATAAACGTCGCCCGCGATGAAGTCCTCGAGATGGGCGAACTGGTCGAGCGTCTTTGTCTCGATGGCCGTCATCTCCTCGGCGCGCGCCTTGAGGAAGAGGCCGGCTTCCGTCAGCTCCATACGGCGCTTCTCGCGCGTAAAGAGCGGCGTGCCGAGCTCCGCCTCGAGATCCTGCAGCTGCCGTGAGAGCGTCGGCTGCGTCAGGTGGAGCTCCTCCGCCGCCCGCGTGATGTTGCGGTGACGCGCGACGGCCAGGAAATATTTCAAGACTCGCAGTTCCATGATCTTCCTCCTGAATTCATATACAAAAAAAGAGCCCCTTCAGCAGGAACTCTCTCCCCAGACGGGATGACGGGCAGGCTTTAAACTTCGCACCCTTATGAGGCGCAGGGCTTCATGCATATCCACATCTTCCCGCATGCCCTCCGCCTCGTAGACGCAGAGGGGTTCTTTGACACCGAGCTCGCTGCCCGGCATGTAGACGTATTCGTTATTTTCAGGGTCGCCGTAAATGACGCCGACCCGCAGCTTCGATTCTGCAAGGACCATATGCGTACCTCAAAACATATCGCGGTGCCAGAGCACGTAAGCACTGACGATGCTGATGCTCAGCGCGATGCAGATGACATAGAGAAAGCCGTGCGCATTGTCGGCAAACGGCACCGGCACATTCATGCCGAAAAAACTCGAGACAACCGTCGGGATGGCCAGGATGATCGTCATCGCCGCCAAGAATTTCATGACGAGGTTCTGATTGTTCGAGATGATTGACGAGAACGTATCGGCGAGACGCCCGAGAATCTTGCTGTACATCTCGACCATTTCCTTCGCCTGCTTGTTCTCGATGATGACGTCTTCGAGGAGGTCCTCATCTTCCTCATAGGCCTTGAGGATTGGCGTCAGGCTCTGATTGTTGCGCATACGCAGCAGCTTGTCGAGCACGGCACCGTTCGAGCGGATGGCGGCATTGAAGTATGTCAGGCCCTTCTGAAGTTCCAGCAGGCGCATGATCTCACTGTTCTTCATGTCATGGCGCAGCTGGTCCTCAATCTCGTCGGAAAGCTTCGAGATCTGGCGCAGGTAACGCAGGAAGTACGTGGCCGATTTGTACAGGATCTGAAACAGAAAACGCGTCTTCTTGTACGTGCGGAAAAGGCGCGATGTGCGTTCGTTGAATTCCGTGATGACTGGCGTTTCTTCGAGGCAGACGGTGATGATGTATTCGTCCGTCACGATGATGGCGAGCGGCAGGGCATCGTAGCTGTCCTTGCCGCGGCAGACCGGCACATTCGTCAGGACCATGACCGAGTTCTCTTCCACATCGGTATGCGAGCGTTCCTCATCATCGAGTGCGGAGCGCAGAAAATCGGGGTCAACTTCGGTCAGATTGCTGACGACCTTGAGCTCATAGGGCGTCGGATCGACGATGTTGATCCAAGCCCCTTTTTCAAGTGTCTTGAGCGTCAGCTCCTGGAGAGGGCCGCTCTCCAGGGATTTGTAGATTTGCAGCATGGGTTGGGAGTCTCCTTTCCACGGTTCCGAAAGGAAAGCAGCCGGGTTCCACTAGCAGGATAAGGTGCGGGAACGGACGGTCGTTTCCCCCGGTGGATATTCATATCGCTTGGGATCTATCGTACTAGGGTGATCGTCCATTCTCCCCACCGTCCTTTCTGTTCTGCCTGATCCATTTCCCCCGCCGGCGGCCGGGGAATCAATTCCGCACTTCATTATATTACCAACGTGTCAATCTTGTCTAGAGAAATACTGCTTTTTTTATGCCATTCTTTCAGGAGCTGCGGAAGAAATGAGGGCATGCTCTGCCGAAAGGGACAGTTCACGGTCGGCAAGCTTCCGGATGATAGCCGGATGATGCGAGGTCAGCACGATGGTCTTGCCCGCCTGCTTCAGCGCCTGCAAGAAGCCGATAAGCTGCTGCTGCCCCCTGGCATCAAGGAAATTCTCCGGTTCATCGAGCGTCCAGACGGCCGGATTCATCGTGAAGATTGAGGCGAGAGAGACACGCTTCTTCTCCCCGCCCGAAAGATAATACGGCGGTTTCCTGCGCAGTGCGTCAAGCGAGAAATACGCGATGGCATCCTCGACGCGCTCGCGCACCGCTTCATCGGCAAGGCCCATCTGCAGCGGCCCAAACGCGAGCTCCTCCTCGACACTCGCGCAGAAGAGCTGGGCATCGGGGTTCTGCCAGACGTAGCCAAGCCGCTGATGGAACCATTTGGCATACCGGTGCTCGCGCATGCGCTTTGCTGTGATTTCCGTTCCTTCAAATCGGTAATGGCCGATCTCCGGAAAAACAAGACCGTTCAGCAGGCGCAGCAAGGTCGTCTTGCCCGAGCCGTTCGGCCCCGTCAAAAGCACCGTCTCTCCTTTCTCCACCCGGCAGCTCACATGGCGCAGCACCGGTTCGCGGTCAAAGGCACAGCAGATATCATCAAGTTCCATCACCAAGGAAATCCCTCCAGTCGCAAGTAAAAGCAGGTATAGAAAAGGACCAGCACCAATGGCACGAAGAGGCCCCGCCAGGATGACTGCCCGCTCTTTGACAAAGCCGCGTACTCTCCCGTAAAGCCGCGGCAGCGCATGGCTTCGACCATCTCCACCGACATGCGCTGCGAGCGCTGCATGAGGATGCCCATGATGCCGGCCATCGCCTGGTGCTTGCGGCGGTTGTGCCCGACGGAACGCAGCTTTAGCGCCGTGAGCAAAGCACCGGCCTGATCGCCGAGCAGGACGAGGTAGCGCAGGGTCGTATCGAGGATGAATACAGCTTCGGAAGGCAAGCGGAAGGTGCGCAGAGCCCCCGTGATCTCGTGCCAGGAAAAGTATTCCTGCAGGAGGTTCAGCGCGATGACACAGAGCACCGTCTTGAAGGGAAGCAAAAGATACGGTCCGCCGCCCCAGAGCAGGAGGGCCGGCAGGATGAGCAGCAGCGACAACAGCCCCGCCGTCAGTGCGCCCAGAAGATTCTTGCGCAGTACGTCTCCCGGCAGGAAGCAGAGCAACACGAGCTCTCCGCCGAGCACGAGCCAGAGGAAAGCTGATGTACGCGCCGTGGCAATGAACAGGATGAGCAAAACAAGCAGGAAAAGGCAGAACGGTGCATGGCCGTGATGGCCCCGCGCCGCCTGGGCGCGCAGCACCTGCAGCACGCCGAGGAGACGCAAAAGAGACCGGGAGATGAATGCATCCCGGTCCCTGTCTGGTCTGTAGTTTTCTTCCCGCTTTGCCCATGCAGGCAAATCCATCATGAAGAACACCTCATAACCTATCGCAATTCAAAAATCATACTGCGGCTCAGTGATTCGACACCGATTCACCGTAATCCGTACGCGTCCGCAGAAGCGGTGCCGCCATCTTGAAGAGCAGCACCAGAAGCGCCGTGCCGATGACGGCCGAGAGGATATAGCCGAAGGCATCGGGCAGGCCCGCCACGGCATAATCCGGAAACAGCGCATCAAACGAGAACCCCTGCTCCATGCCGGCCGGCGTATAACCGAGTGCCGTGCCGAGGAAATCCTGCCCTGCAAGCTCTTCAGGGTCCCATTCGCCCCAGGCCGTGCCGGCAGCCAGCAAGCCAAGCGGCGTGCAGAGGATCAGCCCGGTCAGCAGCGCATACAGGGATTTGCCCGTCTTCATCTGCACCTCACCGAAAAGCTCCGGCGACGTTTTCACGAGATAGGAGAGAATGGCCGTCGTGAACACGACTTCCGCCAGGCCAAAAAGCGTCAGATGGCCGATCATCATGGCCGGCACAGAAATCCAGAGCGGATACGGGCAGTAGAGTGCCTGTCCCGCCGCATCCGTGAAGAGCAGCGGCTGGATGCCAAACTCGACGGCTGCAGCAAGAGCCGCCAGATTGATGCCGACATAGGCGCCGAGGCCCGCCGCCACGTAACGGCCGCCCGGCGAAGTCAGGCGTTTTTGCAGCAGCGAATAAACGGCATAGCCGCTAAACGGCAGCAGGAATGCCATATTGAAGCAGTTGGCACCGAGCGCCAGGATGCCGCCGTCACCGAAGAACAGCGCCTGGATGAGAAGTGCCACGCTGACGGCCAGACAGGCCGCATACGGCCCGAACAAGATGGCAATGAGCGTGCCGCCGACCGCATGCCCCGTCGTGCCGCCCGGCAGCGGCACGTTGAACATCATGCCAAGGAATGAGAGTGCCGCGGCAATCCCCAGAAGCGGCAGCTTCTCCTGCGGCACGTGACGGCGCACCTTCGAGACGGCCACGAGCCATACTGGCACCATGGCTGCGCCAAGCACCGCGCAGGTCGATGGACTCAGGTAATTTTCCGGAATGTGCATGAATTTCATCTCCCCAAGATACGATAAAATGATTACGACACAATTGTTGACGCTTATCATTATACGTCATATCCATAAACTCCGTAAGCCTCCCAGGGGGATAGAACTTGCAAAATCAAAGTCCCGTTCCAGAGTCCTACTGCCAATAGGCGCGCAAAAGGGCGAGCACGAAGTCCTGGCAGGCAGGCCCCGTGCCGAGATCCCAGGGGTCCTGGTTCCGCAGGATGCTGTTGGAGATGATGCGCACGGCCAGGAACGGCACGGCAAAGGACTGGCAGATCTGCGCCACGGCATCCCCCTCCATCTCCTCCGCCAGGGAACCGTAGAATTCCCGCAGGAAGGCAATGCGGTCCACCTCACAGTTCCAGCTGTCACAGGTCGTAATCGTCCCTTCGACCACGCGGCCATGCCGGTAGGAAGGAGCAGCCTGACGCGCAGCCGTGAGCAGTGCAGCATCGCCGAAATGGTAGACCTCCTGCGTAAAGGCCTGCTTCCGCTCATCCCAGGCAAAGACGCCGAGCTTCTTCAAGCCGCGGTAATCCACGCCCGATCCTGCTGCCCGGTAATGGCTCTGCCAGGCCGAGGAATTGGCCGTGCGCGCGCCGAGCACGATATCGTAAACATCGAGCGACGGATCATGCGCGCCCGCCGTGCCCTGACTGATGACGGCCTTTGGCTTGTACCGTGCGATGGCAAGCGCCGCCAGCGCCGACGCATTGGCCATGCCCCACTGCGTCTCGCTGACGACGAGCGGCCGCCCCTCATAGAGGCCCCGCACGCAGCGGAACGGCCCGAAGGGCTCCTCCCGCACCTCCGTCATCTGCTCGATGATGTGCTGTGTTTCCACTTCCATGGCCCCCTGTATGATGATGGGCCGCTGCTCCTCCATAACAAAACACTCCTTCTAAAAACAAGGTCCATGATATAAAAAAGGCCCGGAAGCCAGTGACTCCGAGCCTTATCTAAGCCGCCATGCGGCAATGGGTTCTAAATGGTGGAGATGAGGAGAATCGAACTCCTGTCCGAAATACATCCACATCACAAAGCATTATCGCAATAGCCCGAGAATGCGGGCATCATAGGAGCGGAACTCTGGGATTCAGAGTTCTCCACCACCTGTTTTGTACAAAACAGGAAACTGCCGTCTTTATTTAAAGCCTCCGGGTTGGCTGACGGTTCGTACTTCCAGAGGGGCTATCTGAGCTAGGCTCAGGCAGCGTATGCGTATTCAGCTTCGTCAGTTGAATTTAGCGGTCAAGCTTCAGGCATTCATGACCATTGGCCTGCGAACTTTGTGGCTTCAATACCCCGTCGAAACCTTTACATCCCCACATGCATCACATCCCACAGGATGCGCCAGTGTGGACTGCTCCACATTCGGTATTCTTTATGATACCACAGCTTTGCCATCCCGTCAATCATTGAAAAGAGGCTGTGAACAAAAGATAAAATCTTTTTGTCCACAGCCTCTTTCACACCAGATACTATTCAATGTTACAATTTCAATCCACATACTCACGGGAGCCGTAAGTAAGACACGTACATCCTGCTTTCAGTATAGCACGATTTCGCTCCCGGGAGATAGGATTTTTTACGAAACAAGCTGCAAAAGACAATAAAGAACCAAGCCGATGCCCGCACCGACGATGGAGCCGTTCATGCGAATCCACAGGAGATCCGGCTCGACCTTATCGTAAACGAGATGATTGAGCTGCTCGTCCGTCAGGCGCGACAGCACACTCCGGACAATGACGCCGACGAGCGTCTGGGCATGCAGGGCAGAACGGGCAATGAGGTCGTAGAGGAATCGGCCGACCGTGCGGCGCAGCTCCTCATCTTCCTGCATCAGATGCAGGCCCCTGTCATACTCTTCCTCGATAATCATGGCCAGGCGGCTGCGCAGGACCGGCAGATGCTCCTCAACGGCATCGACCTGACGCGCGGCATCGGCATCGAAATGCTCCCGCATATGCGCGGCAGCACGGCTCACGACCTCTTCAATCGGCAGCTCTGCCACGAGACTGTCGCGCAGCTCATGCACGAGCTGATGAAATTCCGGCTCTGCATTGAGAACAGCGGCCTTCTCATAGAAAAGGGCCAGCATGTCCTTCTGCAGATCCGAATCCTTCGTGCCGAGCTCGGTCAGCATTGCCACGAGCTGCTTCTGCATGATCTTGGCCGCGTCCTCGAGATTGACGAGATCCATGGCTTCGGCCAGCCCCGTCAAAAACAGAGCCAGCGTGCTCTTGGCCTTTTCCTTCTCGTAGCGCTCCAGCATCGTCTCGATGGCCTGAGCCGTTTCCGGCTGCATGGCCTTTTCCCGCAGGTATGCGGCTACTTTCGCCAAGAATTCCTTATCGCGGCCGCTCTTCTGAAGCCAGCGCCCGACATTGGAAAAAAGATCCTCCGGCTCCATCGTGCTGAGATGCGCGCGAATGTGCTGAGCGAATTCCGCTGCCTTCTGCTCACTGTCCTTGCGGAGCAGGAACCCCCGCGCATAATGATAGAGATGATGCGATACCTTCGCACGCGTATCGGGCTCGCCGAGCCACTTCATGAGCATCGGCATCAGATGCAGGCGCTCCAGATGATGAAACACCTTGCGGCGTGAAAAGAATTCTTTCTGCACCATCGTCACCGACGCCTTGATGAAGGACTGGCGGCGGCGCGGCAGGATGGCCGTATGATACGGAAAGCCCAGGGGCTTGCGGAAAAGTGCCGTGACGGCAAACCAGTCGGCAATGCCGCCCACCAGCGCCGCTTCCGCACAGAAGAGGAAGCCGGACACGACTATGGAAGACGGCTGCTGCAAATGACAATACAGGGCGATGAGAAAGACCACAAAAGCCATCAGCAGCACGCGGTCCGCCTGATTCCACGATTTGATGCGCTCAATCATATGCCCCACACCCTTTCTGCAGCCCAGACCAAGAGATAGAGCCCCATGCCGACGAGCGAGCCGACAATGGATCCGTTGATGCGGATCATCTGCAGATCATCCTGCACCTTGTCCTCCACAAAGTGCACGAGATCATCATCGCTGAACTCATCGAGCCGTTCGCGGATGAGTCCCGGGATGAGCTCGTGGTGCTTCGTGAGCTCGCTTTCGAGAAAGTCCTTCATGAGCTTGTCAAAACGATGCTGCCAAGCTTTTGAAGCAACAAAATCATCGATGCGCTTTTCCACGAAGGCGTGAAGGCTCGGGAGCCAGAAGGGATTTTCTCCCTTGAGACTCGTATCGATCCACCGCTCCAACAGGCCTTCGATATTGACTTCCTGCAGACAATGCTCCTTCCATGCCGCAAGGGCATGGCGCAGGGATTCATCCCGGCTGAACGCCACAGCCATGCTCTCGAAGCCCGCCTTGAGCCGCCCATAGCTTTCCGTCTGCTCGCTCAAGAGCCCCGAAAGGCCCTGACGGGCCTTTTCATTGAAGATGTTCAGGAGTTCCTTGTCGTCAAGGCCCAGGGCCGAAAGCACGAACGCACGGCCGGCGGATTCCCCTTCATATTCCTTGCGCAGGACCTTGATATTGTCGAGCAGGACCTGCTGCATGGCCGGTGATGCCAGGACCTGTTCACCGATGCTCAGGACACTGTGCAGGATCCTTTTGGCATGACGTTCCTCGCCGAGCATGCGCACGAGTTCCAGCAGGATGTTCTCAAGAGCGAGGCCGCCGAGACCTTCCCGCACAGCCGGTGCCAGTTCTTTCGCGATGCTCTTGCTGTCAAGGTCATTGACGATCTTGAGGACAACGGCATCGACCACCTCGACGACGCCCTCGCGCCCGCCGCGATGCTCCAGATAATCGACGAGCAGCCCGGCCGTATCCTGTGTGCGGATGACGCTCATGATATTCTGCGTGCTCAGGAGATCCTCGCTCGCAAACGTCACGATGGCATCCATGAGCCGCTGACGATTGCGGCGCAGGACATCCGTACGATAGGAAATGCCGAGCGGCTTGTGAAAGAGTGCCGTAACGGCAAACCAATCGGCCAGGCCGCCAATCGTGGCGGCCAGGAAGCCATGATGAAAGAGTCCCACGGCAAAGCTGGAGCCGCCCGCTGCAAACGTGCCAAGGAAGCCCGCGGCACTGATGCCCAGCGCCAGATTTGCCTTATTTTTCTTCTGCAACCTTTACACCTCAGATTCTGGCAACGAGATCCTTGAGATAGTTCCGGAACGGCCCGCCCAGATCCTCGCGGCGCAGCGCAAACTCCACCGTCGCCTTGAGGAAACCGAGCTTGTCGCCGAGGTCGTAGCGCTGTCCTTCAAAGTCATACGCATAGACGGCCTGCTGGCGGGCAAGCTCCTTCAAGGCATCCGTGAGCTGGATCTCGCCGCCCTTGCCAGGTGCCGTATGCTCCAGGATACCAAAGATTTCCGGACGGATGATATAGCGGCCGAGCACCGCCATGCGGCTCGGCGCCTCCTCGAGACTCGGCTTCTCGATCATATCGCGCACGCGCATCAGCCGCGGATTCTCCGTTTCATCCCCTGCGACAATACCATAAGAAGAAACCTTCTCGGCCGGCACAATCTGGCAGCCGAGTACCGAGCCGCCGGTCTTGTCATACACATCGATGAGCTGCTTGAGCGCCGGCTTCTCCGGGCTGTAGACGACATCATCGCCGAGGAGCACGGCAAAGGGCTCATCCCCCATGAATGCCTTGGCGCAAAGTATGGCATCGCCAAGGCCGCGCATGTAACGCTGCCGGATGTAATGGATGCGGATGTTGGCCGTATCCTGCACCATCTTCAGGAGATCGAGCTTCCCTTTCTTCTTGAGCTCTGCCTCGAGCGTCGGCGCCGAGTCAAAATGGTCCTCGATGGCGCGCTTGCCATGACCACTGACGATGAGGATCTCTTCGATGCCGCTCGCGAGCGCCTCCTCGACGATGTACTGGATGGTCGGCTTGTCGACAATCGGCAGCATTTCCTTCGGTGTCGCCTTCGTAGCCGGCAGAAACCGCGTCCCGTAGCCTGCAGCCGGTATGACTGCTTTTCTGATTTTCTGCATGATGGATTCCCCTAACATCTGTATTTGGCAGGTCCCCTGCCTGCCATAAAGTCATAATACTTATATTATACATGAAATATGATTTTTCCTGCTGCAATTTCTGCATGGGAACAAAGATTCCCGTGCTTTCCTCAGAAAAAGCGGCTCCCGGATAAGGCAGAGTTTTTCCTTGCCTTATCCGGGAGCCGTATATCATCCTTTGCCTGCCGCTTCTTACTTGCGCTCAAACACCCACATGTAGGCAGCAAAGTCCGTGTCGATCTTCGGCACTTCGATGCCGCTGTACATGAGTTCATCACCGTAGAAGGACTTGCCCTCAAGGCTCAGACTCCTGTTGCCGGCGCCATCGTGCGAAAGTCCCCGTGCGGGGCTGTACGACGTCACTTCGTATTCTGCCGCCGCGTCGAGCTGCTCAAGTTTCAGCGTGCGCAGCTCCGTCGCCGGCGTTGCGAGCGTCTTGAAGTAGATGAGTACGATTTCCTGCCCATCTCTTGATACAAACTCCCAGGCCGTCTCATTGCCCGTGCCGGAAAACGGCGTCAGCAGACGGTAAAACCGGCCGAGCTGCATCGTCGGACGGATCTTCTTGTAGAGGGCGATGTGGCTGCGTACTTCTGCCTTCTCCTCCTCGCTCATGCGCGTGATATCCATCTCATAGCCGTAGCAGCCCATCATGGCTGCAAATGCACGCGTCTGCATCGGCGTGACGCGGCCGACCTGATGGTTCGGCGTCACGGAGACGTGAGCGCCCATCGTGATGGGCGGGAAGACGAGGCTCGTGCCGCTCTGGATGGAAAAGCGGCAGATGGCATCCGTGTCGTCGCTCGTCCAGGTCTGCGGCATGTAGTAGAGCATGCCGGCGTCGAAGCGGCCGCCGCCCCCCGAACAACTCTCAAAGAGGACATCGGGATGCGACTGCGTGATGCGCTCGAGGACGTCGTAGAGGCCGAGCACGAAGCGCGTGCGGACTTCCCCCTGACGCTCCGGCGGCAGTTTCGCCGAGAAGGCATCCGTCAGATGGCGGTTGAAGTCCCACTTGACGTAATCGATAGGCGCCGTATCAAGAATTTTGCAGACGGAGTCGACAATGTAATCGCGGACATCCGCGCGCGAGAGGTCGAGCACGAGCTGATGACGGCCGAAGCTGACCGGATATGACGGCGCCTTGAGCCCCCAGTCCGGATGCGCGCGGTAGAGGTCAGAATCCACCGATACCATCTCCGGCTCAAACCAGAGCCCGAACTTGAGGCCGCGCTTGTGCGCACTCTCGGCCACCCCCTGCAGGCCTTCCTTGAGCTTCCCGGTATTGACAACCCAGTCGCCCAGCGAGGAATTGTCATCCTCGCGCTTGCCGAACCATCCGTCGTCGAGCACGAGGAGCTCGATGCCGAGGTCCTTGGCACAGGCCGCGAGATTGTCCATCTTAGCGTCATCGAAGTCGAAGTACGTTGCCTCCCAGTTGTTGACGAGGATTGGGCGCACGACGTCGCGGTACTTGCCGCGCACGATGTGGTGACGCACGACCTCATGGAAGGACTGACTCATGCCGTTCAGGCCCTCCGGGCTGTAGACGAGCAGGGCTTCCGGCGTCTGGAAAGATTCGCCGGGCTCCAGATGCCAGCGGAATTCAAACGGATTGATGCCACCGACGACACGCGTCGTGCCGAACTGCTCGACCTCGGTCTTCAGCGAGAACTCGCCGCTCCAGACGAGAGCAAAGCCATACACATCACCCTGCGTCTCCCCCGCATCCCTGCGCAAAAGAGCGAGGAACGGCGACGTCTGATGCGAACTCGCGCCGCGACGGCTCGCGCTCTCCTCGATGCCATGCATGAGAGGCACGCGTTCCATATTGCGTTCCGACGCATGGCCGCCCCAGAGGTTGATGCGGTCGTAATCGTGATCAGGCAAATCGAGCGCGAAGCTCGCGGCATTCAGGAGCTCCAGTGCTTCCGTGCCGCTGTTCTCGATCTTTGTACTGCGCGCGATGACATTCGTCCCAGCAAAAATCGTATACGAGAGGCAAACGGCCAGCTTGCCCTTGGAATCCTCGAGATGGATGAGAAGCGTCTCGGCTTCGTTATCCTCCGCATACGAGGCCGGCAGGCCGGGAAGAGCAGGCTTGCCCTGCTGGATCTCGTAACTCTTGTAGAAGAGTTCCGTCGTCGTCGTGCCGTCCTTGAGGCGCACTTCATATGCCGGGATGCGGTAGTCCGTGTGGCCGTAAGATGGATATTCCTGCGGCAGCACGTCGAGCGAGAACGTACGCTCATTCTCATAGGCCGCCGGCTGCGGCGAGAACGCTCGGTCAATCTGCTGGAATGGACGGCTGTCGCGGAAGGCGCGCAGGGGTCTGCCCCAGTAGCGGTGCATGAGATAGCGGCCGCGCACCACCTGCAGCACATAGCTCATCTGCTCGTTGCGCAGGTGAAAGACGCCCGTCTTTTCATCGTATTGGATCATGTTGATTTCCTTTCTGGATTTCCTATCCGAACAAAGGACACGAGACACTCAGATTCCCTTGAAGTAGAAGGAGAGATGCTTCGACGTATTCTTGACCGTGTATTCCGGCAGAACCGGTGCCCCCCAGGTATTGTCGCCGCCCACGCCGCACTGGCCGAGCGAAGCGCGCAGGAACGTGTGATGGACCTCCGGCAGGTCGTACGGATGGCGCGCATTCTCAAGCTCGTGTGCCGTGTACGGCAGGGCCGAAGCTTCAAACGGCTCCTCATCCATCGAGAGGCGCACGCCGCGGCCGCGCTTGTCGACTGCTTCGAACCAGCGAATGCCGCCGTGATTGCCCGTCTCCTGCGGCAGCAGGTACGGCTCCACTTCTGCCTTTGCCGTCGTTTCGTAGATGCCGAGCTTGGCTCCCTGACTGCGGTCGACGTAATTGTCGAGCGGGCCGTAACCGTAGAAGCGGAGCTGATCGTAATTAGCCGGCAGCGTGAAGATCATGGCAAAATCCGGGATTTCCGGCAGGCCCTCGACGGCCTCGTAATCGAGTGCTGTCCTGATGGCGCCGTCCTCTTCGACCGTGTACGTGATGCAGCAGGAAGAAAGCGGCTGCGTGGCCAGTTCATACGTGAAGCGGACAGAGAGGCTTTTCGCCTCGTATTCCTTCTGGCCGAGCTGGCCGAACCAGTCGAACTCCCGCCAGCTGCCCGTCTCATCGAGCAGTTCCTTCTTAACGCAGCGGCGGTAGAGGCTTGCAAGCTTCCACTGCGCCGTCATGAAGTCGCGGCGGCTGCCGTAATCATTATCGACCGGCGCACGCCAGAACGACGGTTTCGGCAGCTCTTCCACGAGTTCCACACCATTGTATTTGTACGAACTCAGATTGCCGGAGGCACTGGAGAACAGAATCTCGAAGCCTTCGCCGCGGACGCCGAGCGTGATGTCACCGTGGACAATGTGCAGCGGCTTCTCCGCCTTCGTCTCCAGTTCCATATCGGCCTGGTAGTGACGGCAGCGCGCTGCGCGGGCAAAATCGGTCGCTTCCACCGTCTCCTCCTCATCTGGCACCTCGATCTCATCGACCTGCCAGGTTCCCTGACCGAAGGCGACTTCAAAGCCGCGCTTGGCCCAGAGCGTATCCTCCTTGAGGCAGAGCGAGGCCGTGATCGTCTCCTCGCCGGCATTGGTGAGCGGCAGGTTCTCAAAGGAAACCATCCCCTTGCTGCCCGGTGCAATGGAAGGTGCTGCGATCGTCTCCTTCCAGACCTTGCGGCCATCGAGCAGGATCTCAAGATGCAGCTCGTAAGCAGCCGTATCCGTGAACAGGCTCTTGTTCGTGATGGTCACGCCTTCAGCCGTAACAGCGAGATCGAAGTTCTGATAGTTGAACTTGACATCCTGCATCTTCGTCGTCAGGCTGCGGTTTGCAAACAGGATACCGTCACCGCTGAAATTGCCGTCGTTCGGGCGGTCGCCGAAGTCGCCGCCATATGCATAGGCATCCTTGCCATAACGGTCCTTGTGCCAGATGGCCTGGTCGACGAAATCCCAGATGAAGCCGCCCTGATAGAGCGGATCCTCATCCGTGAGTTCCGTATACTTGTGCATGCCGCCGATGCTGTTGCCCATCGCATGCGTGTACTCGCAGCAGATGAACGGCTTGTCGCGATGCTCGGCGAGGAATTTCCGGATGTCAGCGACAGGCGGATACATCTGGCTCTCCATATCGCTCGTCCCGTTGTAGCGGCGGTCCCAGAAAATATTCTCATAATGCACGAGGCGCGTCGGGTCTGCCTGGCGGAAATACTCGCTCATCACGTAGAGGTCCTTGCCGCCGCACGACTCGTTGCCACAGGACCAGATCAGGATGGATGCGTGATTCTTGTCGCGCTCGAGCATGGATTTTGCACGGTCGAGGATGATGTCCTGCCATTCCTCATGGTCATTCGGCAGCGTCTCGGCGATGATGTCACACTTGCCGTTGCGCATCCAGGTGCCATGCGTCTCCAGATTCGTCTCATCGATGACGTAGAGCCCGTAACGGTCACAGAGCGCATAGAGATAACTGGAATTGGGGTAATGTGAGCAGCGCAGGGCATTGATGTTGTGCTGCTTCATGGTGATGATGTCGCGCTCAATGAGGGACGGATCCATGGCGCGTCCGCTGTAGCAGTCGAATTCATGGCGGTTCACGCCCTTGAAGACGATGCGCTTGCCGTTGAGCTTCATGATCGTGCCGTCCATGCGGAATTCACGGAAGCCGATGTCCTGCGGAATGACCTCCTGCAGATGGCCTGCCGCATCGCGGACCGTGATGACGGCGCGGTAGAGATGCGGCTCCTCCGCGCTCCAGAGTCTGACATCCTGGATTTCTGCCTCGAACGACGAAGTCTGGCCTTCGACCTGCTGCACCTCGTCGAGGACGGCCTTCCCTTCGGGGTCGAAGAGCTCGACATGCACCGTATGTGCATCGCCGCTGTTCCACTTCATGTCAAAGAACAGCTGGCCGTCCTGGTACTCGTGGACAGGCTTGGCCGTGACGCGCAGGTCTTCAAGATGAACCTGCGGCTTCGTATAGAGCACGACCTCGCGGAAGATGCCCGAGAAACGCCAGAAATCCTGGTCCTCGAGCCAGCTGCCCGAGCTGAAGCGGAAGACCTGCAGGGCCAGGCGGTTCGTGCCCTGCTTGAGATACGGCGTCAGGTCAAAATCCGACGGCGTGAAGGAATCCTCGCTGTAGCCAACGTACTGGCCATTGAGGTAGACGGCGACAGCCGACTCCACACCCTGCAGGGAAAGCACGGCATTGTCCCAGCCCTGCGGCAGGATGAAATCCTTGACGTAGGAACCGACTGGATTCTCGCGCTGCGGTACCTCACCAGGATGCACGACCTCATGGCCATCCCACGGATACGTCTGGTTCGTGTACTGTGGCACGCCGTGGCCTTCCATCTGCCAATGTGCCGGCACGCGGATCGTTTCCCAGCCGCTGACATCGTACGACGGCTGTTCAAAGCCCTCGGGACGTGCGGCGAGATTGCGCGCATAGTGGAAATACCAGAGTCCGTTCAGACTGCGGCGCAGGCTCGAAACACCATCGGCCATCTCCATGGCATCGGCATATGCGATGTGGTCGCTGTGTGCCGGCAGGCGATTTTCGGCAAAGAACGAAGGGTCTGCTAAACGATCGACAGTAAACATCAAAAAACTCCTCCTTAAAAAATATAGATAAATGTACTTAAATGTGAACTATTAAGCACATTTAAACCAATAAATCTTATCGAAT